>CAZTPA010000006.1:0-71002 GCA_964614525.1 uncultured Bacteroidales bacterium | reverse complement strand
ATGAAGGTGAGTGGAATAATGGTTTTGTCATTGCACATCGGCGCCCATTTTCCGGGGCTTACCACTCGAGATGAAAGGTCAAAGGAAGCAGCGTAAAAGATTTGGCAGAAATGCTTTTTCTATAAACTATATGTGTATTCTTATTTGTTTCTTTCTCTGGGTTTTAATTGACAAGCACACGAACCACTAAGGCGTTCATTTATATCTATTGAAACCGGAAGTCCGTCTCTTTCCCACTCTAGAAAACCTCCAGCCATATTTGCAATATTTTCAAAACCCTCTTCCTTTAATGCTTTTACTCCGCTTTTACTGTGCAAACCGGATGAGTCTGCCAAAATTAAGGCCTTGTCTTTTGGAAGTTTATCCGTGTTATCTTTTAGAACACTTAATGGAATATTTATCATATTCTCAACATCAAAAATTTTGTAATCAAGGTAATCAGGATCTCTCAGGTCAATAATAAATGCACCTTTTTTTACAAGTTGTAAAGATTCCTTTGGGGTAAGGTTTAATATGTCTCCTCTTAGTACTCCTGTGTTCTCAAATAGTTTCATCATGCCGAAATAGTTTATTTCGTAAAATTACAAAATGAAAAATGATATTCCAAAGAGTTACCAAATAAATAGCTTTATATAAAAAAAAGAGGTTTTATCATTTGTACTCTTAATACATTTGATAAAACCTCTCCGGCTAATATCTTAATATCTTAAGAATTAACCTTTTCTCCTTTTTTTTGTGTTAGTAAAGAAACTACCAACAAAGTAATGAATGAAAGAGGAATAGAAATAATTCCCGGATTATCAAAAGGAATTATTGCATCTGATTTAAGAAGTCCATACCTTTCAAACATTGACGGTGAAAGCAATATAATGGTAACGGCAGAAACTATACCTACAGTTATTGAACTTGCTATACCTTTTGCTGTTGTTTTTTTCCAGAATATTACCATTAATATTGACGGCAGATTTGCAGAGGCAGCAATCGCAAATGCCAATCCTACCAGGAATGAAACATTCATACCTTTAAATAAAATACCTAGCACTATAGCAAATATTCCAACACTAAATGCTGCAAGTTTCCCGGCAGTAACCTTTTGCTTGTCAGTCATCTTAAAATTAAGATATTGATCAATGAAGTCATGAGCAATAGCTCCGGAAGATGCCACTATCAGGCCACTCACTGTGCCTAAGACTGTAGCAAATGCAATAGCGGAGATAATTGCGAACAATCCGACTCCAAAGTATTTTGCAAGTAATGGCCCTGACATATTGCTGCTTTCCATATCAAGCACTCCATTAACCATACCTCCTAAGCCCAGGAAAAGAGTTAGAATGAAGAAAAAACCTATGGCAATAATAGCAACTACAGTAGATTTTCTTGCATCTTTCTGACTTGGTACGGTATAATATCTGATTAAAACGTGAGGAAGAGCCGAAACGCCTAAAAATAAGGCCATCATTAATGAAAAGAAATTCACTTTATCCCATACAGTGCCGTCTTCTCCAACTTTCAGCATAAGTCCAGGCTTTAGAACATCAGTTCCTGCCGTTGGTTCTTGATAATAAACAGCTACACGGCTGTCTTCAAGCATAATGTATTGCTTGATAAACAGGACTACTTCGCTGTCTTCCAGTACTTTGAAAAATTCAAAAGGACCAAGTGGACCTGTGCTTTCAACTTCCTCTCCTTTATGAATGATTTTACTTAAATGACCTACCTGAAAAAATCTTTGTTCAGATTTTGGTGCGCCGTTATAAAGTATTTCTCCGTCTGCTTTATATGAAATGCTTAATGCTTCATTTAAGTAATATTTGTCATTTTCTTCATCCAACTTAAACCATGTAGCATAATCACCCTTTTGTAATTTGGCAAAAATGTTTCCATTGGCACTTGTATGTTGGTTAATCATCTCAAAATCTTCATCATCTATTGAAATTATAGTACCATCTTCAACATTGGCTTCAATTTTCTTGAACTCATGGTAATCATCCCTTGGTTTAAGATTTAATCCGTTATTTAATATATAAATGGTAAGTATAGTGGTGAAAGTTATTAACAAACCACCTTTTATGAATTGCACATAAGTTGTAGACTTCATACCGGCTGTTGCAACAATAAAAATAACGATAGTACCCACAATCATAACTCCAACCCAATGTGGAAATCCCAACAGAGGAACAACTAGATCGCCTGCACCTACCATTTGTGGAATCAGATAAAAAACAGAAATAATAAGTGTACTTATTGATGCAGAAAGCTTAATGGCTTTAGATTTAAACTTTGAATCAAGAGCATCAGTAAAGGTAAACTTGCCTAAGCGCTTTAATGGCTCTGCAACCAGAAATAGTGCTACTACCCAGCCGGCAAGGTATCCAATAGCATAAATAAAACCATCGTAACCGGCATAAGTTATCATACCACAAATACCTAAAAAAGATGCAGCTGAAAGATAATCACCTGCGAATGCAATACCGTTTACACCCCAGTGAATAGTTCCCCCGGCAGCGTAATAACTGCTTGCTGTCTTTGTTTTTGATCCAAAATAAAAGGAAAGACCTAATACTATGGCTACAAAAACTAAGAAAACCAGAATAGCCGAAATTGAAATACCATATATCATTGCTTGTCCTCCTTATTCATTTTGTCTTCCATATTTGTACAAATAAGACTATAAACAAATCCCATTACCATTGCCAGTATAATTAATCCTATACCAAAAGTAATGGCCAAATTAAGTCCTAATATTACTTTTGTACTCATTAGGTCTGTGTATAAAACCCCAATAACTACAAAAACAACATAAAGAGATGCATAAACTAAAAATAAGATAAGGCCTAACTTTGCTTTCTGCTTGGAAGCTCTGTCAGTTCCCATTTCTGCGGCAGGTCCATGTAACATTTTTCCTCCTTTTTTTTATCACGATTTAATTGATTAGTATTGAATTAGCCAAAAGTATTATAAAATATCTTTATTGAACTAATCAAAATACTTGAAATGTATCATTGTTTTTAATCAACTTATTTAAAATAAGTATATATTTGTTGTGGTAAAAAATTGCTATTATGAGATTTGAAAAAGAAATAGATTGTATTAATTGTAGGTTTAAATGTGAAATTTATAATGTTATCAAGAAAACCAGCAAGGACTTTTCAAACGTAAAACCTTTGCATGCTTTATATAAAAAACATGAAATCATTAGCAAACAGGGATCAAATGTTAGCAATGCTATTTATCTTTTAGAAGGTTCTGCGAAATTGTATATTGAGGGTTTAAATAACAGAAATATAATACTTTATATTTTAAAGCCTCAAAGTTATATCGGTTTATTGTCTTTTTTTGAGACAGCAAATTATTGCTATTCCGTTACTGCGCTCGAAGATACTCGTGTATGTATGATAGATCTGGATTTAATTAAAAACTTATACCTGAAGCATCATGAGTTTTTGTTAAAACTTAATGCTGCTTTTGGAAGATCTGTTGCTTCCATTATGAACAAAATAATTACCCTGAATCAGAAGAATATTCGTGGCAGAGTTGCTGACAGTTTGCTGTATCTTTCTAGTTTGTATAATTCTGATGAGTTTAATATTAATATGACAAGGAAAGAACTTGGAGAATTATCTGCTATTTCCGAGGAAAATACGGTTAGGTTGTTAATGGAATTAAAAAAAGAAGGTATAATCGGATTAAATGGCAAAGAGGTTCAAATTATTGATAAAAGATTATTGACAAAAATAAGTGCTGTTGGTTAATACATAATAATTATATATTAAGATTAAAATCATGGGTTAATCTTGTCAAAAAATTACCAATTACAGATAGTACTTTTTTCAAAGTTGTTTTTTCAATCTCAGTAAGACTTTTTGCATTGATATAATTATCCGGCTTTACATTTTTTAGAATCTGCGATGCTTGATGTTTTAATCTCATTGTGCTCAAATATTCATATGCATGTTGTATTTCCAGCATGTCGGTGTCATTAATTATTCCGATACTGTATAGCGTTTGAAGTCGTGCAAGAGTGTTTTTTTGAGTAATCTCGTTTTTCAAAGCATAAACTCTGGCAAAGTTTACTAATGCTGCAATATTATCTTTTAAGTTTAATGTATCAGGCGGAGCTCCGGTTGAGCCTACAACTATATTTCCAAAGAAATTAACTGAGGGTTTAAAGTTCATCGTGTTTTTTGCAAGATGATGAAGGTATGCCGGGTTTGATTTACTAACTTTCAGAATATATGATTGTAAGTCGTTAATTAAATAAGACTCTCCGTAGGATAATCTAAAATCAAAAAAAATATTTATATCTAATAAATCTTTTGCATGGCCTTTATTTATCCATTTATGAAAATAATTTTTCCATTCACTTAATGGTTTATTCCATCTTGGATTCATAGCCATATTGTTTCCTTTGCAAAGTGAATATCCTATTTTGTCAAGAGAATCACTCATCCATTTTCCTAAGGCAAGGAAATATTTTTCAACTTCAGCTTTGTCTTTTTCATCAGGATCGGCATATATAATAGCATTATCCTGATCTGTGTTTAGTGTTTGTTCATTGCGGCCTTCACTGCCAAGTACGATGAAAGCAAAGTTTACAGGAGCTTTGCCGAATTCTTTTTCTGAAAGTGTAAAAAGTCTTGAAATAATTGCATCAAAAGCATCTGACAATAACTGTAATATTATACTGTAACTAATATTATTATCAACAAGTTTGGAAACAAATCTTACAAATTCACTTCTTAATTTTGCTAAACTTTCAATTGTACCGGCTTTTGTAAATTTTGCAAATATTTCACTAAGATAAACATCTGCTATGCTGCCAATATCTTCCAGGCAAATATATCCTTTTGCTTCTTCCTGCGGATTATCAATTATTAGAAGTTGTGATGCGGTTCTTTTAATCATTTCACGCGCACTTATTATTGAGGTATAAGCAGGTATTGAAAAAACGGGCGACTTCATTATACTATAAGCAGGTGATAATTTTGTTATATTGTTTGATTTTAGTAAACCTTCAGCTATTTCATTATTTGTAATATATCCCAGTATTCTTTTTTCGCTATCGGTAATAAATAAATGTTTATGGTTTAATTCTTCCATTATTTGAGAAGCTTCTTTTATAGTTTGGTTGAGAGAAATTGTATAAATAGGCTTCTCAAATCCTTTTACTGAGATGCTGTTTAATAAAGTTCTGAAATCTTCTGCGTCTATTTGTTTTTGTTGGTGTACATTGTCAATTTTATTCTCCGAAAAGGATTCAATTATACCATCACAATACACTGCTTCTCCTTTATTATTGGGAATAACAGCAAGTGAAACCATCATGTGTTCAATTTTGCCTTTTGTTGTTTTTATCTTTACTACTTCGTTTTTAATAAAGCATGTTTTTAACAACTTCTTTCTGAAGCTTCTTTTATCTTCATCTTCTGCGAAAAAATCAAGAATATATTTATTTTTTATTTGAGAATAATCTTTAAATCCTAATAGATTTAGAGCTGTTTCGTTAGCCTCTATAAAACGGCCTCTTGCATCCATTGTCGTTCTGAAAATGCCAACTTCTAATTTATCCATCAAGCTTTTAAAGCGTTCGCGACTCTCAAAAAGCTCTTGCTTTATTAAAATATCAGAACTTATATCTTTGATTGAAAAAATTACCGCTTTTTTACCATAAAACAGTATTGGCGTAATATTTATCAGAACTTCTGTTTTTGTTTTTCCGGGAAGATGAATTTCTGTTTCAAAGGGCTCTGTCTCAATGTCATGTTTGCCGTGTTCCAGGTTTTTAATAATATTTTCAGGCAAAGTAAAAATGTCTTGCCATTTCAGCTTTTCCAATTCTTCAAAACTGAGTTGTACCATGTTTAGAAAAACGGCATTAGTAAATATAATCCTGTTGTCGCTTATCATTACAAGGCCTTCTGTTGAAGCTTCCACTAGAGACCTGTACTTTTCGCGTGATTCTTTGAGCTTAATTTCCGCTTTTTGCTTGTTTCGCTCAATTTTCAGTGATTGTATTGATATAAACAAAAGTATCATTGCCACAATAATCGCAATAATTGCACTTATATAAAATAGCCTTGATGATAAATTAGATATGTCTTTCTTTACGTCTTCAATATAAATTCCCGTGCCAACAATCCAGTTCCAAGGCTCAAAACCTTTTACATAAGATAATTTAGGAACAATTTGAGTAGAATCATCTTTCCATTGCCACATATATTCAATAAAACCATGGCCTTGTTCTTTTACTATCTCAACAGACCTTACAAACATTTTTCTTCCCAGTGAATCTTTATAATTAGTGAGATCTGTATTGTTCAGATAAGGCCGGTACGGATGCATAATCATATTTGGATGCATATCGGTAATCCAAAAATAATCTTTGTTTTCTTCACCGTATTTTAAATATTGTATCCTTGCTATTGCAGTTTGTTGAGCATCCTCTTTGGATATAAGCCCTGCCTCCTCATCTTGGTGATATTTTTGAAGAATACTGGAGGCTGTATTTGTGAGTTCTTTTATCATTTCACGCTTTCTATCCATCATAGCGTTCTCAAAAATGGGAATAACAATATAAAACAAAGCAATAACAAAAAATAAGACAGCTAGAAAAGCCGGAAAAATTATCCTAAAGAAGAATTTTAACATAGAATTTGTTTCTCTTTTCATTAGAAAACATTTTAGTTAATTGCTCTGCAGTATTTTATAAAAGCTCTTTAATTTTTTTATCCTATTTGTATATGACTCTATTTGTTAAAATATCTTAGCCTGTTGTTTAAGGCTATGGTTTCGAATAATCCTTTGCCTGAATCAAAGACAGCAAAACCCTGATAGGCCGATGCAGAAGTGATTGCAGGTATTCCAACAGCGTATAAAGATTTGCAGACTTTTGTCTTCTTTGTAATGTAAAACTTGTTATTAATAGAATCTACGTTATAAAGCCCTGCCGGATGTGCATGCCCGAACACCGAAAGCCTTGCATTATGTTTGTTCATAAGTTCTAAATGATTCCGGAATTCTGTCATTGTATTAATGAAGTGTTTGGTGAAGCCTGTATTGTCCGGAAAGATATAATGACTTAGCAAGACTCTTATTTCATCTATTTTAATAGTTGTATATTCAGGAAGATTAAGTAGCCAGTTTTTTGAAAAATCATTTAAAAGCGGAGAAAGTTCATTGTCTTCATATAGCCATACTTTATTATCGGTTGTTTGTTTTCGCTCTTCAAATGTAAGCTCATACCAGTTGGCTGGAATATCTATTCCGTTTGTACTCATTGGGATTTTTCTTAGAGCAAAATGCTCATGATTGCCAGCTACTGTGTATTTTGTATTTTCTGATATAAGCTTTATGCATGCATTTGCATCCCGCGTGTTAAGATATTTGTAAAAAGGAACGCTGAAGCCTATTATGTCTCCCAGGCAAACAATTTCATCACAAGCGCTTTTCTCTATCAAACGCATAGCGCGTGTTAAGCTTTTAATGTCTTCATGGATGTCAGAAATGAACGCAATTTTCATTTTTTTATACAAATAATTAAGGTATAAATTTAACCACTTTTTTATACTTTAAAGACAAATACCATAGGATATTTAAGTTAGAAATTTTAAAACAAAAGTAATTGTTAAAATACAATTGAGACAAATGACTGATAAGCAGGTATAAAAAATCGTTTAAATAAGAAGATGTAAAAATAAAGTTTATATTTCTTGTTTAATTAAAATATTATCATTTGTTTTGCAATGTTTTTATTATAATAAAATATAAAGCTAAAAAATATACACGGAATTAACCAGAATATAGATAAAAATAAAGTTTGCAATTTTTTCTAATGCAAATGATTCTTAATGAAAGTGTTATTCGTTTTATTAATTAATTAAAAACATTAAAAATGAAAAATAATATTAGAATTTCATTGCAAAGAGTTTTAATTCTTTCGTTTTTCTTTTCAATTATCTTTTTGTCTTCTTGCAATGTGTTGTATCGGCCTGTACCTATAAATACACCTATGCTTTCTCAGCAAGGAGAAACCCAATTTTCAGCATATCTTGATCATGATATGAATTTTGATTTTCAAACAGCTTTAGCCGTTACAGATAATATTGGAGTTATAGTTAATGGTGGCCTGTATAATAGTCTTGCCCTTGACTGGACAGAAACTGAATTTATTTTTTCAAGGCCTCATTCATTATATTTAAAGCCGCTGCTTTATCATGGTGAACTGGGACTTGGCTATTTTGGGACTTTTCTCGAAGATAAGAGTTTTGAAGTTTATGGTGGTGCAGGATTAGGTAATATACCACAGTATTATGACACTTTTGCTGCTATATATTCTGATGATTATGATCCCGGAGTGGATCTTCAAAGCGGTGTAATTTATAAATACTTTGTACAGTCTGCAGTCGGCAATACAATATATTTTGGAAAGATGAGAGTTGAGCGCAATTTAGCATTAAGACTTTCATCCGTAAGTATTTTTGGAGAATATAAATATCTGGCTGAACCTGCTCTTTCATTTAAATTTGGAAGTAAAAGAGTGAGATTTGTTACTTCTGTAGGATTGTCATATCCTATATATGAACAAAACCCAAACTCCTGGAAACATGTTCCTGTTTTTTATGGTATTGGTGCTCAAATTGCTATTGGGAAATTATATGATGAATAAGTTTTAGTTTTAGTTGTTTTTTTTAGTGTTAAAAATGTCATGATAATAAAAAAACCTTATTAGGATTTCCTAATAAGGTTTTTTTTGAATGATAATAACTTAATTAAAATGGCAAGTCATCATCAGCTTCAGGCACTATTTCTTCATTTTGGTTACTCTCTCCTTTGCTTGCACTCTCTTGTTGGTTCTCTTTAGAGCCTTTGCCACCACCTAGAAATGTAAGATTATCTCCGATAATTTCTGTAGTATATCTTTTATTTCCATCTTTGTCATCCCACTGGCGTGTTCTGATGCGGCCTTCAAGATATATTTGATTTCCTTTACTCAAATACTTTTCAGCTAATTCAGCTAAACCGCGCCATAATACAATGTTGTGCCATTCAGTGATCTCATTCTTTACACCTTCTTTGTTTTTGTAAACTTCCGAAGTTGCAATAGGAAATGAAGCAACTTTTACTCCGCTTTCCAGGCTTCTGATTTCAGGGTCTTTTCCAAGGTTACCAACTAGAATTACTTTGTTTACTCCAGCCATAATAATTTTTTTTATGATTATACAATTAATTAATAATTTCTCAACAAAGATATAAACAATTATCTAAAATAAAAACAAAATGCAATAAAAATAAGATAAAACAATCTATATTTGTGATTTAAATTTATCAAACTTCTGTCTTTCTTGCGTTTGCTCCGGTTTATATTATTATCAAAATTAGTTTTTTTTATGCAGCTTTAATCACTAATATTGCGCTTTTTTATGTGCATATATAAAAAAGATGTCGTAATATTGTTAATATCACCTATTTAAATAATATAAAAAAGAACAAATTGTTTTCTTTATTTTAGAAAAAAGTTAACTTTGCAACCCGATTGAAAACAAACTAATTATTAAATTATAAAATCAAAAAAAATTATTATCATGACAAAAGCGGAAATTGTAAATGAAATTGCTAACAAAACAGGAGTTGAAAAGGTTGTTGTTCAGAAGACTGTTGAAGCTTTTATGAATACAGTTAAAGGTTCACTTGTGAAAGGAGAAAATGTTTATTTAAGAGGTTTTGGAAGCTTCATTATTAAAGAAAGAGCTGAGAAAACCGGTCGCAATATTTCAAAAAACACAACTATTATTATTCCGGCTCATTGTATTCCTTCTTTTAAACCTGCGAAAGAGTTTGTTGGTGAAGTAAAAAAAACAGTTAAAGCTGCGAAATAATTTTAAATTAATAGCTTAATTTTTAACAATTTAAAAAACAAAGATATGCCAAGCGGAAAAAAAAGAAAAAGACATAAGATGGCCACGCATAAACGCAAAAAGCGTTTACGTAAAAACAGGCATAAAAAGAGATAATATTAATATTTCATATTAGTATTTGTTTCCTAGCCTACAAAAATTACATAATGCCGATTCCGGTATTATGTAGTTTTTGTTTATAATATTAACCGGGTTTGCTTTCTCTCCATAATCACTATTTTTTAGGTGATCAGTTTTATTTCAAATTATCTGTAACTCGTGAATAAAGAATTAATTATAAATTCAGGCAATAACGAAGTAGTAATGGCTCTTATGGAAGATAAACTTCTTGTGGAGCTGCATAAAGATAAAAACAATAACAACTACTCTGTTGGTGATGTTTATCTTGGAAGAGTTAAAAAGATTATTTCCGGGTTAAATGCTGCTTTTGTGGATGTTGGATATGAAAGAGATGCCTTTTTGCATTATTTAGACTTAGGGCCTCAGGTTAAAAGCCTGAATAAGTACACAAAAATCGCAATGAACAACAAATCTAGAACGATTCCAATGGAGGAGTTCGTTTTAGAAGATGATATTGAAAAATCAGGCAAAATAGCAAATGTATTATCTGTTAATCAATTTGTGCTTGTTCAGGTAGCTAAAGAGCCAATTTCAACTAAAGGCCCCAGAATTACCTGCGAAATTAGTCTTGCCGGAAGATATCTGGTTTTAGTGCCATTCTCCGATAGAATTTCTGTATCTCAAAAAATAAAAAATCCTGAAGAAAAAAACAGGCTCAAAAGATTACTTCAAAGTATAAAACCACAAAATTTTGGAGTTATTATCAGAACTGTTGCTGAAGGTAAAATGGTTGCAGATCTTGTTTCTGATCTTACAAGTCTTATTGAAAAATGGTATGCAATTGTTGAAAAACTTTCTGTTGCAAAACCACCGGCAATGATTCAGGACGAAATTAATAGAAGCAGCGCTATTTTAAGAGATTTGCTCAATGAAAGTTTTAATAATATCCATGTGGATGATCCTACCGTTTTTGCTGAACTTAAAGATTTTGTTAAAACTATAGCTCCTGAAAAAGCCGATATACTAAAGTATTACAAAGGAAATGAACCAATTTTTGAACACTTTGGCGTTGAAAAGCAAATTAGAAGTTCTTTCGGCAAGGTTGTTTCAATGAAAAGTGGAACTTACCTGATTATTGAACATACAGAAGCATTGCATGTAATTGATGTAAACTCGGGACACAGAATTAATAAAGATAACAGCCAGGAAGCTAATGCTCTTGAAGTGAACCTGGAATCGGCCAGAGAAATTGCCAGACAACTCAGATTGAGAGATATGGGTGGTATTATTGTCGTTGATTTTATAGATATGAACGAAGCTGCAAATCGACGGAAACTCTTCGAAGTTATGAAGGAAGAGATGAAAAAAGACAGAGCGAAACATAATATTCTTCCTCCAAGCAAATTTGGTCTCGTTCAAATTACCAGACAAAGAGTAAGAACTGAAACTAATATCGAGGTTCTTGAAAAATGTCCTTCCTGCGGTGGTACCGGTGAAATTAAGCCAAGTAGTATGCTTATTGATGAAATAGAAAATAATATATCATACCTTATTGAAGAACAAAATGAAAAATTCTTGACTTTAAGAGTTCACCCATTTATTCATGCATTTATTAATAAAGGATTTTTCTCCTTGAAATGGAAATGGATGCTGAAGTTTAAAAAACGAATTAAAGTCGAACCTGTGTTTTCTTATCATTTTCTGGAATATCATTTCTTCAATAAACATGACGATGAAATAAATCTTTAGTGTTTTTTACAACAAACTTTTTGTTGCAGTTTTTTATCAATAATAAGAATACAATTACAAAAAAATTACTACTATGAGTAAAGCAAATGACTTGCTCAAGCAGCATGAAGAATTCTTATATGAAAAGACTGCAAAGTATTGTGCATACCAACCCAGATGTTCACAAGAGGTTTTAAGTAAGTTAAAAGAACTTGGTGCAACGGAAAAATCGGCAGAAAAAATCCTTAATGATTTACAAAAAGAGAATTTCTTAAATGATGAATTATTCGCTAATTCATATGCCGTTGGCAAAAACAGAAATAACAAATGGGGCAGGATTAGAATCTCATTTGAACTGAAAAGAAAAGGTATTTCGGAAGAAATAATTTATAAAGCACTAAATAGTATTGATAAAGAAGAGTATCTTGCAACTTTATTACATCTTGCCGAAAAGAAACTGGATTCTTTAAAGGAGAAAGATAAAAATACTGTATATCAGAAAGTTATGGCCTATGTTGCTAATAAAGGCTACGAAAAGAACTTAATCTATGATGTGCTGAATGATTTGATTAATAAAAAATAATTTTATAATAATTATATAGTTATGAATTATCCTGAAAACATAAAAAGATTTGATAAAAGGTTAGATGCCTTGAGGAGGTTTCTTTGACATTGATGAAAAAAAAGAATTTATAAAGCAGGAACAAAAAAAAACCGAATCTCCCGAATTCTGGAACGATCCCAAAAAAGCAGAAGATGTTCTTCGCAAAATTAACGAAGAAAAAAAATGGACTGATGCTTTCGAGGAGGTTAAAACTGCAATCGATGATACTAAGGTAATTTACGAATTTTTAGCAGCGGATGAGGCTTCCGAAGAAGAATTTAATAAGCAATTCGAGAAAACAGATAATTTGCTTGAAAAACTTGAGTTGAAAAAAATGCTTAGCAAAGAGGAAGATAAATTCAGTGCTATATTAAATATAAACTCAGGTGCCGGAGGTACCGAAAGTCAGGATTGGGCTGAAATGCTAATGAGAATGTACCTGCGCTGGGGAGAAAAAAATAATTATAAACATAAAGTTATCGACCAACAAGATGGTGATGGGGTAGGTATTAAGTCGGTTTCTATTGAGTTTGAAGGTGATTTTGCTTTTGGATATCTTAAAGGTGAAAGCGGAGTTCACCGCTTAGTGAGACTCTCTCCTTTTGATGCCAATAATAAAAGGCATACTTCTTTTGCTTCTGTTTATGCATATCCGGTTATAGATGATGATATTCATATTGATATTAATCCTGCAGATATTTCCTGGGATACTTTTAAATCAAGCGGCCCGGGCGGACAAAATGTTAACAAGCTTGAAACTGCTGTACGATTAAAACACAATCCATCAGGAATTATTATAGAATGTCAGGAAACCAGATCACAGGGACAAAATAAGGAAAAAGCAATCAAAATGCTTAAATCACAACTCTATGAAATCGAACTCAGAAAAAAGAGAGAAAAACTTGACGAACTTGAAAGTACCAAAAAAAGAATAGAGTGGGGAAGCCAGATTAGATCATATGTTATGCATCCTTATAAAATGGTGAAAGATGTTAGAACCAATGTTGAAACATCTAATGTAAACAGTGTTATGGACGGCGAAATTGACATTTTCATTAAAGCTTATTTGATGGAATTTGGAGATGTTTAAAAACTAATTGGTTTATTCTAATATTTTTTCTATTTAATGAAATGAAACCTCAACCGCAAAGAATTCTTAAATTTTTAAAAAAACACCATCTCCTGAGCCTTGCTACAGTTAATCAAGAGAGTCTTTGGTGTTGCAGCTGCTTCTACGTTTATCTACCTGAACATAATATTTTTGTTGTTACATCAGACGATAAAACAAAGCATATTCAAAATTTGAATTTTAATAATAATGTTGCAGGAACTATTGCTCTTGAAACAAAAATTATTGGCAAAATTAGAGGAATACAATTTTCCGGAAGTATGGAGCGTCTTGAAGGAGAGGAATTGAAAATGGCTGAAAAAGCATATCTGAAAAGATTTCCCGTTGCCAGACTTATGAATACTACACTGTGGAAAATCTCAGTAGAAATTCTAAAAATGACTGATAATCGAATGGGTTTTGGTAAAAAATTAGTTTGGGAACCATAAACTATTTTGCTTATTCCTTTTATACCGGAAAGATTTTTTAGATCAAAGATTTAATGCAAAAATACCATTCTATATCAGGGTCTTACATTTTGTAAATCATTTAAAAACCAAAATGCCAGGTGATTACGCGGATTGAAGAATAATTGAGAATTCATGTTTTTCTAAATCGTTTTTCTCCAACATGTTAGAGTAAAGTGTTTATAACTTCCATTGATTGTTAATATTATCTTACCAGTGTATATCACTATCTTTTTTATTTTCGCTTAATAATTAAAGGAACCAAATTGTGCCTCCGTTAGATTTGGTTTTTTTTATGATAAAATAAATTAAATAGCACATAAAATATCCCTGAAACATGAGTGATAACCCGGTAATTCAAAGCATTAAGGAAAAAAAGAAAGTTGAAAGCATAGAAGAAAATTTGTATGGTGACGTTATGAATAAACGTTCCCTACCTGAATTAGATTTTGACAATACCTCCAAAGAATCTAATAAAATTGATAATGCCGAACTAAAACCTCCATCAAAAGAAGACTATAAACAAAAGTTTGAGTATAATAATGCTCTGGAAAAAGCTACTGAATACTTTAATGGAGATGCTCTTGCTGCAAGTGTATGGGTTAATAAGTATGCTTTAAAAGATTCTGAAGGAAATATTTATGAGCAAACTCCTGATGAAATGCACCGGAGAATAGCGAATGAAATTGCCCGTATCGAACAAAAATATCCTAACCCTTTGTCTGCTGACGAAGTATATTCAGTTCTGAAAAAATTTAAATATATTGTTCCCCAGGGAAGTCCTATGGCCGGTATAGGCAATCCTTTTCAAATCGGCTCATTGTCAAATTGCTTTGTAATAGGGCATGATAGTAATGCTGATTCTTATGGCGGTATAATGAAAATTGACGAAGAACAGGTGCAGCTTATGAAACGTAGAGGTGGTGTTGGACACGATCTTTCTCACATTCGACCCAAAGGATCTCCTGTTAAAAACTCCGCACTTACATCTACAGGGTTAGCTCCTTTTATGGAAAGATACTCAAATTCTACAAGAGAAGTAGCCCAGGACGGAAGAAGAGGGGCGTTGATGCTTAGCGTTTCTATTAAACATCCTGATAGCGAGGATTTTATTGATGCAAAATTGCAAGAAGGAAAAGTAACAGGTGCAAATGTTTCTGTTAAAATAACAGATGATTTTATGAGATCTGTTATTGGTTCAACGAAGTTTGTTCAGCAGTACCCTATTGATACCGACAATCCAAAAACTACTAATAAAATTGATGCAGGTCATTTGTGGAATAAAATAGTACATAACGCATGGAGGTCTGCTGAACCTGGCATCCTTTTCTGGGATACAATTACCAGGGAATCAGTGCCTGATTGCTACGCTGATCTGGGGTTTAAAACCGCATCAACCAACCCCTGCGGTGAAATTCCTCTTTGCCCGTATGATAGTTGCCGATTGCTCGCAATAAA
The DNA here is from genome assembly GCA_964614525.1 of uncultured Bacteroidales bacterium. Taxonomy (GTDB): domain Bacteria; phylum Bacteroidota; class Bacteroidia; order Bacteroidales; family UBA7960; genus PWND01. The sequence goes on along the minus strand of CAZTPA010000006.1, from coordinate 55,663 downwards.
TCTTTTTGGATATGTAAATAATCCTTTTTCTTCTTCTGCTACATTTGATTATGATCTCTTTAAAGATCATGTTGCATATGCTCAAAGAATTATGGATGATATAATCGACCTTGAGCTGGAAAAAATTGATGCCATTATCGCAAAAATTGACGCTGATCCGGAAAGTGAAGACACTAAAAAAGTGGAAAAAGATTTGTGGTTGAAAATCAAACAAAAATGTATTGAAGGAAGAAGAACAGGTATTGGCATAACTGCGGAAGGTGATATGCTAGCTGCTCTTGGATATAGATATGGAACTGATGAAGCTACTGATTTCTCCGTTAATGTTCATAAAACTTTATGTGTCGAAGCTTATCGTTCAAGTGTTAAACTTGCCGCCGATAGAGGAGCTTTTCCTGTTTATGACAGCAAAAGAGAGCAAGACAATCCTTTTATAAAAAGAATTAAAGAAGCTGATTTTGAATTGTATGAAGATATGCAAAAATTTGGCAGAAGAAATATCGCGCTTCTTACTATAGCGCCTACCGGCAGCGTTTCCCTTATGACACAAACCTCATCAGGAATTGAACCGGTATTTATGGTGGCTTATAAAAGAAGAAAGAAAGTTAACCCTAATGATAATAATGTGAAAGTCGATTTTGTAGATGAAGTTGGTGATCATTGGGAAGAATATAATGTATTTCATCATAAATTTATAGATTGGCTTACAATTAACGGATACGATGTAGAGGCTATTAAGCATTTAAGAGATAAAGAACTTGATGATATAATTGAAAAATCACCTTATTTTAAGGCAACTGCCAATGATGTTGATTGGCTTGCGAAAGTTAAAATGCAGGGTGCTGTTCAAAAATGGGTCGATCATTCAATTAGTGTTACGGTTAATATTCCTAATGAAGCTAAAGAAGAACTGGTGGGAGATATTTATCGTACTGCCTGGGAAAGCGGTTGTAAAGGGGTTACGGTTTATAGAGACGGCTCAAGAGCAGGTGTTTTGGTTAAAGAAACAAAGAAGAAAAAAAACAATGAAATTGAGTTTAAAGAAACATTAGCGCCCAAAAGACCCAAAATTCTTAAAGCTGAAATTGTGAGATTTCATAATAACTCCGAAAAATGGATGGCTGTTGTGGGGGTATTGGATGGCAGACCATATGAGATATTCACAGGTAAAGCCGAAGGATTTTATTTGCCACCATACGTTGAAGAAGGCTGGGTTCTTAAAAATATTAATGAAAACGGAGAAAAAAGATACGACTTTAGATTTAAAGATCTTGATGGCTATAAAGTTACTATCGAAGGTCTTAGCCGTTCATTTAATAAAGAATTCTGGAATTATGCAAAATTAATTTCCGGTATTTTAAGACATGGAATGCCCATTGATTCAGTTGTTGGTGTTATCGAAAATCTCAGTCTTGATAGTGATCACCTCCATACCTGGAAAAATGGAATAGTAAGAGCACTGAAAAAATTTATTCCTGATGGCACTAAAGCGCACAAAAGCTTATGTGCAAAATGTAATCAGGATGCAGTTGTTTATCAGGAAGGTTGCCTGGTTTGCACTAATTGTGGTGAAAGCAAATGTTCATAATGCTAAAAATGAATTAAGGCCAGTGCTGCTCCAATTATTATTATTGCAAACTTCTTATAATTAAAAAGATGATCTTCATCAGCTTCAAATAGTATCGTAGTTGATATATGTAAGAATATACCCACAACTATAGACATGGATATCTTGAAAAAGGTGTCCATGTCTTGTATTATATGGGTGCCAATTAAATCTGCACCTAATACTCCGGCAGGTCCTGCTAAAGCAAATAAAACAAGCAGTATAACTGACTTTCTTTTTGTTAATCCGTTTTGAATGAATAGACTCATTAAAACTATAGATAATGGAATATTGTGAATAATAATTCCAATAAGTAGTTGATCTTGAATGTGCTCAATCGAGAATCCTCTTGCCAATGGCATTGCTTCAAGAAAAGAATGCAAGCACAATCCAATTACAACAGGAATATATGAAATACCATATTTTGAATCATTATGCAAATGTCCTTCATGTTCCGGACACTTTGAGTGTATATGACCGTGTTCTACACCTTTTGTTAAATAATCCATCAATAACTGAATGAAAAATCCCAAAAGAATAAACAAACCCATTATATTAAAATTCATATGGATGTCACTACCATGATCATGAGAATGCCCATGTGCATGTGATGAAGCAGCATCTCCAAAAATATGAGGAATTAGTTCGTTAAAAGTTAGTGATAATAAAAAAGCCCCGCTAAATGCAACAAGCAGCTTAACATTTTTATTGCAAACTCTAAAAAGATAAACACTTAATCCAAAGATTAAAACCGGAAAGAATAATCCACTAAATACTAATAAGCTCATATAATACAAATTTAATGTTATGATGCAAAGTTAATATTTTGGTGATGTAGTCGGTAAAACTATTTTTTTAAAGCTTTTTTGATGAAATTATCAAAAGATATTTTGTCCTTTTCGTGAAAATCAATTTGCATAGGAACAGTATAAACCGGTAAGTCTTTTATTATTTCCATTAATTCCGGCTTATACAAGCGCATAGCGTCTTTTTGAGTAGTTACTATTACTTTAGAACCGGAAAATTTATCATTAAAATGTTGTTTAAGCTTTAATAAGTTATTTTCTGTAAAATTATAATGATCAGAATAATGATAACTGTATAGTTCTTCACTATGTCTTTTTAATTGCTCTTCCAAAGCAGAAGGATTTGCTATGCCGGTTAGAAGAAAGATTGTTTTGGCTTTTTGCTTAGGGTTTTGCTTAGCGGCTTTTGTTATTGGTTCCCAGGTTTTATACTTTATATAAGAAAAGAATATATTTTTTACTTTATATTTTGCCAGCTTTTTTAAAATTATTCTTCTGTCAAGTGGAGAAAATACTTCGGGAGTTTTTGATACAATCATTGCATCAGCTCGTTTAGTTTGGGCTTTTGATTCTCGCAATGTTCCAATTGGTAAAAGGTAATTATTGTAAAACATTTTGAAGTACTCGGTTATTAATATGTTAATTTGTGGCTTAACATACCGATGCTGAAAAGAATCATCAAGTATAACCAACTGAATTTTCGGATTATCCCTTAATAATTTATTTATACCTCTTACTCTTTTCTCATCTACTGCAACCGTTATCTCAGGAAAGTTTTTTGATATTTGCAAAGGTTCATCACCTACTTCTTTACTTGTTGAATTTTTATTTACTTTTAAATATCCTTTTGTGGTCCTTTTATATCCCCTGCTTAATATGGCTATATTATAATCTTTGCTTAAGAGTTCTATTAAGTATTCTACATGAGGAGTTTTTCCGGTTCCGCCGGCGCTTAAATTTCCAACCCCAATAACAGGCACTTTGAACGATTTGCTTTTTAATAAACCCCAGTCAAATAACTTATTACGGCAAAATACAATCAGACCGTAAAGGATTGCGAAAGGCAATAAAAAAATTTTTAAAAAGTTCATGCATCAAAGTTAAGAATTCATTATCTAAAAAAACAGAAATTAGGTATAATGATATTATAAACAAATATAAAATATAATTTTGCCTTTAAATTCACGTTTTATATATTCTTTACATTTAAATTATTAAAGCTGAATTAAAATATATTTTTCTAATTTTGAAAAAAATCAAGTATGCAACTTTTCGAACTTTTAAATACACTTAATGAGTATGCTCCATTTCAATTACAGGAAAGTTATGATAATTCAGGCTTATTAATTGGAGATGCGCAAAATACAATTTCAAAAGCACTTATTTGTGTGGATGTCACAGAAGATGTTATGGATGAGGCAATTAATGATAATTGTGATGTTGTAATATCGCATCATCCATTAATTTTCAATGGTTTAAAATCAATATCAAATCAAACTTCTGCTAGTAGAGCTATTATTAAAGCAATTAAAAATGATATAGCAATACTTGCTGTTCATACGAATATTGATAATGCTTTTCATGGTGTTAATAATAAACTTGCTGCTAAATTGAGTTTGGAGAATTTAAAGATTTTATCACCTAAAAAGGATGTGTTAAAAAAGCTTGTTGTTTTTTGTCCAAATGAATATGCTGATATTGTCAGAAATGCTTTATTTGAAGCAGGTGCAGGAAACATAGGTGATTATGATTCTTGCAGCTATAATATTCAGGGACAAGGCTCATTTAGAGCGCATGAAGGTTCAAATCCCTTCGTCGGAGAAGTGAATAAATTGCATTTTGAATCTGAAATTAGAATTGAAACTGTATTTCCTGCATTTTTGCAAAAAATGATAATAGCTTCAATGCTAAAAGCTCATCCATATGAGGAAGTAGCTTATGATATTTATCCTCTTGAGAATGATTTTGAAAAGGCCGGTGCCGGCATGATAGGTGATTTAAAAAAACCTATGTCTGACATTGATTTTTTGAAAATGGTGAAAAAAAATCTTGTAGTTCCTGTTTTAAGACATTCCGGCTTAAGAAAGAAAGCGATTTCAAAAGTAGCTGTCTGCGGAGGATCCGGCAGCTCTTTTATTGATAAAGCCGTGAGAGCAGGAGCTGATGCTTTTGTTACCGGAGATGTTAAGTATCATCAATTTTTAGACTCTGCAAACTCCATACTGCTGGTTGATGCAGGTCATTTTGAAACAGAACAGTTTACTTCTGAAATCATATATGATATTATTAGCAAAAAATTTACTAACTTTGCACTCCAAATTTCCAATAGGCAATCTAATGCCGTTTGTTATTTTTAATCTTTTTGAAAACTTATAAAAACACGTATATGACTAAAGTATCAAAAACAGCTAAAAAGTCGAAACCCAAGGCTGAAAAGGAAGAAGTTGTTGTTAGTGAAGGCGAAATCATCACAACAAAAATAACTCCTGAAGAAAGTCTGGAACAAGTTATTAAAAAGAAATTAGTTGGTTTATATACATTACAAAGAATAGACCATCAAATTGACAAAATTCGCGCTGTTAGAGGTGAGCTTCCTCTGGAAGTGCAAGATCTAGAAGATGAAATCGCCGGACTTGAGACAAGAACAGAAAAGCTAAAGCTTGAAATTGACGAGCTTAATCAGGAAGTTATTAATAAGAAAAATGCTATTGTTGATTGTGCCGAACTTATTAAAAAATACGAAGCACAACAAATGAATGTGCGTAATAATAGAGAGTATGATTCTTTATCAAAGGAAATAGAATATCAGAGTCTGGAATCTCAATTGTGCGAGAAAAAAATCAAAGAATATACACAGGAAATTGAACTTAAATCAAAAGTTTTAGAAGCTGCTGAAAATAACCTTGCTGAACGTAAGGATGATTTAAATGAAAAGAATAAAGAACTCGAGGATATTGTTTCTGAAACTAAAAGAGATGAAGAGAATCTTATTAAAAAGTCCAAAGAACAAGAAGAACAAATTGAAGAGAGATTGCTTGTTGCTTATAGACGAATCAGAGAAAATTCGCTAAACGGACTTTCTGTTGTGGTAGTTGAAAGAGATGCATGTGGAGGTTGTTTTAATAAAATTCCGCCGCAGAGACAATTAGATATTAAATTGCACAAAAAAATTATTGTTTGTGAATATTGTGGCAGGATATTGGTTGATGATGATATCGCCGAAAGCGTTGATATCTAAAATTATGGTACAACTGTATTAGTGCAATGATATATAAAAAAGCCCGAAAAATTCTTTCGGGCTTTTTTATTAAAAAACAAACAACATCAACCTAATATACCTTACCAACGTAAACCTAATGTTAAAACAAAATTACTATGGGTGTAATCAAATGTTGCCGGCTCTATTGCTGCCACATTTGTATATGGATAGAAATCCTCATTATAAAAACTATAGATATAAGCAAAATCCAGAAAGTATCCTTTGTCTCTCAAACCAATACCCGCAGAAATAGATGTTTGTGCCAAATCATCTAGTCCTCCTGAATAAGGACTTGTGTACATTGAATATCCTCCCCTTACAAGCACTGGTGAAAGATTGACCTCTCCTCCAAATCTTACTTTGTGCTGTTGCGTAAAATCACTTTTTATAGCTCTGTTCTCATCTGAAAAATGATAATCATCACTCCTTAATCTCATACTGGAATAATCCGCAAATTCATAGTCAACACTTATTATTCCAAATTTTCCAATTACAACTCCGGCACTTCCAATAGCTTTTAATGGTGTGTTTATTTCATACTCAAATACACCTGTAGGAGATTCTGCTTCATTTGGATAATCATCAAAATTTAAATCAGATTGCATTGAGTTTTTATATTCATCTTCCATTTTAAAGAAGGTAGGAGTATGAACGGCTGCTCCTAAGCGCACAATATCTGCGATTCTGAATATGGCACCAAGTTTCACATTAAACCCTCTACCGGTAGTGTATAAATATTGATTGTATTCAAGAGAGTTAAAATCATCATTCAAATTTTCAGTATCTCTTTCAATAAATGTGAAATTTTCCTCATATCTTACTGATGGTATTCCTATTGTGGCTCCAAAATAAGCAACATCATTGTAATTACCTCCCATTGTTAATACCAATTCTCGAATACTTCCTGAAGTGTTTTTTTCCATTCTTTGATGAACATTTCCTTCAGGCATATCCACAAAGAATGTTTCATCTTCACCTTCAGTTCCAAGCAGCCATGTGTCATAAGCAAGTTGAGTTGAGAATGGATTTAATCTGTCAATGCTACCTTCCTCATTTGCTTGATTTAAGAAATGAGTCATAATCGAATTTTGATTATTAAAACCTTCAGCTACAACTCTGTTATTAAATGTATTGTGTTGATTAAGGCCGAATCCAAAGTTAAGGCTTTTCATTCCGGGTTGTTCAATACCTCCTTGCAAAGGAACCGTAAAAACAAACCCAATGTTTTTGAGATTAAAACTATATTTTATATCCTCATCTGAAACTCCATAATACATTGAGTTAACCTTACTGTAATTCAATGATGGAGTAATGGAGAATTCAGATCCTCTGAATATGCCTATACCGGCAGGATTTGTACTAAGAGTAGAAAAATCTCCTCCAAGAGAACCAAAAGCACCTCCCATGCTCATAAAACGAGCTGTACCTCCATGATCTAAATATGAATATCTAAGAGCATCAGATTCATTTTGTCCCGTTGTGCTAAATGCTGTTAGCATCATTAATGCAAATATTAGCTTTATCTTTTTCATATTCTTAATATTATTACTAATTATAATAATTATTTTAAATCTCTACAATCTGTTCTTTATATCAATTCTGGTATTTGCAATAAGTAATATTATTTACCTTCTTCTGCCCGAGCTGCTTGATTTACTTGAGCTTGAAGATGAACTACTGCTTTTGAAAGAAGACCTTGAACTACTGCTTGAGCTTCTGGATGGTGAAAACGAGCTTCTGCTATTATTGCTACTTCTTGAAGGCCTTGTACTGCTTCCGCTTTTTCTTGATGGTGCAGGCCTTGTGCTGCTAGGCTGCTGTCTTGAAGGCTTGCTTTGTCTTGAAGGTGCAGTCTGCTGTCTTGAAGGTGACGTAGACCTCGGTTTTGTTTGCTGTCTCTGAGGCTGTGTTTGTGGCCTGGTTTGACTAGGCTGGCTTTGACGTGGCCTTGATTGGACTGAACCATCACTTCGTTGACTTCTGTTTGAAGGTGCTCTTTCTCCTTGAGGACTTCTATACTGCTGTGTTGATTTTGGCTGTTGATAGCTCGGTGAAGTATAAGTCCTTGGTGGTCTGTCAGAACTTGCATCTCTGGCATTTTGACTACCTGATGGAGTTTGCTTTGGCCTGGTATATCTTTGATATTGCTCGCGACTTGGTGAAGAATAATCTTCAGGCGTGCGGCTAGGCTGATATCTTTCAGGTTGTTTTTGTTCAGAAGGTCGAGTTTCGGCAGGTCTTGTTTCATTAGCAGGCTTCGTTACTTCTACAGGTCTTTTTGATTCTACAGGTTTTGTTGATTCAACAGGTTTAGTTGATTCGACAGGTCTTGTTTCAGCAGGTTTAGTGCTACCTGGTTTTGTATCTGTAACTCTTGAACTTTCAGAAACTCTTTCTTGGGTTTCGCTTCTAGTCTGTGATCTCTCATCTGCTCTGGATGACTCGAAATTTGATGCAAGGGTTGATTTTGCACTTAAGTCACGGGTTCTTCCTGTATGGCCACTTTCAGTTGTTCCTGCCTGATCACCACGGTGTCCGTAGTAATAGTTGCTTCTGTCGTAACTGTTGTATAAATACTGATAGTTGTAGTAGTTATTGTAGTAAGAATAGTATCCTGCCCAATATCCGTGATGATATCCTGCCCAATAACTGGAACCATATCCATATCCGTAATAAGGGTTGTAATATCCATATCCATAACCCCATGGGCTATAATAATATCCGGGATAATAGAACCCATGTGCTCCGTATCCCATGTAAATGCTTACCCCATAATAGTAAGGATTGTAAGTGTACCAGTACATGTTTGTGTACCAAGGATCATAGTATGCAAAACTTGCATAGTTGTATCTGTGAAATCTTCTAATACGTGATGAATATGCATAATCGTAGTAATCTCCATAATAATAGTTAGAAACATAAGTGTCTCCTTCATCATCATAATAGGTTTCGGTTTGAGCAGGTTCCTCATATCCACTATAATAATCACTGTTATACTGGCTTTTGCCGGTTTCATTATAGACAGTATCAGTAGTTTCAGTCTGAGTGTTATAGCTTTGCTCTTGATTTGCGGGTTTTTCAATTACAGTTGCCTTTCCTTGCGCAGTAGCTTCTTCTACCGGAATTTCATTTTCAGGACTGTAATAAATGTCGTCATATGCGCTTCCTGTGTAGTAAGAACTAGTACAGGCTGTCATAAATAAAGCGACGATTGCGAATATTTTTACTAGTGTTTTCATCTTTTTAGGTTTTTATGATAAGACAATCATTTTGTTTTTTATATTTTTTTGCTCTTGAGGGCTTGTTTTATTTTCTTAAATTTGCCCCTTAATTGTTTACTTATAATATTACAAAATTCATACCATTATCTATTTATCATGGCTAAAGATTTTTCAACTCGTGAAGAAAATTATTCCAAATGGTATAATGATATTGTCCAAAAGGCTGAATTAGCTGAGAATTCTGCTGTTAGAGGATGTATGGTTATAAAACCTTATGGATACTCTATTTGGGAAAAAATGCAAGGAGCTCTTGACAAAATGTTTAAAGACACAGGTCATTCAAATGCATATTTCCCAATTTTTATACCAAAATCTTTTTTTAGCAAAGAAGCTGATCATGTTGAAGGCTTTGCTAAAGAATGTGCAGTAGTAACTCATTACAGATTAAAAAATGATCCGGATGGAAAAGGCCTAATAGTTGATGAAAAGGCTAAGTTAGAGGAAGAACTTATTATCAGACCTACTTCTGAAACAATAATTTGGGATACTTACAGGGGTTGGATTCAATCATATAGAGATTTGCCAATACTTATTAATCAATGGGCAAATGTTGTAAGATGGGAGATGAGAACAAGAATGTTTTTGCGTACAGCAGAGTTTCTTTGGCAGGAAGGTCATACGGCTCATGCAACTCAGGATGAGGCATGGGAAGAAACAACTAAAATGTTGGATGTTTATGCTGATTTTGCTGAGAATTTTATGGCTCTTCCTGTAATAAAAGGTCTGAAGTCTCCAAATGAAAGATTTGCGGGTGCTGTCGAAACATTTTGCATAGAAGCTCTTATGCAGGATGGAAAAGCTCTTCAAGCAGGTACTTCGCATTTTCTAGGACAAAATTTTGCAAAGGTTTTTGATGTAAAGTTTACTAATTCTGAAGGTAAAATAGATTTTGTTTGGGCTACATCATGGGGTGTGTCAACAAGATTAATAGGAGCCCTTATTATGGCGCATTCTGATGATAAAGGCCTTGTTTTGCCGCCTAAACTTGCACCTAACCAGGTTGTTATCGTTCCAATTTACAAAAGTCAGGAACAATACGAATTAGTCTGTGAAAAAGCTGATGAGATTATTGCGAAACTTAGATCCAAAGGTATTACTGTTAAATTTGATAACAGACAAACTCATAAGCCGGGTTGGAAATTTAATGAATACGAATTTAAAGGTGTTCCTGTTAGAATTGCCATTGGTCCGAGAGACGTGGAAAATCAATCAGTAGAAGTTGCCAGAAGAGATACCCTGGAAAAAGAAACATATCAAATTTCAGATATTGAAAATAAAATTGCTCATTTATTGGATGCAATCCAGGATAATCTTTATCAAAAAGCTCTTGCTTTTAGAGAAAACAGCACTCATTATGCAGACTCATGGGATGAATTTTGTGAAATTCTTGACAATAAAGCGGGATTTATTTATGCTCACTGGGATGGAACCCCCGAAACGGAACAAAAGATTAAAGATGAAACAAAAGCAACGATTAGGTGTATCCCATTAGATAATAAAAAGGAAGAAGGAAAATGCATATATTCAGGTAAACCTTCTATTCAGAGAGTTATTTTTGCAAGAGCATACTAATGTTTTTTTTCTTTCATTTTAATGAAACAGTCCAGAACAGCATATAATATATTTATGTGCTGTTTTTTATGATGCAAAGAAAAATTTATTCAAACAAAATTATATCTTTAGTGGTTTGAATTAAAGACCCATGTTTGTTATCTTTGTGAATTAGTTTTAAGTCAATCTAAATAAAGACAACAAGATAGCGGCAAGGTTATCTTCGCTTAATTTTTATTAAATGTGATTGTTGAATATGTCAGATACTGAAGAGAATAATAAGGCACTTAATAAGTTTGCCAATGAGGAATATAAGTATGGTTTTTATACTGATATGGAACTTGATCAGGCTCCAAAGGGCCTTACTGAAGATACTGTCAGGTTTATTTCTGCAAAAAAGAATGAACCCAAATTTATGTTGGATTTTAGACTGAAAGCCTTTAAACATTGGCAAACATTGGAAGAACCAACATGGGCTCATGTCGATTATCATAAAATAGATTATCAGGATATTATTTATTATGCAGCTCCAAAAAAGAAGCCAAAATATGAAAGTTTGGATGAGGTTGATCCGGAATTAGTTGAAACATTTAATAAACTTGGAATCCCTCTAGATGAACAAAAAATTCTAGCCGGAGTGGCTGTTGATGCCGTTATTGATTCTGTTTCTGTAAAAACTACTTTTCAATCTACTTTAGCTGAAAAAGGTATTATATTTTGTAGCTTTAGTGAAGCTCTGCAAAATCATCCGGATTTGGTAAAGAAATATATGGGATCTGTTGTTTCTTATACTGATAACTTTTTTTCAGCATTAAACTCAGCGGTATTTAGTGATGGTTCATTTTGCTTTATTCCGGAAGGAGTGCGGTGCCCTCTTGAACTATCTACATATTTTAGAATCAATGCCGCAAATACAGGTCAATTTGAACGTACTCTCATAATTGCAGAAAAAGGCAGTTATGTTAGCTATATGGAAGGATGTACAGCACCTATTCGTGACGAGAATCAGCTTCATGCGGCTATTGTTGAAATAATAGCACATGAAGATGCAGAAGTAAAATACTCTACTGTCCAGAATTGGTGGCCCGGTGATAAGAAGGGCAAAGGCGGTGTCTATAATTTTGTTACTAAAAGAGGAATTTGCAAAGGAGATAATTCGAAAATTTCCTGGACTCAGGTAGAAACCGGATCTGCAGTTACCTGGAAGTATCCTAGTCTAATTCTTAAAGGAGATAATTCATCAGGGGAATTTTATTCTGTTGCCGTTACAAACAATATGCAGCAGGCTGATACCGGTACTAAGATGATTCACCTGGGAAAAAATACGAAAAGTACTATTATCAGTAAAGGGATTTCTGCAGGACATAGTAATAACAGCTATAGAGGTCTTGTTAAAACCTCCAAAAATGCGGAGAATGCTAGAAACTTTTCCCAGTGTGATTCATTATTACTTGGTGATAAATGTGGGGCACATACTTTTCCATATATAGAAGTTGGAAATAAATCTTCAATTGTTGAACATGAAGCAACTACCAGTAAAATTTCCGAAGATCAGTTGTTTTATTGCCTGCAAAGAGGTATTGATATGGAAAGTGCAATAGGACTGATAGTTAATGGCTACGCCAAAGATGTCCTTAAAAAACTACCAATGGAGTTTGCTGTAGAGGCACAAAAACTTCTGAATATTAGCCTTGAAGGTAGTGTTGGCTAGTTATTTATTGTTTATTATAATAATATAAAGTAATCATAATATGCTTAAAATAAAAGACTTACAAGTTTCAATTGATGGTAAAATAATCTTAAAGGATTTTAACCTTGAGGTAAAAGCCGGGGAAGTTCATGCTATTATGGGTCCAAATGGATCGGGAAAAAGTACCTTGGCTTCTGTTATTGCCGGAAGGGAAGTTTTTACTGTGGATTCGGGTGATATTTCTTATATGAATAAAAATCTTTTGGAAATGCCGCCGGATATAAGATCTAAAGAAGGTGTATTTTTGGGTTTTCAATATCCTGTGGAAATACCCGGAGTTAGTATGGTAAATTTTATGCGTACTGCCATTAATGAAAAAAGAAAGTATTTTGGCTTGGAGCCATTAACAGGTGCAGAGTTCCTTAAGCTTATGGAAGAAAAAAAGAAAGTTGTTGAAATTCAGTCTAATCTTACAAACCGTTCTGTAAATGAAGGATTTTCAGGTGGTGAGAAGAAAAAGAATGAAATATTCCAAATGGCAATGCTGGAACCAAAACTTGCAATACTAGACGAAACGGACTCTGGATTGGATATAGATGCTTTGAGAATTGTTGCTAATGGTGTTAATGCTTTAAAAAGACCTGATAATGCAGCAATTGTAATTACTCACTACCAAAGATTACTGGATTTTATTATTCCTGACTTTGTTCATGTTCTTTATGATGGACGAATTGTTAAAAGTGGCACGAAAGAACTTGCATTGGAGCTTGAGAAAAAAGGCTATGAATGGATAAAAAAAGAAGTAATTAGTAATAGTAAATAATATTTTTTAATAATTTAAATATAGCCGGTTAATGAAAGATCAAATTCTTGAGCTATACAAACAGAATGAATCATTGATTAATGCGAATTCTCCTGAAGCAGTAAAGCAACTCAGAGAAAAGGCAATAGGTGTTCTTGTTCATCAGGGACTTCCTACTGCAAAAGATGAAAATTGGAAACATTCAAATATTGAAAGAATATTATCTTTTGATTACAAGTTTGACTTTTCAAATCAGAGTCGTAGTTTAGATGTTGACAAAATATTTTGCTGTGATGTTTTTGATCTTGATACCTTTAGTGTAACAATGCTGAATGGCTGGTATGTTTACAACAATGCTGCAATTACTGAGCTTCAAAACGGAACCATTATTGGTGGTTTGTCTAAAGCAATGGAAGTATATCCGGAAATTATAGAGAAATATCTTGGTAAAACGGCTAAACTTGAAAAACCCGGACTTGTTTCTCTTAATACAGCTTTTTTGCAAGATGGTTTGTTTATTTATGTACCGGATAATGTTGAGATTGAAAAACCCATACAAATAATTAACGTTGTAAACTCAAGGGATAATTTGTTTTTACAACCAAGACACCTGATAGTTCTGGGCAAAAACTCTAAATTAACATTACTCCATTGTGATGATAGTCTTGTTCATGGTTTGAGTTTTACAAATACTGTTTCTGAAATATTCCTTGGTGAAAATTCTGAACTTGAGCATTACAAAGTTCAAAATATGGGAGAGAACTCAAATTTGATAACAAACTTATTCTTTAAGCAAGGTACAGGAAGTAAGCTAATAGCCAATGCAATTACACTAAATGGAGGCTTTACAAAAAATAATGTTGATGTTAGTATTGAAGGGAAGCATTGCGAAACTAATTTGTATGGTTTGTATTTGATGGATAATAACCAGCAAGTAGATAATCAGGTTTTTGTTGATCATGTTAATGAAGAAAATTTTTCAAATCAGCTTTATAAAGGTATTTTAGACGACAACGCAAAAGCTGTTTTTACCGGAAAAGTTTTGGTTAGAAAAGATTCGCAAAAAACAGAAGCACATCAAAATAACAGAAATATTCTACTTACCGATGATGCAATAGTTTATACTCAGCCTCATCTTGAAATTTATGCTGATGACGTTAAATGTAGTCATGGTGCTACCGTTGGACAGCTTGACCAGGATGCGCTGTTTTATCTCCACTCAAGAGGACTTTGTGAAAAAACCGCAATGCAATTATTAATGTATGCCTTTGCTTCTGAAGTGGTTAATAAAATTTCAATTCCTGCATTGCGCGAGAGCTTGGATATGATGGTGCAAAAACGACTTCGTGGTGAGTTGTCGATTTGTGATCAGTGCTTGTTGCATTGTAATAACAAGGAGTCTGCCATATTCAATATTGATATGGATAAATTATAAATTCTTTTTATTATGAACTATAATATTGAAGAAATTAGAAGTCAATTTCCAATTCTCCAAAGACAGGTGAATAATCATCCTTTGGTTTATTTTGACAATGCTGCTACAACTCAAAAGCCCAAGGTCGTAATTGATAGAATTTCAAATTATTATAGTGAAGAAAATTCAAATATTCATAGAGGTGCCCACTATTTAAGCCAGCTTGCCACTGAAGCGTATGAAGAAACAAGAAAAACTGTTCAGAAATTTTTAAATGCAACTCATTCTCATGAGATTATATTTACTCGTGGAACTACAGAGTCAATCAATCTTGTTGCAAGTACTTTTTCCAAAAAATTTCTAAATAAAGGCGATCAGGTTTTGATTTCAGCAATGGAACATCATTCAAATATAGTTCCATGGCAAATGGCGTGTGAAGACAAAGGCGCGGAATTAAAGGTTATTCCGATTAATGAAAAAGGAGAATTGCTCTTAGATGAAATTGATAATTTAATTAATGACAAGACAAAACTTATTGCATTAGCTCATGTTAGTAATTCTCTCGGCACAATTAATCCCATTAAGAAGATTATTAGTACTGCTCATAAAAATAACATCCCTGTATTAATTGATGGAGCACAGGCTGTATCTCACATTAAGGTTGATGTAAAAGATTTGGATTGTGATTTCTACTGTATGTCATCTCATAAAATATATGGTCCAATGGGCATTGGTGTATTATATGGAAAAGAAGAATGGCTTGATAAATTGCCTCCATATCAAGGTGGGGGTGAAATGATTAAAGATGTTTCTTTTGACAAAACAACTTATAATGAATTACCTTTCAAATTTGAAGCAGGAACACCTAATGTAGGTGATGTTTTGGGTTTTGAACAAGCTCTTAAATTTGTTGAAGATATAGGCATTGATAATATCGCTGACCATGAAAATAGTTTGCTTAATTATGCTTATAATGAATTAGAAAAACTAGATAATATTAGATTTATTGGCAATGCGTCAAAAAGAGCCAGCTTGATTTCTTTTATCTTTGAAGATATTCATCCTTATGACACAGGTACAATCCTGGATAAGTTCGGCATAGCAATGCGAACCGGTCATCATTGTGCTCAGCCGGTTATTGATTTTTTTAATATTTATGGTACTGTTAGATTGTCAGTTGCTGCCTATAATAAAAATGAAGAGATTGATGTTTTAATTAGTGCACTTAAGAAAATCAGGGAAATGTTTACTTGATTTTTATTCATATATAAATATTTTTAAAGTAAAAACATCAAAAAAAAATAATGGAAAACAAATCACCGGCACAAATTCAACGTTTATTAAACGTTAAGTTTAGCTTTTTCTTTTTTTCTGCAATTTTGGTATTGTTAATTAGCTCATTATCAGAGAATTATTACGGACCCTTTATTGACATAAACAAAAATACTTTAGACATTCTAAAATATATTGCTATTGCCAGCTTATTAATTCATTTGCCAATAGCTTTTATTATACCTCAGAATGCCATAAAAAAAATAGATAAAGATTTGGTACTTAATGCCAAGATGATATTATATTATAAAGCTTTGTTTTTTAGATTCGCAATCACTGCATCAGCAATCATAAGTGTTTGTTTGATTTTTGTAATTACAGCAGATACAAATTTGATATATATTGCTGCAATGGGTCTTGTGTTTTTTCTAATTAGTAAGCCCAGCCCATTTAAAACTGCTTCCGACTTGCAATTAAAAGCAGAAGAAAAGAAAGAATTATTTAAAACAGAATAATTATAATCAAAAAAAATTCTGCTATGAGTATTAAAGAAAAAGAACAAGAAATTATTTCAGAATTCGAGATGTTTGATGATTGGCTCGATAAGTATAATTATATAATAGAGCTGGGAAAGAGCGTACCGCCGATTGATGAAAAATACAAAAACAAACAATTCTTAATCAGTGGCTGCCAATCTCAAGTATGGCTGCATGCCAAAATGGATGATGGTAAAGTTTATTTTACGGCCGATAGCGATGCTTTAATAACGAAAGGCATAGTCCATATACTTATTAGGGTTTTATCAGGTCAACGTCCTGACGAAATAATAAATGCTGAGTTAGACTTTATTGATAAAATAGGACTCAAGGAGCATCTTTCACCAACCAGATCTAATGGTTTAGTTAGCATGATTAAGCAAATGAAGCTTTATGCAATTGCTTTTAAGTCCAAGTCATAAAATTATTTGCTATGAATGATAATGAGAAACAAGAATTAGAAAAGGAAATTATTAAAGCCTTAAAAACAGTACATGATCCTGAGATACCTGTGAATATTTATGATTTGGGATTAATATATGAAATAAATATCGACAATAATAATTTTGTAGAGATTGTGATGACTCTCACTAATCCCAATTGTCCTGTTGCTGATAGTATGCCTAATAATGTTAAAAATGTTGTAAAAAATATTGAGGGAGTTAATGATGTTATAATCAAACTCGTATTTGAACCTCAGTGGTCTTTAGATTTGATTTCTGATGCAGCAAAGCTTGATATGGGATTATTATAAAAATAAATGCAATATTTCTGATTTTTCTTGCAAAAAAGATTGTATTTTTGAACCTCAATCTTAAAATATAATTCACTTTTAATATTTAGAAAATTATGAATTTTCCTGAAGAATTACTGTACACAAAAGATCATGAATGGCTTAAAGTTGAAGGTGACGAAGCCTACATTGGTATTACTGATTTCGCTCAAAATGAACTTGGAGATATAGTTTATATTGAGGTAGATAGTATTGGCGAAACTCTTGAACAAGAAGATGCTTTCGGCACTATTGAAGCAGTAAAAACGGTATCAGATCTTTTTATGCCTGTATCAGGAGAGGTACTTGAGTTTAATGAAGAAATAGAAAGTACTCCTGATATTGTAAATAAAGATCCATATGGCAAAGGCTGGATTGCAAAAATCAAATTAACTGATCCCGGTCAAAAAAGCGACTTGCTTTCTGCTGATCAGTATAAAGAATTAGTAGGATAAAAATTTCTGATTTTTTTTGGATGCCGTTAAAAAGTTTTATTCCTGCAATCTTTTGGGCTTTAATAATTTTTTTTATTATTAGTATTCCCGAAAGTACAATACCTCCAAGTGGAATATTTGATATTCCATATTTTGATAAAATTGTACACATAATAATATTTGCAATTTTTGCGTTTTTATTGCATGTAGGTTTCTATTATAAAAAAGAGAGTTCTAAACATAAAAACAACTATTACACTACTGTTTTTATTTCTGGATTGCTTTTTAGTGGAATAACCGAAATATTGCAACATTTTTTGTTTGATAGCAGGAATGCCGATTTTTATGATTTTGTAGCGAATTTAATCGGAGTTTTTACAGGTATTATTATTTTTAAATACTTTGAAACAGTTGGTTACATAAAAGTGTTTAAGTTTTTGAAAAAATAAGATTTTAGTAATTTTATTTTTTCGTATATTAGCGCTCTTGAAATTATTTGAATTAGTATAAAACAATAGCTTTTAATTTTAATATATAGAAATATGGAAATCAAAAAGACACCCAAAGCTGATCTTGAAAGGAAGAAAAGCGTATTTCTTCAGATTGGTATTATCCTGACCTTAGTTGGTGTTCTGGTTGCTTTTGAATGGAAAACATACGAAAGGACTGAATATGATCTGGGTAATTTAGAAGCGGATTTTATTGAAGAAGAAGATATACCTATTACAAGACCGGAGGAGCCGCCTCCACCACCTCCGCCGGAACCTTCAACCGAACTCGTTATCGTTGATGATGATGTTGAAATAGAAGAGGAATTTATAGTAGATGTTGAGGCAACTGCTGAAACAGAAGTTAAAGAATTTACTCCTTTTATTGCTGAAGAAGAAGAAGTTGAAGAAGATTATATTTTTGAAATTGTAGAGGAAAATCCGGAATTTCCCGGAGGACAGGAAGCAATGATGAAATATTTAAGGGATAATATCAGGTATCCTACAATTGCCAGAGAATCAGGAATTCAGGGTTCTGTGTTTGTTACTTTTGTTGTTGAAAAAGACGGCAGTGTGACAAACGTAGAAATTCTCCGTGGAATTGGTGGAGGATGTGATCAGGAAGCAATAAGGGTTGTTAAAAATATGCCGAACTGGAAACCAGGAAGGCAAAGAAATCAGCCTGTTAGAGTACAATACAGAATGCCAATCAGATTCGTGTTGAATTAGGAAATTTATATAATTAAAAAAAGAGCCAAAATCCTTTAAGATTTTGGCTCTTTTTTTAGCTTATTCGGCTCCACATGCTTTTGTGTTTATTTAGCTTCTTTAAAGTTTCTTTAATAATTTTATTTTCAGGATTGCTTAACTCCGGATCTTTTTCGAGAACTGCCCTTGCCAATCCTCTTGCAAAATGCAATATTTTTTCGTCTTTTGCAATATCAGCAATTTTTAGATCTATCATACCACTTTGCTGAGTTCCACGGATATCCCCGGGACCTCTCAGCTTCAAATCTGTCTCAGCAATTTCAAATCCATCATTTGTTTCTACCATTGACTTAATTCTTATTCTTGCATCATTGCTTAACTTATCAGCTGTCATCAATATGCAGTATGACTGGTCAGAGCCTCTTCCAACCCTTCCGCGAAGCTGATGCAATTGAGATAAACCAAAGCGCTCGGCACTTTCTATAACCATTACCGACGCATTCGGAACGTCAATACCTACTTCAATAACGGTTGTTGCAACCATTATTTGCGTTTCTCCCTTAACAAATCGCTGCATTTCAAAATCTTTATCTGCCGGTTTCATTTGACCGTGCAATATGCTAACAATATATTGCGGCATTGGGAATTCTCTTGAGATACTTTCATAACCATCTGTAAGATGTTTTAAATCCAGCTTTTCTGACTCTTTTATTAGTGGATATACTACATATATTTGCCTTCCCTTTTTAATTTGATCTTTCATGAAGCCAAAAACCTTCAGCCTGTTTGAATCGTATTGATGAATTGTTTTTATTGACTTTCTTCCCGGCGGTAGTTCATCAATTACAGAAACATCTAAATCACCATAAAGAGTCATTGCTAATGTTCTTGGTATCGGAGTAGCTGTCATAACAAGAACATGTGGCGGACTTGCAGTTTTTGCCCATAATTTTGCTCTTTGAGCAACTCCAAAGCGATGCTGTTCATCAATAACCACCATTCCCAAATTCGAAAAAACTACTTTATCTTCAATAAGAGCATGAGTTCCTATTAAAATATTAATCTCTTTTGACGCTAGCTTGCTAAAAATTTCTTTTCTTTCGGCAGTTCTTGTCGAGCCGGTTAAAAGAGCAATCTTTATATCTAAATTTTTAAGCAGCTTAAGAATATTCGTATGATGTTGTTGGGCAAGAATTTCTGTAGGAGCCATTAAACATGCCTGAAAACCGTTGTCATTAGCCATGAGCATTGTCATTAATGCAACAATTGTTTTGCCGCTGCCAACATCTCCCTGCAATAAACGGTTCATTTGTTTTCCGGATAAAGTATCAGAACGAATTTCTTTTAATACTCTTTTCTGTGCATTTGTTAGTTCGAATGGTAAATTGAGATTATAGAAGTTATGAAAAGAATCACCTAGCTTATTAAATATGTGCCCCTTTAATTTTATATCCCTGTCAGTTTTTAATTTCAGTAAACTCATCTGAAGATAAAACAATTCCTCAAACTTAAGCCTTGAAATTGCCTGCTTCATCTTTAAGGTATTTTCAGGAAAGTGGATATTTCTTATGGCTTCTTTTCTTGAAATAAGTTTTAATGTTGATATTATTTCTTTGTTTAAAGTCTCCGGAATTAAATCTTCAACTCTTGGCAATAAGTTTCTCATTAATTTGCTTATACCTTTGCTGTCAAGTCCTTTGCTTTTTAATTTTTCTGTAGAACTGTAAACAGCTTGCATCGAAGAAAGCTGACTAAGGGATTCAGCGTCAACTATTTCAATTTCAGGATGTACAATATTTATTTTGTTGCCAAATTTTGTTGGCTTACCAAAAACAATATATTCCACATTAGGTTTAAAGCTGTTTTTTAACCACTTAAAGCCCTTAAACCATACTAACTCAATTTGACCTGAGGGATCAGAAAAGGTGGCAGTCATCCTGTTCGTACGCTTTGCCCCATGAAGTTCAATGTTAGATATAAAACCTCGGAGTTGAATATATGGCAAGTCGTCACTAATTTCACTGATTTTGTAAAATTTGCTTCGATCTATATATCGAAAAGGGAAAAAGTACAGAAGGTCTTTAAAAACAAATATATCAACTTCATCCTTTAAAAGATCAGCTCTTTGAGGGCCTACACCTTTTAAAAACTCAATTGGAGTTTCAAAAATGTCATGAGACATAATTTGTGATTTAGCATGTGCTAAGGAAAGAAAAAGATATTATTATTCTATTTTCTTAGCGTTAATCTCCACTTTCAAAATGAAAAACTGACTGTTTTGATCAAGTGGCAAAAACTCATAAACCAGTTTATTTCTTGTCCTTTTTGCAATTTCAATAAGACCAAGTCCTGCTCCACCTTTTGAGCTGATAGTGCCATCGCACATTTGTTTCTTATACATTTGTTTGAGTTCATCTCTTGTAGCTGCATTCACTTCTTTAATTGCTGCTTCCAGAATTTTTGTTTTGCTGTTGGAAACTCTGTTTGATGTAATAACAAAATAAGTATCTTCCTTTTTTCCAATCATAAACAAACCTTTACCAATATTAAATTTATCAGCTATTTCATCACTATGACGCGCCATGTTCTGCAAAGTTTCTACCATAACTGAATATACTTTTCTAATAACAGCACGTTCTTCGTCTTTCCTGTCCAAGTCATCTTCAGCCATGGATGTAAACATTTTTGTTATTTGATGATGAAATTCTCCCAGATAGACTATGTTTATGCCATTATCCGACATCTCATCATAAACATTAAGAACAGACTTGATAAATCCTACATTAAGTTTCATACACTGATTTTTTGAGTTTTTATTATATCTTTAATCCTCTAAATTTACATTACCGAATTGCTAAATTAAAAAAAAATTAATATCAACAATGAAGTGAAACTCTGTTTTTCTTAATAATATTTATTTTTAAGCAAAAATATTATCAAATTCCTATAATAAGAGGACTTTTTAGTGGTTTATAATAATTATTATATAGAACAAATTATTTCAAGATTTGTTAATTTAAAATTATACAATTACTTTTTTATAAAAAATTTTACCTAAAAGTATGAATAGATGCTATTTGTTTGCTTTGCTAAAGCTTGTTTTTCTTTATTTTGCTATTTTTTACAGCATTAATGTTAAAAGTGAAAATCTAACAGATAATTTTGCTGTAAAAGGGCATGTAAGCGATGCTTTAACAGGTGAAGATCTTATTGGAGCCACTGTATTAATTAAGGAATTGGGTGCGGGCACTGTAACTAATGTATATGGTTTTTATAGCATCAGTCTGGATAAAGGTCAATACACAATCGAATATTCCTATGTAGGTTATCATAAAAAGACCATAAAGCTTGATTTAAATAGCGATAATCAGATTAATATTGAACTTGAGCCGCATAGCTATGAGCTTGCGGAGGTTGTTATTGAATCTGAGAGATCTAATAAGAATGTGTCTGATGTTAGAATGAGTGTGAATCGTTTGCAGGTTGAAACAATAAAAACTCTTCCTTCATTTATGGGAGAAGTTGATGTTATTAAAGCCTTAACATTGCTTCCCGGTGTTAGTTCTGCGGGAGAAGGCTCAACCGGTTTGTCTGTTAGAGGAGGCAGCGTTGATCAGAACCTTATACTGCTTGATGAAGCCAGCGTATACAATGCAGCTCATCTAATGGGCTTTTTTAGTGTATTTAATTCTGATGCTATTAAAGATGTTCAGATATACAAGGGTGGAATTCCTGCTAATTATGGCGGACGATTGTCTTCTGTTATTGATATAAGGATGAAAGATGGAAATTATAAGGATTATCATGCTTCCGGAGGAATAGGTTCAATATCTAGTCGCCTGACACTCGAAGGGCCTATTCAAAAAGATGTGAGCAGTTTTCTTTTATCAGGAAGAAGAACCTATGCTGATTTGTTTTTATACTTATCTAATGATACTAATCTTAGAGGAAATCAGCTTTATTTCTATGATTTGAATGCAAAGTTTAATTATCGTATAAATGACAATAACAGACTTTATTTCTCCGGTTACTTTGGAAGGGATATATTAAGCATCGGTGATGATTTTAAATTGGGCTGGGGCAATGCCACAGCAACTGTTAGATGGAATCATATATTTAACAATAGAATTTTTTCTAACTTCTCTGTTATTTACAGCAATTTTGATTATTTGATGGGTTTAAGATCAGGTGTTACCTCTTTTGATTGGACAAGTGGGATTGAAGCTTATAATGTTAAATCAGATTTTTCCTGGTTTATTAACAGGAAAAATACGGTTAAGTTTGGGCTGCATTCTGTATATCACAGCTTTAACCCCGGACTTGTTGAAGGTGTTGGAGAACAAAGTTCTAATGATAAATATCAAATGCCTACGAGCAATGCCCTGGAGTCTGCTTTGTATTTGTCAAATGAATATAATGTTAATGATAAATTATTGGTGGAAATTGGATTAAGGTATTCTCTTTTTCAAAATGTTGGTGAATCTACAGTATTTCTTTTTGATGATAATTATAATGCAGCAGATACTTTAATTTATAGCGAGGGAGAGTTTTATAATAATTATCATGGCCCTGA
This sequence comes from uncultured Bacteroidales bacterium, assembly GCA_964614525.1. Lineage (GTDB taxonomy): Bacteria > Bacteroidota > Bacteroidia > Bacteroidales > UBA7960 > PWND01. The sequence goes on along the minus strand of CAZTPA010000006.1, from coordinate 32,471 downwards.
ACCACGTTTGGGTATTCGATATATGTTTAATGAGAACCAGTCTGTAAAAGCAGGTTATAACAGAATGCTTCAATATCTGCATCAAACTGTTTTTTCTGAAATGACAACGCCTCTGGATGTTTGGTTTCCCAGCAGCCCGAATATTTTGCCACAAATTGCAAATCAATATGCAGTAGGATACTTTCACGATTTTATGAATAATTCAGTCAGTTTTTCCGTAGAGGCTTATTATAAAACTATTGAAAATCAAATTGACTTTAAAGAACAGGCAAATGTCATTCTTAATCCTCAGCTTGAGGGCGAGGTCAGAGTAGGAGATGCAAGGGCATTCGGCCTTGAGTTTATGCTTGGAAGAAATATTGGCGATTTTACCGGCTGGATTTCTTATGCATGGTCAAAGTCAGATAGAGAAATTCCGGGTATAAATTTGGGAAATCCCTATGTGTCTAATTTTGATAAACCCCATGATCTTTCTATTGTAATTAACTATCAGTTATCTAAAAGAATTAGTATGGGAGCAAGTTGGATTTATCATACAGGCAAACCGGTTACCCTTCCTATACAACGATATGAGTATATGGGAGAAATTGTTCCTGTTTATGGAGAGAAAAATAGTACCAGATTACCCGATTATCACAGGCTTGATCTTTCGGTAACAATCTTAACAAGTTTAAAAAAAGACCGCCGCTGGCAGGGATCATGGAATATATCAGTATACAATGCCTACAATAAAAAGAATCCATATGCTTATTTCTTTAGACAAAACGAAGATAATCCTTATCAACAAGATCCTTATAAAATGTATCTTTTCGGTATAATGCCGGCAATTACTTACAATTTTAAATTTTAAACTTTATTATAATGTTATTGAAATTAATTAAAAATATGCTCAAAATGAGAATAAGCCTAATTATAATTCTGACAATGTTGTTTTTTGTTCAAATGTCTTGTATCGAGGAAACAGAAATTATTCTGCAAGGTGATTTGGAGGAAAGACTTGTTGTGGAATCTCAGATTACCACAGACACCACACATCATTGGGTGAAATTATCACAAACCGGCCAATATTATATGAATGAGCAAACGCCATTGCTTAGCGGCGCAGATGTTATTCTATCAACCGATTCAGGCGAAGATTTTCTTTTTGAGGAGGTAGAGCCCGGTTTATATAAGACCATTAATGAAACTTATGGAATTATTGGGGAAAGGTATAGCTTGAAAATTGAATATAATGGAGAAATATTTGAATCTTCTTCACAAATTCGCCGCAATGCTACAATTGATTCTATAGGTTTTAGGTATGAGCCGTATATGGAATCATACAGAGTTCTATACTATGGACAGGAACCTCCCGGGGTAGGAGATTTTTACCTGTGGCATTTATATAAAAATGGAATTCACCTTACAGATTCTTTGCATAAGCTTATGTTTACAGATGATGAGTATTTCGACGGAATGTTTGTTCCCGGTTTTGAGGTTGATAGCTGGGCTGGAAATTTTGATTTTCAAAAGGATGATACAATAACTGTGGAAATGCATAGCATTACACAAGAAGCTTATGATTTTATTTTGCATGTTTACTCTGAAGTAGGAGGGTCAGGTCCTATGGGTGGAAGTTTTACTACGCCGGTAGGAAATATTTCAAATGATGCTTTTGGCTTGTTTTATACAGCGTCTGTTGTAAGAAAAACTAATGTAATTAAATAAAAAGATAATAAATAGCTGGTTTTAACTAACAATTTATAAATTTGTATAATAAAATTGTAATTTCATATAATGTATAACATAAAAATCAGATTTTTAATAAGTAGGAATTCAAATACATAGTATTTATTATTGCTAAATCTGATCAAAAAAAAACATAAGATGATGAAAAATTTTTTAGTAATAGTTTTATTAACAGGCTTTGGCCTGACATCACAGGCTAGTGATCTTGTTACACGTATGCGTCCTCAGGATCGTTTTTTTATTGAAACTTTTGTTGATATTTGGCAAGAGATACCGGGAGATATTAAATCCGGATCTATAGACAGAGGTGCTGCTATAAGTTATCTATATGATTACCCAATAGCTAAATCAAGCTTTAGCATTGCCGGAGGTATACATTATACTGGCCATAATTTTTATAGTGATTCACATCTTTTTTCTCGTGTTGATAATACTAATACTTTTGATTTTGTTGAATTGCCTGATGGCATTAAAGTTGACAAAGCTAAAATTAGTCTTAACTATCTTGGAGTACCTGTAGAATTTAGATATTTTGTTCGTACTTTACCTAAGACTTTAAGAGTTCATTTGGGCTTTAAAACTTCATATCTTGTTAATGCTTATAATAAGTATGAAGGGAAAGACATAGCAGGCAACGATTATGATGTGAAGTTTAGAGAGTACAAGCTTGATAATATTCAAAAATTTGTTTACGGCGTTACTGCAAGGCTTGGATATGGAGCTATCAATGTTTTTGGATATATGCCCCTGAATAATATTTTCTATGACAATACTGCAGAAGATATGTATCCTATTAGTGTAGGGATTTCTTTAATTTTGTTCTGATCAAAAACCTTGTACTTTATAATTAGAAGAGGCTGTTTCAAAAATTTGTTCTAAAAAATTTCAATAATATTGATTTGATAATTAGAACTTTTGATACAGCCGCTTTTTTTTATATGAATATTGCAATGATAAATATTTTATATCTACTTATAAAACAATATAGCTAAAGCCATAATAAAACCAAAGCCCAAAACAAAACCGGCATAAACTTCTGATGGTTTGTGTGCGCCTAATCTGATTCTACTATAACCCAAAAAGCCACTAATTATAATTGCGCTGATTATCAGAACAGGGATGTCAGTTTTTAATATTATAGACACGCTAATAAGAAAACCTGTTAACCCTCCGATTGATGCCATATGAATACTTATTTTCCAATAAAAAGTAATTAGAAGTACAATGAAAATAATGATGGTGGCGCTTAAAATGAAGAAATTTATAAGGAATGGCAAATTAACCTGCTTTAAAATAAAAAATGCAAAAAAGTAAAACAATCCACTTATAAATATTGGAATAAGTCGTTCTTCTCTATCAACAAGCAAAACACTTTTTACAATTTTTAGTCTTTTAAGCACAAATATAGATGCTAACGGTGCAATGGCAGTATTGAACATAACTATTAGCAATATTGTTCTTTGCCCGCTTGCAGGAATAGAGAAACTAATGTATGAGTTTATTGAAAACAATAAAAATATCCCAAGACTTGGAATTACAAGTGGATGGAAAATAGTGGAAATTATTCGCGCAATGCTTTTTTCTATATTCATTGTTTAGTTTAATTCTTTTCTGAGCCTGGCTACCGGAATATCTAGTTGTTCGCGATATTTTGCAACAGTTCTCCTGGCAATATTGTAGCCTTTTTCTTTGAGGATAGCTGCTAGTTGTTCGTCAGTTACAGGTTTTTTCTTACTTTCTTCACTAATGCATTCCTGTAGGATTTTTTTTACTTCACGAGTTGATACTTCTTCACCGGCTTCATTTTGCAGTGATTCTGAGAAGAAATATTTTAGCAGAAAAGTACCATAAGGAGTTTGAACATATTTTGAATTGGCTACTCTTGAAATTGTTGAAATATCAAGGCCCACAATTTCCGCAATATCTTTTAAAATCATTGGACGCAACTTGGTTTCATCTCCTGTTAAAAAGAATTCATGTTGATATTGCATTATAGCCTCCATAGTGACCAACAATGTGTTTTGTCTTTGCTTTATTGCGTCAATAAACCATTTAGCACCATCGAGCTTTTGTTTAACAAACATTAGAGCTTCTTTCTTCTTTTTGTCAATCTTCCCTCCGGATTCGCTCATCGCTTCAAGCATTTCGGCATATGTCCTGTTAACCTTAAGCTCCGGAGCATTTCTCGAATTCAGACTTAATTCCAGTTGATTGTCATAGGTAGATATTGTAAAATCAGGCACTATGTATTGGGTGTTCTTTTGAGTGTCTACAATTGAGTTGCCCGGCTTAGGATTGAGTTTAAGAATCTGATTTATTGCACCTTTTAAATCGTCATCTGAGAAATTATGTTTTTGTTTAATCTTTTCGTAATGCTTTTTCGTAAAGCTTTGGAAACTTCTTTCCAACAATGCTTGTGCATTGTCTATATCCTGAGTTCTATCAGTTTTTCGTCTTATTTGAATTAACAAGCATTCCTGAAGATCACTGGCTCCAACACCCGGCGGATCGAAATCTTGTATGATTTTCAAAACATTACTAACTTCTTCAAGATTTGTTTCAATATTATGAAGGAATGCCATATCATCAACAAGTGCATTCAAATCTCTCTGCAGGTAGCCGGAGTCATCAATGTTTCCAATAATGTTTAAAGCTATAATGTGTTCTTTTTCGTTAAGGCTTTTTAATCCAAGTTGTGATTTTAACATCTCATGAAAACTAATTCCATCAGAATATGGGATGTCTTTTTTTTCGTCATCAGCACTGGTATTATTAACGCTTAGCTTATATGCCGGAGTCTCGTCATCATCAATATAATCACTAAGGTCAAATTCATTTTCAGATTCTACTTCGCTAAAGTCATCTTCATTATCTGTTGTTTCATCATCATCAGCTGTATTTTCAAACTCTTCATTATTTGATAAACTAAGATCATCAGGGTCTTCATCATCAATGCCTTCTTCAAGGGCAGGATTTTCTTCAATTTCCTGTTTTATTCTTTGCTCAATTAAAGCAGTAGGAACCTGCAGCAGTTTCATTAGCTGAATCTGTTGAGGAGAAAGCTTTTGCAGCAATTTCTGTTGTAATCTCTGTCTTAGCATAAAAACCCCATTATCATTAATAATAAATCAACACCAAATTACGAAAAAAACTTATTTTGTGCAACATTAAAACTCTGCATTTTGAGGTGCACGAGGAAATGGAATAACATCTCTGATGTTTCCCATTCCTGAGATAAAGAGCATAAGCCTCTCAAAACCCAGCCCAAATCCACTGTGGGGTGCAGTACCAAACCTTCTTGTATCTAAATACCACCAAACATCCTGTTCATGAATTCCCATCTCTTTTATTCTCTGATTTAATTTATCAAAATTTTCTTCTCTTTGCGAACCACCTATTATTTCGCCTATTTTTGGGAAAAGAACATCCATTGCTCTTACTGTATTATTGTCATCATTCAGCTTCATATAAAAAGCCTTAATGTCTTTTGGATAATCAGTTAGTATTACAGGCTTGTTAAAATGTTTTTCAACCAAATATCTTTCATGTTCTGACTGAAGGTCTATGCCCCATTTGACATCAAACTCAAATTTTTGTCCTGATTTTACTAATATGTCAATAGCTTCAGTATATGTTAATCTTTCAAAAGTGTTTGATGTAACAAAACGAAGTCGTTCAATCAAATCATTATCATACATCTTTTGTAAGAATTCTAAATCATCACTGCAATTTTCAAGAATATAGCTAATAAGATATTGCAGGAATTCTTCAGCAAGATCCATATTGTCATTTATATCATAAAATGCCATTTCCGGTTCTATCATCCAGAATTCTGATAAATGTCTTGTTGTGTTTGAGTTTTCAGCGCGGAAAGTAGGACCGAAAGTGTAGATGTTTGACAAGGCCAAAGCACCCAGTTCTCCTTCCAATTGACCACTAACTGTAAGATTAGTTTCTTTTCCGAAAAAATCCTGTGAAAAATCAATTTTGCCTTCATCTGTTTTTGGAAGATTGTTTAGATCCAGTGTTGTAACTCTAAACATAGCGCCTGCACCTTCGCAATCTGATCCGGTAATGATAGGTGTATGCAGATAATAAAAACCTTTATCATTATAAAATTTATGAATTGCAAAAGACAAAGCATGTCTTAAACGCAGCACTGCTCCAAAGGTATTTGTACGAGGCCTTAAGTGGGCAATTTCTCTTAGAAATTCAAGGGAATGCCCTTTCTTTTGTAATGGGTATTTGTCGGGATCGGCTTCACCATATATTTCAATGCTTTTCCCCAATATTTCGAAAGACTGACCTTGTCCCTGAGATTCTACAAGCTCTCCAATTGCAGAAATACAGGCTCCTGTAGAAATTCTTCTTATTGTTTCCTCGTCATTAAATTCTGCAAGATCAATTACAAGCTGTATATTGTTGATTGTTGAACCATCATTTACAGCAATAAAGGCTATATTTTTATTTCCTCTTTTTGTTCTAACCCAGCCTTTAATATTAACTTCTTGGTTTAAATAACTTTTTCCGTTTTTTAGAAGGTCTTTAATAATACTTCTCTTCATATGTTTGTTTTTTTATTAAATAGGTCACTTGTCTGCCTTGCCTTTAAAACAAAGGAAACAGCATTTCAAATTATCCCTTTGTTTGAGAATGGATTGCTATACTCGTTTATTTCTTTAATTTTTGATAATAGAATTTTGGCAAAAATATTAAAAATTAATCTATAACCACAACAAGATATTTTGATGCATTCCAAAACTTGTTGTAATTAGTGATTTTTATATAATAATTATCTGCATCTTGATTTAGAGTATAAGAATCACTCGGATGTGCTGTTATAATCTTTGGATCTTTGCCTATAATTAGTATTTCAGGAGTTCTTGTCAAATCAATTCTTGTAAAATAGGAATTATCAAAATCAGATTGAAGTACAGATGTTCTGCCAATTCCTAAAAATCCTCCTTCTCTTGTAATAATGTCATTTTCGACAAGCTCTTTTCGTGAACCTACCGCATAATATGCTGTGTTTAATTCATCCGTTTTTTCTGCAATGTGCTTGTCTTTTAGCCGCTTTTCTTCTTCCAGGTTATCTACTTTAGCAGTAAGAATATCAACCTGAAAATTTAGTTCAGCCAGACGGTCTTTTAAAACCATTATTTCAACTTCTTTTTCTTCAAGCTGTTCTCTTAATCTTGCAATCACATTTTCCAGCTCTTTTACCTTTGCATTAGATTTTCTGAGATTTTGATTCAAGTCAATAATTAGCTGACGATTTTTCTCCATCAATTCTCCAATTAATATTATATCCTCATTTATTCTGTCTCTGACGTCTTCTCTTCCTTCTAAACTATATGAAGTTTCTTCGGAAATAATGTTTTCCTTGGATTTAATAATTGCAAGATTTGTTTCAATTGTGTTAAGAGTTGAGAAAAATTCATTCAAAGAGCTGTCTCTTTCGTGGACTTCAGCTTCCAGTAATTCTTTTTCAATTACAACTTTTTCGTATTCATCTTCGCTAACTCCCTGGCAGGAGACTAACCCAATAGCAAGCAGACTGATAATCAATATATTTTTCATTTTTTTTAATGTTTTATGTTTGTTTGATATAACTTTTTTAAGCAAGGAATGTTGTATTAACAGAATAAATAAATTTGATTGCAAAGTTAGTGATTTCAATGCTAAATGGTTTTAATTTTTATTTGAGAGTTTCAAAAAAATACAAGCAGTAAAACCTCTTTTTAATTGTTTATAAAAACACTAAATTTGTGACGATTCCAATGAAACAAATTAAACCTTAATTATAAATTAAATACAAAATTATTATGTCAGTAAAAAATTTGGGACATATTAAGCCCGGCATAGTTACCGGAGATGATGTGCAGGAAATATTTCGAATTGCAAAGCAACAGAATTATGCATTGCCTGCAGTAAATGTAACCGGAACAAACTCAACGAATGCAGTTTTAGAAGCTGCACGTGATGCTAACTCTCCGGTAATTATTCAATTTTCTAATGGCGGAGCACAGTTCTTTGCAGGTAAATCTCTTTCAAATGAAGAACAAAGAGCTACAATTATTGGTGCTGTTTCAGGTGCTAAACATGTTGATTTGCTTGCTAAAGAGTATGGAGTAAGAGTTATTATGCATACCGATCATGCTGCAAAAAAACTATTGCCATGGATAGATGGCCTTTTAGATGCCGGAGAAGAACATTTTAAGCAAACAGGCAAGCCATTATACAGTTCTCATATGCTCGATTTAAGTGAAGAAACTTTAGAAGATAATATTGCAATTTCTAAAAAATATTTAGAAAGAATGTCAAAAATAGGAATGACGCTAGAAGTGGAACTTGGGGTTACCGGTGGTGAAGAAGACGGAGTTGACAATACAGATATCGATAGTGCGCGACTTTATACACAGCCGGAAGAAGTTTCAAAAATGTATAAAGAACTTAGCAGTGTTTCCGATAAATTTACTATTGCTGCATCCTTTGGAAATGTTCATGGAGTTTACAAACCTGGAAATGTAAAATTGCAGCCGATTATTTTAAAAAATTCGCAGGATTTTATTGTTGAGAATTTTAATACTGAAGAAAAGCCTGTTAGTTTTGTTTTTCATGGTGGTTCAGGCTCAAGCCGTGAAGAGATTAGAGAAGCGATATCATATGGTGTTGTAAAAATGAACATTGATACAGATACGCAGTGGACTTTTTGGGAAGGTGTGAAGAACTTTTATCAGAAAAACGAAGGATATCTTCAAGGACAAATTGGCAATCCCGATGGAGAAGATAAACCAAATAAAAAATTTTATGACCCAAGAGCATGGCTTAGAAAAGGTGAAGAAAGTATGAGAGACAGGCTTTTAGCTGCCTTTGAAGATCTAAATGCTATGGATAAAAATTAATCTGTTTAAGTAAAGAAAAGTTTCAAAAAAAACGCTTTTAAGTAATTCTTAAAAGCGTTTTTTTTGTTAATCCAAAATTGGATAATTTATTTTTTCCTGAATAATATATGCTGACGGATAATCTTTTCTTATTTCCTGTAAAAATCTGCTTGCATCCAAACGCGAGCGAAAATCTCCAACCCTTATCCTGTAGTTAGGCTCATTATAACTGATATACGAATTTATATCCGGATATTTTTCATCAAACTCTTCTTTAGTCTTGTCTGTGCGTAGTTTTGACCTGATGCCAGAATCTGTATATATGTGAACCCGGTATCCGTCAATATGACCGTTTCTTGAATTGGCATCTTTGTGCGCTTCGAATAAGAAATCTATAAGTGTATCATGAACTACTACATCTGAACTGACAACTTTTGCGTCCTGGGCAATGTTGAGAGTTGAAAAAAATAATAAGCAAATTATAGCAGCTGTTTGTTTGATCATTTGTAATAATATTTTTTATAAAAGACAAAAACTGAGGATTTGAGATAATTAATTTACAAAATTAAAAATATACTTATAAATATGCACAAATTACTCGTCCTTTAGTTCTTCTAAAATTTGTTTTACTTCCATATCGGTAGTTTTGAGAGCTTTTTTGCAGATCTTTACCAGTTCAGCAGCTCGTTTTACTTTGTCTGATAATATATCAATAGAAATGTTTTCCGTTTCTATTTCTGCGACTATATTTTCCAGTTCTCTAATCGCTTCAGAGTATGAAATATTTTTTGTCATAACTTATTTGTTTTAATAACGTCACTTTCAATGAAACCGTCAGTTAATTTTGTAATTAATTTTTGTCCTTTTGAAATGTTCTTTACCGAGTTTACTATCTTTCCATCTATGATACTTATTGAATAACCTTTTTTTAAAACATTAGCCGGATCTACGAGCTTTATATTATTTTCCAATAAATTTATTTTGTCGGAGTTTATTCGTAAAGTATTTATTGCGTTATTTTTTATTGCAGTATTTATGTTCTGTAAGATTGTATTTTGAAAAATTATGTTTTTATTATGAATCTGATTTATGCTAATAGAAATGTCCCTAAGAAAATCGAGATTTGTTTTTGTAAATGCCGATGTAAAATGTCTCAAGGTTTTTTTATGACCTTCAATATTATTTTTGTTTCTTTCAGTTGTATTCAATGTATTACTAATAAGAAGCTTTACAGTTTGGTTAATGTGTTGTTTTTCAAATGCCAGTGTTTTTTCACTTAAAGAAACTATAGTTTGTTTAGCATCTTTGATTCTTTGAAAAAACTCTTCGAAACATCCAAGGAAAAAGTACGCAACATCTGTTGGTGTTATTTTGTTGGTCCAGGAAATCATTTCCGTAACTGTTTCATTAGTTGCATGACCTATGCCGCTAATTACAGGAATAGGAAAATTAGCTATCTCCCTAGCAAGCTCATAATCGTTATAACAGTTCAAGCCAATATCGCCACCACCACCTCTGATTATTGCAACTGCATCAAATAGTGAATGGAATTTTTTGATTATTTGCAATTGTTTTAAAATGGTTTTCACAGCTTGATCACCCTGCAAAATGGCAGGAAAAAGTTTGTTAAATATTTGATATTTTGAAGAGTAGTTTTTTAATATTTTAAGATAATCGCTATAGCCTTTACTTGTTTCAACGGAAATAACAGCAATTTTTTTAGGCAATAGAGGAAAAGGGAGAGTTTTGTTTTTATCAAAAATGTTCTCACTTTTTAATCTTTCAATAGTTTTGGCTTTTTGTATTGCCATCTCACCAAGGGTGAAAGAAGGCTCTATGTCAATAATTGTTAAAGATAAGCCATACACCGGATGAAAGCTAACACTAACTTTGCAAAGAATCAGCATTCCGTCTTTCAGTGCTTCCCCTGTAATTTTAATAAATTTATTGTTAATATTGATATAATCAGATGCCCATATATTACCTCTAAATTGAGCAAGTAATTTATTGTCAGCTTTTTCAACAAGTTCAGGATATGCATGCCCACTTCTGGGGTAATGATTAAGTTTTGCAATTTCAGCTTTAACCCAATAAAGAGCTGCATAATTTTTTTCAATAATACTTTTTAAACTTGCAGCAAGTTCTGTAAGCGTATAAATTTTCCTGTTTTGGCCATGCATATTATTGAACTAATCCTGATTGGCGATTAATTTAAATCCTTTTCCATGCACATTTAATAATTCTACTTCAGGGTCTTTCTTTAGGTATTTTCTAAGTTTTGCAATATAAACATCCATGCTTCTGGCATTAAAATAATTGTCATCAAGCCAAATTCTCTTAAGAGCCAGTGATCTGTCCAAAACATCATTCATTCTGTCGCAAAGCATTTTTAAAAGGCTGGATTCTTTGGAAGTAAGCTTTTGTTCTTCTCCGTCAAAAGTCAATATCTGACGAGAAAAATCAAATGAATATTTTCCTATTTGATAAAAAGTTTTTTTACTGTCAGTTTCACTTGCAGGTATTGCTCTTCTGCTTATTGCAGTTATTCTAAGCATTAATTCTTCCATGCTAAAAGGTTTTGTAAGATAATCGTCAGCGCCAATTTTAAAGCCTTCAATTATGTCTTCTTGCATGTTTTTAGCAGTTAAAAACAAAATCGGAACATTTTTGTCAATTTTGCGAATATCTTTAGCAAGTGCAAAGCCATCTTTAATAGGCATCATAACATCAAGGATGCAAAATTCAAAAGGCTCTTTCAAGTATGCTTTTAAAGCTTCCTCGCCATTCACAAATAGTTTTACGTTAAAACCTTTTGCTTCAAGGTAAGCTTTGAGAATTGTTCCCAGATTCGGGTCATCCTCTGCTAATAGTATTTTCATTTGTTCATTTTCCATAGCTTATTATATTAGGTGTTGTATTTATATTGTTTAGTTTAACTTAATTTTTAGAATTATTATCGAAAGGTACAAAAATTGTAAATGTCGACCCTTTTTTTATTTCGCTTTCTAATAAGATTTCTCCATTATGTAGATCAATAATGTTTTTGACATATGGTAAGCCTAGCCCGAAACCTTTTACATTATGCACATTACCTGTGGAAATTCTATATAAATTCTCAAAAACTTTTTGTTGACCGGCTTTGCTTATACCAATTCCATTATCCTTTATATGAACATAAATTCCCTTAGAATTATTTTGTGTTGATACAGTTATTTTTGGAGAAGATTCTGTGTATTTATTCGCATTATCCAGCAAATTGAAAAACACATTGGTAAGATGCACAAAATCAGCTTTTACCATACTACGCTCAGCCATGAAGTTTGTTATAATAGTTCCGTTTGAGCGCTCCACTTGTAAGCCTATTTTATTAATAGCATTGTTTAGAATATCATGAATATCAATATAGGTCTTGCTGAGTTTTAACTTTCCTTTGTCTATCAGAGCAGTTTGTAATACTTTCTCTGTCATTGTCTCAAGTCGTTGATTTTCTTCGTCAATTATGTTGATGTAATTCTGATAGAGTTTGTCAGATTTTTGCACATCTTTATCTGATAGAGCCTGGCATGCTAATGATATTGTAGATATTGGAGTTTTTAACTCATGAGTCATATTGTTAATGAAATCATTTTTCATTATTGATAATTTTTTCTGTTTAATAACAGTAAGAATCGTATATGCAAAGGATGTAATAATTACAATTATTAAAATGCCGGAAACCAGCAGCATAACATTCATTTGAGCTAAAATATATCTTTTTTGTGATGGGAAAAAAACCAGCAAGTATTCCGGGTTTCTAAATACAGTGCTAGGGAAAAGGCTGAAAACATAACCTTCTTCAAGAAGCTTAGCAGTATATTTTCCTGTTTTTTCATTAGTAAGCTTCTTGGTTTTTGGATCGTACACTCCAAATTCATATTCAGTAAAGATTCCAGTATTTTCCAGCTCATTGTTAATTAATGAATCAAGAATTGATTTATTTAATTCTGCATTTAACTGTAAAGATGGGTCACTGGCAAATAAATCGTTTAAAATGTCAGTGATTATTTTGCTCCTTTCAATATAATTTTGCGATGCAAGTTGATTTGCATCAGGCGTTTGCCTATATCTATTATAACCCTGTGTGGTTGCGGACGAATTTCTGTTTACAAATGCTGTATCAAAAGCTATTATCTCAGAACTATCTTCAGAATCCTGAAGTTGCATGTATAATTCACCGCCAAAATAAAAGAAATTAGGATCTATACTGTTGTTTTGATAATGCTTTTCATCTTGTGAAATTTTATTTAAATGAGCATAGTTTATTGAGTCAAGGGAATTAAAGAAGTAATTTAGTTGTTGATTTTGCTTTTCTTTTAACAAAAGCTTTTGCGCTAAAACAATTTTGTTGTATTTGTAAACAGCATTGGTAATAGCGTCATTGGCATTGTTTTCAAAATGAGCTTCCTTAACTGCAACTGCATTTCTTATCCAATATAGCTGAATGCCAACTAAACCAATTAACGAAACTGTTATTATTATTATAACTAAAAGAATGATATTTTTCTTCATCTAATTTTATTTGAGATTTTGCATCTCTTGTTAATAATAAGTCAATCTAAATAACCTTAATAAGAAAATGTATAAAGTTAGTCCCTTTTTACTAAATACAAAATTTTAAAAACAAAGGTAAAGCTGTCATAATGAATTGCTTAAGGGTTTAACTTTATTTAACAGCAATTCGCGTGTTTTAGCTTTTTTTTGTAAAAATATTGTCTACTTTTGTACTGAGGCAAGCTTACATTAAAATAATGCCAAAGTTCTAAATTGGTTTTTTAGTGTATTAGTTTTTGTGGTTATTAATTGTGGGAAAAAGGTGTTACCGAAAGGTGCACCTTTTTTTATTTATTATCTTCAGCAAACCATTCAGCATATGCAGTGCCGGTTTCATGTAAACGTAAACTGTGAAGTTTAATGTTCCCGGATAATTCTTTTTTTATTAGTTCAGAAAAGTAAACAACAAGATTTTCGCAGGTTGGTTGAAATTCTAAAATAATAACTCTGAATTTATTATTTATAAAAAAATTCTCACTTGCTTGGGGTGAGCTTTCTTTTATCATTAATGAGTGGTCAAAAATATCAGTAACTTTTTCTTTCACTATATTTTTTAATCCGGAAAAATCCATTAACATTCCTAATTTTGGGTCTGATGGTTTTTCGGAGACATTTCCAATTATTGTAACAAATAACTTATAACTATGGCCATGTATGCTCTCGCATAAGCCGTCATAGCCACAAAGGGCATGGGCAGCTTCAAAACTAAATTCTTTTGTTATTCTGACAATCGGTTTCTTGTTCATGTTTAAAATGAAATTGTGTAATTATATGATGTGTTTTCTTCATTATTGGTGTTTTGAGAAGACTTCTCAGTTTCTTTGTAGCTTATATTCAAAGAAGTCTTTTTTGCTTCCTTGATTCTGAATGGAATTTTGATTTTATTATTAGTCGTTATTTTAACTCCACGATTATTTACAGCCTCATATTGAAGCATTGATACCAGCCTTAAAGCTTCTTCGTCGCAGCCATAACCTATTCCTTTTGTTATTTTAGGGTTTATTATTTCTCCATTATAGTTTACTTTATAAATGATAATTACATCTCCCTGAATATTGTTTTCTAAAGCTTCCTTAGGATATTTTAGATTTTCTTTGATAAAATTCTTCAATGCAGTTTTTCCACCATCTAACTTTGGTCTATTTAAAAATTTTTTGTTTTGTGATTTATCCATTTCTGATTTAAAAGATTATCTAAATAATACTTGCAATTCCATTGCCAATTAATAAACTGACAGCATTAACATTTCTTCACCGTTTTTAAATTCTTTATAGGTAAGTTTTTTCTGCTCTTCTTTCCATTCTAATTCCCAGGATGTGTTTTCATATCCCGGCCACATTCTTTGTGTGCCAAATCTATGTGATGGAAATATTATTTTATTGCTGTTTTCGGAAGTTTCCGCAAATCCTCCAAACATTGTTATCTCAGCAGGTGCATGGTCTTTGTCCCTTAAGTCATGTTTTAATATTAATTGATCTTTTAGAGAAGTTAAAATTATTGATAAACTTCCTTCATCTTCGAGAGAAAATTCAAAGCGAATTTCATTATCGCTGCATTTTATGTTTTTTAATGAACTTATATCTGCATATATCATGTCTTGCTTATGCCTGATATCTTGAATATTAGGTGTTTTCTCACAAAAAGAATGTTTAATATTGTCGAGAAAGTTGCTGATGATATATTCTCGCTGATTAATATTGTCTGATTCTGTTTTGCTTTCTTCTTTAGTGAAGTTGCATGCAGATAAACTAAAAATCATTATAAGAATAGTAATAATGTAAGGTTTCATTTTTTGTTCCGGTTTATAATTAAGAAAAAATAGAATAAAGTAAATGCTTTTTTTTGTTACTTCGCACAGAATAACAAAGTTACAAAAAGCCTTTCAATACTTTTGTTTTTATTTTAAACCGGGCTTGTCAATTATTATTGCTTTTATGAATAAAAATGTTTTACTTCAAGTTGATAATTTATCAATAGGTTTTCCTAATGAAGACGGCGTTAATCATGCCGTTAAGGATGTTTCCTTCAAAGTTGAAAGAGGAGAGGTCGTTGGAATTGTGGGTGAATCGGGTAGTGGAAAAACTGTTACTTCTTTATCTATAATGAAATTGCTTCCAAAAAAAGCCAGCAAAATTTTATCAGGAAAAGTATTATTAAAAATACCCGGAAAAGCAGATATTAATATTTTAGATTGCACAGAAAAAGATATGCAAGATATTAGGGGCCGTCATATCGGGATGATATTTCAGGAGCCTATGTCTTCTCTAAATCCGGTTGTAAGTTGTGGCAATCAGCTTGTAGAAAGTATTAAAACCCATAATGATTTTGTTAATTCTGAAGTAAAGAAAAGGGTTTTAAAATTGTTTGAAGAAGTTAAATTGCCAAATCCGGAAAGAATATACAAGAGTTATCCACACCAATTGTCCGGTGGTCAGCGACAGAGAGTTATGATTGCAATGGCAATATCCTGCAAGCCCGCATTGCTGATTGCCGATGAACCAACTACTGCACTGGATGTTACTGTGCAAAATAGTATTTTGAAGCTTCTTAAAGAACTACAAAAGAAGTATAAGATGAGTATTTTGTTTATAACTCATGATTTGGGTGTGGTTTCTGAAATAGCTGAAAAAGTTATAATAATGTATAATGGTGAAGTTGTTGAGTCGGGAGAAACTGCAGAAGTATTTAATAATCCGAAACATCCATACACCAGCGGTTTGATAAATTGCAGACCGTCATTACAAGACAGACCGAAAAGATTAGCAGTAGTTAGCGATTTTTTAGAAAAGAATATTCTAAATCAGGAAAGTTCTGTTTCAGAAAGAGAAAATTTAATTCAGCGAAGGAAATTGCAACATGAGAAGATTTATTCCGAACCACCAATATTAACTGTTGAAAGCTTAAAGACATCTTTTGTAATTAAAAGAAATTTTTTTGGCAGAGTGCTTCGATCACATGAAGCTGTTGATGATGTTAGTTTTGCATTGTTTAAAGGAGAAACACTTGGTTTGGTAGGGGAGTCAGGCTGCGGAAAAACAACTTTAGGGAGAACTATACTTAGGCTTATTGATCCCAAAGCCGGGAAAATATTATACAATGGAACTGAGATTTCAAAGCTTAGCAATAGAGAAATGAGAAAGCTCAGGACTAAAATACAGATTATTTTCCAGGATCCATATGCCTCGCTTACACCAGGAATGTCAATTGGCAATGCTATTCTTGAACCAATGAAAGTTCATGGCATCCTGGATTCAGACCATCAGAGAAAAAAAAGAGTTATAGAATTGCTCGAGAAAGTTGGTTTAGATAAAAAGCATTATAATAGATATCCCCAGGAATTTAGTGGGGGCCAAAGACAGAGAGTTTGTATTGCAAGAGCATTAGCTCTTAATCCCGATTTTATTGTTTGTGATGAATCTGTATCTTCTCTTGATGTATCAGTTCAGGCGCAGGTTTTAAATCTGCTTAACCAACTAAAGGAGGATTACGGTCTGACATATATTTTTATTTCTCACGATTTATCGGTAGTGAAATATATGGCAGATAGAATTATGGTAATGCAAAATGGTAAAATAATTGAACTTGAAGAAGCTGATAAGCTTTATGAAAAACCTGCCTCAGAGTATACTCAAAAATTGATAAATTCAATCCCCGGAATAGCTTAGTATTTGAGTGGAAAGTGTTTTTAATAATTAAAAAGCTGTCTCAAAAGCCTGATTATACGAATTTTAACCTTCGTTATAATAATAGAACTTTTAAGACAGCCTGTTATGAAATAGACTAAGCAAATTATTATTTTTTGCTCATTATTTCCTCAATCTCTTCAACTGTTTTTGGGATTGGTTTGCCGAGTACTTTGCATCCATTTTCAGTAACAAGAATATCATCCTCTATTCTTATTCCTCCAAACCCAATGTATTTTTTAACCTTATCATAATTGATATGCTCTTTGAATTTTCCTTCTTTTTCCCATTTATCAATTAATGCAGGAATAAAATAAATGCCGGGTTCAACAGTTAATACAAATCCTTTTTTAAGCTTGCGTCCAAGCCTTAAGAATGCTGTTCCGAAAATTTCTGATCTCTTAACCTCTTCATCATATCCAACATGATTTTCGCCCAGATTTTCCATATCATGAACATCAAGTCCCATCATATGACCAAGTCCATGAGGCATAAATAATGCATGAGCTCCTTTGTCAACAGCTTCTTTGATATCACCTTTCATAAGCTCAAGTTCTTTAAGCCCTTTTGCCAGTTCTTCAGCAGCAAGCATGTGAATGCTTTTAAAATTAATTCCCGGTTTTATTGCATCAATAGCTTTAAGTTGTGATCGCAAAACAATGTTATAAATGTCTTTTTGCTTTGTTGTGAATTTCCCGTTTACCGGAATTGTTCTTGTGTGGTCAGAGGCATAGTGCATATCATTTTCAGCTCCACAATCAATTAACAACAACCGGCCTTCCTCCATTTTGTTTCCATGGTAATGGTTGTGAAGAGTTTCTCCATTTACAGTTAAAATTATTGGAAAAGACAACATTCCCCCTTTTGCAAGTGCAATGCCTTCAAGTGTGCCTGATATTTCTCTTTCATACATACCGGGTTTAGTCATTTTCATAGCTGTAGTATGCATTTCATAAGCCGTATCCATTACTTTCTCGATTTCTGCAATTTCTACATCTTCTTTTATTGAGCGTAAATCGACAACAGCATTAATAAGCTCCATAGAAACTTTTTTGGGCTGATCATCTGGCTTTATATCAAGAAGCTTTTCAATTAATAATTTATTTTCAGCCCTGTATTGCGGAAGAAAATGTATAACTTTTTTGTCATCTTTCGCTTTTTTTATAAAGTCAAAAAGAGCATTGTATTCTTCAGTGTGCTTTACGCCAACACTTTCAGCTTGTTCTTTCATGCTTGCCTGAGGCCCCATCCAAATGATGTCATCCATAGAAACATCATTTCCAAAAATATAATCTTTGTTATTATCTAAATCTAAAACTCCGGCTAAACCTTGATTATCAAGGCCAAAGAAATATAAAAAAGTGCTATCTTGCCTAAATTGATATGTGTTTGCAGGATAATTCATTGGAGAATCGACATTTCCCAAAATCAAAATAATGCCGCTTTTTACATTTTCTTTGAGTTTTTCTCTACGCTTTTGATAAACATTTTTATTAAACATATCTTTTGTTTTTAATTATTATACTTTTATTTATTGATTATTAATAAGTTCCGGGTTTTTTAAACATCTTATTTAAACAGATTACAAATTTGATAAATTATTGTAAAGATTTGATTTATAACATATATATTTGTTATGCGATGATTTTTCAAAAATCTATATGCAAATAAACAAAAATAGATTTACATACGAATAAAAATCTAACATAAATGGAACGGAAAAAGAACAAAAAAAACCAACAATTTGTTTCCTCGCTCACAAAAAAATATATAATGGCTGCAGCGGGTTTGTTTTTAATGCTATTCTTACTAATACACCTTTTTACAAACCTATTGATGCTTGTTGGAAATGATGGTAAGGCATTTGATGAAGCTGTTGATTTCCTTTCAAGTAATCCATTGATTAAAATCATGGAATATGTTTTATTCGCAGGCTTTATAATACATATTATTATCGGGGTAATTTTGGAGATTTATAACTATCGGGCAAGGCCGATAAAATATAATAAGTCATTACGCACAGAGGTAAGCCCTTTTTCTAATTTTATGATTCATACAGGTATAATTATCCTGATATTTTTAGTTCTGCATTTGTTTCATTTCTTTTTTATTAAAGTGGGTTTTGTTGCAATTCCTGAAACTGCATCACATGAAAAGGATTTTTATAATATGGCAATTGAATTATTCCAGAATCCTTTTTACTCTGCAGTATATCTTATTTCCTTTCTTTTTCTTGGATTTCATTTAAAGCACGCATTTCAGTCTGTTTTTCAAACTTATGGACTAAACCATAGCAAGTATATGCCTTTCATTAAAGTATTAGGAACATTTTATGCATTGTTTATTGCGATTGGTTTTTCAATAATTCCGATTTATTTTTTATTTTTCTATAGTCCTGCATAGTTGCAGGGATTAAGAACAGCATTTAAAAAAAGCTAAATCACAACCAAACAAAACAAATATGACTCGATTAAATTCAAAAATTCCGCCCGGCCCATTAGCTGAAAAATGGAATAATTATAAAAGTTCAATGCGGCTTGTTAATCCTGCTAATAAGAAAAAATTAGAAATTATTGTTGTTGGAACAGGAATTGCCGGCTCTGCCGCAGCCAGTGCATTAGGAGAATTAGGATATAATGTCAAGGTTTTTTGTTTTCAGGATTCTCCACGAAGAGCTCATTCCGTTGCAGCACAGGGTGGTATTAATGCTGCTAAGAACTACAAAAATGATGGAGATAGCACTTACCGGCTTTTTGTTGATATGATTAAAGGAGGTGACTATAGGGCGCGTGAAGCAAATGTTTATCGTGCTGCTGAAGTCAGTAACTCTGTGATTGATCATTTTACAGCCATGGGAGTCCCTTTTGCAAGAGATTATGGCGGAATGCTTGATACACGATCGTTTGGAGGTGTTCAGGTTTCCAGAACATTTTATGCAAAAGGTCAAACAGGTCAGCAATGCCTTCTTGGAACATATTCTTCTCTCTCACGACAAATTTCTAAAGGAAGAGTTACAATGTATCCGAGAAGAGATATGCTTGATGTGGTTGTTGTTGATGGTAAAGCCAGAGGTATAATTGCCAGAAATCTTGTGACAGGAGAAATAGAGAAGTATTCCGCTCATGCTGTGGTTTTGGCAACAGGTGGATACGGCACGGTCTTTTATTTATCAACTTTAGCACTTGGAAGTAATGCTTCTGCTGCCTGGAGTGCATATAAACAAGGAGCGTTTTTTGCTAATCCCAGCTTTATTCAAATTCACCCCACAAGTATTCCGGTGCTCAACGAGTATCAAAGCAAACTAACTCTTATGTCAGAGTCGCTTAGAAATGATGGAAGAGTTTGGGTGTCTTCTGTAAAAAATGATAAACGCCATCCTAACGAAATACCGGAAGAAGAGAGGGATTATTACCTTGAAAGAAGATATCCTGCATTTGGAAATCTTGTACCCAGAGATGTTGCTTCTAGAGCTGCAAAAGAACGTTGCGATGCAGGTTATGGAGCCGGAGATTCAGGATTATCTGTTTATCTGGATTTTTCTCAGGCAATAGAAAAGCATGGCAAAAAGGCTATTCAAGATAAGTATGGAAACTTATTTGAAATGTATGAGAAAATTTCAGGTGTGAATCCTTATGAAGAACCAATGAGAATATATCCGGCAGGCCACTATACTATGGGTGGTTTATGGGTCGATTATAATCTTATGACAACTATTAATGGCTTATTCTCTATTGGAGAATCAAATTTCTCCGATCATGGTGCCAATAGATTGGGAGCAAGTTCATTAATGCAATGTGCCGGTGATGGATATTTTATTTTGCCAAATACTATAACCAATTATCTGGCAGATGATATTAAAACACCCAAAATTCCTACCGATACTAATGAATTTGATAAGGCGGCACAGAGAGTTGAAGAGAGAATAGAAAAATTATTAAGTATTGATGGTAGTCAAACTGTTACATCTTTTCATAAAAGACTTGGTAAAATTCTTTGGGATTATTGCGGAATGATTAGAAAAGCTGAAGGATTAGAAAAAGCTTTAGCTTTGGTAGATGAACTTGAGGAAGAGTTTTGGAAAGATGTTAAAGTTCCCGGTGCAGCAAATGAACTCAATCAGGAACTTGAAAAAGCTTTACGCGTTGCCGATTTCTTTGAAATAGGGAAGTTAATGTGTATTGATGCAATGTCGCGCAATGAGTCTTGTGGTGCCCATTTTAGAGAAGAATACCAAACAGCTCAAGGTGAAGCAATGAGACAGGATGAGGATTTTTCTTTTGTTGCAGCCTGGGAGTATAAAGGGAATAAAGAAAAACCAGAACTTCATAAAGAACCCCTGAAGTTTGAATTTGTTGAATTAAAAGCAAGGGATTATAAGTAGAAATCATTCATTTGTTTATAGTTTTATAAAAGATAATTATGAATATTAAGCTGAAAATCTGGCGACAAAAAAACGCCAATCATAAAGGAAAATTTGAAACGTATAAGCTGGATGGTGTTTCCCCGGAAATGTCTTTCCTGGAAATGCTGGATTATCTCAATACTAAGCTAATAAAGGAAGGTAATGATCCGGTAACTTTTGATCATGATTGCCGGGAGGGTATTTGCGGTTGCTGCGGAATGTACATAAATGGACGTCCACACGGCCCAATGCGTGGAACCACCACCTGTGAGCTAAGGATGAGGTTTTTTAAAGATGGAGAAACAATTGTTGTTGAACCATGGAGATCAAGGGCATTCCCGGTAATTAAAGACCTTATGGTTGATAGATCCTCTCTGGATGAAGTTATTAAAGCCGGTGGTTTTGTTAATGTGGATACTTCATCTGCTCAGGATGCAAATAATATTCCTGTTAAGAAAAGAATAGGAGATAAGGCCTTTGATGCAGCTACATGCATTGGATGTGGTGCATGTGTTGCTGCTTGCAAAAATTCTTCCGCGATGCTTTTTGTAGCAGCAAAAGTTGCCCAATTAAATATGTTGCCACAGGGAAAAATAGAAGCGTCAGCCAGAGTTGAAAAGATGGTACTGAAGATGGATGAACTTGGATTTGGATTCTGCTCAAATACTTATGGTTGTGAGTATGATTGCCCTAAAAATGTCCCGGTTGAATTTATTGCAAAAATGAATAGAGATTTTCTTACAGCAAAAGTGTGTAAACATAAATAACACAAAAAAATTACCCATATAGAATAACTAATATGCAAAATCATTTAAGACCTTAAATTCTTTAAAAACAACAGATTACAATTAATCTTAATAGACCTTTTTAGTTATATAAAAATCTATACATTTATTTAATTAATTCGATCAAAGAATTGTTATTCAGCAATGTATATGCAGTATTTGGTCTTCAAATTTTATTAAAAAAATATTCAATTTGTTAAATATGTATAATTAAATTATTACATTTGTTGCCTAAATAGAAATATTTAGTATTCAAACCGATAAATTAATAATTAGTTTTGTTATGGGAAACCCAAAATTGTCACCTAAAAAACTAGAAGAAGCTGCCAGTAAGCTGCGTGCCATAGCACATCCTATGCGAATAGCAATTATTGGATTACTTGAGAAAAAAGATCGAATGAACGTAACTGAGATTTATGAGCAATTGAAGATTGAACAAGCAAGCGCTTCTCATCACTTAAATATTCTTAAAACCAAAGGTGTCCTTGATTCCACAAGAAGTGGTAAAAACACCTTTTATTCTCTGAAGCATGAGGCAATCAGTCAAATAGTTGATTGCTTAAGCCGATGTAATTAAAAAAATTCTAGGAGTATTTAATGTTTTATGCCGATTTATTGTCGGCATTTTTTTTATTTTAAAAATTGGAAAATTATTAATGTAGAAAAAATTGTATAATTTTGTATAAACAAAAAGCATTTTGTTGTTTTCAAAAAAGTTTATACATTTAGCCATTTATACTGAGCTTAGTTATTGTATTTTATTACTTCTAATGGTATTTTGGCACATTTCTTGAAAAAGATTTTTTTACGGATTTATTAATTTTATTAAAGTATTTTGATTATGAAAAATAAAGGCTATTCAAAAATTGCATTTGTAATAATGTCAGTTTTTGTATTTTTTTTAGTTGCAGATTTGTCTGCTAAAAATGTTGAAGAAGTTGAGGGTCCTAAATTAGAGTTTGTTAAAGAAGCAGAAGAGCTAGGTGAGATCAAAGTTAATGAACTAGAGGAATATAATTTGGAAATCGAATTTGTAAATTCCGGTAATGAGCCTCTTATTCTTTCTCAGGTTAGAGGTTGTTGCGGAACTCGTATTATGGAATGGCCCAGAGAGCCTATTAGTCCTGGTGACAAGGGTATAATAAAAGTTAAATTCAGGTTAGCGCCAAGGCCTCATAATGTTAGCAGAGTTGTTACCGTTTTATCTAACGAACCCGCCGGACAAAAAGTTTTTCGCATTAAAGGCAAGGTTGTAAAAGCTGAAGAAGATGTGTTTAATGGAGAATAATAAGAATAATATTTTCTTATTGTTTTTTAATTAGAATAAAAAAAGTGTATTGTAATTCATTACAATACATTTTTTTTTATTCAGTTTTATACATACGTAATGGATAATAATATGAGTAAATTCGAAAACAAAAAAAGACTTGTCCAAATAACACTATGGATTGCCAGATTTTTATTTGGACTTACGTTTGTCGCCTCAGGATTCGTAAAGGCTATTGATCCTCTTGGCACTGCATATAAACTTCAGGATTATTTTTTGGCCTTTGGAATGGAATGGCTTATGCCGATGTCTCTTCCTATGTCTATTACTTTAAATGGACTAGAGTTTATTATAGGAATGGCTGTTTTGCTCGGGCTAAGAATGCGATATACTGCATGGGGTGCTCTGCTTTTTATGCTGTTTTTTACTCCTCTTACCTTATATATCGCAGTAAAAAATCCTGTTCCCGACTGCGGGTGCTTCGGAGATGCCATTATTATAAGTAATTGGGATACCTTTTATAAAAATATTGTTCTTTTAGCATCTGCAATGTTTATTTTCTTTAAGCGTAAAACTATAAAGCCATTACTGGATAAAAAACGAGACTGGATGTTATTGGGAGTTATTGCTTTGGCTATACTATGGCTGTCTTTTTACTGTTTAAGAAATTTGCCGATAATTGATTTCAGACCTTGGAAGATTGGAAATAATGTTCAGGAACTCATGGAGGAGGAAAAGGCTGCAGAATTCAGTATCACTTTTTTGTATGAAAATAATGAAACCGGTGAGATTTTGACTTTGTCTCAGGACGAACTTATGGAAAAAGGTGTGCCTGATTCTAATGAGTGGACTTTCAAATCAAGAAAAGAAGTTATTATTGATGCCGGAAAACCACCAAAAATTGAGAATTTTTATATTATTGATGAAGATGGAAATGATTATACAGATTTATTTTTAACTAATCCTGATTATCAGTTTGTAATTGTTGCACATAATCTCTTTACTGCTGATGCTGATGCCTTTAAGAATAGAATAAATAAACTTGCCGCGAAAGTTGAGGAAAAAGGCTATTCTTTTATAGTTCTGGCAGGAAATTCATTTGAAAAAATTGATGCTTTCCGACATAAATATCAAACATCTTATCCATTTTATCAATCAGATGACATAGTGTTAAAAACTATTGTGAGATCAAATCCGGGTCTTGTATTGTTGAAAAATGGTGTAATAATTGATAAATGGGCTCATAGAAATATACCTTCATTTGAATACTTTGAAAAAAAATATTTTAACAAAATATAATAGTTTCTATTTGTTCTTTAGTCTGCACTGACTGTTTACAAGGGGCTGCAAGTCATTGATAATCAATTTGCGACAAACACGTATTTAAATTCAGTATTTATACTGTAGTTTAATATCGTGTTTAAAAATACTTTTGTATTGTAATAACAAACAGTAATATTTCTTGTTATTTTTTTGAAAATAAACTCGCTTACTGTATGTTATTGGGTTAAGAATAGTTTTCATGTTTTCATGGTTTTAGTTGGTAATTTGGTTAATGTTGTTTTTTGTTTTGGTGGTTAAATGTGTATAAGGCGAGTTGCCGGCTCGCCTTATACATTTTCCAGAACAAAAATTAATTCAAATGAAGCAAACTCTTCTCAAAGTAAAATTCCTTTCACAAATAATATAAATGCAAACTTTATCTTTGAATAATAAAGTTGATATAGATTTATAGAATATAGCCATTAAAAAATATTTGCTTTTCACTGGCTTTTTATTTATATGTGTTTCAAGCTTTTTTTACTTAATTTATTGTTAAGTATAATGCTTTACTTGAGCTATTCCATGCGGATTGTAGATTCAAGTAAGGTGGTTATTTTTGATATGATATTATTATGATTGATTGAAATAAATATATAATTTTGCAATTAAGTTAGTTGATTATAAATTAGTTAATTAGCTTTGTCTAATATCAAAAACACTAATTTGTATGCAGAAAACCATCACAATAAAAACATACCAAAGAGAATGTTTGGTTGATATAACCCGCGAAGTTGAAAATGTTTTAAATAAAAGCGAAACGGAGAATGGTATAATAAATGTTTATGCCCATGGAGCTACTGCTGCCATTATGATACAGGAAAACTGGGATGAAAGTGTGCAAAAAGATATGGTGAGACTTATGAGAAGAATAGTTCCTCGTGGTATTTGGATGCATGATAGTCAGGATGGTAATGGCGATTCTCACTTAAAAGCCGGGATTATTGGTCCATCAGAAACAATCCCTGTTCAAAATGGCAGACTTGGTTTATCAACCTGGCAAAATATTTTCTTTTGTGAATTTGATGGCCCAAGAGAAGCAAGGCATATATTAGTTACAATTATTCCTTCCCCGAATAATTAATCACTTTGAGTTTTGATGTTTGTCAGCCCTGCTTTTTGTGCCTCTTTTATTGTACTGCGGTATTCGCTTATTGTAATTCGCCTCGAAATTTCCGGATATTCGCTCGCTTTAAAAACGGGGGTGTATTGTGACATTATATTTATGTAAGTATCTTTTGGTAAGTTTTTGGCAATCCAATTTAAAACCAAATCTGTCCGACATACATTATTTGGCATAACTAAATGACGTATCATCAAACCTCTGTTAATTAATCCTGTTCGGCTATTTGGCTTTGCTGATCCCACTTGTCTCTGCATTTCTAAAATTGCCGCCTGTGTATCTTCAGGGTATGATTTTGCTCCGATAGAATATTTGTTTGCAGAATCATTATCCATATACTTAAAGTCTGTGAGGTAAATATCAACAACATTATCAAAAAACTTCAGTATATTAACTTTTTCCCAACCACTTGTATTGTAAACCAAGGGTAATTTTAATCCTTTTTTTGCAGCAATATCAAGTGCAAGTAATATATGAGGTGCATAATGAGTAGGGCTTACAATATTTATATTTGATGCTTGCATGTTTTGAAGCGAAATCATCATATCTGCCAACTCGCTAATTTCATATTGTCTTCCCTGGCCTTTTTGACTGACATCATAATTAATACAAAAAACACATAATAAGGAACAATTTGTCATAAAAATTGTACCGGAACCTTTTGCTCCTACTAATTCCGGTTCTTCTCCAAAATGAGGATATGCTGATGAAATTTCAAGGCTTGAGTTTGCATTACAATCTCCACGGCGACCACTTAATCTGTTTGTATAGCATTCTCTTGGGCAAATATCACATTTGCTCATCATGTTCCACAACAATTTCCCTCTTTCTTTTAATTCTCCGCTTTTATGAAGTTTCAAATAAGGAGGTAAATATTCTTTGTCCGGGTTTTGTATATTCATAATTCCAATATTTTCTGCTTTAGATGTTGAATGTAGATTAAAAAATGATTGGGGCAATATTGCCAAAGCAGGTAAATAGCAAAGATAATTAAGGAAATCTCTACGAGTATGCTTCTTCATGATTAAAGATATGATAATCAACTATATAGTAAGGTAAAGATATGAAATTCTGCGCTTTTTTACAATAAACTTCATAAAAAAAGGCTGTATCATATTTTAAGGATACAGCCTTTTTGTTAGAATCACAAGAGCATATTGAAATTCTTTTTTGGGATTGCCGAATTATTCTATAATCAAATCAAAAGGCATTCGTGCCAATATTCCTGTAGATTCATTTATGCTTTGTATTTGCTTGTAATAAATATAGTTATCACCAAGATTTCGTTTAACAAAATACTCATGTATTCCGTCCATATCCGCCATTAGAACTTCAATAAAACTTTGTTCTTCGGGATATTCAACTATTCTATAGTCTTCAAGTTCTGCTAGTTCAGCAGCTTGCTCAATAGCGTAAGTTAGTCCTCCTAAATCATCAATGAGTCCTATTGATTTAGCTTCTGCTCCTGTCCATACTCTACCTCGACCTATGTTATCAACAGTCTCTTTTGGAAGGTCTCTGCCTTCAGATACATGAGTTATGAAAGTATCATAGACTTCAGCAATGGCTTCTTCAATAATTTTTCTTTCAACATCTTTTAGTGGCCTGTCAATAGCTGCAAAATCAGCTAATGTATTGGTTTTTACATTATCAAAAGTGATTCCTAATTTATCATTAAAGAACTCTTCCATATTGGGAATCATACCAAATACTCCAATTGATCCTGTAATTGTAGTTGGGCTGGCAATAATTTTATCTGCTGCACATGCAACATAATAACCTCCGGAAGCCGCAACATCTCCGAATGATGCTACTACAGGCTTTTCTTCAGCTGCCAGAATAATTTCCCTAAGCATTACATCTGAAGCTAAGGCACTACCACCACCTGAATTTATTCTAAAAACTATTGCTTTTACATTGTCATCAAGTCTGGCTTTGCGAATTGCTTTTGAAATCCGGTCTGATCCCATAGTGTAAGCATTTCCTTCTCCACTGATAATATTACCCATGCCGTAAATTACAGCAATTCTGTCTCTAACCCCAGCTTTAATCATGCTTTTTGGCATAGGAGATCTGCTAAATTGGGAATAAGTAACAAAATTGATATCAGTGTTTTCATCTAATTCCAGCAATTCTCTAATATGGTCAAACACTTCATCTTTGTGTTTTATTCCGTCAATAATACTATTGTCAAGAGCAAGTGTAGGTGTGCGGCTTAAAAGTTCATCTGCAACCCTGTTCAGATGGTTAACTGATAAGTTTCTGCTTTTCGATATGTCTTGTGTGATATTGTTCCATAGTGAACTAATAATGGATTGCATCTGCTCCCTGTTTTCAGAACTCATTTCTTGAAGATAGAAAGGTTCTCCGGCACTTTTAAATTCACCATGGCGAATTATTTGTGCTTCGACACCTACTTTTTCCAATAGATTTTTAAAAAACATCATACTAGCATTAATGCCTTTAAAGTCTAATGCTCCAACAGGATTTAAATAAACTTTGTCGGCAACACTAGCTAAGTAATATGCATTTTGAGAATACATTTCTCCGTATGAAATAATAAATTTTTCTGATTCTTTAAAGTCTAATAATGCTTCGCGAATCTCACTGACAGAAGCTGTTCCTGCATTAATAACAGATAAATCAAGAAATATTCCTTTTATATTTTCATCTTCTTTTGCTTTATTTATATTTTTAAGAATATTATTCATCCCTAAAGCAGGTGAGGGTTTGCCCGACATAAAATCGAAGGATTCAAAAGGATTGTCACTAGCCCTGTCAACTATTTCACTGTCAAACTTCAGGTGTAATACGGAATTTTCTGATAAAGAAAATGCTTGCTTTGTGCCAATAGAGGATAAAGCACTTATCATTCCAAACAGAATAAATATAAAGATCAGATTCACTAAAAAGAACCCCAACATTGAGGCAAACATAAATTTAAAAAATTGTTTCATGGCTTATTTTTTTTTGTTAATAATAAAATATTTTCAGAATACAATATTAATAAAAATTGCTTTTAAATTGTTGAAAATTTGTATTTTTTCGTTTTACACTTTTTTATAGAGGGCTTATTGGTTACTTTCATCTACATAAACATTTTATTATTTCTTTTCTCTTATTTATTTTGCAAACATATTTTGCTTTCACGTTTTTTTTTTAGAATTTTGCTCAAATTTGTTAATATATGAAAAATAAGGTTTTTGTATTGCTGGGCGGAAATATTGGAGATGTGGAAGATACTTTCAAACAATGCGTTGAACAAATTAATCTTCAAATAGGACATTGTATTAATATGTCTGATGTTTATATTAGTGAGCCTTGGGGTTTTAAATCTGACAAGTATTTTTATAATCAGGCTTTATTTATTGAAACACCCTTGAATCCACCTGAACTATTAAAGCACATTCTTCTTATTGAAAAGCTTTTTGGGAGAGATAAAAGTAATAAATCACAAAGCTATGCTTCTCGCAGATTGGATATAGATATATTGTTTTTCAATGATATTATTTTGAGAAGTGAAGATTTAAAAATTCCACATTCATTATTTCACCTAAGGCGCTTCGCTTTACGTCCAATGCTTGATATAGCTCCCGTGCATGTGCATCCGGTTTTTAATAAAACAATTATGCAGTTGTTTTCTGATTGTGAAGATAATTCTTATGTTAGCACTATTAAAGAGCATGACTTAAGCATCTCATTATCAGATAAATCATGATGCGTTATAACTACATAGTGATAGAAGGCAATATTGGTGCAGGAAAAACTACCCTCAGCACCATGATAGCTAATCGGTTTAATGCTAAGCTTATTCTTGAACAATTTGAAGATAATGCATTTCTTGCAAAATTTTATAAAGATCCTGAGAAATATGCTTTCCCTCTTGAATTATCTTTTCTTGCAGAGAGGTATCAGCAGCTAAAAAAGGAAATAACTCTTCAAAATCTGTTTCATAAATTTACTGTTTCGGATTATTTCATTAATAAATCACTTATTTTTTCGCGTAAAACATTAAATGATGATGAGTATCAGCTTTTTCTCAAGCTTTTCACTATAATGAATGCGAATTTGCCCCGGCCTGATTTATTAGTGCATCTTTATGTTGGCGTAGAAAGACTGCAAAATAATATTAAAATGAGAGGTCGTGATTATGAGCAGAAAATTTCAAATGAGTATTTGCAGAAAATACAGGAGAGTTATTACGAGTATCTGAAGCAACAACAAGGTTTAAGAATTTTGGTTATTGAAATGAATAATATTGATTTTGTTGCTAACGAAAATGATTTTGAATTGATTATGAGTAAAATAAACCAAGATTATCCTAAAGGTATAAACGTGGTTCGCTTATAATTTATGATTGATATTTATATAATAAAAAAACCGGTTTGCAAAGCAAACCGGTTTTTTTATGAGTTTAAAAAACTGTAATTATTTTACAATTTCTTGAAATTCTGCCTGACTTGAAAATTCATAAAATTCCAGATCATTTTTAGCATATTCTTTATATTCAGGATCTAATTCAATTGCTTTTTTAAGATTGTCATAAAGCATATTGTTAAGATCTCTGCGTGCACCAATTACTGCAGTTAAATAATATGTTTTAGCTGTTTTAGGAGCACATTCTATATTAGTAGTGGCTGCAGTTAAATTTTCATTTAACATATGAGCCAAGGCGATGTTATAAGTACATGTACGTCCTGAATATGAAGAAATAGCAGCTTCATAGTCACCTTCAACAATCATTATATTACCAATATTGTAGTTAGAACGTATTCCTTTACCCTGAGATGCTTCATAGTATGATTTTGCATTATCATAATCCCCATTCCAGGAAGCAACAACACCAAGGTTGTTTAATACATAACCATTGTCAGGTTCAATCTGATTTGCTTTTTCAAGATATTCTGCAGCTTTTTCAGTATCTTCTTTCTTAAGATAAACATAACCTAAATTATTAAACCCGCGATAATTTTCAGGATACAACTCAGTTGCTGATTTGTAAATAGCTTCTTTAGTGTCTAAGTCATCAGTAAGTGTAGCAGCATAAAGTAATTCTTTGTCATCAAGTTCAGAAGGCTCACTAGTTGATAATTCTGCTATTTCTTCTTTAGTTTTCTTAGGTTCAAAAACGGTAACAATTAGTTCAGCTTTACGCAATGGTTCAAGAATTTTCTCGATTTCTTCGTAAATAATTGTCATGTCTTTAACTTTTCTTTCTCTCTCTGCAGGTTCAAGCTCAGAGTTGATAACATTGGCAATAGCTTCCTTGTCTTCAATATCACTGGCATTTAAAAGCTTCATGAAACCGTCAAAATCTTCTCCTTTAGCAGAAGTTTCAACTTCAACTTCTTCTTCATAAGCATCTTTTAAAAGCTTATTTATATATTCTTCAGCGGTTTTTGCTCTGTCTTCAGAAAGTTCTTCATTATAAGCTACTTCACCTTCAGGAGAAGCCCAAGCATTAACTTCAACAGATTTTATTTTCCATCCTTTTTCGATGAACTGCTCAAATTCTTTAATACTTTCTTTGTTTTCTTCTTCTTTGTTAAGTTTATACTGCCAGTTAAGATTATGCTTCATATAAGCGAAGTAAATATTAGTAGATTTCTTAACTGTTGTTTCAAGTTCATACCCATGAGGAGATAAAGCAATATCCTCATCTTTTTCAACAGTTGTAGGAGTCACAATTGTACCGAAAGCCAATCCTTCGCGAACCGGAAGTTCAGTTTTGTCGTCTTCTTTACCTTCTTTATAAATAAGGGCTTTTACAACAAGTTCCATGTTTTCCATTCCTTCTTCATAAGTAACAACTTCAGCAAAAGAAAAGTTTGAAGGAGATCCTTGATTAATTACTTGACCTTCTCCTTCGGTTTTTTCGCCACGAAGATAAATAGTGCTTAACTCCATTTCTTTGTCATCATATCTAAGTACAGGAGTTAATTCTATTTTTGCGCTGCGATGGAAGTATTTTTCACTAACAACTCCGTCAAACTCAACAGCAATTTCGCCTCCATGAAGCTCTAAAGGGTTTGTTTTAGGTGTGTAGCGAATCATTTCATCATAATTGCGAACCATTTTATTAAGTCCACAACCTGTTAATACTGCTGCTGTAACTAACATTACAGCCATAATTTTTAAGTTAAAGTTTTTCATAATTTTCTTTTATTTTGGTTAATCAGGTTTAGTTTAGTTTTTAATTATTTAACTTCAAATGAATGTACAAATATATATTAAAAATTCATATTACACGACAAGCACATCAGTTTTATTGCAAAAATATTTTTTACTGTATTATAATATATAATTTATGATTAATAGTTTATGGCAAAAAACCACCGCAAAGTACTAAACTTTTTTTGGCTTCACAATATTTTTTTTTGATTTTTTTAAGGTTTTTCAACAGAATCTTAGCTTAATGTGATTGCTAATGAATTGACATGTAGCGCAGTAATGTGTTTTTTATTTAATTTTATTTTATGTGGTATTTTAGATGAAATATAGAATAGAGATAGATTATTCAGCTTACATTTTTAGAAATTTATTTATTTTGCGAAAAAAGAAAAGTATTTTTTGTTTTTATTTTTGGAAATCAAAAAATTGTTATAAATTTGCACTCCCTTTTACGAAAAAGGTTTATGGTCCGTTCGTCTAGGGGTTAGGACGCCAGGTTTTCATCCTGGTAACAGGGG
>CAZTPA010000005.1:0-77304 GCA_964614525.1 uncultured Bacteroidales bacterium | reverse complement strand
AAGAAAATGCTCCTGTATATTTGCGTCAAAAAGAGTAAAGTCAAAAATTAGCCCTTATATATCATAAGAGAATGCTAAAATAAAAGGCAATAAAGCTTGATTATCTTAGCATTCTCTAATCACAATTTAAAAATAAACTTTATAAACAAAAAAGAGCTATCTGTTAAGGAAGTTCAAACAGTTGGTTTCTATTCTTTTTTGAATATTTTCAGCAGGGACTTTAATAAATTTCTCACCGGTAATTTTTTCATACAGTTCAATATATCGGTCCGATACCTTTTTCACAAAATCATCCGGAAGCTGCGGTACTTCCTGCCCTTCTTTTCCTTGAAAGCCTTGTTCCATAAGCCATTCTCTCACAAATTCTTTTGACAATTGTTTTTGAGATTCTCCGGCATCCTGTCTTTTTTGGTAACCATCTAAGTAGAAATACCTTGATGAGTCGGGAGTATGTATTTCATCGATAAGATAAATTTTGCCATCAGCAACACCAAATTCATACTTAGTATCAACAAGAATGAGTCCCATTTTTTCGGCTATCTCGGTTCCTCTCTGAAACAGCTTATAAGTATAGTCTTCGAGCTTTATATAATCTTTCTCATCCACAAGTCCGTGCTTTATAATATCTTCTCTTGAAATATCTTCATCATGGCCTATATCTTCCTTTGTGGTTGGAGTAATTATTGGTTTGGGAAACTTATCATTTTCTTTCATACCATCCGGCATTTGAACACCACAAAGTGTTCTTTTTCCTTGTTTATATTCACGCCATGCATGTCCTGACAAATATCCTCTAATAACCATCTCAACCTTAAAAGGTTCACAAAAAACTCCTGCTGTTACCATAGGATCAGGAGTATCAATTTTCCAATTAGGAACTATATCAGCAGTGGCATCGAGAAACTTTGCAGCAATCTGGTTTAACACCTGTCCTTTATAAGGAATACCTTGTGGAAGGACAACATCAAATGCAGAAATCCTATCACTCACTATCATTAATAAGAGTTCGTCATTGATGTTATACACATCTCTTACTTTACCTTTATAATAACTTTTTTGCTTTGGAAATTGAAAATTTGTTTTTGTTACAGAGTCCATAAGTTAAAAATTTGTTGAAGTTTATAAAATGCTAATTATCAGAATTTGTTTTGTATGCATCAATAATTTTGGTTACAAGAGGGTGTCTTACAACATCTTTCTCATTAAGGAAAACAAACTCAATTCCCTTAATTTGGTTTAAAATTTTAACGGCGGCAACAAGACCTGACTTTTGCCGTGGTGGTAAATCAATTTGAGTGATATCGCCGGTTACTAAAAATTTTGCGGATTTTCCCATCCTGGTAAGAAACATTTTCAATTGGCTTGTAGTTGCATTCTGAGCTTCATCCAAAATTGCAAATGCATTATCAAGAGTTCTTCCTCTCATAAAAGCAAGCGGCGCAATTTCAATAGTCCCGTCTTCAAGGTAGCCTTCAAGTCTTGCAGGGGGAATCATATCGCGCAATGCATCATAAAGAGGCTGCAAATACGGATCCAGTTTTTCTTTCAAATCACCGGGCAGAAAACCCAAATTCTCACCGGCTTCCACTGCAGGCCTGGTAAGTATGATGCGTTTGACTTCTTTATTTTTAAGAGCTCTCACGGCAAGTGCAACAGCTGTATATGTTTTTCCGGTACCGGCAGGTCCTATGGCAAACAGCATATCATGTTTATTAAGACTCTCGACCATCCGAATTTGATTTGGTGTGCGTGCTTTAATCAGCATACCATTTTTGCCATGTACAAGGACTTCTGAAGAAACCGGACCCAATGATTCAATGTCCGCACGATCTTTTTCATCAGAAATAATTTCCAGTATTACCTCTTCAGGCAAATTGCCAAATTTTTCATGATAATCCAATAATCTGTTGAACTTTTTCTCAAAAAAAGAAATATCGCTGTCTTCACCGATAACCTTAAGCAAATTGCCTCTTAATACAAGTTTTAACTTTGGAAAAATTTTATACATCAATTGAAGTTTTTCTTCCTTTATGCCAAAAATATCAGCAGGATGAATGCCTTCCAGTTTAAAAGTTTTTTCACCTTTGATGTCTTGATTTTTATTCTCTGATGCCATTAATAATATTTAGTTTTTAAAATAGTTTTATAATGGACAAAAATAACCAAAAATTAATTGAATTAAGCTTGAGTTTTAAAGATTATCTAAAAAAAATATTTTATTTAAAATATTTATAATCAACAATAAACATCACGTTTATTTTTAAAAAGCAATATATAGATTAAACATGTCAGATATAATTGTTGCAGTATTCAAATATCATAAAATTCAATTTTTTATGAGAAAAAACATTTGAAACATTGAAATATAAGTTGTATCATTAACTTTGCAAATCAAAGAAATATAATATGGCTATAATTACATTAACAAGCGACTGGGGTTCACGCTCGCATTATGCAAGTTCTGTAAAAGGTGCAATATTGAAAAGTATTCCTGATGCAACTATCGTTGATATTACGCATGAAATACGTGCATATAATTTAATGGAAGCGAGTTTTGTATTAAAGAATGCCGCAAATAATTTTCCACCGGGCACAATTCATCTTATTGGGATTAATACTGAAGCAAGTCTTGAAACTCCTCATATTGCAGTTTTTCATAATGGTTGTTATTATATCGGAGCAGATAATGGTATTTTTTCTCTGTTAATAGACAATACAAAAGAAGCAGAAGCCGTTGAAATTGAAGTAATTCAAAGTTCGGATTATTTTACTTTTTCAACCAGGGATGTATTTGTTGTTGCAGCAAAATTACTTTCGGAGGGAAAAAAATTAAAAGAATTAGGGATGCCACGAAAGCAACTTACACAAAGACTTGCATTTAATCCCGTAATTTATGAAGATAAAATAATTGGAAAAGTTATTTATATAGATGATTACGAAAATGTATTTGTAAACATTGATGAAGATACATTTAAGAAAGTCGGAAAAGGCCGATCCTTTTCAATTAGTTTTAGGACATATGATTCGGAAATCACAAAGATTAGTAAAGCCTATTCTGACGTTATTCCGGGTGAAAAATTAGCTTTGTTTGGAAGCACCGCCTACCTTGAGATTGCAATAAATCAAGGTAAAGGCTCCAGTTTATTAGGATTGAGTCATAATGATTCGGTTACAATTGAATTTAAATAAATAATCCAGGGAAAATGTTTACACTTTTTAAAAAGGAAATTAACAGTTTTTTTAATAGTCTTATTGCATACATTGCTATTTCAGTATTTCTGATAATTAATAGTCTTTTTTTATGGGTATTTCCATTAGATTACAATATACTGCAAGGAGGTTATGCAAATCTTGACAGTTTGTTTTATATTGGTCCCTTTGTCTTTTTATTCCTGATACCTGCTATCACAATGCGTTTTTTTTCTGATGAGAAAAAATCAGGCACAATTGAATTGCTATTAACAAAACCCTTAACTGATCTTCAAATTATTTTAGCAAAATATTTTGCAGGCGTAATTCTGGTCTTTTTATCTCTGTTACCTACTTTAGTTTATTTTGTTTCTATTTATCTTTATGCTATTCCAAGCGGGAATATTGATATTGGCGGAATTGCAGGCTCTTACATTGGGCTTTTACTTTTAGGCTCAGGCTTTGTTGCTATTGGAGTTTTTGCGTCTTCACTGACAGACAATCAAATAGTATCTTTTATTATTGCACTTTTCCTGTGTAGTTTCGCTTTTTTTGGTTTTGAACTCATATATTCAATGGAGCTGTTTGGCAATTTAGACTTATTTATCAGAGATCTTGGAATGTATGCGCATTATACTTCAATGGGAAGAGGAGTAATTGACTTAAGGGATATTATTTATTTCTTAAGTATTATTACAATATTTATTTTATTTACAAAAATAAAACTGGAAAGTCGAAAGTGGTAATTTTTCAGAAAACTGTATAAAAAGAAAAAAATACCGGAGATTATTAAAATGATTATTGATTGTTAGAATATGATAAAAATTAAAAGCAACAGAAACAATAAATTAATGCACTTCATTCTTGCATTAGTTATTATAATTTCTTTAAACCTCATTGGTTCAATATACTTTTTCAGAATTGACATGACTGCTGAAAAGAGATATTCCCTAACAAACTCAACAAAAGAACTTTTACGTGAGCTTGACGATATCGTATATTTTAAAGTTTATCTTGAAGGTGATTTCCCTGCCGGCTTTCGTCGTCTTAGCAATCAGTCTCGTGAGATTTTAGAAGAATTCAGAGCATATAGTGACTATGTTCATTATGAATTTATAAATCCTTTGCAGGCCAGCGACAGTGAACAAAGAGAAGCGAATATTAATGATTTGATGAAAAAAGGACTAAGTCCAACACAATTGCAGGTTAAAGCTGATGATGCGAGTTCACAGCAATTAATTTTTCCTGCAGCATTAGTTAGTTATAAAGGATATGAAGTGCCTGTTCAGTTATTACA
Organism: uncultured Bacteroidales bacterium; assembly: GCA_964614525.1. Lineage (GTDB taxonomy): Bacteria > Bacteroidota > Bacteroidia > Bacteroidales > UBA7960 > PWND01. The sequence goes on along the minus strand of CAZTPA010000005.1, from coordinate 72,818 downwards.
GGATCAGATTGGAATGGAACATGAAAATATTTTGAATAATTCTGTTCAAGCACTTGAATATAATTTTGCCACAGCAATAAGACAGCTCATAACCGAGAAAAAACCTATTGTCGGTTTTCTTAGTGATATAGGTGAGCCGCATCCCAAGTATTTAGCTGATATAAAAATGTCTCTCAGTGATTTTTATACAGTGAGGGATATTAAAATTGACAGTTCTTACAGTCCGCTTAAAGATTTGGAAACACTGATTATTCCAAAACCCCGTAAAGAATTTACGGAAGATTCAAAATTCCTGATAGATCAATATATAATGCAAGGAGGTTCTTGTTTATGGCTCATAGACCCGGTATTTGCAGATATGGACAGTTTAAAAACTAATCCGGAGACCATTGGTATGTATTGGCCATTAAATATTGATGATATGTTATTCAGGTACGGAGTAAGATTTAATCCGGATTTATTAAAAGATTTACATTCTGTTCCCATACCGGTCACAACAGGCATGGTAGGAAACAGGCCACAGATAAGTCTCGTTTCATGGCATTTTTTTCCAATGATAACTCCAATTAGTAATCATCCTATTGTGAAAAATCTAAATGCTATAAAAACTGAATTTGTGAGCAGCATAGATACTGTTGGGACGCCTTCGGTAAAAAAAACAGTTTTACTTGAAACTTCTTCTTTCACAAGGATAATGAATACCCCTGCAAGAATTAGTCTTGACATATTACATAATCCTCCTGATGAATCATTGTTCAAGGCCGGACCACAAGCTATTGCAGTATTGCTTGAAGGTGAATTTGAAAGTATATACCGCAACAGGCTAAATCCAGGTGTTACTCTTCCTGACAATCTTGAAATTAAGGAATACAGTAACCCGACAAAAATGATTGTAGTTTCTGATGGTGATATTATTTTAAATCAGCTTAATGCTCAGGGACAACCCTATCCTCTTGGATACGATAAATATCTTAATGAAAATTTCGGCAATCGTGATTTTATCTTAAACGCTATAAACTACCTGGCAAACGATCCCAGCATTATGGAAGCCAGAAATAAAGAAGTTAGATTAAGACTTTTGGACAAAACAAAAGTAAAAGCTAACAGTCTAAAATTGCAACTTGCAAATACATTGTTGCCGGTATTGATTATTGTAATTTTTGGCCTTATTCGATTCTGGATAAGAAAAGGAAAATATAGTTAGGAATTTTTCAATAATGGAATTATAAATATTATAATCCCACGTGCATTGCGCATTTTAATGAAATTTTTAATAATGAAAAAAAACAGAAAAAATTTACTGTACTTTATTTTGTCTTTGACAATTGCTGCAATCACTTTTTATTTTTACAGTTCTAAAGACCTGGGAACCAGCATGAAGCAAGGAAGAGATTTTTCTGTTAATTCTGATGAAAATATCACTAAAATTACTTTTTCTGATAAGGACAGCACCTTGGTTCTTCTTGAGAAAGAAAATGATAAGTGGATATTAAACGGCAAGTATTCGGGAAATGATTTTGCTGTAAAAGATTTAATCCGTACGCTAAAAAATATCAGGGCAAGACTTCCTGTGCCCATTGAAATAAGAGACAGCATTTCAGATCAATTGCATCATGAAGGTGTTAGAGTAGAAATATTTGCAAAAAGGTACATTTTACCACTGGGTAAATATAAACTTCTGCCTTTTACAAAAAAAATCAAAAGCTTTTATGTTGGAAATGATTATGATAATATGGGAACTTTCATGCAAATTGAATCTGCAAATACTCCCTTTATTGCACATATTCCGGGATATGATGCAGGTATCAGTGAAAGCTTTTCCCCAAATCCTTTTGTGTGGAGAGATCCTGTGGTAACTAATTTGCAATCACATGAAATCCTATGGGTCAAGGTTTTTATAAAAGAAAAAGATAGTGAATCTTTTCAAATTAATAATAAAAACGATAATGTGGAATTTAAAGATCCTGTAAGCAATGAAGTATTAGAACTAAAATATGATACAGCAAGAGTTCGAAGATTCTTGAATTCTTTCGAAGATTTATATTTTGAGAGAATTATTCATGGAGACGAGAAATCAGAAATTGAAACTAAATTGTCAAATCAAGAAGCAGCTTTTATTCTTGAAATTAAAGCTAAAAGCACAGAACTAACCAAGCTTGAATTTTTTTATAAATTTCTTACAGAAAAGGAAAAAGAAAAATTAGGAACAAGCATAGAAACTGATCCTAATTTATTATACTTACGCATAAATGAAAATGAATATGCTTACGCCAGGTATTTTTTATTTAATAGAGTACTAAGGCCACTATCGTTTTTTAAAAAAGAAGATTAGTTAAAACAATCATTAATAATTCGAATAAAAAATATTTTATTAAAATGCAATAAGAAATTTTTTAAAACTATATTTGCACATTGAATAAGAAAACAAAGAAGTAAAACCAAAAATATCTGAAGCATGAAATTTATCGTTTCCAGTTCGGCACTACTCAAACAACTTCAGGCAATAAGTGGAGTTGTTGGAACAAATAGTACACTCCCTATTCTTGACAATTTTCTGTTTAAATTGGAAGACAGTGAATTGAATATCTCAGCATCAGATCTTGAAACAACAATGAACGCAAGACTTACTGCTGATATGGCAGAAAATGGAGGCAGTGTTGCAATACCTGCAAAAATTCTTCTAGACACATTAAAAACATTAACAAATGTTCCGGTTACTTTTGATGTTGATGAGAGTAACTTTGGCATTACATTAACTGCAGGTGAAGGAAAATTCAGACTTGCCGGTCAAAATGGCGAAGATTTTCCAAAAACTCCGGAAATTGAAGGCGGAAGTAAATTGCAAATAGATTCTGATATTTTATATAATGCTATAAGTAAAACTATTTTTGCTGCCAGCAATGACGAACTTCGTCCTGCTATGTCCGGTGTATATTTTGAGCTTTCCGACGAAAACATCACATTTGTAGCAACCGATGCTCACAAGCTGGTTCGCTATCGCCGTAACGATATAAAAGCCAAGGACAGTGCGTCATTTATTATGCCGAAGAAACCTTTAAATCAGCTAAAGCATATACTTGCCCAAGATGATGCTCCCGTAAATCTTGAATATAATGACACGAATGCCCGCTTTACTTTTCAAAACATTACAGTAACATGTCGCTTAATTGAAGGTAAGTATCCAAATTATAATGCAGTTATTCCAAAAGAAAATCCAAACAAACTTGTTGTTGACAGAATTTCATTTATCAATTCAATAAAAAGGGTTTCTTTATTTTCTAACCAAACTACTTATCAGGTTAAGTTTAAAATTGCAGGCTCAGAATTAGTTTTAAATGCTGAAGATCTTGATTACAGCAATGAAGCTAAGGAGAGGTTAAATTGTCATTATGAAGGTGAAGATCTTGAAATTGGCTTTAACAGTAAATTTATGAGCGAAATGCTTAATAATGTTGAAACGGAACAAGTAATGCTTGAAATGTCAGAACCAAATCGCGCAGGATTAATCATGCCGGTTGACAGTGATAATAAAGACGAAGATGTTCTTATGCTTGTTATGCCTATAATGCTTAACGCATAAGATTTATTATTTTTCAAACTAATTATATAGAAAAAACCGATGAGTGCACGCATCGGTTTTTTCTTATCCGGAATGCAAATAATTTGCAGAAATTCAATATCTTTGCATTCATTTTTTATGCCTAAAAATAACATCTGCAATTTGCAGCAAATTATTATGATTAAGAGAAGGTAATATTTTTCTACTGCCAATACTCTTGCAATCAAAGGCTCCAAAAAGATTTTAATAATTTAAACTTATTATATTATGAGCGAAATATATTCAAAAATAAATGAACTAGCGGACAAATACAGAGATTATACAGCCAAAAATCTATCTAATCTTGTAAAAATCAAATCTCTCAGTTTAAAAGAAAAAGAGGTACAGCACGAATTAAAAAGGCAAATGGAAGAAGCCGGATTTGATGAAGTTAAAATTGACGGATTGGGAAATGTTATCGGACGAATAGGTAACGGGAAAAAGATACTTGCAATAGATGGCCATATGGATACTGTAGATATTGGAAATCTTAATAATTGGGATTTTGATCCTTTGGGTGGAGAAATTAAGGATGGATATGTTCACGGCCGAGGAACAGTTGACCAAAAAGGAGGACCGGCAGCATTTGTAACTTCAGGACGTATATTGAAAGAGCTTGGTTTTGATAAAGATATGACTATTTATTTTGTGGGTAGCGCTATTGAAGAAGATTGCGACGGACTCTGCTGGAAATATATTGTTGAAGAACTTGGTATTAAACCTGATATTGCAATTAGCACAGAACCAACAAATCTTAACATTTACAGAGGACACAGAGGCCGCATGGAAATGAGAGTAAGTTTTAACGGTATTTCATCGCACGGCTCAGCTCCGGAAAGAGGTGTAAATGCTATTTACATGGCTTCAAAAGTTGCTCTGGAAATTGAAAAACTTAATGAAAGATTAAAATTTGATGATTTTCTTGGAAAAGGAAGTATAACCATTTCTGAATTTGTTTCTAATAGCCCATCCCTTTGCGCTGTAGCTGATTATGCTCAGCTGCATCTCGACAGAAGGCTTACATGGGGCGAAACCAAAGAATCTGCAATTAAAGAAATTGAAGAACTTATCAAAGGAATGAATGCAAAAGTTGAAGTTCTTACTTATGAAGAAGAAGCTTTTACCGGACTTAAATATGGCATGGAAAAATATTATCCAACCTGGAAACTTGAAGAAGACCATGAAGTAGTTCAAACGGGTGCAAGAACATTTAAAAATCTTTTTAATAAAGACCCAAAAATAGACAAATGGACATTCTCAACTAATGGTGTAACCATTAATGGATATTATGGAATTCCAATAATTGGTTTTGGTCCGGGAAATGAAGTTCTGGCTCATGCTCCCAATGAAAAAGTCCCTGTTCAGGACTTAGTGGATGCTTCTGCTTTTTATGCAGCTTTTGCTTATGAATTAGATTAGGTTTTTTTATAAGAAAAAGCAATATAAGATACTGGATATAAAGTTTTACACTGTTTATTTACAGGCAAAAAACATTACAGAATAATAATAAACTTACATACGATGAAAGAAAAAATTGAAAAACTTAAGCAATTAAAATCAGAATTATTTGGAAAAGACTTCCTTCTTACATGGGAAAAAAGTGAAGAAGATCTTAAGTATATTCTTGAAGTAGCAGGAATACTAAAAGAAATGCGGGATAATAATATTTCACCACGTGCTTTCGATACCGGACTGGCTATATCAAACTTCAGGGATAACTCTACAAGAACAAGGTTCTCTTTTGCATCAGCGAGCAATCTTTTAGGATTAGCAGTACAGGATTTAGATGAGGAAAAATCGCAAATATCTCACGGAGAAACAGTTAGAGAAACTGCAAATATGATTTCTTTTCTTTCAGACTTTATAGGTATACGCGACGACATGTTTCTGGGAGAAGGAAATAAATATATGAGAGAAGTTGCAGAAGCCCTTGATGAAGGACATAAAGAAGGTGTATTGCCGGTTCGTCCCGGAATTGTAAACCTTCAGTGTGATATGGACCATCCCACTCAGTCAATGGCAGATTTGATGCATTTAAAAAATGAGTTTGGGAGCCTTGAAAACTTAAAAGGTAAAAAAATAGTTATGAGCTGGGCATATTCTCCAAGCTATGGCAAACCACTTTCTGTTCCTCAAGGTATAATAGCCTTGATGTCACGTTTCGGAATGAATATAGAATTGGCTTACCCTGAAGGATATGATTTGATTCCTGAAATTGTTGATATTGCTAAAAACAACTCTAAACAAAGTGGTGGATCATTTAATATAAGCCATTCAATGAGCGATTCGATGAAAGATGCTGACATTGTATATCCAAAAAGTTGGGCGCCATTTCGAATTATGCAGCAAAGAACGGATTTGCTTAAAAGAAATGATAAAGAAGGTCTAAAAGATCTTGAGAAGATTTGCTTAGCTAATAATGCAAAATACAAAGACTGGGAATATGATGAAGCTAAGATGAAACTCACAAAAAATCAGGATGCTTTATATATGCATTGCTTACCTGCAGACATTTCTGGTGTATCATGTAAGGAAGGCGAAGTAAATGCAGATGTCTTTGAAAAATACAGGATTAAAACATATATTGAGGCAGGTTATAAGCCATATATTATTGCTGCGATGATGTTTACCAATAAATTTGAAAAACCTGCTGATGTGCTGCAAAAAATTCTTGACAGAGATCAAAAAAGATTTTTGTAACAAACATAAAGAGGCAGGAATCAACTCCTATTTAGAGTTTAAATAATAAAAAAGAGATGTGTTTATAGTGCATCTCTTTTTTGTTTACAGATAAACTTGAAATATGCAGTTTTTTTTTCTATTCTTCTATCCAAACTCTTCTTAAATCCAAATGATTCAAAGCGTTATTGTTCATATTACGAACATTATTTCTGACAAACCTAACCGATTCATCATAAAACAAAAAAACAACCGGTGCTTCAGAAATGATTATACTATCCATTTGTCTGTACAATTCAAACCTTAAATTATCATCAATAACAGATCGTGATTTTTCAAAAAGACGATCAAACTCCTCATCTTGAAAATGAGTATAATTTGGGCCAATAGGTGCTTTATTTTTACTGTAAAATAAAGCTAAATAATTCTCAGCATCAGGATAATCCGCTATCCATGAGCCTCTAAAAAATGGTGCAGAACCATTTGCCATCATTTCCCTGAGAGTTGCAGGCGGCAAAACTTCAATTTGTAATTTTATACCAATGCGCGATAACTCATGCTGCAAGTATTGAGAAATATCTACATACATTGAATTTGTCATTAATGTAATATCAGGCAAACCTTGCCCATAAGGATAACCGGCTTCACTAAGCAGTGCAGCGGCTTTATCAGGATCATAATAATATCCGCCTTTATTTTCCGAAAAACCGGGCATTCCCACCGGCACAAAACCTGCATGGGCAGGTATTCCAATATTATTTCTTAGAAATGTTATCATCTTTTTTCTGTCGAAACCATAATTAATAGCCTGTCTCAACTTTTTATTATTCAATATTTGGCTATCATCATCACCCAGAAAAAATCCAAAATATTCTGTATTTAAAAAAGGTTTTGATATCATTTTAATCCGGCCTTGATATTTTTCTCTCAAATTACCATCAGGTGTGAGCAGCTCATCCTTATAACTGGCATCAAGTCCTGATAAAAAATCAATATTTCCTTTTATAAATTCCAAAAAAGCAGACTGTCGGTCAATAATAAACGTAATTGCAACAGCATCCAGATAAGGCAAACGCTCATCGCCTTCATATTGAAAATAGTTTTCGTTTTTTCTAAAAACCAGCTTCACTCCTTCTTTCCAATACTTAAAATAAAAAGGGCCGGTTCCTACAGGATTTTTCCTGAATTCTAAACCATATTCTTCAATAGCTTCGTGAGGAACAGCTGCACAATATTGCATACTAAGTAAGCCTAGCATAGGAGGAAATGCTTCTGACAAATTAATAATCAGCACAGTATCATTTGGAGCTTCTATATTTAGTTTTCCTTCAGGAGTTTTTTCAATCTGATTCATAACCCATGAGCCGGGTGAATTTAAATGTGGATCGTTCAACCTTGAAAAGCTGTAAACAAAATCTGATGCTATGAGCTTTCTGCCTTTCCCATTTTCAAAGCATTTATTATCGTGAAAAAAAACATTGTCTTTAAGATAAAAAACGTAAGTAAGACCGTCATCGGATATTTCCCAACTATTAGCAATAGCAGGTTTAATTTTCAAATCCTCGTCCAGTTCAACCAGGCTGTTAAACAATTGCGAGGTGACCCAAATATTAGCTTGATTGCGGGCAAACGCCGGATCTAAAGATGTAATATTAGATGCTTCATTATATTTGAAAACACTTAATCCATCAGTGTTCTCTTCAAAATTGCTGCAAGAACCTAGCAGAAAAGCTATAAGAATTATTACCAGAAAATTGCTTTTATATCCAACCATTGCTTTTTTAACAAAATTAAAATAAAATCACATATATATATTGGATAAAAAACATAAGTCTTAAGCATAAAAAAACCCTGATTGCAAAACAACCAGGGCTTCTCTATAAAAATTTAATATTAAAATCTGAATGCGACACCAACATTTAAAGTGGACAAACCATAACCGGCTTCTGCCATCACACCAAATGTAGGATTAAAGTAATACCTTGCTCCTACAAAAAATCCCGGAACAAATGCACTTGGATTTAATGAACTGTCACTTGTGTAATAACTATAAGCAGTAATAAAACCTGCGTAGGTATCAAGGTTCTCTACAAAATTATAATGGAATGCTGCTCTAAGTCCAAACACCAAACTTGTTGATGTTGTTGTTACACCCAAAACAGTACCATATGTATATGTTCTAAAACCAAAAATACCACCAATGCCTATTGAACCTTTATCAGCGATTCCGTCAATTATGCCAACTTCATAAGAAGCTGTAACCGGAAAGCTCCGATAAGTGCCAATTCCAACTCCCAAATTTATTACATGATTACCTTTGGAAAACTCGTCATTTCCTTGTGCTGATGCTGCCTCAATAAAGAAAGGCAATACAAATAAAAGTATAATTGCTTTTTTCATAGAATAATAATTTTATATATTAATAAGAAATTTAATTACTTCACAATTACATGATATTTTTACTGAGAATAAAAACACACTCATGTAATTATTAAGAATGCAAAATTAGTAAATAAATAATACAATTTCATTAATTAATAAAACTATAATTGCTATTTAACAGCATATTTATAAAATTAGTTATACTTTGAAAGATAAAAGTGGAATATTACTTTCCTGAATTATCTTTTTAGTCAAATCAGTACTAAATAAACGTGTAATCAATCCCCTTCTTTTATTAGCCATTGCCAGAAGGTTTATGTTTTTTTCTTTATAAAACTCCTCTATTGCCTTTAATTTATCATCCTCTGATAACATATGACACTCTACTTTAATTTTAGGATTTATTTCTTTAAAATAGTCTTTAAGATTATCCATTTTAACTGAATCCAGAGTATTTAATGAATCTTTGGATATATGCAAACAATGGAGTTTAACATTAAAAGCAGAGATTATCCCCAATAATCTTCTAATAGCAACAAAATCACTATTATCAAAATCAGTAATATAGACAACACTTTTTAAATCCTTTTCTTTACTGATATCATAATATGAACTCTCCGGAATTGCCAAAACAGGAATTCTGCTTTTGGATATTACCCTATATGCAACACTTCCGATAATATCAGTTTGTTTCTCACCCTCTCCTTTGGTTCCGATAACAACAATACCGGGTTTAAAATCATTGGCAGCTTGAATTATTTGATCTTCTACAATACCTTCACGCAGAGCATAAGCAATTTTAACACTGTCAAAGCCTTTATCCTTAGCTATTTGCTTAATATCCTTAACAAAATCAACAAGTTGTTTTCGCGCATTTGTTTCTAGTTCGCGCAGATTTATGTCCATATCAACCTGAATGCTATAGGCATCTGTAATTGGGACTAAATCAACAATAGGAGCATAATAAACATGCAATATTTTTATATCGGCATTATACTTTTTAGCAAGGTTAAGAGCATAAATACAAGCATTTTTTGAATATTTTGAAAAATCTACCGGCACTAATATACGCCTTATTTTTCCGGTAAGTTTCTGTTCGACTTTTTCCTGTGCAAGCTTCCACTCTGTCATAAGTCTCAAAGCTTTCTGAACATCAGTAGCTTTTATTTGTATCTGTACTCCTTCGGAAACAGCACCTTGTAAGAGATTCACATGTTGTAATACGCATTTTATCCCGGCATCTTCAAAACGAGCCTTTAAAATTTCTGCAGCAGTATAATGCTCTGTAGCGATAGTTATTAGTTTTTCTTCCATTGGATTAATATTTTATTGTTTGTGATAAAATTGAGTTTGTGGCTTAAATGTACAAATAAAATAGCTATAATCAAAAGACTTGTTGACAAAATTTTGTGAATGAAAAATATTTATAATAAATAATCTGAAATATGGATATACTAATATGACCCTTGAATTTGAGGCATACGGTTAAATTATATGTATAAAGACAGGAAAATTATAGCTGCTTTTGACTAATAAAATCTTACTATATTATAAAGATGAGAATTATTTAAACAAATTACTTAATTTTGAATATAATTCAAGTTATCCGCCGGAGACTCTAAAAACTGTTTTTATATGGAAAAGCATCTTTATAAAGCACTTATAACAAATTTTCCATTGGGATATTCCTATAACAAGATTATTTTCGATGAGGATGGACAAGCAATTGACTTTGAATACTTAGAAGTAAATTCTGCCTTTGAAAAGATTACAGGACTTAAAGCAAAGCAGGTAATAAATAAGAAATTCTCGGATATTTTTCCGAATTTACCACCAAACATTGAAGGATTAATCAAACAAGTTGGAAAGGATATTATAGAAAAGGGAGTAGCTGAATTTGAGAGTTATTTTGAACCATTTAATAAATATTTTCTGATTAATGCATTTTCTTTAGAAAAATCATATTTTGCTTTTGTTTTTTCGGATATTTCAAAACGAAAAAAAACAGATGATGCATTGAAGAAAAGCGAAGAAGCTTTAAAAAGGCAAAATAGTCTTTTCAATACAATGCTAAAAACGATTCCTATAGGCATATATATGGTTGAAGCACCTTCGGGAAAACCCATAATTGCAAATGATGCAGCTATTGATATATTAGGAAGAGGTGTTTTGCCGGAAGTAAATAAAACAAATCTTGCACAGGAATATAAAGCGTTCAAGTATAAAACCAAAAAACCATATCCATTAACCGAACTCCCGATAATAATGGGTATGTCAGGCATTTCCAGCCATGTAGATGACATGCTTGTGCAGCGGCCAGATGATAAACAAGTTTTGTTGGAAGTTTTTGGCGATCCTGTTAAAGATGAGAACGATAAAGTATGGGCCAGCCTGGTGAGTTTTTTTGATATCACAGAAAGAAAGCGCTCCGAACAGGAATTAATAGAATCAAAGCTGATGTTAAACAATATTCTTAATACAATCCCTGTAAGAGTATTCTGGAAAGATCTTAATGGAAAATATTTAGGATGTAATCAGCATTTTGCAAAGGATGCGGGAGAAAATAATCCTGATGACATAATTGGAAAAACCGACTACGAACTAAGATGGATTAATCAAGCTGATAGATATACAAGAGATGACAGCTATATAATAGAGAGCGGGAAACCTAAGCTAAATTTTGAAGAACCTCAAACTACCCCTGAAGGAAATACTATATGGCTGAATACGTCTAAAATACCTTTAAGGGATAATAACGGAAAAATCATTGGTGTTCTGGGAACATATGAAGACATAACTGAAAAAAAATTAGCCCAGGAAAAACTTCATACTTCAGAAAAAAGATACAAAAGTCTTTTGGAAAATGCTTTTGACGGAATATATATGCTTCATGGTAAAAGATTTCAATATGTAAATGATCGTTTTTGTGAAATTACCGGCTATGATAAAAAAGAACTTGAATCAGGTTTGTTTGATATTAATACATTACTAACTGAGGATTCCACTAATATCATAGAAGAACGATATAAGGACAGAAAATCAGGCAAGAAAGTAACAAACATTGTCGACTTTCAAATAATTACGAAATCAGGCAGCATTAAAGATGTCCAGGTTAGTAATACTGCCCTGGTAATTACTGATGAAGCTCTTGTTTTGGGTATTATGAGGGATGTAACAGATTTGAAAAAAGCTCAAAAACTTGAAAATGAATTGGCTATAACAAAACAAGCTGCTGAGTTTAAACAAAAATTCCTTGCAAATATGAGTCATGAAATCAGAACTCCACTTACCGGAGTTATGGGCTTCATAGAACTATTACTAAAAACTAATCTTGATGATACTCAACAGAATTATTTGGACACTCTAAAACAGGCTAGTAATAATCTAAAAGAAATTATTAATTTAATTCTGGATTATTCAAAAATTGAATCAGGACAAGTTCAATTAAAACCTGTAGTTTTTAAAACTAAGGTAATAGCTACAACTGCTGAGAATTTATTCTCATCTATTTGTAATAAAGATATTAGTTTTGAAGCTAACATCAATGAAGATGTTCCTGAATATATTAAAGCAGATCAACAAAGAGTTATCCAAATCATAAACAATCTTATATCTAATGCTGTAAAATTTACTAATGAAGGGTATATAAAGGTTAATATAAGTTTGAGCAAAACAGGTCTTGAGTATGATAATAGTCTAATCCCCATAAGGGTTGAAATTGAAGATAGCGGCATTGGAATTAGTAAAGAGGACCAGAAATTACTTTTTAAACCTTTTGCACAATTAGAAAAAGATGAATCAAGAATTTTTGAAGGCACAGGGCTTGGCCTTTCTATATGTAAAGAACTTTCAGAAATGCTGGGAGGAAATATAGGAGTTGAGAGCAAAGAAAATGTTGGAAGTAAATTTTGGTTTACTTTTAATGCAAAACGTATATCAAAAGAAGAACTCTCTTCCGGCACAACTGATTTGAATCAGGACATGCCAATTTCAACAAAGAAATTAAAAATATTACTTGTTGAAGATAAAATTACAAATCAAAAAGTTATTGCCAGCTTGTTCAAATCAATGGGTCACACAGTTGAGGTAGCAAATAATGGCAGCGAAGCATTAAATATATTTAAGCCGGAAAAGTATGACCTTATAATCATGGACATTCAAATGCCGGAAATGGATGGAGTTAAAGCGACACAGATGCTTAAACAAAAATTTGCCAATACTCCTCCAATAATTGGTTTAAGTGCCAATGCCTTTGAAGGTGACAGGGAAAAGTATATGAGTTTGGGCTTAGATGAGTATATGACTAAGCCTGTAAGTTCAACCGATTTTAATAATATGCTTATAAAAACAGGCCTCTATTAATGAAGAGACCTGTTTTCTAATAAATTATGATGTGATTAGGTATTTTATCAGTCATTATTCATAAAGCCCTGATCTTCTATTGCTTCAAGGAATACTTTACTAAAATGTATATTGTCCTTTTTAGTATAACGCTTCATTGTAAATATTTGAGCAAGATTATTCAGTTGGTTTTCTTCTATCAGTTTTTCTGTAAGAGGCAGAGCTTCTTTTTCAGCATATGCTTTTTCAATATCCTCATCTGAATAATTTTTATACTTTTCATTATGAACGACGGCATCCATAGGTAATCTGTCAACCTTATCAGGATTTTCAGCCGGATATCCCACAACTAATGTTGTAACCGGCACAACACCTTCCGGTAAATCAAAAAATTCGATAAGTTTATCTGCCTGGTAGGTGGTAGTGCCAAGATAACAAATACCTAAACCGAAAGCTTCTGCAGCAACAGCAACATTTTGAGCTACAAGCAGTGCATCAATTGAGGCAGTATAAAACGACAAGAAGTTATCATATCCCGGATCTGCATCTCTTAATTCGCACCATTTATTAAAACGATTAAAATCGGCACAGAAAGTGAGAAGTACCGGAGCTTGCTCAACCATTTTCTGATTAAAATGCAATTTGCAAAGTTCTTTAAGTTTCTCACGATCCTTAGATACTATAACGCTATAAACCTGCATATTACCGGTTGTTGAGGCTCTGAAACCAGCCTCTAAAATAGTGTTTAGAGTTTTTTCATCTATTGGATCTGACTTATAATTTCTAATAGTTTTATGATTCAAAAGAGTTTCAATAGTTTGATTCATCATTATATCTTTTTTTTATTAATAAAAATGAGCATTTTCAGGAAATTTCAATCTATAAATAAGCTTAGATTACACTTTTATGCAAAGTTAACAGATTATTATCTTCAAGCAAAACCAAGATTAAAGCTTAATTTTTCTCAGAAGATTTATTATCTATAGCTGTTTTGCTTTTCGAACCAAAGAATACATCAATAGCAACAAGAATAGCAGCAAAACTCCAAAAAGGCACAGAAATCTTATCAGTATCAAGAAAGTTATTTAACAATCCGTGAGTAAAGTAAGAAATAAATCCCAGTAGTATGCCCAATGAAAGCCAGCGCAATTCCATGTGTGGATTATGTTTGAAATTTTTCACAGCAGTAAATATAATTGCAATAACCAAGGCAAACATTATTAACATGCCGGGCATTCCTGATTCAGAAAGCGGCCCCAGGTATTCACTGTGAGCATTTCCCAAATCACCAAAGTGTGTAGTAATAATAGTATAATCCTGCGCCAGTTGAAAAGGAGCATACACAAACTGATAAGTTCCCGGCCCCCAACCTAAAACAGGCCTGTCCTGATACATCCTTATAGCAGACCTCCAACGGTTTATTCTTTCAAGATTTGAAGCATCTGATGTAATATTGCTGATAGACTGTACATGTTCGGAAAAATCACCGGAAGACTCCTGGGTATTTCTTTCAAGATTAATTAAAATCTGCTCCTGATATAAAAAGAAAAACCCAACAGCTATAGCAGCTGCAACCAAAAGCAATTTAAAATTAATCCTCAGCGCCAACACAAGGAAAAATCCAAATGCTAATGCCAGGCTTAACCATGAAGCCCTGGAATAGCTAAACAAAATTCCTATGGCAAACAAAAGGAATAATAACAAAGAAACTCGTCTGATAATCTTTTTGTATGGCTTGTAAAATGCCATAATCGCAAAAATTGGTGCTACAAGTGCAAGTGTAGCACCATAATTAGTATGATCATTAAAAAAAGGTTTTACAGCGGAAATGCCTGCAAACCTTTCAAACCCTGACAAAGAATGGATAAATGTTATATATATTACAATTATTGCCAATGGCACAGCATAAACCCATGGGAACCACCGTAATTTGTCATAAGATTTAAACAATCTTATAGTTAAAAAGTAAAATATAGTGACAAACCATAAACGTGAAATAAAAAACTTAAAAGAAACAAGCGGTAGTTCACTGGTAATAGTAGTTAAAAGCATCCACAACAATTGTATAATAATAATAATTGTTAAAGGATGTTTTAAAACCGGCCTGTCATAATCCCTTTCATAAATCAATTTTAGGAAAAACAGCAACATCACTATTGCAATAATAGGTTCTGTTGGCAGTATGACAGAAAACCCCATTTCAACATTACTATATCTAAAAGTAAATGGAGTAATTGCAACAATAAGCAACAAAAGTTTGTCCAATGGAAAAAAGAAAAGCAATACAGCACCCAAAGCCACGGGTAATGCTAAAAGCCAATAATTGTCATACATTATTAACACAGCATTCAATGCAATAAACAGCAAACTGAATGCATACATTAACCTGATTTTGGAAAATATCTGAATACCCATTAGAAATTATTTGCTCTTTTTAACCTTAAGCAATCCTTTACTTACTACGTTTTCATATACCATTAAACCTAATACTGCAGCGAAAGCAGCCGCTGCTGTGCTAAGAAATACAATTAACCATCTTACAGGATAAGATTTTCTTTCAGGAATATATGCATCGTCTATAACAAAAGTAAATGAAACAAAATTCTCAAGATCTGCTTTAGTTTCCTGGTATCTGCGATGCAATTTATTTAATTGTTCACCCGAAGCATTTAGAAAATTCTTCAGATGCATATATTCACCACCGTAATTACTGATAATATCTAATTGCTTATTAATAGCATTTGCTCCTTTCTGGTTTCCGGCGGAAAGATCTTTTGCAAGTTGTTGCATAAGCATAGCCGATTGTCCCTCAACATCGTAAAGCCCTTTTTTCATAATAGCAGTTAAATCATCTTCAGCTTGTCCAATCTCGTCCAGATAATTCTCATATTGACTTTTGGCAATATCATGAGCCATTGTAGCTCGCTCATAACGCATTTCATTTTGAACTGTATCTACCAGTGCAACTATCTCATTAGCAATATCTGCCGCCATAACAGGATCCTTATCTCTAACCGATATTTCAACAGCACCATATGATGTCCTTTTAAAAGAAACATTACTTGAATACATTCTTGAAAGTTGTGTATATCTAAATGAGGATGATTCGGAAATTTCATAATGGTCGAGAAGATTAAACCTTGCAGTAATTCTTTCGCTTATAGTAGAAGAATTCAATAATTGCAGCAAGCGTTCTGCATCTTCGATATCACCATATTGAAGAAAATCCTGACGGGTTGAAATCATTCCGCCACCACCCAAAACAGCTCTGGAAATACTATGAGTAGATGCAGGAAACAAAGTTACATGTGTTTCAAATTTAGGAGTAATAAAATATGGAGAAGAAAAAACAACAGATGCCACAATTGCTATTACACAAATGACAAAAAGATGTTTCCACCATCTAATAAAAAACATGAATATGTTTGTAGTATCAAAATCACTGCTTGGAACTTCTTTCATGACAATAATTATTTTATTAATATTTGTTTAACTCTTTTTATTTCAATATGTTATATGGGTGTTCAACTTTGTTTAGTGTTTTCAGGCTTCAAAATTAACAAAAAGAAGTTTGAATATTCTTTTTAGTTGAAGTAAATTTATCACCACCGCAACTATCAAACTTAAAACCATCACCAAAACAAAATTATAATACCATTCAAAATTACTATATGTAAATAATGTATTCAGTATAACAACAGCAATTGCAAAACCTATTAGTTTAAAAATATATTTATAGTTTTTTTGAAATCTGAATAATTTGTGAACAAGCCAAATTTGCGACGAAGCTACTAAAATTTGTGTAAAAAGACTTGCTATGGCCGCTCCTGTAGATTGCATATAAGGTATCAAAATAAAATTCAGTGCTATATTTATCAGCATACATGACAAAGCTATAATATTAAGTTGTTTTAATTTTCCTCCTGCAGTAAGCAAAGTGCCAAATATATATGTTGAAGAAATTGCAATAAAACTCATCATAAGAATACCAAAGACTTGCGATGATTCTAAAATCCTGAAATTATATTCTGCAACTGTCTCATCAGGATGCATATGATATAAGAGATGCATAATTTCTCCGGAATAAAACATTGATGTTACACCAATTATCAAGGCAGCTGTAAAAAGTATTGTGAATGATAATTTAACAAGATCATTTACAAGTTGATTTTGTTTTAACATCCTCGAGAACATAGGAAGAAGCAAAACAGCAAACAAATATGCTATCATATTTGACGCATCCAATAAGCGGTAAGCAGAGGCGTAAATTCCTGAATATATAGAGCCGTCTTCTAAAAGTCTTTCCAACATAACACTGTCAACACGATAATAAAATGTCATTAGCAGAACCAATAATGCATATGGAATACTTTTCTTAACAATCATTATAAAAAAAGGCAAATTCCAATTAAGCTTTAACACCAATATTTTAGACTTTCTTATAACAATCATTAATGTTATTAATGCCGTAAGAGAATAAGAAGCTGTTTGGGCGTAAACAAAATATTCAATTTTAAATTCGCTCAAAACATTACCCCATAGCAAAATGCTGCAAATTATGATTATAAGGCTTCTGTCCAGAACAGACAATAAGCTGTCGATTCTGAAAAGATGCAGGCCGCTCAAATTTGATCTCAGATATAAAATAAAACCTGCTATAAATTGATTTAATGCAAGAAATGACAGCATGTAAATTTGTTCTCTGCTGTATCCAATAAGAATAGCGCCTGCAAAAGTGAAAAGCAAATAAACAACAAATAAAAGCAATTTTACAACTATAATATTTGAAAGATGCTTTTTTATTAACTGTGCATGACGGGCAATATTTCTATTATTAAAACCGGTAATTCCAAAATCCAGAAGTATGCTAAAGAGAAAAGAAAAATTAAACAGAGCAAAATAAAAACCATAATCGGCAGCTCCAACTGTGTTTTGAACAGCGCGATCAATACCAAGCAACCAAAAAGGCTTGATCAAAAGGTTCAAAACCAATAGTAGTAGCAGATTTTTAATGAATTTTTGCTGCATTGAATTCTTTGAAAAATTTATATAAAGTTATATAGTTTGTAAAGATAATGGATTCAAAGATAAAGCAAAATCTAAAATTCACCTGTTTTATCACATTGAGCGTTTCTTTTTGTAATTTTGCAAATTGATTAAACAATAAATTAAATGGCAAAAACGAATAGATTTAAAGTAGGTGATAAAGTTTCTTTTTTGAATGAAAAAGGTGGAGGAATAATAACTAAAATAGTTGACGACCAGATTGTGCATGTTGCAATTGAAGAAGGTTTTGAAATACCAACCATGGTGGGCGATCTTTTAAAAATCAGCAGCAATGATCCCGATGAACCAACATTGATAAGACATAATACTTTTGAAACTGAAGAAGAGGAATCTGATTCATCTCCAATATATGTTTCATATAATGATGAAGACCAATTAACAGAAGGTGTTTATATAATGATGGTTCCTGAGATTGAGGATAATCCTATATCAGGAAATCTTGATTTGTACCTGATTAATCACACATCTTATGAGCTGCTGTTTGCATTGTTTCTTAATGACTCCGGCAAGTTTCACGGTGAAGACTATGGCTCTGTTGAATCAGAATCAAAAATTTTATTGGCAAATATCGGTAGGTCAGAAATTAATTCTTGGGCAAATGCATTACTGCAAGGAGTATTTTTCAAATCGGATAAAGTTATGCCTGTAAAACCAATTAGCGGATTTCTAGATTTTAAACCAATAAAAATATATAAGGAAGAAAGCTTTAAGTTTGAAAAACTATTAAGAAAGAAAGCTTTTACTGTTAATATTGGCAAACTTGTAGATTTTCAATCGGCATTGAAGAATGAAGAAACTGCTCTTAGTGAAGAACAAACGAAAATACTTCAGGACAAGTTAAATGAAGGACAAAGAGCGAGTAAGCCGGAACCTAAGGAAGAGTCTTTTCTCGACAAACACAAAATTGATGATAAAATCGCGGAAATTGACTTACACATTGGAGAACTTTTAGAAAACTACAATAACATATCAAATGCAGATATGCTAAAAGTACAAATGGATTATTTTACAAATGCTCTAAATCAGGCCAAGAAAGAGAGAATGTCGAAAATCATCTTTATTCATGGTGTGGGCAATGGAGTATTAAAAAATGAAATTCATAAATACCTGCGAAATTTTGAAGGAGTTAAGTTTTACGATGCTTCTTATGCAAGATATGGCATGGGTGCTACAGAAGTAGTGTTCTATAAAAATAACGGCTAAAAAGCAGCTACCAACTGCAAAATGCCAACCAACAAAAAAGGCAGTCATTCTGTCGCGTTTCTGAAAGATGGAACGAGGAAAGTCCGGGCAGCACAGGACAGCATACTTCCTAACGGGAAGCCACTTCTTTTTATTAAGAAGTGAGAGAAAGTGCCACAGAAAACAACCGCCCCGTCTTTGGCGGGGTAAGGGTGAAAATGTGAGGTAAGAGCTCACAACATATGCAGGTGACTGTATATGTGGGTAAACCTTATGCGCTGAGAGGTCAAATATACCGGGGATAGAGGGTTGTCCGCCCAATCCCGGAGGGTTGACCGTTGGAGATTAGGCGTGAGCCTAATCCTAGACAAATGACAGAACTACGGCTTCGGTCGTTAACAGAACCCGGCTTATCGACTGCCTTTTTTTTTCACACTAAAACCTATTCTAAATCGTTTTGATAATTAATTATTGTTGATAACAATGCTTAATTGTTGAAAAATAGCCTTAATTGTTGATAAACAGACCATCAGGCATAGTTAAAATATACTTAATTTCGTTTTTTAAATAAAAAATCATCAATATGATTATAAAAAGAATAATTCTCCTCATAAGTATCTTTGTTATAGCTATTTGCAATCTTAGCGCACAAGAAACCGCCATTTACGAACAACCCGAGGCTGATTATAGATTAGCTCTTGAATTATTTAACAAAGAAAAGTACGGCGCTGCCCAGGAACTGTTTCTTAATACTATAAAAAAAATAGATGACAATAATTCGGAGATCAAAATAAATGCAACTTATTACGCAGCTATTTGTGCAGTTGAATTATTTCACCCGGATGCAGAGCATTACCTAACTGAATTTATATATAAGCACCCCACTCATCCCAAGCAGGGTATTGCAAGCTATAAAATGGGTAATTTGCATTACAGAAAGAGATCATACGATGATGCATTATATTGGTATGCGAAAGTAGATATGTTTGAGCTAAGTCAACGTGAAAAAGAAGAAGTCTTATTCAAAAAAGCCTATAGCTATTTCATGAAAGATGATATAGAAAATGCAAAGCAAAATTTTTTCGAAATCAAAAGCCCGGCATCTCTTTTCTATGCACCTGCTCAGTATTATTATGCCCATATTGCGTATGCAGAAAAAAATTACGAAACTGCTCTATTGTCATTTCAAAGAATAAAGGATGACCGTAATTTCGGGCCTATTGTGCCATATTATATTACTCATATTTACTATAAACAAGGTAAGTATGACAAAGTAATTGAGCTTGCCCCGCCCCTGCTCGAAGAATCCTCAACTAAAAGATCTGCCGAAATTTCAAGGCTTATTGGTGAGGCATATTTTAGAAAAGGAAATTACGAAGAAGCAATACCTTTTCTTGAAACATTCAGACAGCAGGCCAGAACAAGCATTACAAGAGAAGATAATTATCAGCTGGGATTTGCTTATTACAATGCCGGAGAGTATGAAAAAGCAATTGATAATCTGGAAAAAGTAACACGCAAAGAAGATAGTCTGGCTCAAAATGCATATTATCATCTTGCCGACGCATATTTGAAAACAGATCAAAAAAGATTTGCCAGAAATGCTTTTGTTTCTGCTTATAAAATGGATTTCTTTCCACAAATAAAAGAAGATGCCCTGTTTAATTATGCTCAATTATCATTCGAGCTTTCTTATAACCCTTATAATGAGGCCATACTGGCTTTCCAAAAGTATATTGAAGAATATCCGGATTCTCACAGAAGAGAAAAAGCACATGAATATCTTATTAATTTATACATGACTACCAGGAATTATAAAAGTGCTCTGGAATCTATAGAGGAAACGGGAATAAAAACAGCGCGATATAAAAAAGCATATCAGCGAATTGCATATTACAGAGGAGTAGAATTATTTAATAATGGAAACTTTGGAGGAGCAATAGAACATTTTGACAAATCTCTAATGTATAATGAAGAAGCTGAATTGCTTGCTTCTTGCTTGTATTGGAAAGCTGAGGCTCTTTTTAGGATGGAAAACTATGATGAAGCTATTGAAACTCACAATGAATTTCTTGTGACACCCGGAGCTTTTAGCCTGGATTATTATCCAAAAGCACACTACACTATCGGGTATTCATGGTTTCAGCAAGAAGATTATTCTAATGCTCTAATAGCTTTCAGGCAATTTATCAGAGGAGATATTGATAACCAAAGGTTTATTAATGATGCATACCTTAGAATTGCCGATGCTTACTTTATGTTGAAAAATTATGAAAGTGCTATTGATTTTTATAAAAGAGCGGAATCATTGGGAATTGTTGATACAGACTATGCTATTTATCAAAAAGCCTTGGTTGAAGGTGTAAAAGGTGATTTTAATTCAAAAATTGCCAGTCTGAAAAAACTTCTTCAACAGTATCCTGAAACTTCTTTTAAAGATAATACTCTATTTGAACTTGGTAATACTTATATGATTATTGACAATAGTCAAGAAGCACTAAACTACTATAATCAATTAATCTCGCAGCATCCAAATAGCAGTAATACAAAAAATGCCAAACTAAAAACAGCACTGATTTATTACAATAATAATGAAGACAGTAAAGCTCTTCAAGTCTGTAAATCTATCATAAACCAATATCCCGGGACAAAAGAAGCTATTGAGGCATTAACTCTTATGAAGAATATTTATGTGGCCATGGATAATGTTGATGAGTATTTTAAATATGCTGAAAATTTGCCGTTTGCAGATATGTCTAAAGCACAACAAGATACTTTAACTTATGTTGCTGCTGAGAAAAGATATATGCAAGGTGATTGCACAAATGCAATAAAAAGCTTTGCTAATTACATTGATCAATTTCCTAATGGTTTATTTTCAGTAAATGCCAGATTTTATAAAGCTGAATGCGATTTTAAAATGAATGATTTGCAAGTGGCTCTAAAGGGATATGAATATGTTTTATCTCAACCAAGATCACAGTTTTCTGAAAATGCGGCATTAAGAGCATCATCAATAAACTACAAACTCAATAATTATGAAGCCGCACTGAATAATTTCATTATCCTTGAAGAAGTTGCAGAACAACGTAACAATTTGTTGGAGGCAAAAATCGGGCAAATGCGAACAAACTTCAAGCTTAGCAGATTCGAGCAGGCTATTAATGCTGCACAAAAAGTAATTATGGATGAGAGATCCCCTCAAATTATTTTACAGGAAGCGCATCTTATTTCCGGAAAATCATATATGATTCTTAATGACACTGAAAATGCGGAAACTACCTTTGAAAAGGTAAGCAAGCTGGGCGAAACAGAGATGGCTGCTGAAGCTAAATATAATTTGGCTTTAATAGAATTCAGAAAAGGTGATTATGAAAAATCTGAAGAACTTATTTTTAAGTATATTAATGAAATGGCTTCCTACGACTATTGGTTGGCGAAAATATTTATCTTACTTGCCGACAATTACCTGCAAACTGAGAATGTATTCCAGGCGAAGCAAACTCTTCAAAGCATTATTGAAAATTATGACGGCGATGAACTAAATAATCTTGCTAAACAAAAACTGAAGGATATTGAAGAAAAAGAAGATCAGGAAAAACAAGAAACAAAACCTGATACTCTTGAAATTGAATTTCAATCCGGAAACATATAGTTATTGACTATTGACGAATATTTTTATCAAAAAAACCGATTTAAAATGAATAATTTGCTCAAAATAAAATATATTTCAATCAGTATTCTAAGCTTTTTTGTTGCTATGTCATTTGCATATGCTCAGGATCAGGATCAGGATCAAGATCAGGATAAGAATCAGGATTTGGACTTTGACGAGATACAAGTAGTTGCTCCGTATAAACCTACCGTATCTGAGGCTTTTAAAATAATCGAAAATCCAAAGCTCGAAGACACTATCAGCATGGATATAGATATGGATTATACTATTAAGCCTTTGAAAATCAATACCGATTTTGAGGTTGACCCAATTAATCCCGCTCGTATGCGAGGAGAACCGCTTACAAAACTATACAAAGGACTTGCAAAAGCAGGTATTGGCACTCACTCAACTCCTTATGCTGAAGTTTTTTATAACACATTAAGATCCAATGAATATGCTTATGGAGTGAGAGCCAAGCACTTATCCTCATCAGGTGAAATCGAAGATTATGAATATAGTCAGTATAGTAAAAATCTTATAGACGTTTACGGGAAAAAGTTTTATCGCAATAATATTACATTAAATGCCGATTTGAACTATAATAGGGATATGGTTCACTATTATGGTTTTCATAAAGATGATTTTGTTGACAATGAAGAAGCATTGGAAACTATTCAAAACATCAAAAAATCTGATATTAAGCAAAGTTTTAATATTTTTAAAGCAGGCATAAATTATCATACCAGTAATCTTGACAGTTCAAAACTTGATCATTCGGCAGCAATGTACTACAGGTATATGTTTGATAAATATGATTTAACAGAACAGCTTTTTTCACTAAAAGGACATATAGGAAAACAATTGCCACCCGATCCACTGGGTTATGCAGAAAAACAGTATTTTAAACTTTCAGCAAAAGCCGATTTTGTAAGCTCCGAAATTTCCGAAAACACAACAAATAAAGGTTTAATTAGTCTGGAACCTAAATTATATTCTCAATACAATGTATTTAAGTTTTATATCGGGCTGAATGTTACAACACAAATAGATAAAAACACTTATCTGAAATTTTATCCACAGGCGCATGCAGAGGCTTCCATTGTTAAAAATGTACTTATTGCATACGGTACCTTTTCAGGTGGCATGGAAAAATATGATTACTATTCTGTAAGCAAAATAAATCCATATATAAACACCGGTCTGGATATCCCTATGAAATTTATGAATAAAAAAGCTGACTTAACAGGTGGTTTTAAAGGTTCAATAAGTTCTTATGTGGCTTATAATTTTAGCATTTCAAATACTGAAATAGAAGATTATGCTTTCTTCGTAAATGATACTACTGAAATTTTAAACAATAAATTTACATTGGTATATGATAATATCAGAAGATTTAATTTCCGTGCTGAGATTTTCACTCAGATTAGTGAAAAATTCAGGCTGCGGCTTGCTTCTGATTATTACGAATATGCCCTTGATAATGAAATTGAAGCATGGCATCTGCCAACTGTAGTAGTAAGTGCAGGAGCCCAGTATAATATTCAGGATAAAGTGATTCTTTCCCTTGATGCTTTAGCCAGAAATACTACTTATGCCAGAGGTTTTGACAATAATGACAATCCGATTAGAATAGAATTAGAGGGTTTTCATGTTGACACCAATGTTAGTCTTGAATATCGCTATACAAAAAGGCTTTCGGTATTTCTTAATTTTAACAATATACAAAATCAATCATTGGAGAAATGGATGCATTATCCTACTCAAAAATTTAACTTTTTGGGTGGTGTTAATTATGCTTTTTAAATAGATATTTCTTGCCGGTTTTTCCGGTCTTTTCAACACCATAAAAAAACCCCTATACAAGCCCTGACAACAGGGCTTTTTAGCTGTTTTGAATTGTTAATAAAAAACACACTTTTATTCATAGTTTTTTGCCAAAAAACCCTTTAAAAATAGTATCTTTGTGGGTTCTAATTAAAGTAATAAATATATGAGTGAAGAGTTAGGCAAATCTATTGCCGATAAAGCATCTTATGATGCTAAGAGCATTCAGGTTTTAGAAGGCCTGGAAGCAGTTAGAAAACGTCCTTCCATGTACATTGGAGATACAAGCAGCAAAGGCTTGCATCATTTAGTTAATGAGGTTGTGGACAATTCCATAGATGAAGCTATGGGTGGTTATTGTGACAATATCGAGCTAACTGTCAATGAAGACAATTCAATTAGTGTTATTGACAATGGTCGCGGAATTCCGGTTGATATTCACGAGAAAGAAAATCGTAGTGCTCTGGAGGTTGTAATGACAGTTTTGCATGCCGGTGGAAAATTTGATAAAGGAAGCTATAAAGTATCCGGTGGACTGCATGGTGTGGGCGTATCCTGTGTTAATGCGCTGTCCTCAAAAATGAAAGTGAATGTTTACAGAGACGGAAAAATATACTCCCAGGAATATGAAAGAGGTGTTCCAAAGGAAAGTGTAAAAGAAGTTGGTGAAACTGATAAGCGCGGTACTCAAATTACGTTTTTGCCCGATGATACAATTTTTCAACAAACAACATATAGTTATGAAATCTTGTCAAACCGCCTTAGAGAATTAGCTTTTCTAAATAAAGGCGTAAGACTTAGCATTACAGACCTGAGAAATAAAAATGAAGAAGGAGAATATATAGGTGAATCATTTTATTCAGAAGAAGGTCTTAAAGAATATGTCCAATATCTTGATGGTGCCAGAGAAAAACTTGTTGATGAGCCTATCTATATGCTAAGTGACAAAGGTTCAATTCCTGTTGAAGTTGCAATGCAGTATAACTCCTCATTTACTGAGAACCTTTACACATATGTAAACAATATACACACTATTGAAGGTGGAACTCATGTTGCCGGCTTTAGAAGAGCACTAACCAGAACCCTTAAATCCTATGCGGATAAATCAGGAATGCTGTCAAAATTGAAATTTGATATTAATGGTGATGACTTTAGAGAAGGCTTAACTGCTGTTATTTCTGTTAAAGTTGCTGAACCACAGTTTGAAGGACAAACAAAAACTAAATTAGGAAACTCTGAAGTTTCTGGTGCTGTTGATCAGGTTGTTAGTGAGATGCTTACAAACTACCTTGAAGAAAATCCCAAAGACGCAAAAACAATCGTCAATAAAGTTATTCTTGCTGCTACTGCACGACATGCTGCAAGAAAAGCAAGAGAGCTGGTTCAGAGAAAAAATATTTTAACCGGCACAGGACTTCCGGGCAAATTATCAGACTGTTCGGAAAAAGATCCTGCATTATGCGAAATATACCTGGTGGAGGGTGACTCTGCCGGTGGTACTGCAAAACAAGGTCGTGACAGAAAGTTCCAGGCAATTCTACCACTTAGAGGTAAAATTCTTAATGTAGAAAAAGCTATGCCTCACAAAATCTTCGAGAATGAAGAGATTAAAACTATGTTCACTGCACTGGGTGTTTCAATAGGTACCGAAGATGACTCTAAAGAACTTAATCTTGAAAAACTCAGATATCATAAAGTGATTATCATGACAGATGCTGACGTGGATGGTAGTCATATTGCAACCCTGATACTTACATTCTTCTTCAGATATATGAGGGAATTGATTGAAAAAGGATGCGTTTATATTGCAACACCTCCTTTATACCTCATTAGAAAAGGTAAAGATGAAAGATATGCCTGGAGTGAAGATGAACGGAAAGCAATTGTTAGTGAATACACTTCTAACGGAAAAGAATCCGGCATACACATTCAAAGATATAAAGGTCTTGGTGAGATGAATTCAGAACAGCTTTGGACAACGACAATGGATCCGGAATTTAGAATGCTCAGACAGGTAGATATAACAAACGCTGTAGAAGCTAACAGAACCTTTTCTATGTTAATGGGTGATGAGGTTCCGCCAAGAAGAGAGTTTATTGAAGCTAATGCTAAATATGCAAATATTGATACATAAGAACTAAAATACAAGAGTTTACTATAGCTGTCTGGCTAAATATAAGGCCAACAGAAAAAAAGCCGGCACTTAATAATCAAGTTCCGGCTTTTTTCAATGTATAAAGGAAATGTAATAATTTTTAATGCTATTCTACAACAAACTTTGAAGCTGATCTACATCCATATTATTTAATGGATTATTAGAATTGATAACCATTCCGGCAAGCTCAGATTTCTTTTGTTGCAATTTAGCAATCTTCTCTTCGATAGTATTTCTGGTTATAAACTTATATACAAATACTTTTTTATCTTGTCCAATGCGATGTGCGCGGTTAATTGCCTGATTTTCAACAGCAGGATTCCACCATGGGTCAAGCAAAAACACATAATCAGCGCCTGTAAGATTCAGACCTACTCCACCGGCTTTCAAAGAAATCAAAAATAACCTGTTGTCCGGATTATTCTGAAATTTATCTATAAGCTGCAGCCGCTCATTTCCGGATGTATTGCCGCTTAGAAAACTATAAGAAATGTCTTTTTCTTCCAGATAGTTTTTGAAAATATTAAGATGCTTTACAAACTGAGAAAAAACCAAAACCTTGTGTTTTTCAGTAATCAGTTTTTCAATGCTACGTGTTATTTCAATATATTTTCCTGATGACCAGACATATTCAGGATCTGTCATAACAGGATGATTTGCCAATAGCCTCAATCTCATCAAACCACTTAATATCAAAAATCTGCTTTTATCAATACCTGCTTTTGCTACATTATCAATTATATAATTTCTGATTTCAGACTTTTTCTCCTCATAAATCTTTTCCTGCTCTTCAGTCATCTCACAATAGTGAACCATCTCTGTTAATTCCGGCAATTCTTTCTCCACTTCATCTTTTGTTCTTCTCAACACAAAAGGATGAATCAGTTTCTGTAATTTTTCTCTTTTTAGAACATCCCTGTCTCTCTCCACAGGCACAACATATTCTTCCTTAAAGAATGATAAACTGCCAAGCATTCCGGGATTCAAAAATGAAAACTGCGACCAAAGATCAGTTAATGAATTTTCGATTGGCGTTCCCGTCATAACTAATCTGTGATTCGACTGCAGGGTTTTTACAGCCCTGAAAATCTTTGAACCTGCATTTTTTATTATCTGACTCTCATCAAGTATCACATGATGAAACCGATATTCTTTAAGAAAATCAATATCATTGCGAACGGTTCCATAAGTTGTGAGTATAATGTTATATGGTTTAAAAGCTTTAACTGAAGTTGCTCTATTGCTTCCTACATGTTGATAAACTTTTAAGTATGGTGCAAATCTTTTTATTTCTCTTGCCCAATTATGTATTAATGACAATGGCATAACTATAAGTGTGGGCAGTTTATTAACTGAAGAAGTTTTTGAGTCCGGATCAAAAATATCAAGTTGTAAACCAGTATCATCCGCTTGATCTGAATCTGTAGAAACTTCATAATCAGCAGCTATTTCCGAATCAAGATAAATTTTTGAGAGCAAACATATTACCTGGAGTGTTTTCCCTAATCCCATATCATCGGCCAAAACGCCTCCGAATTTATTCTTCATTAAAAAGAATAACCATCTGTAGCCATCAACTTGGTAGTTACGCAAAACTGCTTTTAACTCAGCTGGAGGATCAATATTTCTTACCGGCTCAATCTCAGATTTACTAATAGCAAATTTTTTCCCATTATCAAAATTAGTCAATAAGGTATAATGATGTCGGTTCAGGCTTATTTCTTCACCTTTAAACACGCCATAATGAAAGATATCTTTAAACCTCGCAAACCATTCTTTAGGCAGCAAAGCAATTTCTCCATCCGGCAGAACATACTCTCTGTTTTCTTTTAGAATGTTATTCTTTAGTTTAACAAATGGAACAGAATGCTTTCCAAACATTACAACTATTTTCAAGTCAAACCAATCTTGCTTGCCATGAGAATCTATTTCAAGCAATGGCTTAGTTGTCAAATACTTTTTTACGGAAATATTTTGAGAAATATTAAAGCCTTTTTCAAGCAGTTTATCCTTCACTCCGATAAGCCAGTCAATTAAGTCATGAGAATCTATATTGCCATCACAATCACGCTTTTCATCATTTAGAGAGAATTGCATAGCCTCTTTATGCACAAGGCCAAAAGAGCTTAGAATATTAGCAGCATTTTCCTCTGCATCAACATCTCTTTTAATTTTTAAAAAATTAAAGTTATTTGCTTTATCACTGATTATAGTATGATTATTGGCTTTCTCCTTATAAGCATAGGTGATATAATCATCATAATTAAAATACAAACCCACAACACATTCTCCGTTTAATGCATTCTCAAGTTTTATGATCGGCTTAACTTCTTTATCAAAATAATTAATATCAAATCCAACAGCTTGAACATTATAGTTTTTTACTGCATTTAAAACAAATTTCTGATAATATATTTTTTCGGAAGATTTAGGTATAATAAGGCTTTCTTTATTAAAGAAAGGCAGTAACTTTTTTCCGTCCCAATCACTATTGAACCTATATACAACATTATTAACAAAAAGCAGGCATGGATTAACAGCTAACATTTCAGCACCTTCTGTCTGCAGGTCAATTTTTTTATTGTTATGATTAATTTTTAAAGAATATAAGGTTTGATTTTCTTGCTTATCAAAACAAAATAATACTTCAGTTTCCTCAGGAGTAATAAATATTTCATCCTCTATAATTCTATCATTTATATCTCCTTTATAGTAAAGCGGGATTTTATTTTTAGCCAGAATACCTGCCAGCTTATATAATCTTTTGTCAATAAAAGGCCTAATATGATTATCAACGTAATCTTTTTCTAAACTAACAGTAAAATCCTTTGCTTTGGCTTTATTGCGATTAAATCTTTTTAAAAGATTTTCTTCTGAATACTCATCAATAATATCAATGCCGGCTTTTTCAGCATCAGAAAGTTCATTCTCATTAAAAAAATCATTATAAGTTTTCTTATTTATTTTTTTAAAATCATATGAGAAAAATCCTTTGTCATTTTCCTGAACTGCATAAGGTTCAATCAGAGTACCTAATATTTCGTGGTATGAAATAACAAAAGCAAATATATTTTTATCAAAAGAACTTTCTTTCTTTTTAATCATCAGGATAGCAGGAGGTTAAGTTTTACGAAGTACATTATACAAAGATACTACAAAAGACAAGACGAAAGCAATGATTTGCTTTATTTAAGAAAAAACAAAATAAAAGATTATTGAAGTGCCCGGAACAGGGCTCGAACCTGCACGTTGTTGCCAACACTAGTCCCTGAAACTAGCGCGTCTACCAATTCCGCCATCCGGGCAAAACAGGTAAAAAGAGTGCCCAGGACAAGACTCGAACTTGCACGGCCTTGCGGCCACTACCCCCTCAAAGTAGCGTGTCTACCAATTTCACCACCTGGGCATAAAATACTTTATGAACTTTTTTTTAAGCACTGCAAAAGTAAATAATTTTTAATTGAAAATTTAAATTCATCAGAAAATATCTTATTCATAAAAAATACTTGCAAATTTTCAAGTCAGAAATTTGTCCTGTTTTGAGAATGGAATAAGCTAAATATTGCAAGTTGATAAATGCACTTGCAGGTTTTTATTATATGTTTTTTTAATCTTGAAAAGCAATGTCATATCGGGACTAACGGCTTAAAAGACACACCACTGGCGAATCAGCATACACGTGCAGACAATAGCAAAACGTCTCATCAGTAATGACAAGTAGCTGTTAATGTGATAATGCTTAAGAATTAAATTACACAAATTTATCAAGAGTGAAGATTCAAATACTTTGCAAGAGAAAAAACACAAGTAAATTAGTGACCAATCAGCACAAATCCTGCCCAATCAAGCGGGATAAACCCTTTTTCAAAACATTCCAATTTGGCTTGTCGTAAAGCCTGGGCATACGTTTTGCCTGCTATAAGGTGACTGTAGAAAGCTTCCATAAGAATCTTGGTTTTTTCATCATGTACTTTCCACAGGCTGAAAACTATGTTAGGAACACCTGCATATATAAAACTTCGGGGCAATGCCATAACTCCCTCTCCTTCCAATATACCTCCAACGCCGGATTTACATGAACTAAGAACAACTAAATCAGCACTAAGCTTAGAATTATATATTTCTCCAAGGCTAAGGAAATTATCTTCCTCATGGGTGGTCTTATCTTCGTTGTACATGAATATTCCGGAAAGTTCAGGCCTTTGCAAGTTGGCAGTGCTGTGTGAAGCAATGTGAAGAATGTCAAAGTCGCCCATTATTTGTTTTAGCTTATACTCCGTAGCATCACTTTCAAGTAGTATATTAGTTTTAAAATCGTTCTTATTGAATTTTTGATAAATTGATTTTACCTCGCTTTTGGAGTAACTAAGAGCACCAAGATTCAATTTGTCTCTATATGCGTTTACCAGATGTTCAGGGGCTATATAATGCTCGAATACGGGTGCAACCAAAAGAATGCTATTTGCAGGCTTTGCTTTGGCAATAGATTTTTGCTGATACCAAAGCATTGTTGAATAATTATAAGTTATTGTAAAGTTCTCTATTAACATATTTCCTGACGATGGTGTTAAAAGCCATTCGAAGGGAACTTGGGCTAAGGAGTTATCGGGTATAACTATAAGGTGATCTATTCCAGATAACTTCGGTTCAATCTTTTCCAGTAAAACATTGGAGAGTTTTCCCGGATTTCTTCCGGTTCTAACTGCACGAATTTCTTCCATTATAATTCTATCCAAATCATCAATTGGTTCAGCATGGTTATATGCACTATCCGGGGTAATCAAGGCATACATTAGCAAACTGTCGCTGATGCAATATTCAATGAGAGCCTGCCCTTTATCAAGCGTTGATTGAACCTGGGCTAAGCTTGGTACAGTTGGGATTTCTATTTCTATACTGGTATCTAATAAAAGTTGGTATCTTAGCACTAATAGTTCAATCAAAAGATTGCTCAATTCTGCATTCAATTCATTTATACGCTCTTGTGAAAGATTATCCTGATTTAGCTTAGATCGGGCTTGCTGGATATCGTTCCTTAACCTTAGCATCTTTGCAAAGCTTGGCGATTGCTCAATAAATGCATCAGTAATGTTTTTGTTTATATTACTAACCAGCTGCATTGCCTTAGATGTGAAAAAAATACTATAAGTTAACTCATCAAGTTGCCCTTGGTTTTGAGAAATAAGGTAGGGCAAGGAATTAAATACAAAGTCGTTGTAGTTTTTGCTGATTAATGTAGGTTCATTACTAAATACATCCTTGGAGAGAGAAGATATGTATGCTAATTGTTGCTGCTGAATCAGGTGAGAAATCTGCTTGTTGTAATTATCATCCTGATTTTTCTCTTCCAAAAATTTGTAAGCGTTCTGAAGCTTTGAGAAATAGGAAAACTGATTGATATAATCAAGAGAATCGGTAAAAAGGGGTAGCATATAGCCATCAACTTCAATGGTTTCAGGAAAGAAGTTTGTTAGCAAATCAATTGTTTTTTTATGTTGTTTTGTTGCTTCCAGGTAGCGAGCTTCAATTTCTATATACCGTTCAATGTATGTTGTGTAGCCCTCTTCTAGCTTTATCATATCAATAAGCACTTTTGAAGAGTCCGGGGAAAACCTGAGTGCAGCATCAGCAAGGTTCGACATTACTAATGGTCTGTTATTTACAGTCATATTCTCATTTAAGATAATATCTTTAGCTTTCAAAAAGTGATGCCAAAACTCCTGAGGCATATCTTGCTCCGAAAAACAATACCCAAGCATTGAATGAACCGACGATTTAATATCCCATGTGGGATAATTCAGCGAATCTAATATATTGATAGCTGCAATGTTAGCTTCAATAATTTTGTCGTAATCCTTAGTGTGAGAATTGTATAGCTTATCACCCAAAAGGTAATTAAAGAATGCTGAATAGTAACGTACGGTAAAATTCTGCTCACTTTGTGCAAGAATATTTAGGTTAGTACGCAATACTTCTATGGATGTTTCCTGGAAATCCTGACTAAGAATCCGGGAAATAATCGCATAATCAGCACCAAGCATATTACTAATACTATTGTTTTGGATAGCCGATTTCCTTGCTTTTACAAGTATGTCCAGTGCTCTTGGAAAATCTATTCTTTGCAGGTAAAAACCATAGTCAACCAATGCTGTAGTATAAGGAATTTCATCAATGCCAAGTTCGTTTAAGATGGCAAGGCGAGAGATATATGAAGGCTCAAGCTTGGGGTCTAATCCCAATACGCGATTGTGCAAGATGGCATATTGACGTAATGAGTAGGCGTATTCAAAATTCAAAGTGTCGGCAAGCTTAGTATATTGACTCATTGTCTTTTGAATCGAATCAAGCCCCCTTTGATTTTGCTCTGATATTATGCAAAGCTGTGCCACTTCGTTTTTGAAAAATAACCACTGTTGATAATCACTATCAGCATAACTCACATTTGCAAGACTATCAAAGTTTGCAATTAGCTGATCATGATTTTTTGATGCCTCAAACTCTTCAACAAAACTTTGGTAATGCCTGTAGTTCGATAAACTATCGATGTTTCTGTATTGTGGAAATACAGGTGCATATTGAGCTTTAAGAAAATTTGATATAAAGCCAAGGCTACAAAATAAAAGTAAAAACAAAAATGTTCTTCTCATGATATTATGAATTTTGGGTCAAAGATAGAATTTATAAAAAAAATTTCACACTCCTTGTATCAAAATATTTCAATTTGCATTTAATCCTTAAACTCTCATACAACTATAAGCCTCATCCTTTTACAATTCAAGTCTCAAAAGGTTTTTGCGCTTATGTTCCTGTTTTTTTTCACTATTTACAAAAACCAAATACAGTATCTGATACAACTGCGGAGCTAACCATCAGAATCTTACAGTTGCCGCCAATATGATTTTCATTAATTATTGCAAAAGCCTCCAAAGATAGATATGAATTTTCACTATAGTGAGAATA
Source organism: uncultured Bacteroidales bacterium (assembly GCA_964614525.1). Classification (GTDB taxonomy): domain Bacteria; phylum Bacteroidota; class Bacteroidia; order Bacteroidales; family UBA7960; genus PWND01. Next base: position 38,972 of record CAZTPA010000005.1, on the reverse strand, counting down.
CAATAAATTGCATCCAAAAAGGCTTTGCCCGTATTGGTTCTGACCACAGCATTCTAATAGAGCGCGTGAGCATTCGTTTTGCCACGATTTTTTCTTGCTATTTTTATCTAATAAATACCTAAGGTGAAAGTAATTACAAAAATTCATTAATGTTTGCTTTGGGTTTGATATCCATATTTGTATATTTAATGAAAAATAAATCTTTTTCAACTTACCGTAATTACACAAAAAGTTTGAATAGCATATTTTAAATCTATTTATATCATTTAAAAAAATCTTATTTATGGAAACAAACAAGAATCAAAAAACAGAAAAATCTTCTAACAAAGATTACTCAAAGCTGAAAACATTATTTCTGAATTGCACAATTAAAACTAGCCCGGAAGTTTCTCATACGCAGGGTTTGATCGATGATGTTGCAAAAGTATATGAAAAAGAACATGGAATAAAAAGTGATTTTGTAAGAGTTGTTGATTATAATATTCCTGCAGGTATTAAATCAGATATGGGAAATGGTGATGAATGGCCTTTAATACTAAAAAAAATAAAGGAATCAGATATTATAATTATTGGCACACCAATTTGGATTGGTAATATTTCATCAGTTGCGCAAAGATTATTTGAACGTCTGGAGGGTACATATTCGGAAGGAAATAAGGAGAATGGCCAGTATCCTTTATATAATAAAGTAGGTGGTGCGGTAATAACCGGAACAGAGGATGGCGGACATTTCTGTGCAAAAACTATAAACTTTTGCTTGTACCGCTTTGGTTGTACTATTCCTCCCGGAGCCGATTGCTACTGGGTGGGTCAGGCAGGCCCCGGCCCTTCTTATCTGGATGCTGAAGGAAGCAAACATTTATATACCAATCGCACAAAGAGAACACTTGTGGAAAATACTGTTTTCATGGCAGCATTATTAAAGGAAAATAATATAACAACCAATCTTCTGGAAGTTGAAAAGAAGGCTGTTGCAGAAAGTCGTAAATCAAATGAAATAAATTGGCGCAGTTAAGTTATAAATGATTTACGTGCAACTAAATAATGAAAAATAAATAGCAGCCTAAGCATCTCAAAAGATCAGAATTCAATAAAAGCTTCCTGTGGATTTTGAGCTCAATATATAAAAACATTTATCAATATACAGGATTTTGCATTGTAAGATTTTTTAATTATGTTTACTAAATAATGCTTAAAACAAACAAATTACACTATTTACAAAAATATGGAGACCAGCTACCACAAAAAAAACGGGGCGAATCCGAAAAGCCTAATGAGTAGGAAAAAACTTTAAATATCATTATTATGTTTAAAAGAATTATTTTCAGTACTGCTATTGCTCTTTCTTTGGTTTTCTTGATGCAACAAAATTGCTATGCAATAACATATAAGAACGATAATAAACAAACACAAGAAAATCAAAACAAGGACGCAATGTTTTTGGAAAATGAGAGCAAATATAGTTTTGCCGAAACAATTAATAAACTAACAGCCAAAATTGAGAAAAAATCATGGAAAGTTGTTGTAGTTCACGACTTGCAAAAAACATTAAAAAATAATGGAACAGAAGTTTTGCCGGTAAAAGTTTTTGCTTTATGTCATCCAAAACATTCAAGTGAAATTTTATTGAAAGACGACGAAAGAATAGTTTCGTCCTTGATGCCATGCAGAGTTAGCGTTTATGAAAAAAGCGATGGAAAGACCTATATCTCACGAATGAATACAGGGGTTTTGGCTAAATCAATTGGGGGTATAGTTGAAGAAGTGATGATTACTTCTTCAAAAGATATAGAAGAAATACTAAGTTCTCTCATTTTAACCAAATAATCGATGCTTCGCAGGTTTACATTATTTTACTACTATTGCATTTCTAAACTACAAAGCCATTCGAAAATAAGAGAACTCCCCTGTAATGCATATTACTCAATGCACTCTGCAACAAGCTCGAAACAGTCTATTTTGAGCTAAGCCCTGAGCACTTATTGGAAGTTTTGTTTTTTGGGTATGGGCGTATCCGGGGAAAAAGAGACTTAAAAGCCTGATAAGCAAGATTATCAGGCTTTTTTAAATACTAAAATCAGACTTTACTTTTAGCATTTTGTATAAGAACCAGTTCATTTACATTTTCTATATCCAGAATACCGATAAATTTGTCATTTTTCATTACAGGCAAAATATCTTGGTTGTTTTGGGTCATTTTCTTATATACTTCAAATAATTCTGTTTCGGGAGAAAGTGTTTGAATATTTTTATTCATTACTTCTTTAACTTTTGTTGATTTATCAAAATTGCTCAAGGCATCAATAATATTGTTTTTTGATAGAATGCCAATATATTCATCATCAGAAGTGATTACGAAACCTTTATTGGGGATTTTAACTATTTCTTTTGCAGCTTTTTCTATTGTGTCATTTTCATCAAGCTTTGCATATTTCTTTACAAGGATATCTTTTACCTCAAACTTATTCAAAACATATTGTTGCTTTGTCATCTCATACTCACTGCCGGCTCCTAACAGAATAAAAAATCCTATAACAATAAGAAAAGGATTAAAATATAATCCTGCAATAATAAAAAGAACAGCAAAACCCTGTCCTATATTTTTTGCAATTCTGGTAGCTTTCAACCTGCTATATCTCATTGCCAATGCCGATCGAAACAATCTTCCGCCATCCATTGGAAATGCAGGAATTAAATTAAAAGCCAAAATAAAAATATTGACTGCTATTAACATTAGCGGGAAATTATCTAATGTGATATATTCAAAAGTCATTTCATCAACGGCAACCGGATGTGCGAATTTTAAATATATCCATACAATAAAAGCTATAATAACATTTACAACAGGCCCACCTAAAGACATTAAAAATTCATCCCTCGGTTTTTCCGGCATTTCTGAAATATTAGCCATCCCTCCTATTGGCAATAAAGTGATGCTGTGAACTTTTCCTCCAAGTTTTATTGCTACCAAAGAATGTCCTAACTCATGCAACACCACGCAAACAAATATTGCGAAAACAAAAATTATGTGCATTAATATTTGTTGAACGTTCAGTCCTCGCTGAATGCTAATAAAAACTATATAAGCAATTAAAAGCAGAAAAGTCCAGTGAACAGACAATTTGATACCTAAAGGCCTTCCAAGAATTAAAGAGTATTTACTTTTCATAGTAATTAAATAATAATGAATTTATATAATTTGCATAAAATTAATAAGCTTTTATCAGCTGTAAAAATTAAAAGAGAAATCATTTAAGCATCTTGAGCTAAAAACAAAATTTATATTAATTCTAAATAAGGTTATATTTAGCTTGTTTGCAACCACATACGCCTCATGTGTCAATGCATTGGCTATTAAAATGTATTCATATAATACAAATTTAGGTATCAAAAAAGTATTCTAAACAATGAAATTTTCATTTAGTTTTCTAATTTTGCCACATTATTAAAACAATAATGCAATTAAATATTTTCATTCACTCACAAATCCAAACATAAAGTGAACGAAATCACACTTATATCCGTAATTTCAATAGGCTCTTTAGGAGTCATAGCTGCTGTAATTTTATATTTTATAGCTCAAAAATTCAAAGTCATTGAAGATCCCCGCATTGATCAGGTAGAAGAAATACTACCGGGAGCAAATTGTGGAGGCTGTGGTCTTGCCGGTTGCAGGGCATTGGCAGAGGCAATAGTAAAGGAAGAAAGCCTTGAGGGCTTCAGTTGCCCACCCGGCGGTGATGAGGTAATGCAGCAAATCGCAAAAGCTTTAAATCTCGAAGCACAAGAGTCAGTACCCATGATTGCAGTATTGCGATGTAATGGAAGCAGAGAAAATTCACCACCAAAGGTAAAATTTGAAGGTGCAAACACATGTCAGTTTGCCCATAGCCTATTCTCCGGCGAGGGTGGATGTCCTTATGGTTGTTTAGGATGTGGCGACTGTGTTGAAGCATGTAATTTTGATGCTATGTATATGGATAGCAAAACAGGTTTGCCTGTTATCCTTGACGACAAATGTGTTGCTTGCGAAGCTTGTGTAAAAGCATGCCCTAGGAATATTATTGAAATGCGCAAAAAGGGAAAAAAAGACCGCAGGATTTTTGTTTCATGTATAAATGAAGAAAAAGGCGGAGTAGCAAGAAAAAATTGCAAAGTTGCATGTATTGGTTGCGGCAAATGTGTTAAAGAATGTAAGTTTGATGCCATTACCCTGGAGAATAACTTAGCTTACATTGATTACAATAAATGTACATTATGCCGTAAGTGTCCGCCTGTATGTCCTACGGGAGCAATTCTTGAAATAAACTTACCTCCTCGCAAAGAAAAAAAAGAGGAGAATACTAAAGCTGAAGCATAATTATATAATGTTTTTTGTTTCAAATCAAAAAAAATAAAAGTTTTGAAAACATTTTCAATGGGCGGGATTCATCCCCCGGAAAACAAATTATCAAAAGATACCCCAATAGAGGTATTAAAAATTCCAAAAACTGTCTATATACCATTATCACAGCATTTGGGTGCGCCTGCAGTTCCCACCGTCGACAAGGGTGATAAAGTTAAAACCGGTCAGCTTATTGCCAAAGGGGAATCCTTTATTTCTGCAAACATTCATTCTTCGGTAACAGGAACTGTGACGAAAATTGACGACATCATTGATACAAGTGGTTATAGGAGAAAAGCAATAATCATAGAAACCACCGATGATGAGTGGGATAACGATATTGATACAAGTCCTGATATAAAAAAAGAATGTTCTCTCACTACAGAAGAAATCACAAAAAAAGTTCAGGAAAAAGGTATAGTAGGAATGGGTGGGGCAACATTCCCCAGTCATGTTAAATTAATGGTTCCTAAGGGCAAAACTGTTGATTATCTTATAATAAACGGAGTTGAATGCGAGCCTTATCTTACCTCAGACCATAGAGTTATGTTGGAAAGAGCAGAGGAAATGCTTCTTGGGATATCTTTTCAAATGAAAGCATTAGGAGTTGGAAAAGCAATAATAGGCATTGAAAACAACAAACCCGATGCAATAAAACACCTAAGTGCTTTGGCAAAAGATTTTCATGGTATCACAGTAGAACCTTTGAAGATCAAATATCCACAAGGTGGTGAAAAGCAACTAATCAAAGCTCTGGTAAACAGAGAAGTTCCTTCCGGCAAACTTCCTATTGAAGTGGGTTGTGTGGTACATAATGTAGGAACTGCTTTGGCTGTTTACGAAGCTGTTCAAAAAAACAAGCCATTAATTGAGCGGGTAGTAACTGTTACCGGCCATAATGTTGCCAAGCCTTCTAATTTTCTTGTAAGGATTGGAACTCCCATCTCAGAATTAATTGAAGCAGCAGGTGGTTTAGCTAAAAATACCGGCAAAGTTGTAAACGGCGGCCCAATGATGGGAAAAGCATTAAATAATATAGATGCGCCGGTTACAAAAGGTACAAGCGGGATACTGCTATTTCCAGAAGCAGAGTCATCAAGAAAACCTGTAGTAAATTGTATTCGTTGTGCAAGATGCATGAGCGTTTGCTGCATGGGACTTGAACCTTACCTTCTTGCGGCATTAGTTGCTAAAGAGAAATACGAAGAATGTGAAGAAGAAAGAATCATGGATTGCATCGAATGTGGTTCATGTCTGTATATATGTCCATCAGGAAGGCCATTGCTTGACCATATCAGAGTTGGGAAAGCAAAAGTAGGCCAGATAATGAGAAACAGGGCAAGTAATTAGTTAAATAAATAAGAAAAGGTATAAGCTAAGAATAGATAATTATGAGTTTATTAACCGTATCGGGTTCACCCCATGTATATTCAAACGAATCGGTAAGCAAAATCATGTATGGAGTGATTATATCACTTATCCCTGCTATGCTGGTTTCATTTTACTATTTCGGACTGTCCTCATTACTGTTAACAATGACAGCTGTTGTTTCATGTATGGCTTTCGAATATTTAATTCAAAAATATTTGATAAAAGGACCTTTAACTGTTTTTGATGGCTCTGCAATCATAACGGGATTGCTTCTGGCTTTTAATGTTCCGAGCAACCTGCCCTTATGGATGATGATAATCGGTGCAGCAGTGGCAATAGGAATGGGAAAAATGACTTTTGGCGGATTAGGAAAAAATCCTTTTAATCCTGCTCTTGTAGGTAGAGTTTTCCTTTTGATATCATTTCCTGTGCAAATGACCAATTGGCCAAAACCCGCTGAATTAAGCACTCAGCTTGTTGATGTAGTTACAGGTCCTACTCCACTTGCAATATTGAAAGAAGGCATCGCCCAGGGAAAGGGTGTTTCAGAGCTAATGTCGGATATCCCGGGATATATGCAAATGTTTTTAGGAAATATGGGAGGCTCCATCGGTGAAATATCTGCCATTGCCTTACTTATTGGCGGTATTTACATGTTAATCAGAAAGATTATTACATGGCACATCCCTGTTGCATATCTGGGTAGTGTAATTATCTTTTCCGGAATTTTATGGATGGTAAATCCGGAAATTTATGTTGACCCTGTATTTCATTTAATCACAGGAGGCATGATGCTTGGAGCTCTTTATATGGCAACAGATATGGTAACCAGTCCAATGTCATACAAGGGTATGATAATATTTGGTATTGGTTGCGGCTTACTTACCATGATTATTAGGATTTTCGGGGCTTATCCTGAAGGCGTGTCATTTGCAATTTTAATTATGAATGCATTTGTGCCGGTAATTAATAAATATATAAAACCAAAAAGGTTTGGGGAGGTTATAAAAAATGGCTAAAAGAGAATCTACATTTATAAATATGATTATCACTTTATTTGTGGTAACAACAGTTGCTTCTTTTACACTTGCCAGTGTATATAATTTGACTAAAGAACCAATTGAAAAGGCCAGAGAAGCAGCAAAACAACAAGCTATCAGCAAGGTTGTTCCGGAATATGACATTCTTAAAACAAAGATTTTTGAAGCTTATGACGGAACCGATTCTCTGGAATTTAACCTTGCATATAAAAATGATGAATTAGTAGGTATAGCTGTTGCAACATTTACTAACTCAGGTTTTAGCGGCAAAATAAAAGCCATGGTTGGTTTATATCCTGATGGAACAATTTACGATGTTGTGCATCTTGAGCATGCAGAAACTCCCGGCTTAGGAGATAAAATTGACAAATCCAAATCAGACTGGAGTGATCAGTTTAAAAATTTCGATCCCAAAAAGAAAACCCTGAAAGTAGAAAAAGACGGTGGTGATGTAGATGCAATTACAGCTGCAACTATTACTGCAAGAGCATACTGTGATGCAATTGAAAGAGCTTACCAAACCTTTAAAGAAAATGCTGAATCAATTACATCTCAGAATAATGCAGATAATAACGCAGGTGAAGCAGAAGAAAAGGAAAATACTGAATCTATAACCCAAAAACAAGGAGAATAAGCGATGGGCAAACTAAAAATATTTTCAAAAGGCTTTATAAAAGAAAACCCTGTTTTTATATTACTGCTTGGTTTATGCCCGGCATTAGGGGTTACAACATCAGCCATAAACGGACTTGGAATGGGATTAGCAACAACTTTTGTACTACTTATGTCGAATTTGGTTGTATCTATAATTAAAGATTTAATCCCAAACAAAGTCAGAATTCCCTCTTTTATTGTTATAATAGCATCTTTTGTAACTATCGTTTCTTTAGTTATGGAGGCTTTCACGCCAAGTTTATTTGAGGCATTGGGATTATTTATTCCACTTATTGTGGTTAACTGCCTTGTGATGGGGCGTGCAGAAGCTTTTGCCAGTAAAAATACGACTATGGATGCTATAATTGATGGTTTAGGCATGGGTTTAGGCTTTGCTTTTGCTTTAACTATTCTTGGTGGACTAAGAGAAATTCTTGGATCCGGTTCAATATTCGGTATTACGATATTTCAAGGAGATGGAATGCTTGTATTTGTTCTGGCACCGGGAGCATTTATAGGTCTGGGTTATTTAATAGCAGTAAATAATATTTTAAAGAAAACAACTGAATAATACATAAGCTATGGAATATATCATTATAATAATAGGAGCTATATTCGTCAACAATATTGTGTTGGCACAATTTCTAGGAATATGCCCTTACATGGGTGTATCCGCAAAAATTTCCACATCCGTTGGTATGTCGGGAGCTGTTATGTTTGTTATGACTCTTGCTACCATTGTAACTTATCTGATTTATAATTATGTTCTTGTACCTTTTGATGTTACTTATCTGCAAACAATATCCTATATTCTGGTTATTGCTTCTCTTGTGCAGATGGTAGAAATTATATTGAAAAAAGTCAGTCCTCCATTATATCAGGCACTTGGAATTTTCCTTCCTCTTATTACAACAAACTGCGCAATTTTGGGTGTTACAATTTTAGCAGTAAGGCCTGATTTTGATTTTAGCCTTGTCGAAGGAATAGTTTATGCAATTGCTAATGCTATCGGTTTTGCCCTGGCTATAATACTTTTTGCCGGCATTAGAGAACAACTTGAACTTTTAGAGGTTCCTAAAGGTATGCGTGGTGCTCCTGCGGCATTAGTTGCAGCAGGTATTCTGGCTTTGGCATTTATGGGTTTTGCAGGTTTGGTATAGGGATTTTTATTATACTTAAAAAATATTTTTTTTTAACGGCCTCATCAGAGGTCGTTTTGTTTTTGATAATAATAGGGATAGTCATTAATAAGTTCAAGCTGCTCATATTATTAAAAATATAAAATAAAAATGTAATTTTACATTTTAGTATAATAATCAACATTATAATAAGGTATTCAAAATGGCATTAGATACAATTATCGAACTTGACAGCATCTCTGTATTCCAAAAAGACCACTTAATATTATCAGATGTAACACTAAGTATTGAAAGAGGTGAGTTTTGCTATCTTATTGGCCGCACAGGCAGCGGTAAAAGCAGCCTCCTAAAAGTTTTATATGCTGATCTTCCTCTTGTTGACGGACGTGCTAAAGTGGCCGGTTATTCTTTAAATGATATGAAAACAAGCAAAATACCTTTTCTAAGAAGAAAAATTGGTATTGTATTTCAGGATTTCCAATTGTTAAGCGACAGAAATATCAGGGAAAATCTGATTTTTGTTATGAAAGCTACAGGCTGGCGTGATCAAATTGCTATGAATAAGCGAATTGAAGATGTATTGGATAAAGTAGGCCTGCAAACAAAAGATTTTAAAATGCCTCATCAACTTTCAGGTGGCGAGCAACAAAGAGTTGTTATTGCAAGAGCATTAATTAACGACCCCGATATTATTCTGGCAGACGAGCCTACCGGTAATCTTGACCCTGAAACCAGCTCAGGAATTATGGATCTGATGATGGAAATCAGTAAAACCGGGCGTGCTGTTTTAATGGCTACTCACGATTATACCTTGTTTGAGAGTTTTCCTGCCAGGATCTTAAGATGCGAAAATGGGAAAGTAATAGATCTCAATCCTGATTATTATGCTAACAGAGCAAAACTCATGTAATAAGTTTTCTTAATTTATTATTGTTTATTATAAATCTCCTCAATTAAAAGCGATTCTTTTTCCCAGCAAAGTTCGTTTGCTGCATTACGGCAATTTTGTTTATACTTATTATACAAATCGGGAGAAAGTAATATTTCATTAATTAATGATGCTAGCATCTCAGATTTTAAAGCGGAATTTACGCTTTTGTCTTTAGAATTTGATGTCTTTAGAATTTTACCAACATCATACTTCAACACAATCTTGCTCATCTCGGGCAAATCAGATACAATAACGGGAACTTCGGCATGAATGTAATCAAACAGTTTATTCGGCAATGCATATTCATAGTTCTTACCAAGATTTTCTTCAATAGATAGGCCTATTTTAGCTTTTGCAGTATAAGCAGGCAATATTTCAGGGGAAATCCGCCCAAGAAAAAACACCTTCTTTTCTAATTCTTTTTCCTTTACTCTTTCTTTTAATTCATTTTCTATATCTCCACTACCAATTATTATCAGCCTGGCATTTTCAATAAACTTAAATGAATCTATGGCCATTTCAAGTCCTCTTCCAATATTTAAACTCCCCTGATAAACAACAATTCCGGGATGATTAAAAAAATCAGGAAAATCTATCTCTCTATGATTTACAGAAATATTCTCCGGCAAATTTCTAACAACATAAAAACTCTTATTATATTGATTTTCATAATAATCAGCAATAGGTTGACTCACAGTAATGCCCACATCTATTCTCTTAATGCATATTTTTTCAATCTTTCTCCAGAAATTTTGCAAGCTTTTCCTATTGACTATTTCCGGAGATTCAGTAAAAAACTCATGACTATCATATACTAATCTCTTTCTTCTGATCACTGATACCAAATAATTTGCAGGCAAAGTGTCAAGGTCATTGGCTGTTAATATATTAATTTTTGAAAAAAGCAAATAGAAGAAAAGCTTTAAATTATACTCAGCATAAAACCCTGCTGATTTTTTAAATAACATTCTAAATCTGACAATTTTTGCGTAATTTGGACTTTCAATTTTTTGCTTTGATTTTTTTCCGATTATAATGACGCGATAGCCCATATAGAACAACTTGCGAGCTATTTTATGCACTCGTTGATCTGTATATGTATCATTTGTTACTGAAAGTGCTATTGTTTTATTCATATAAAAGCATATAATCAATCAGGCAAATATATATTAATTGAAGGATTATTATAGAATTAAACAAAAAATCGTTAAAATTATTTTTTGCTTTGTCAAATTTTTAAATTTGTAGAACAATGTTTTCCGGCTAGCAGCATTTTTTATCCGGAAAACAGTTTCTTTATAATAACATATTAATTAAAAGCAACAAAGACATTTCTAAAAACATTATATAAGAGCAAATTAACCACTAAAACATACACAGATGAATAAGCAAAAGAAATTCACCATTACAGCCATAATCATATTGGCAGTAATAATTGCAATAGTATTCTCTTTCAGAAACTGTTCTACACGCACACACTCTTTACCTCCTCCACCCGACCCTGCATTCAGCAAATATATTTCTGCATTTTCAGCAGGTGTTTTACCAACTGATCAAAACATAATTATTCAACTTGCATTTGATTTGGTCGATTCTACAAAGATAAACACACTTATTGAAGAAGATCTGTTTAGATTTCGTCCGCGAATAGATGGTAATGCCTATTGGAAAGATACCAGGACTATTGAGTTTAGATCTAACGAAAAACTTCCCAACAATACAAAATACACAGTTGATTTTAACTTATCAAAACTACTGGATGTCTCTGATGAATATAAGATATTCTCTTTTGGCTTCATTACCATGAAGCAATCCGTAAATTTAATTTTGGAAAGGCTTGAAACATATTATACAAACAATCAAGCATTGTTGAGAATAAAAGGCAAGATAAATACAGCTGATGCAGCAAATCCTGAGGACGTCAAAAAAATCCTATCATTAAATGACCTTCCTGAATATGGAAAAACAGAATGGCAGCACAGCGATAGAATGCGAACTCATGAGTTTACAATCAATGACATTCAAAGACAAGACGAAGCTTTTTCTTTTTCAATATCATGGAATGCAAATTCTCTCGACACAAAAGAAAAAGGTTCTGAAACCATCGAATTACCCGCCGTCGGGGAGTTTGCCCTAATTAATACATCAATTATTCAATCTCCCGACCCAATAATTTCCCTGCAATTTTCAGAGCCTCTGGATTCTAAACAAAATATAAGTGGTTTGGTATATGCTGATGGAATATCCAACATTCATACCCGCATTTATAATAATGAAATTAGAGCATATTTCCCTTCAAGACCAACGGGCGATCAGGTTTTATTTGCAGAAACTGCAATCAAAGATATAAACGGAAACAGATTAAAAGAAAAAGTAGTGGTTCCTTTTAAGTTTGAAGACATTAAACCCGCTGTACGTTTAGTAGGTAAAGGAGTTATTATGCCTTCTTCTACGGGTTTGCTTTTCCCATTTGAAGCTGTAAATCTTGCAGCTGTTGATGTGTCAATAATTAGAGTATATGAAAATAATATTGCGCAATTTTTTCAAAATAACCAGTTTGATGGCAACTCACAATTAAAACGAGTTGGACGAATAGTTGCAAAAAAAACTGTTTCACTTTTATCTTCTGGATCAACAAATCTAAACACATGGAACAAATACTCTATTGACTTAAGTGATATTATAATGGCTGAACCCGGCGCTTTATACCAGATTATTATTGATTTTAAACATGAGCATTCAGTTTACCCTTGTAATAATGGCGAAGAAGAGCTTGAATCGACTCAAAAATCAGTTCTCACTTATATCGATGAAGACTGGCAGTATTTATCTGATGAAATAGATTATTATAGTTCGTATGATGATTACAGATACTACTATAATTATAATTGGAGCGATCGTGATGATCCCTGCACTGAATCATATTATTATAATAAAAGTATAAGAAGAAACCTTTTAGCCTCAGATTTTGGAATAATAACAAAAAAAGGCTCTGATGGTACTATTACTGCATTTATAACTGATTTAAACACAACAAAGCCTATTTCAGGAGTTGAAGTTGAATTGTATAACTTTCAACAACAAATTATCGAATCAATTACTACTGACAACGAAGGTAAAGTATCAATAAATCCAAGAAGCAAACCATTTTTATTAATTGCAAAAAAAGGTGAGCAGAGAGGTTATTTACGCCTTGATGATGGCAATTCGCTATCCCTAAGTATGTTTAATACAGATGGGCAAGAAGTTCAGAAAGGCATAAAAGGTTTTGTCTATGGTGAAAGAGACGTTTGGCGACCGGGAGATACTCTGTTTCTAACATTAATTATTGAAGACCTGGAAGATCGTATTCCCCAAGGTCATCCCGTAGTTTTCGAATTATACAATCCCAATGGACAATTGACATACTCAAGTGTTAGCAGTAAAGAGTTAAATGGATTTTATCATTTTAAGGTTTCAACAGAAGAAGAAGATATTACAGGAAACTGGAATGCAAATTTCAAAATTGGAGGCAGAGAGTTTAGCAAAAGGCTGAAGATAGAATCAATAATGCCAAACAGGCTTCGCATTAAGATAGACTTTAATGATGATGTAATAAAAGCAAATGACATCAAGCCGATAAATCTGTTTTCGGAATGGCTTCATGGCGCAACAGCAAGGAATCTGAAGGCTGAGGTAAATGTTACATTAACATCCACCAGGACAACTTTTGATGATTACAAATCATATATTTTTGATGATCCTTCACGTAAATTCTACGCAGAAACCCATACTGTATTCTCAGGAAGACTAAATAACAGCGGCAAAGCTACTTTTAATCCTGATATACGGGTAACAACAAATGCACCGGGTGTCCTCAGAGCAAGTTTTGAAACAAAAGTTTTTGAAGAGGGCGGTGCTTTTAGTATTGACCGGGTTTCAATACCTTATATGCCATATAGATCTTATGCTGGTATAAAAACTCCTGAAGGTGAAAAATACTCAGGTTTATTATACACAGATTCCGTTCATAATATTGATATTGTAAACCTTGATTCTGAAGGTAATCTTATCAAAAACTCAAAATTGAAAGTTGATGTTTATAAATTAAACTGGCGCTGGTGGTGGGACTCTTCAGATGAATATATGGGAGATTTCTCAAGTAGCAGTTATAACCGTCCTGTTCAAACTCAAACGATTAATGCTATTGATGGGAAAGCAAGTTATCCTTTCCAAATTGATTATCCCGAATGGGGCAGATATCTAATTTTGGTTACTGACTTAAAAAGCGGACACCGCACCGGGAGTACAGTATTAATTGACTGGCCGTCGTGGTATGGCTCAAAAGATGGCGGGCGACAGCTTGCTGCTAATATGCTTAGCTTTACTACTGACAAAGATACTTACCAAAGCGGTGAAGAAATTAAATTTTCTTTCCCATCATCAGAAGGTGGAAGAGCATTGGTCAGCCTTGAAAACGGCACAGGAGTTTTCAAAACAATGTGGATTGAAAGCCGGGCAGGAAACACAAACTTCTCAATTAAGGCCACAGCAGATATGGCTCCAAATATATACGCACATATAAGCTTACTTCAACCTCATGCGCAAACAGTAAATGATCTTCCTATAAGATTATACGGAGTTGTGCCTATTAATGTTGAAGACCCCAACTCGAAACTTAATCCTGTTATTAATATGCAGGAAAGTTTGAGCCCCGGTGAAATGGTAAATATTCATATAAGTGAAGAAAACGGGAAAGCAATGACTTATACTCTTGCTATGGTTGATGAAGGCCTGCTTGATCTAACAAGATTTGCAACTCCTGATCCCTGGAAACATTTCTTTGCTAAAGAAGCTCTGGGTGTTAAATCATGGGATATGTATGATTATGTGCTTGGTGCTTTTGGTAGTGAATTTGCAAGACTACTTAGTATTGGCGGTGATGACGAATTTGAAAAACCAATTGCAGGCGAAAGAGTTACAAGATTTAAGCCTGTTGTAAAATACTTCGGGCCCTATGAAATAGAGAAAGGAAAATCTAATCAACATAGCTTTACAATGCCACAATATGTTGGCTCTGTGAGAACTATGGTGATAGCAGGCCAAAATGGAGCATATGGATCATCAGAAAAAACTGTTGCAGTAAAACAAGCTTTGATGATACTGGGAACCCTCCCAAGAGTGCTTGGGCCGGGAGAAAGCGTAAAACTTCCTGTGAATATATTTGCTTCCGACGAAAGTATCACAAATGTTGATTTAAGTATTTCAACAAATGATCTTTTAATGGTTCAGGGCGGCAAAACTCAAAAGATAAGTATTTCCGGGGAAGAAGATAAAACTGCATATTTTGATATAAAGACTGCAGAAAAAACCGGAGCAGCAAAAGTTTCCATTACAGCAACAAGTGGTAATCATAAAGCTGAATTTGATATTGAACTTTATGTTAGAAACCCGAATCCCGAAATTACAGAAGTTGTTCCATTTACAATTGAACCAAAGCAATCGGTTGAAACACAATACAAACTTTTTGGTATTGAAGGAACAAACAAAGCTACATTGGAAATTTCCTCAATTCCACCTCTTAATCTTGAAAAGCGATTAAAGTTTCTAACACGTTATCCTCATGGATGCTCAGAGCAGATAGTATCAGGTGCTTTCCCTCAATTATTTTTAAGCAATCTGGTACATCTTGATGAAAGTCAGCAAAACAAGATTAAGGAAAATGTTCAATCTGTGATAAATAGAATTAATTCACGTATGATAAGCAACGGTGGAATTGCCTTATGGCCGGGAAGCAGCTATGCTGACGACTGGACAAGTTCTTACGCGGGACATTTCATGCTTGAGGCAAATGAGAAAGGCTATGCTATCCCTGATGGATTTATAAGTAATTGGCGAAGTTTTCAGAAACAAATAGCTAAAAGATGGATGCCTGAAACTACTTTTATGGGATCTCACTTAATGCAGGCTTACCGTTTATATACACTTGCTCTTAGTGGAGCTCCGGAATTAGGCGCAATGAACAGAATGAGGGAAATGCCTAATTTAAGTAATCCTGCAAAGTGGAGACTGGCTGCAGCATATTATCTTGCAGGACAAACCGAAGCCGCACTTAATCTCATTGAGAATGTGTCAAAAAGCATTGAACCATACAATCAAACAGGCTATACCTATGGTTCTAATCAAAGAGATCAGGCAATGATTATTGAAACCTTGACACTGCTTGACAAAAAAAGTGATGCAGCACCTTTGGTTAAAAAACTTTCTGAAGAAATGGCTTCTCCGTACAGTTATAGTACTCAAACAACTTCATTCGCTTTACTGGCAATATCTAAGTTTCATGGTGAAAAACAAGCCTCTTCAACTATTGATTTTTCGTGGAAAGTAAATCAAGGAAAAGAAAAACAGGAAATAACTGAAGCATTAATATGGCAAACAGACTTATCTGTTAGTGATATTGATAAGGAAATACCTTTAACGCTAAAAAATAATTCTGACAATACTCTGTTCGGTAGAACAATAGTGACAGGAACTCCTTCTGCAGGTGAAGAAAAGGCTTCGCAAAGTAATCTTACAATGAATGTATCATATACAGACACAAAAGGCAACCCGATAAATGTTTCTAAGCTTGAACAGGGAACTTCCTTCATTGCTGAAATAACAATCGGAAATCCCGGCACAGGAAGAGATTATTCGCAACTGGCACTAACACAAATATTTCCCTCAGGATGGGAAATATCAAATGCAAGAATGGATGCCTCCGCAGATGCAATACAGGGAGATGTTCCAGAATATCAGGATATCAGAGATGATAGAGTATATACATATTTTGATTTACCGGCAAACAAATCAAAAACCTTTAGAATAATGCTTATCGCAACTTACGAAGGAGAATTTTACCTGCCGGCATATAATGTTGAAGCTATGTATGATTCTTCAATATATGCCACTTCTGAAGGAAGATGGATAAAAGTGATTAAATAATACTTGAAAAAGAAATAAATATGCAATACGGAATTTGTCTTAACAGTATAGCTGCTCTTAGAGAAGAAGCTTCTTACAAAAGTCAGATGGTATCTCAACTGCTTTTTGGAGATATTTTTGAAGTTCTTGATAAAAAAGAAGAATGGCTGCTTATTAAAATGAAATTTGATGAGTATACAGGGTGGATAGCGTCAAACCAGGTAAAACTTATCAGCAAGGAAAGTTATAATGACTTTGTATATCAAGCTGTAATGATTAGCGGTGATTTGATACAGATTATGACAAACGAAACTACAGGCAATAGCTTTCCTATTAGTGCCGGCTGTAGTATGTATGGAAATGATCATGAAAATCTGACGATATTGGGCGAGAAATACAGATATAACGGAAACTTATGCCTTATAAATAAAAAGCCTTCAGATGCAGCAAATTATGCACTTTTGTTTCTCAATTCCCCCTATATGTGGGGTGGTCGCTCTGCTTTTGGAATTGACTGCAGCGCTCTGGTGCAACTGGCATATAAGATGACAGGTTGTATTATCCCAAGAGATTCATCTTTGCAGGCACACCAAGGATCATCTGTTCATTTAATTAATGAAGTGCAAACAGGTGATCTGTGCTTTTTTGATGATGAGGAAGGCAATATAAATCATGTAGGAATGATTATTGACGAACATCACATTATACATGCTCATGGCAAAGTAAGAACCGACCTTATAGATCATAACGGAATTTTCTCTAAAGAACTGAAAAAATACACACACAAGTTGCGTTTAATAAAGAGATTTTAAGCTTATTTTGTATCTTTGCAATCAGCAATTATCAACTTTTACAGATTTTTTTTGAGATCTTTTAGATTTGATAATTGCTTATATGAATAAAAATTACTTAAAAATAATTACAGCTTAATTTCTTCTTATATGAGAAAATATATATTTCTTTTTGTCTCTGTTTTTATATTCTCAACTATATTTATTTGCAATTTAGCATTTGCCCCCTCAAATTCAACAAATTCAATATCAAATAATTACGATAGCGGAGAATTATCATTGGATTCTTATTCCATGTTTAATGCAGACTGGGCTGACTCTGTTTATAAATCCTTAAGTATTGAGCAAAGAATAGCCCAATTACTAATGATAAGGGTTCATACAGATCAACATGATGACTATTACAAAAAAATTGAAGATATTGTAAAGAAACATAATATTGGCGGACTGGCATTTTTTAGAGGCGGACCTGAGAGGCAAGTGCAATTAACAAATCACCTCCAAAATGAGGCTCAAACTCCCATGTTAATTGCAATGGATGCTGAGTGGGGTTTGTCAATGCGATTAGACAGCACTGTTACTTTTCCACGACAAATGACACTTGGCGCAATTAGAGGAGAAAGACATATTTATGAAATGGGAATGGAAATTGGATTTCAAGCCAGACGATTGGGAGTGCATATTAATTTTGCACCGGTAATTGATGTAAACAACAATCCGCAAAATCCTGTTATAAATATTCGCTCATTTGGAGAATGCAGGTATAATGTTGCCAGAAAAGGCTTAGCATACATGCAAGGAATGCAAGATGCAGGAATAATTGCCTGTGCCAAACATTTCCCGGGACATGGCGACACCGACTCCGATTCTCATTATACTTTACCTGTAATTAATCATCCATATGAAGTTATTGATTCGATACATCTTTATCCTTTCAAACAATTAATAAACAACGGACTTTTATCTGTAATGGTTGCTCACCTTAATATTCCTGCACTTGACAACAGAAAAAACATCCCTTCTACCCTTTCATCAAAAATCGTACACGATTTACTGCAAAATGATTTAGGATTTAAAGGACTTGTTATTACTGATGCACTTGATATGAAAGGTGTAAGCGATTATTACAAACCGGGAGAACTTGAACTTGCAGCCCTTAAAGCAGGAAATGACATTTTATTACTTCCCCAGGATGTAGATGCTTCAATAAAGGTAATTGCTGATGCTTTAAAAAAAGGAGATTTATCTGAAAAATATCTTGAACAGAAAGTAAAAAAAGTACTCTATTATAAGCTTGCAGTTGGCCTTAATAACTACAAACCAAAATCAACAAAAAATCTTTATCAGGATCTGAATTCAAAAAGAGCTGAAGTATTAAACAGAAGACTTGTTCAATCATCGATAACACTTATTAAAAATGACAATGAGATTTTGCCTGTTAAAGACATTGGTATAAAAAAGATTGCAAGTCTTTCAATTGGAAGTGCAAAGGAAAATCCTTTTCAGGCAATGTTGTGCAATTATTCTGATGTTTCATTATTCAGTATAGATAAAAATCCAACAGATTTACAAATCAGTAATATCGTGAATGAATTAAAGACATACGATATTGTAATTGTATCTGTTCATAATAACAGTATGTCTGTTGGCCGAAAATATGGAATAAGCGATCAAACAATAAAAATTATCAAAGAAATATCATCTCAAGCCAATACTATATTAAATCTCTTTGCTAACCCTTATGCCATTGAATATTTAGATAAGAAAACGATTTCAGAATTATCTGCAATAATAATTTCATACCAGGATGGAAAATTATTTGAAGAAGCATCTGCTCAATTAGTATTTGGCGGCATACCTGCAAAAGGAAGACTTCCTGTTTCTGTTCCGCCCTACTTCCCTACTTATTCAGGAATAAAAACGCCTGCAAATTTCAGAGTCAGATTTGGAATTTCTGAAGAAGTGGGGATTAATTCTGAAAAACTAAATAGAATAGATTCAATTGTCTTTACCGGAATTGAAAAAGAAGCGTTTCCCGGCTGCCAAATAGCGATTATTAAAAATGGTGCTGTTATTTACAAGAAATCATTCGGTTATCATACCTATGATAAAAAAAGAATTGTGAGAAATTCTGACATATATGACCTGGCATCTATTACTAAGATTGCTGCAACTACTCTTAGTATTATGAAATTGGTTGATGAGAATAAATTAGAAATAGACAAAACACTTGATACTTATATAAAAAGTCTTAAAGGCACTAATTTTGAAGGTTTAAAAATAAGGGAAATACTTGCACACCAAGCTATGCTGAAATCCTGGATTCCTTTTTATATAAACACTCTGGAAAATAATATGCCAAGCAGTGAAATTTATCAACCTCATTACTCCGAAGATTATCCAGTTGAAGTAGCAAAAAATCTTTATATCCATAAAGATTTTAAAGATTCTATTTTTCAAATCATAAAAGATACACCACTATTGGAAAGAAAAAGATATGTTTATAGTGATTTGGGATTTATTATGATGGCAGAACTAATAGATTCTATTACCGGTGAAAGTATTGACCGATTTGCTCAAAATAACTTTTACTCTTCTATTGGACTTAGGACATTTGGTTTTCATCCTTTGAAAAACTTTGATGAATCAAGAATTATTCCTAGCGAAAATGATACCTTATTTAGAAAACAGATAGTAAGAGGATACGTAAATGATCCTGCAGCTGCTATGCTAGGAGGTGTTTCCGGCCATGCAGGATTGTTTGGAAATGCAATAAATCTGGCGATATTAATGGAAATGATTAATAGAAGTGGCAATTATGGTGGCACGCAATATATTATGCCGGAAACTATTAAGGAGTTTACCAGGGTACAATTTGCCGGAAATAAAAATCGAAGAGCATTGGGTTTTGACAAACCAAATATAAATCTTGACGAGTCAAGCCCCGCATGTGAAAGTGCATCAATAAATAGTTTTGGCCATAGCGGTTTTACAGGCACCTACACATGGGTTGACCCTGATGAAAACCTGGTTTACGTTTTTCTCTCAAACAGAACTTTCCCCAATTCGAATAACAGAATAATTGTCGAATTAGATATTCGCACTAATATCAATCAAGCAATATATGATGCCATTTATGCTTCTCGCTATATTGACACAACTATTGGTTTTACAGATTTAAGCTATGAAAAATAATTTCCGTCCTGCTTAATATTTTTGATAATGCTATTATCAAAGCTTTTTTAATAATCTTCAAAACTTCTTAAATACTTGCTATAGGGCTATTAATTCTTTTTATAAGATATTATATCCTAATTCATTTAAGCAGAATTAGCTTTTTTTAAATTATAATGCGTATTTTTAATGTTTAATCTAAATAAATAAACCAATCATCGGCATATTCCAAATTAAGCTATAACTCAACAAAAGAAGACATTTGTCATTATTTTAAAAATATTAAACCAAAACATTATGAAAAAAGCATTACTTTTTATTGCAGCTTTATTAATGTATAATACATACATTTTTTCACAACCAATGGAACTTGAATTTGACACTAATCTCTCCGCAGGGACACAAATAACATTACCGTTAAACGGAATAACAGAAATTACAGTAGACTGGGGTGATGGCAATGTTGAAACCTTTACTACTAATCAAGATATTACACATACTTATGCCGTCGATGATTTGTACAATGTAAGTATAGAAGGCTCATTTCAGGCTTTTGGAAATAATTATCAAACTTATGATAATGCTGACAAACTCCTAAGGGTTACAACTTTTGGAAATATAGAACTGATAAATCTCTCAGGAGCTTTTCGTGATGCAATAAATCTAATTGAAGTACCATCGGAAATTCCATCAACAGTTACAAATACTAAATTTATGTTTAATGGTGCATCATCTTTTAACCAGGATATTGGAGGATGGGATGTTAGCAATGTAATCAATATGACTGCAATGTTCAGGAATGCATCGTCTTTTAATGGCGATATCTCAGGGTGGAATGTAGAAAACGTAACTACTATGGCATCTATGTTTGCATATGCTACCAACTTTAACCAGGATATTGGAGGATGGAATGTTAGTAATGTTACAGATATGTATAGTATGTTTTATGAAGCAATATCTTTTAACCAAGACATTGGTGGATGGGATGTTAGCAATGTTACTGATATGGGATTTTTGTTTCGTCATTGTGGCATATTTAATCAGGATATCAGCGGATGGAATGTAGAGAATGTAACAAATATGAATGCTATATTTTCCTTTGCAGAAAATTTCAATCAGGATATTAGCGGATGGGATGTGAGCAATGTTACTAGCATGGGCAGTATGTTTAGAGGCGTTTTGTTTTTCAATCATGATATTAGCGGATGGGATGTAAGCAATGTCACAGATATGGCTTTTATGTTCAATGATGCTTATGAATTCAACCAGGATTTGAGCAACTGGGATGTGAGTAATGTTACAAATATGAGGTGGATGTTCAGAAGCGCTTTGTCATTTAAACAGGATATTAGTTCATGGGATGTAAGTAATGTAAATAATATGGCATATATGTTTTACCAGGCAGAAGAGTTTAATCAGGGTATAGGAAGTTGGATTGTTGGTAATGGCACTGGTATGTCAAATATGTCTTATAATGCTTTGAATTTTAACCAGGATATCAGCAATTGGAATGTAAGTAATGTAGAAACTATGGAAAATATGTTTCGCAATGCAGTTTCATTCAATCAGGATATCTCCGGCTGGGATGTTGGAAATGTCACCAATATGCAAAGTATGTTTGATTCAGCCACAAGTTTTAATCAGGACATTGGAGGCTGGAACATGAGCAATGTTAGTAATGTTACAAGTATGCTTTTTGGAGTAGATTTAACTACAGCTTTTTATAACAATTTGCTTATAGGCTGGGCAGGACAAATTTTGCAAGATGGCTTAGATTTTCATGCAGGTTGGGATAGTGAATATTCACCCGGCGATGCAGCAGATGCAAGGCAATATATTATAGACAACTATAACTGGTCAATATGGGATGGTGGTATGATTGAACTTCCAGCTGTTTCTACCAAAGAAGTTTCAGATATCGATGGTAATTCTGCTCTTTCAGGTGGAGAAATAAATGCAGACGGAGGGCATACAGTAACTGAATTTGGTGTAGTATGGAATACAACTCCTGATCCCAGCCTTGCCGACAATGAAGGTTTTACTATTGACACATATCAGGATGGAACCACTGAATTTATAAGCGAACTTAGCTCTCTTCTACCCCTTGAAACCTATTACGTAAGAGCTTACGCCACTAACTCTCAAGGCACTGAATATGGAAACAGCTACCAGTTTACTACAACAAAGCAGGAATTAGAAATTGCAGGTACATTTACTGCTTATGATAAAGAATATGACGGTACTCCCTCAGCAGCTATAGAAAACAACAATTTAAGCCTTAATGGAGTTGTTTCTGCTTTACCTAATGTTTCATTCGATGAAATTATTGTAGAATTTGAAGATGCTAATGCCTCATATGCTGATAAAACTGTTCAAATAACTAATGCCACAATTACAGGAAGTGATTCTGATTACTATGAATTATCACTTACAGACACACCCACATCTGAGGCAAAAATAGATCATAAAGAACTTTCTATAGATGGGTCTTTTACTGTCCTCGACAAAGAATATGACGGAACAACCGACGCAACTATTGACGAAAATAATCTTGAACTGATGGGTATCATCAGTGATGATGATGTTTCTCTAATTGATGTTGTTGCTGAATTTGAATCTGAAGGGCCGGGCGAGGATATTTTAGTCTTTATAGCTGATGCAAATCTGGATGGAGTTGAATCAGCAAATTACTTATTGTCACTTGTTGATGCACCTACAACTACAGCAAACATAACCGAACAAGTAAACATAAATGAAATTTCTATTGATGATATAGAAATATACCCAAATCCTTTTTCAGAAAATATTTTTATTGAAAATACTGAGAATATTGCATCAATTAAAATTTCAAATATTTTAGGACAAATTGTTTTAGAAAAAGAAATTAATGAAATTAATAGCATTAACACAAGTCAATTAAAAAATGGCTTATTCTTAATAGAGATTACCCATAACAATGGTAATTCCAAGGTGTTTAAACTTATAAAACAACCAGTAAAGTAATGCATTGCTGTTTATGAAAAGCTCTCTTTCATAAAATTTTCTGTATATATTAATCCGAAGCTGGAAGTTCCTTCGGAAGCTTCCGGATATCATGAACCCTAACATCATTTCGACCGTCAGGGTGACCACGAAGTAGCATTTTACCTTAATCTAGTTGATGAATATGATACCCATTTTTTCTTAAAAGCAGCTTTTAACCAGGCATTTCCTAGTTTTAACGAGATCCTTCACTTACGTTCAGGATGACGTGCATGGAATAACGAGATCCTTCGCATTCGCTCAGGATGACAGGTGCATTTTACAAAGGGAAAGGGATAAAAAGGGCGGCTGCGCCGCCCTTTTTATCCCTTATTATCAATGTGTTGCACGTCATCTCGAATGTTCAGACCCAGCCTTTGAGTCGTCGATGTGGAATGACATCGCACCAGGCCGGATGTATTGGCCGGACTTGACCTGTCCTATTAAAATTATTTTTTAAAATAATTGATATACAGCATTTAAAATACAGTTGTCATTAGTAATGGAGCGATAGCGAAGTGAGAGATCCGGTGGAAAATGCTCCGTCATTCTAATTAATATAAAATATAATGAATAGCATAAAGCTAGTGCAACGTCATCGGTTACATTTAAAATTAAAAATCACTACTGTCCGGTTAAAATCAATTATTATCAATATTGTCATTCATTCGTTTCAAAATATTTTATCCGGACAGTAGTGATTAAAAAAAACTCTAATCCGATATCTCATATTTAGTATTTTTACTGTGATTATAAATATAAAAAAATCAAAGGATGAAGAGAAGTATATTATATTGGATAATTGCAATAGTAATTACATTGATAACAGCATATTATCAAAGAACTACAGGACCTACATATCCATACAGGGGCAAAGTTGAAATAGCTAATGAAGAAGTAAATTACAAACTCATTAGAACATACGCAAAACCATCGGATGCAGAAGTAAAAGTAAAAATCGAAGACGAATCAATTTCTGGCCATTATAAATACAAACGATATCCAAGTAATGATGAATGGACTTATGCTAGCATGGTAAAAGAAGGAGAACATCTTATAGCATATATTCCACAGCAAGATCCGGCAGGCAAAGTTATGTACCAGGTATTTCTTGAAGATAATGAAAATGAAGTGAAATTATCTGAAGAACCTTTGATAATAAGATATCGTGGAGATGTTCCAGCTTGGGCTCTGATTCCTCATATAATATTCATGTTTGCTGCTATGTTGTTCAGCATGCGTGCCGGCATTGCTGCTATTGCAAAAGAAAAAACTTTTATTATCAGTATGCTGACTGTTATAACTCTAATAATTGGAGGTTTAATATTCGGACCTATAGTGCAAAAATTTGCTTTTGGAGAATACTGGACAGGTTGGCCGTTTGGCACCGATTTAACTGACAATAAAACTGCAATAGCATTTATATTCTGGGCATTTGCTCTTATAAAAGCATACAGAAACCCAAAACACAGAACATGGGTATTGGTGGCATCAATAGTTTTACTGGTGATATTTCTAATACCACACAGTTTGATGGGTTCTGAAATTGACTATACACAGGCTCAATAAAATGCTTATTGGCCCTGGCCGTGGCAATGTTTGAATTTTTTACCACTTCCGCAAGGGCAAGGCTCATTTCTTCCTGTTTTCTTCTCTACTCTAACCGGAACAGCTTTGCGCTTACCACCGCCTTCAGCTGAACCAAGATCACTACGGCCTGTTTGTAGTTTACTCATGTCTGTTCGCTCAGGCGTTTGAGCAGCCCGCACCTGATCAGGATCTTTGATAGGAATTCGTGCTTTTACCAGGAATGAAATAATATCCTTATTAACCTTTTGAAGCATTCTTCGGAATAATTCAAAGGATTCAAATTTATAAATCAACAAAGGATCTTTTTGCTCATAAGCAGCATTTTGCACTGATTGTTTTAAATCATCCATTTCACGCAAGTGATCTTTCCAGGAATCATCAATAATTCCAAGTGTTATTCCTTTTTCAACAGATAGGGAAATCTCCTGGCCTTTTGTTTCAAATGCTTTTTTTAGATTGGCAAGAACATTAAGTGTTTTAACACCATCAGAAACAGGAATTGCGATATTTTCAAACTTTTGAGCAGACTCATCATAAACCCTTTCAATCACAGGATAAGCAATCTCAGCAAGCATTTTAGATTTATAATTATACTGCTTTAAAGCTTCCTGGAATAATCGTTCGGTGAGTTTTGCCGAATTTCCTTCAAAAAATTCTTTTTCTTCGAAAGGACTTTCAATACCAAATACTCTGATAACTTCAAACTTAAACTCTTCATAATCACCTAAATCCTGATACTCAATAATAGTTTGTTCACAAAGGTCATACATCATATTTGCTATATCAACAGCAAGACGTTCGCCAAACAAAGCATTTTTACGTTTCCTGTATATAACCTCTCTTTGAGCATTCATAACATCATCATACTCAAGAAGTCTTTTACGTACGCCGAAGTGGTTTTCCTCAACTTTTTTCTGGGCTCTTTCAATAGATCTGGTAATCATAGAATGTTGGATTACTTCACCCTCTTTATATCCCATTCTGTCCATAATCTTAGCGATACGATCAGAGCCAAAGAGGCGCATTAAATTATCCTCAAGAGAAACAAAAAATTGCGAAGAACCCGGGTCACCCTGTCTGCCGGCACGCCCACGCAGCTGCCTGTCAACTCTACGTGACTCATGGCGTTCGGTACCCAAAATGGCTAAACCACCAGCTTCTTTAACTCCCGGCCCCAATTTAATATCAGTACCACGACCTGCCATATTAGTAGCAATGGTAACTGCACCGGCCTTACCTGCATCAGCAACAATTTGTGCTTCTCTTTGGTGCTGCTTGGCATTTAGAATATTATGCTTTATATTTCTCAACTTAAGCATCCTGCTAAGCAGTTCAGATATTTCTACTGAAGTAGTACCAACCAATACGGCTCGCCCTTCATTTATTAATTCATTAATAGTTTCTATTGTTGCATTATATTTTTCTCTTACTGTTCTAAAAACCATATCTTCCCTGTCATCTCTGACAATTGGCCGGTTTGTTGGAATTACAACAACATCTAATTTATAAATATTCCAGAACTCTCCTGCTTCTGTTTCGGCAGTACCGGTCATCCCGGCAAGTTTTTGATACATTCTGAAATAATTCTGTAAAGTAATTGTAGCATAAGTCTGTGTTACGGCCTCAATTTTAACATTTTCTTTTGCTTCAATAGCCTGATGTAAACCATCACTATATCTTCTTCCCTCTAAAACTCTACCTGTTTGCTCATCAACAATCTTTACTTTGTTATCCATTATAACATATTCAACATCTTTTTCAAACAAAGTATATGCTTTAAGCAACTGATTTATAGTGTGTATCCTTTCAGATTTAACAGAAAAGTCATTTAAAAGATGATTCTTTTTTTCCACCTTTTCAGCAGGTGTTAGTTTAGACTTTTCAAGCTCTGCAATTTCTGCTCCTATATCGGGAAGGATAAAAAAATCAGGATCATCAGATTGGCTGGTAATCAAGTCAATACCTTTATCTGTAAGTTCAATTACATTATTTTTTTCATCAATTACAAAAAACAACTCATCATCAATAATGTGCATATGCTTATTTTGCTCAGCCATGTAAAAATTCTCAGTCTTTTGCAAAATATTTTTTATACCGGGTTCCGATAAAAATTTTATAAGCGCTTTATTTTTGGGCAAGCCTCTATGGCATCTCAGCAATAATTCCCCGCCTTTTTTTTCATCAGGGGTTCCCTCCTTTGGGGTTAATAGCTTACGTGCATCTGCAAGCAAAGTTGTAACAAAATTTCTTTGAGCAGAAACCAAGATTTCAATTTTAGGTTTCATCTCATAAAACTCATGTTTTTCTCCTTGAGGAGTGGGCCCGGAAATAATAAGCGGTGTTCTTGCATCATCAATTAAAACAGAATCAACCTCATCCACTATAACATAATTATGTTTGCGCTGCACCAATTCATGAGGATTTCTGGCCATATTATCACGCAGGTAATCAAAACCAAATTCATTATTCGTACCATAGGTAATATCAGCTATATAAGCTTTTCTACGTTCATCTGAATTAGGAGCATGTTTGTCTATGCAGTCAACTTTAAGTCCATGAAATTCAAAAATCATTCCCATCCACTCAGAGTCACGCTTAGCCAAATAATCATTAACAGTAACAATATGAACACCTTTACCGGGAAGTGCATTTAAATAAACGGGCAGAGTTGCTACAAGTGTTTTTCCTTCACCTGTAGCCATCTCAGCAATTTTTCCATAATGCAAATGAATACCTCCAATAAGCTGAACATCATAATGCACCATATCCCATTGAATTTCATTACCTCCGGCAATCCATTTATTACGATATTTAGCTTTATTTCCAGCAATTTCTATAGATGGTCTTTCGGCTGCC
The DNA here is from genome assembly GCA_964614525.1 of uncultured Bacteroidales bacterium. Lineage (GTDB taxonomy): Bacteria > Bacteroidota > Bacteroidia > Bacteroidales > UBA7960 > PWND01. The sequence continues at coordinate 11,079 of CAZTPA010000005.1, read as the reverse complement.
AAATCTTTATCAAAATCGTTTGCTGTAACTTCAACAATCTCATTCTCTTTAAACCTTTTTGCCGTCTCTTTTATAACAGAAAATGCTTCTGGCAGTATTTCAAGAAGCATTTCATCAATCTTTTTATACTCTGTCTTTTCTAGTTCATCAATGCGATTATAAAGCTTTTCCTTTTCATTCACATGCATATCAGGCTCATTATCAACTTTGGTTCTCAAAGCACTGATTTCTGTCTCTTCAGCTTTAATATTCTCAGCTATTTTGTCCCGAAATTCTTGTGTTTTGGCACGCAAACTGTCATTATCAAGATCTTTAATTTTTTCATATGCTATATGAATCTTTTCATATAAAGGTTTTATTTCTTTATAATCTCTATCTGCTTTACTTCCTATTAGTTTTTTAAAAACACTAAGCATAATATTTCTGTTTATATTGTTGTAATATATTTTAATTCCTTTATTTATTCAACCAACAAAGTTAATTCAAATAAATAAAAAAATCTCATATAAAATAAATGAACGTAATAAAAAAGCAAAGCCGGCAATAACCGGCTTTGCTTAGTCTGATTCTTGTTATAATTTTCTAATACTCATCCTCATGGAAGAAAAAATCATCTTTGGTAGGATAATCCGGCCAGATGTCTTCAATACTTTCATAAACATCCCCTTCATCTTCTATTTCCTGCAAATTTTCTATTACTTCCATAGGTGCCCCGGACCGAAGAGCATAATCTATTAACTCTTCTTTAGTAGCAGGCCAGGGTGCATCTTCCAATTTTGAAGCCAATTCTAAAGTCCAATACATATTATTGTGGTTTTATTTTCTGCAAAAGTATATTTTTTTATGAAACATTTACAAAAAAAAACAATTCTTTTAAACTGTTTTTTTCATTAATTGAAAACAACATTATAAATGTTAATATAAAACTTTAACAATTAAGCATTTATGTAGTTTGATTATCTATTTATTTATTTTTAAATATGTAAAGAATTGTATAGAGAATCTCTTTCAACAGCCTTAAATCCGGCTGAAAATATCAAATCTCTTAACTTATCTTCAGTCATTTCCGGTTCACTTTCTTTGCTGCCGGCCATACTATAAATTTTAGTAGTATTTTGTATGGTTCCATCCAAATCATCTACTCCAAAATTCAGAAGAAGTTTTGCAATATCTTTTCCTATCATTGGCCAATATGCTTTAAGATGAGGAATATTATCAAGAAATATTCTTGCTACAGCAAATGTTTTCAAATCGTCAATAATTGATGTTTCCTGAACATCAGACAATCTATTATTCTTATTTCTGAATTTCAGAGGTATAAAAGCATTAAAACCTTTAGTTTTGTCCTGTAAATCTCTTAATTTGGAAAGGTGATCTATTCTATGTTCAATATTTTCTACGTGGCCATAAAGCATGGTAGCATTAGAACTTATATTATTATTATGAGCTATTTCATGAGTTTTTAGCCATTGCTCTCCCGAAAGCTTTTTTTTACATATTTTTTTTCTAATAATCTCATCAAAAATCTCAGCACCACCACCCGGCATAGAATCTAATCCTGCCTTCTTTAACCTAATAAGAACCTCTTCAACATCTAATGTGGCAAGATGTGCAAAATAATTAATTTCAACGGCTGTAAATGCCTTAATATGGATATTTGGAAATTCTTTCTTTATATCGTTAAAAAGCTTAATATAAAAATCTATATTATACTCAGGGATAGCACCACCGGTAATATGAATTTCATTTGCACCGCTATTGCCCTTTTGCCGGACAATTTCCATTATATCATCATGGCTTTTTTTCCAGCCTTTTGTTGTATCAGTAGTTGAGAATGAGCAAAAATCACAATTGAATACGCAAATATTTGTAGGTTCTACATGGAAGTTCTTGTTATAAAACACCTTTTCACCATGTAGCTTTCTTTTTATGCTATCAGCCAAATAGGCAACAATGCCCATAGGAGCATTCTTATATAAATAAATAGCATCATCTGCAGAAATTCTTTTTCCTCTATGAATTTTATCATTTATATTTTCCAGCTGAATATCATTATTATTACTAATAAAATCAATCATAACAAGTAATCATTTTGTTGAATGCAAATTTATAATTAATAATCCAACACAAGTGTTTGCATCCAAAACAAATAATCATTCTAAAAGTTTAAAAATACACAAATTGCATTCAACAATTCTTACATAAGGATTTCTATAGAAAAACTTCCGTCAACTTTGCTTATCTTTGCAAAATATAAGCACTATGGGACGTATCATTGCTATTGATTTTGGACAAAAGAGAACAGGTATTGCTGTAACAGACCCTTTGCAAATGATTGCAAATGGACTTACAACTATTCACTCAAAAGATGTGATTGATTTTTTAAAAAAATATCTGACATCAGAAGATGTTGATTGCATTGTAGTTGGCGAACCCCGAACACTTCAAAACAAAGCCTCAGATGCTTCCCGCTTTATTGAACCATTTGTTAAAAATTTAAGAAAACAATTTCCTGAAATTCCTGTTAAAAGAATGGATGAGAGATTTACTTCTTCTATAGCATTTCAAAGTATGATTGATTCCGGCATGAAAAAGAAAAAGAGACAAGATAAATCGATTGTTGATACAATAAGTGCCACATTAATACTTCAATCATATATGGAATTTATGTCTAATTCAAATAACAAAAGATGATTTTACCAATTGTTGCATATGGTGATCCTGTATTAACCACAAAAGCTGAAGAAATTAAAGCTGATCAAGCCGGCTTGCAAGAACTGATTTCGGATATGTGGGAAACTATGTATTATGCTGAAGGAGTAGGATTGGCAGCTCCACAAATAGGTCAAAGCATAAAATTATTTATTGTTGATGCAGATCCATTTGCTGAAGATGAACCTGATTTAAAAGGTTTTAAAAAAGTTTTTATAAATCCGGTGATTACTGAAAAATCCGGTGAGGATGTTCTTTTTAATGAAGGTTGCCTAAGCTTTCCCGGGCTTAGAGAAGATATTTACCGAAAACCTGATATTAAAATCAAATATTTTGATGAAAATTTCATAGAACATGAAGAGCAATACTCAGGCATAGCAGCCAGAATAATTCAGCACGAATATGATCATATTGAAGGTATAGTAATGGTAAACAGAATCTCCCCTTTGAAAAGGAGAATCATCAAAAACAAACTGGGAAACATCATTAAAGGCAAAGTGAGTGTTAAGTATAAAATGAGATTTGCCTCACTTAAAAAATAAACCGAAAGTAATCGCATGAGCTACTTTTTTCATACCCTTGATAATGGTATCAGGATTGTACATAAACCAACTAATTCATACCTGTCACATTGTGGACTTACAATAAATACAGGCTCAAGAGATGAGTTAAATAAAGAAGAAGGCTTGGCTCATTTTATTGAGCATATTATTTTCAAAGGAACAAGCAAAAGAAAAACGCATCATGTTCTCAGCTATATGGAAAATGTGGGAGGAGAATTAAATGCATATACCTCCAAAGAAGACACCTGTATTTATTCTTCGTTTATGAGTCCATATTATCCGAGATGGTTTGAACTTTTATCTGATATTATTTTCAACTCTACTTTTCCTGACAAAGAAGTAGAAAAAGAAAAAGATGTTGTAATTGATGAAATAAATTCATATAAAGATTCGCCGGGAGAACAAATTATAGATGACTTTGACGAGCTGATATTTAATGATAATCCTCTTGGAAAAAATATACTGGGAACCCCCAAAAACATTAAAACATTCAACAGGAGCAAGATAAATAGCTTTATTGAAGATACATACGCAACTGACGAGATGGTTATTTGTTCTGTTGGAAATATTAGTTTCAAAAGGCTTATTAAATTATCAGAAAAATACTTTGGGCATATACCATACAGAGGGAGAAAAAGGCAGAGACTTGCAGTTAATGGTTATCAACCACAAACAAAGGTGGTAAAAAGAAGAAATCACCAGGTTCATTGTGTTATTGGAAATCGAGCTTATAGTGCGAATGATGATATGAAAACAGCTATGATACTTCTTAATAACTTATTGGGAGGACCGGTTTTAAATTCGAGATTAACCATGGCTGTTAGAGAAAAGCACGGAATGTGTTACTCCATAGAAAGTAATTATCAGGCCTATTCAGACACAGGTATTTTTAGCATTTATCTTGGAACCGACAAAAACTTCATCGAAAAAGCAATAGCCCTTTCTTACAAAGAAATGGATAAATTAAGAATGCAAAGACTTGGAAGCTTGCAGTTAAAAAGAGCTAAGCAACAATTGAAAGGACAGGTTGCAATTACTTTTGAGTCAAATCTAAATGAGATGATGTCGTTTGGAAAAAGCCTTACTCTTTTTGACAGAATTGACACTTTTGAGGAAATTTATCAAAAGATAGATGCTGTGACTACTTCAGATATTCTTGATGCAGCAAACAATGTTTTAGATCCGCAACAAATGAGCATGTTGATTTACAAACCATAAAAACCTCAAGCTATGGATTTTATCCCAAAAGAAATAGAAGAATATGCATTATCGCATACTGATGATGAAATGCTGGTATTGATGGAACTCGCAAGAGAAACACAAGCCAAAGTACTACAACCAAGAATGCTGAGCGGTAAGCTACAGGGAAAATTACTAATGCTAATAAGCCAAATGATACAACCTAAGTACATTCTTGAAATCGGAACTTACACAGGCTATTCGGCTATCTGCCTTGCGCAAGGACTTGTGCATGGTGGCATTTTGCACACAATCGAAAACAACGAAGAACTTGAAGATTTTGCACGTTTATATTTCAAAAAAGCAAATCTTGAAAAGAAAATTGTAATGCATATTGGAGATGCACTTGAAGTTTTACCAAATATAAATGATCCTTTAGATTTGGTATTTATTGATGCAGACAAAGCTAATTACGTCTATTACTACAAACAAGTGATTGACAAAGTAAATCCGGGAGGTTTTATTTTGGTTGATAATGTATTATGGAGCGGCAAAGTTCTTGAACAGCCGGCAAAAAATGATTTTGATACTTTAAGTCTTATTCAATTCAACAAACTCGTTCAGAATGATGATAGTGTTGAGAATTTAATGCTTCCTTTCAGAGACGGTTTATCAATAATCAGGAAAAAGAACATAAAGCAATAGCTTACATTTGATGTATTCCTATTTCCAGTGCAATATTAAAGCGGGGGAACTCATCATATGCTGAAGTGCTTTTGAAAATATCATTAATTCTATATGTTCCCTTTAAAACAAAAATACTTGCCCCAATTCTTGCAAATGCATTATATACGAATGGTTCAAAAAAATCATAACCGGAAACAATAGTCTCTATTTCCAAATTATTAATTGTATTTTTTGTTTTAACATTTTTAGAAAACTGCCAACAAGCATTTACTCCTAAGTCGAGGAACCTTCCTACATAATCACCGCGACGTCCGAAATTAAACCGATGATAATAGCCAAGAGCAAAATTATCAATTGCTAAGCGCTGGGATTCATTTATCGACTCATCAGGGAAGGTTTTATCATCACTTTGTTTTATATGATATAACTGTCTTAAATAACTAAGTTCGATGCCAAGAGACAAATGCTTTGACAATTTTCTTTTATACCTACTGCCAAACTCATATGACATAGACCTTCCATATATAATCGGGGATCCTTCTCCCTCCGATTCTCCAATTATAAATCCCAGGTTAAGAAAAGAATGTATGAAATGCTTCCTGTTTGGGCCAAATAAAGGTTCTGAATCTTGTTCTGTAATTTTCTCCTCAATAATTATTCTTTGCGCACTTATTGTATTAAAAACTCCGAAAAGTAATATTACCAGAGGAAGTAGTTTTCTTATCATCTGCTTGAGGATTTATGAGTTATTAATTCATTTCAAACAAAAGTAAATAATAAAATGATAAATGTATAAGTTCGGATTAAATAATCACAGGCATGATTTAAGGTACGAATATCGCCAAAGGCTTAGGAAATATGTTTCAGGTGTAGGGGTTTGGCGTTTGGCGTTTTATGTTTAGCGTTTAGCGTTTAGCGTTCCGAGTTCTGCGAAAGCGAAAGATGGAAATTCCTCTGTCCAGAACCGTAGGCTTCCGCTAAACATATCAGGTGTCAGAAAATGCACTAATCACAAATTACTAATTACTAATTACTAATTACTAATCACTAATCACTAAAGCCCAGACAGGATTTCAGCAAGTACAAATTAAAAAAAAAGCTGCCCTGAAATTAAGGCAGCTTTTTTTAGATTTAAACAACTAAAACTATTTTATAACATGAAATTTAATGGTTGTGCTTTCATCTTTTGATGAAATTCTAACAAAATACATTCCTGTATCAATATCAGGCAATGAAATTTGAACCGTTTCAGCTTCAGGTTTAGTGTTATAGACTTCCTTTCCTATCATATCGAATATTACTAATTCTGTCATTAATTTATCAGAAACAATAGTAAACTCTCCATTAGATGGATTAGGATACATGCTTATATTAAGCATTGAAGGATCGCTGATACCAATTTGCACATCAAATAATGCTATAATTGTGTAATCATCAGCGGGCATATTAAATGACAAGGAAGCATCGGTGCTAAGTTCTGTTCCATCTTCATCAATCCACTTCACGAATACATAACCATCATTTGCTTCTGCAGTAAGGCTGACTTCATCTCCAAAATTAAAGATAGTTACATCAGGATCAATACTGACATTTCCGGCTCCCTCAGGATTAATTATCACAGTAAGCACATATTCAGCAAGTTCAAATTCTGCATGAATGCTATGATTTTCAGTAATGTTTTCAAAAGTATATGAGTTAGCACTGCCAACATTATCACCATCAACAATTATTCCTGAAACTTCATAACCTTCCTCAGCTACTAAAGCGAAAGTATAATCAGAACCATATTCAACTTCAATGGTGCCATTTGGATATATTGATCCGTTTGCTCCAGATGAAGCAATGATTTCAAACATATCAATTGCAAAAACAGCATGTATTGTATGATTATCAGTTACGTTTTCAAATGTATAAGTATCAACAGCACCTATGCTCACACCATCGACAAATACATCTTCAATATGATAACCTGTTTCGCTGATGATTGTATAAGTTTGGTCTGAACCATGTTCGACAATTACCACACCTTCAGGATCTATTGAACCATTACCTTCAATTGTTGCAGTAATTTCATAAGTAGCAACTGAGAAGTTGGCAATAAATTGAACATCTTCAGCAGGCATTGCAAAGACATATGGATTATCTGTACTCTCAGCATAACCACTCCAGTTATCAAATACAAAACCAACATTAGGTAATGCACTTATACTAACTTCTTCGCCTTCTTCATAACTTCCGCCTCCCTCAATTGTTCCATGAGCAGGATCATCAACACTAAGACCAACAATATATTCGTTTGCAGCCCTGAAGTTTCCAACAATATTTCTATCCGCTGTTGCAGTAAACTCATATATTACTTCTGTAGAAAGTTGAACACCACTTTCAGTCCAGTAAGCGAAACTATAATCCGGAGCATCAGGATAAGCAGTCAGTGTAACTAATTCACCATGTGTATAAGTTCCGCTGCCTGTTACCAAACCACCTTCATACGGATTTGCCTCTACCATAATATCATAAGTGTAAATTGCAAAATCCGCATGTATTGAATGATTATCAGTAATTTCTTCGAAAGTATAGTCACTAATATCTCCAAGAGGAACACCATCAACATATACTTCATCAATGAAATAACCCTCATCAGGAACAATAGTAAAGCTTAGGCTTTCACCATGATCAACTACGATATCACCTTCAGGATCTATTGTTCCACCAATTGAAGAGCTTGCTGTAATTGTATAATTATTGATACTGAATAATGCATTTATAGTGTGGCCTTCCTGAACATCTGTAAAAGTATATTCAGTTAGCGCTCCAACACTAACATCATCAACAATAATATCCTGAATATGATAACCATAATCAGGTACAATATTGAAAGCTTGGTCTAATCCTTCAATAACAAGGACTTCTCCCTCAGGATCAATAATGCCACCTTCTTCGGCTGATGCAAAAATAGAATGTTTGACAAACTCTACCACAAGTGTAGCGGGTACAATAACTTCCGGATTTATTTCATCATCAGATAAAACAATAACTTCTCCTTCATAAATGCCTTCATCTAATCCTGTTGAATTGAAAGTAACAACAAGTTCAGCATTTTCGCCCGGCAAGATAGTACCTTCAGCCGGACTAACACTTAGCCAGCCTAAATCAGCATGATCAAGTACCCAGACTACATCATTTTGAGAAGCTCCAAGAAATACAGATTTTCCCGGAATTAATTGATCTGTTATTTGTAAGCCACCAGAAGTTGTGGATAGATCAATAACACCTGTAGATGTTACATCAAATGTCATTATAACGCTTGCTGTTGCAATATCAATTTGATGGAGATCATTTCCATTACCCGTATGAGTGAGAGCCCACAAGTATGGTCCGCCTTCGGTTTTATCATCATAAGCAATTCCTGACATTTGTCCTATAACAGGACTGATTGACTCAATGATAGTTCCATCCTTTGTGATCAAAGTTAATGGCGCATCCCAGCCGTTTGTAATCCAGAAGCCATCATAATTATGATCATATGCAATCCCTCTAACAGCATATGGAGCAGTGATAGTTCCAACTAAAGTTTGAGTATCAAAATCCATTTGATAAATAATATTACTGCTTGGCGAACCATAAAAATACTCTCCATCATAAGCCATGTCGCGGAGATTAGAAGCACCTGCAATCGTAAATGCTTCAATATAAGTTCCATCAAGATCATATTTATAAAAATCACCTGAATTCCATCTTGCAGTATAAATGAAATTACCATCTGTAACAACTGGATATTCTCCTTCGCCATTAGCAACAGGGAAATGATCAATCAGATCAAGCATATCTTTTGAATACTCATAAGAATCTTCACTATCATCTGCGTATTCTGTATTAAGAAGTGCCTTATTAAAACCTCCTTGTCCTTCAGGGTAATCAAATAAATTACTTTCTTTAGCATCAGGGAAGAAAACATCAGCAGACCAGTTCAGTGGCTGAGTATTTACTCCGATGTTAGAGATTGTAATTATATGATCACTGGTTTCATTATATGCCAATGTCTCATGCAATTCTTCAGGGTCAACATCAATTACCGGCGGATCTTTAACCTCAGCAAACATTGAAATGCTAATGTTTTCATTAGCTGTATCATCTGTAGTAAAGCTAAGCACATCCGAATAATTTCCAACAATATCAGCCGAGAAAACAATTTCCAGATATTCTGTAGAATCAGGAGATACTGTAAGTTCAGTTGCTTGTGCAACAAAACTTGGATCAGTAGTTGCAATATTATTGATATGGAGTGTTCCTGAACCGGTGTTTGAGATTTCCAATAATACTGATTCGGCATGGCCTGCAGTAACTACACCAAAGTCAATATCGTCAGTAGAAACTACAATTTCAGGTATTCCTGTCACTGTAAGTGTAACCGGCACATTAACAACAGGATTGACAGCATCATTAGAATTAATTACAATATTCTTGGCATACACACCTTCTATAAGGTCTGTAGCATCAAATGTAAGTTCAAACTCCTGTGCAGTACCTTCAGGAATTACAGCATTTTCCAGATCAACAGTTAACCATGGTGAATCAGTGAAAAATACAACCGCATTTTCAATCATTTGCATTAGATCTCCACCCCACTCACCATTTAATGGTATTATATTAATTGCAAGTATAGGTTTGTTGGGATTATATGCTGCTGCCAGATATCCTGAATCATAATCTCCTAAGCTAATGCCCGAGCCCTGCAATGTTGATGCAGCATAATAATTAGTTGTGATTGAATTCACAGAAGTTGTAAAATCATGTTCAATAAAGCTATCACATAATGTGCTCGCACTATTCAATGATCCCATGTTCAATGGAGAGTAATCAGTAGTCATAATATTACCTCCCAAAGCAAGACCCGGTATATCAACAAAAGTAGCCTGAAGCAAAATAACACTTCCACCCAAATCAGTATATTCAGCGAGATTATTACCAAGGGCAACAGGATCATGGAAAGCCATTATACCTGAAGAAACAATTACAGTATGATAATCTTGCATAAATACAACTTCCGGTGTTTGGTTTGAAACATTAACAATATTTAATGTTTCAATTACATCTATATTTTGTAGCCCAGTTTTAAAATTTGAATCCATATCATCATTTGCCTCAAGATATAATACTGAAATATTATTGGCCTTATGACCTTCTTTTCTTAGGTCTTTTTCAATATCTTCAATGCTAAGACTAACATTAAGTTCACTACCTGCAATTCCGTTATTACTAATAGTAAGTATTCTTGTCATAACATCACCGGCCATCATTTCTTCATCAAAAAATCCAGGATCAACAGTAATGCTAGGAGCATAAGCAAAATTTGCAGTGATTGTTAAATCAGAATAGATATTGAAAGAATACTGAGCCTCTTCGGAAATGATTACACCTGCTTCTTCCCAGTTAAGGAAAATCCAGTCAGGTTCAGGAGTTGCAGTGATTGTTACTTCTTCATTTTGAATATATGTTCCATCGCCTGCTAATGAACCTCCTTCTACAGGATTTGCAATTAAAGTAAGATCATAAGTAGGAATTTCAGCAGATATATCAATAGTTATTGTTTCATTACCTACAATATTTGTATTAAATGAAAATATATCATTAAATACACCGGCAGTTTCAGAATAAAACATAACATCAACAATTTCAGAACTATTGGGAGGAATAATCATATCCTCTCCATTATGACTAAAAATTGCATCTTGCATATTAAAACCGCTAATTTCCAGGTCAGCTGTTCCTATATTAGTAATCGTTAGAGGATAAATATGTTCAGTAAAGCCGTCAACAGCACCAAAATCTACAACATCATCCGAAAGATCAACTTCAGGATAACCTGTAACATGCAGTGTAGCAGGCACAATTACTTCAGGATTATATGGATCATTTGAGATAACAAGAATTTCCTTTT
>CAZTPA010000004.1:57155-82744 GCA_964614525.1 uncultured Bacteroidales bacterium | reverse complement strand
AAAGAAAAAGCGGTTTTCAAAAGTCGGGGTGAGAAGACTCGAACTTCCGACCTCTTGCACCCCATGCAAGCACGCTAGCCAACTGCGCCACACCCCGATTTATTATAATCAGATTTTTATTGGTATTGTTTTTCTATTTCTGATTTTTGAATTGCAAAATTAAACCTTTTTTCAGTATATGGAAATACTTTTTTATAAATATTAATAATCTATGTTGCGCCAGGGTTCATCAAATTCCTTATGCTGCATATTGCTTTCTTCTCCATATTCCTCCTCCTCTTCTATTTCCCAGGTATAAAGCTTTCTTTGCGGTCCCTGTTTTCTATAGAAAATCGCCAGAACTATTCCGGCTGCCAAACCAGATAAATGGCCTTCCCAACTCATCTTTTCCGCCAGGGGAAATATACCCCATATTATACTTCCATAAAGAAAAATTACAATTAATGATACCGCCATTAATCTTTTGTGCTTTCTTATTATTCCGCTGACAAAAAGAAAAGACGCCATGCAGTAAATAAGTCCGCTGGCACCAATATGATAAGAATCCCTGCCAATAATCCAAAGCCATATACCCATCATAAACCATCCTAAAAAAAACACCTTGAATGCTACCTGTTTATAAAAATAATAAAGCATACTACCTAGCACCAGTATAGGAATACTATTAGATATAAGATGAGATAAATCACCGTGTATGAGAGGTGAAAAAATAATCCCTCGCAAACCCTCCAATGTTTGAGGGAAAACCCCTAAAGTGCTGAAGGATATGCCAAATATGATTTCTACAATCTTAATTGTCCATATAATAAAAACAAATATCAGGGGATATAAAAGCGACTTATAAAAAGCCAACTTTCCTTTTTCTACTGTTGCGTTTCTTTCTTCTATATTATTCAAAACAAAAAGATTATGTTTTTTTTGCATTTAAATCCAAAGACTTCCTGTCATTATAACTATTTTTGTATTTTACAGGCTCACATAATTTTTAAAATATATTTAGAAAGACTTTTTTTATAAATCTTTCTATTGCATTTTCAAAATAATCATAAATAAAATACAAATATAATGAAATCACTTGCATCATTTTTTGTTACTGCGATTTTTACTTTAATAATCATTCTTTCAAATCCGCTGTTTACAAATGCACAAAACAACAATGAAGAAATTGAGAAATTGCTAAAAGCTCTTCAGATTATTGAATTAGCTTATATTGAAGAAGTTGATAAGACTGATCTTGTAGAAAATGCTATAAAAGGAGTTTTGCGCGAACTAGACCCACATTCAACTTATTTATCCGCAGAAGAATTGAAGAAAGCAAATGAACCATTGATTGGCAGTTTTGAAGGTATTGGGGTGCAGTTTAATATTATTAATGATACAATAGTTGTTGTTTCTCCTATTCCTGACGGGCCTTCGGAAAAAGTAGGTATTTTGCCGGGTGATAAAATTGTGAAGATAGAAGGTGAAGATGCAACGGGAAGTTCTTTAAATAATCAATTTGTTGTAGATAGGCTCAGAGGAGAAAAAGGCTCAATTGTAGAGGTTGAGGTTTACCGGAAAAATCAGCCGGAATTACTTGATTTTTCAATTACACGTGACAAAATTCCAATCAACTCTCTGGATGCAGCATTCATGGCCACTGACGAAATTGGGTATGTTAAGCTAAACAGATTTTCCAGAACAACAATGCGTGAGTTTACAGAAGCGATGGATATGCTTAAAGAAAAGGGCATGAAGCATCTTATCCTTGATCTTAATTATAATTCGGGTGGATATCTTGATGTTGCTATCGACTTAAGTGATCAATTTCTTGAAAAAGATAATCTGATTGTTTATACTGAGGGCAATGCCGTGCCAACTCAAAAATTCCGGTCAACATGGAGAGGTGCTTTTAAAAACGGCAAACTGGCAGTACTTATTAATGAAGGTAGTGCATCGGCAAGTGAAATTCTTGCAGGTGCTGTGCAAGATTGGGACAGAGGTCTTGTTATTGGAAGAAGAAGTTTTGGAAAAGGACTTGTTCAAAGGCCGTTTGATTTGCCGGACGGATCAGCAATAAGACTTACTACAGCTCAATATCACACACCTACAGGAAGAAGTATTCAAAAGCCCTATGATGAAGGTGCCGACAAATATTACAAAGATATTGCCGAAAGATTTGACAAAGGAGAACTAATCAATCCGGAGACAATTACATTTCCTGATTCTTTAAAATATTTTACTCCGTCAAAAAGGGTAGTATACGGAGGCGGAGGTATTATGCCGGATGTATTTATCCCGCTTGATACAAACAGAATCTCTGATTTTTATTCTACTTTATTAAGACAAGGAGTATTAAATTCTTTTTCTATTGAGTATGTTAATGATAACAGAGAGAAACTTAATGAAGAATATCCTGATGTGGAAAAATTCCTCAGTTCTTTTAAAGTTGATAAAAAACTGATGTCAACATTTATAGATTACGTGAAAGAAAAAGATATTGAAATACCTGATGATAAAGCCGAGATTGAAGATGAATACCTTATGCATCAATTGAAAGCTCTTATCGCCAGAAGTATTTGGGATTTTGCAACATATATTCGCATTAATTTGCAAAAAGATGATGCTTATAATAAAGCTATTAAGCTAATTGAAGATGATACCTTCACAAAATTGGGTATTAAATATTAATAGCCTACAACTAATAATTCATAACAGAGATTGAACAGAAGAGCCGATGAATATAAAAAATATTTATCGGCTCTTTTTTTAATTATATCTGCTCAATTTCCATTAATGAGCTCAAGTTTCTTAAAACCTTTGCCTTCGTTTCCATTAATCTTTCTCTTGACTGATGTCCTCTGTCTATGAGAAAAATCCCAACTCCCAATCCTTTGGAAATTTCATAATCATGAAGGGTATCTCCTATCATTAATATGCGATCTGAAGGCACATCAATGATTCTAATTAATTCTTCAGCAAGATGAAGCTTTCCATGAGCATAATCATCACTAAGGCCAACAATTTTCTCAAAGAAATGAGAGATCCCTCTTTCCTCAATACTTGTAGCAAGAGCTTCATTCTCCATCGCAGACACAACAAACTGCCTGTATCCTTTTTTATGGAAATATTGTAAAGTATCAAAAACATCATCAAAAAGCATTGCATTTGCCAAGCGGCACTTATATTCATCAATAAATTCTATTGCCGGAATTTCAAAGGCTTCTTTTTCAAAATCAAATCCCAGTTTCCTGTAATAATCCATAACCGGAAAAGTAAAAACATCTTTATAATGTTTCGCATCAAGAACACTCATCCCTCTTCTGTTTAAAAGCATATTCATAGCCTCTATGCATATATCAACATCATTTAGCAGTGTTCCGTTCCAATCCCAAAAAATCACTTCTTGTCCGTTTTGCATATTTTTTTATTTTAAAATTCTTGGTTTTGAAGAAACTTATATAATGAATACGTGCAATATCTTACTGTCAAAAATCGTAAATAAATTTAACTTTGCAAAAAACAAATTTATATGAGTACAACAATTTTTATCATTATAATTACAGCCATAACTTCTTTCCTTGCTTTCAGAGATGAAAGCATTTTCAATAAGATGAAATTTAATCCATACATGGTTTTACATAGAAAGGAGTGGTACCGATTTCTGTCTTATTCATTGCTTCATGCCGACTGGGGCCATTTGCTTATAAATATGTTTGTATTATATTCCTTTGGCTCTTTAGTGGAGGAAATATTTAAGCATTATTTTGAATCAAACTCTCTATTATATTTTCTGCTACTTTATATAGGAGGTGTAGTATTCTCAGTTATATTTTCTTTCGTAAGACACAAACACAATCATTGGTACAATGCCGTTGGAGCAAGTGGTGCTGTTTCTGCTGTGTTGTTTTCCAGCATCATTATGTATCCGCAAGGAGAAATAATATTACTTTTATTGCCAATACCTATTCCTGCGTTTATTTTTGGAATTCTTTATCTTGCTTATTCAGCTTATATGGCAAAAAAAGCAAAAGACAATGTAGGTCATGATGCACACTTTTGGGGAGCAGTTTATGGAATTCTCTTTACAATAGCTCTTAGGCCGGCATTTTTTAGTGAGTTTTTTCTTAAAATATTCAACTAAAATGTATGAGCAATTTTGTTAATTATAATGCTGAGATAATCCGGGATAATGGCAAAATAATACCTGTAAACAACAGATCTTTCAGGTATGGTGACGGGATTTTTGAAAGTATTAGAATTGCAAATGGTAAAATAATTAATGTAGAAAATCATTATAAAAGGCTAATAAAAAGCGCTTCTATACTAAAAATAAAACTATCGCAGGAGTTCTCACAAAAATATTTCTGCAAACAAATTCTTGATCTTACAGAAAAAAACAATCAACAAAATGCTGCGAGAGTTCGTTTTTCTTTATTTAGAAACAATGACGGATTTTATAAACCCTTATCTGATAAAGCCTTATTTCTTATAGAAAGCATGCCCCTTGAAAACTCCCGTTTTGAATTAAATGAGAATGGAATAAACCTTGGAATATACCGGGAAATATATAAAAATTACAATCTCATTAGTAGCCTGAAAACATGCAATGCATTAATTTATGTTTTAGCATCAGTTTATGCCTTGAATAATGATTTTGACGACTGCTTACTTTTAAATCAGGACAATAATATACTTGAAGCTACTTCTTCAAATATTTTTCTTGTGAATGGAAAATCTATTCACACCTGCAGGATTGAAGATGGGTGTGTTGACGGAACGATGAGAAATGTCATTATTGAACTTGCCGAAAAAGCAGGTTTTAATATGAATGTGAGAACAATACAGTTTTCTGAATTAAATGATGCAGATGAGATATTCTTAACTAATGCTATTACCGGAATAAACTGGGTAAAAAACTGTAATAGAAATCAGTATGACAACTCTGTGTCATCATTTTTGTTAAAAAAACTTAACGACAAACTGTTACCTTAAAAAACAAAGCAATATTTAACACCTCTCAATCTAAATAAAATCAGGACTATCAGACTGTTTTTTATCTTTTAAGCAGTTGTTTTTAACCTCAATTGCAAAAAAGAACATATAAAATATCTTGAAAAAAACATAAGTTTTTTCATACATTTACACAACATATGATAGAAAATCAACTATGTAATAGTGTGTTATTATTTGTATAACCTTTAATATTATAGTAAAACCGGCATTTCTAAACTAATTAAGTGTTTTTTTCATTATAAAAAATGAGCAAATATTTATACAGTTGATTAAAAAATAAATGGATTTTAATAAACTATCCAAAGACATAATACTATGAAAATAAGATTAAATATTCAGCAGAAGATTCAATTTTACGTTTTAATCACAACACTGATTATTTTCATTGTTTCAATAGGCTATATAAGTTGGCAGTCGCACAAATCCTCTTTACGAGAAACAAAACTTTTAATTGATAGCCATTCTGCTAAAAATGCAGAGTCGGTAAAAAATATTTTTAACCAGGATTTTGCTGTGATAAGGACTCTCGCACAAGCCTTTCATGTTCATAAAGACATGGAAGTTGAAGAGTGGAAAGAATTATTTAATAAAATCTACTTTGAAATTTATAGAAACAACCCTCATTTTCATGCATTATGGGATAGTTGGGAGTATTCTTATTATTTGCCCGACTGGGATTTGCCATATGGCAGGCATTTATCATATTTTTACAGAGAGAACGGCGAAATTCAATATCAGGAATTAGAAAGAAGCCTTGATGGAGATCCTGATCTATATGGTGCAGCAAAGGCTGCAGGAAAAGAAACAATCTGGGAACCATATCTCGACAGAATCGCAACCGAAGGAATTACCGCATATCTGATGTCTACCCTCACAGTACCAATGTTTGATGATGGAGAATATATAGGATTGGTAGGACTGGATATTACTTTGGAAAGTTTGCAGGAAATTGTAAATAACATAAGGCCATATGAAGGAAGTTATGCATTTATCATTTCTTACAATGGAAATTATGCAGCACATCCGAATTCGGGACTTTTGGAGCAATCAATAGATAATCACATCCCGGAGGATGTATACGAACATAATATTCTCGAAAAAATACAAAATGGTGAGCAATTTAGTTTTGAAAGCAGCACTGAAAATGATAAAACATATTATTATACTTTTTCACCAATAAAAATAGGAAAAACAGGAACCCCATGGTCAATTGGTATAGCTGTACCTAACGATGAAATAAGGGCAGCTGCTTTGAGAAGCCTTATAATTTCACTACTGATTGGCTTAATCGGTATAATTTTAATTGCTATTGTAATAAGCATTATTTCAAGAAAAATATCCAATCCTATTCATAAGGTAACTCAAATAATGAACAAAATAGCTTCAGGCAAGATAGATGAGTCTATGAAATTGAACATAAAAACCGGTGATGAGCTTGAAGAAATGGGAAATGCTTTTAATGTTTCAATAGACGGTCTTATTAATAAAGCTGAGTTTGCAACAAGCATAGGACAGGGAGATATGGACTGTGAAGTAAAGTTGCTTAGCAATGAAGATAAATTGGGACAGGCTCTTCAGGAAATGCAGAATCATCTTAAAAAAGCACGAGAAGAAGAAAAGCTAAGAAAAATTGAAGAAGAAAAAAGAAATTGGATAAACAGAGGTTTAGCTAAATTCAATGATATACTCAGACTTAACCATGATAATATAGAAAAGCTGAGCTTTAATATTATCCAAAACCTTATTAATTACCTCGAAGCAAATCAGGGTGGAATATTTGTACTCGAAGATTCAAACCCTCAGGATATTTATCTTGACTTGAAGGCCTGCTATGCTTATGACAGGCAGAAGTTTATTAACAAAAAGATTAAGATTGGAGAAGGTCTTGTTGGTGCATGTTATCTGGAAAAAAAGCCAATCTATCTTACAGATATTCCGGAAACTTATACAAAAATAGCATCCGGACTAGGTGAAGAAAATCCAAACTCACTATTGATTGTTCCGTTGAAATCTAATGATGTTATTAATGGAATACTGGAAATAGCTTCTTTTAACAAATTCGAAGAATATCAAATTGAGTTTATTGAAAAAGTTGCTGAAAGTATAGCTTCTACTATTTCTAATGCAAAAATTGCCGCAAGAACAACACAACTTCTCGAACAATCTCAGCATCAAGCTGAAGAGATGAAAGCTCAGGAAGAAGAAATGCGCCAAAACATGGAAGAACTTGCTGCAACCCAGGAAGAAATGGGCCGCAAAACCAATGAAATGGAAGGTGTTTTCAATGCTTTGAATGTTTCAAGTTATATTGCAGAATACGACTTGAGCGGTAAAGTCATCAATATCAGTAATTCATTCCTTAAATTGCTTAACATAACCGAAGAACAAGCACTTAACAGTCATCATAGTAAGGATATGGACTTCAGCGATGAGCAAAAACAAAATTATGATGACTTTTGGAACGACTTAATTAATGGAAAAACTCAAAGACAAACCGTTAAGCTCAACGTAAACGGCAAAACTTATTACCTTGCAGAAACCTACACTCCTATCTATGATGAAGAAGGAAATCCGGTAAAAATATTTAAAATTGCCAATGATATTACCGAAGCAAAAATCCAGGCAGAAAAACATCAAAAACAATACAAAGAACTGAATGATCAACTCAATGCATGTATTAATGATAAAGAAAAGCTTGAAGAAGAAATAAAACGTATACAAAACCGCAATAAGAAAAAATAAAATTAAGCGAATTTTTAAATACATATTTGTATTATAATCGTTAACAGCCTGAGCATTACCACATAATGCTCAGGCTGTTTTGCTCTCCGGTAATTTGCTTACTAAAACAAATTCAACTTAGAATAAAATAATACAAGCAATTTTTTTGATTTTTTTATTAAGCATTGTTTATAATATGTGATTTGCAAATAAAAAGTTTTGTATATTCGTAGCTGTTCATTAGTACTATAAAAATAATTACAAATAACATCTTGCAAGAGTCGGTTAAAAAACTGACTTTAAGCATTTTCTTTATAAAACATTACTAAAAGATGAAACGCAGTTTTAATATCCAGCAAAAGCTACAGGTTTATATTATTCTTTCAACAGTAGTAATTTTTGCTTTTGCCATAGGTTACATAAGTTTTAATGCAAGAAACAGAGATGTAAAAGAAGCAAAAAGAATAATAAACCTGGAAGCGGAAAACACTTCTAATCTTTTGACAGACAGGATGAACACGGATATTAATGTTGCGCGAAACATTAGAAACAGCTTCAAAACATGGTATAAATATCCCAGGGAAGTTCGTGATTCTATTTATCTGGACATTCAAAAAGAGATTTTAAAAGATAATCCTGATTATATTTCTATTGCAACAAGCTGGGAATATTATCATATTGATACAGCATGGAACAAACCACATGGGAGAATTTTATGGGGCTGGTATAAGGAAAACGGCAAAATTCTTGAATTAAAAATAGAAAGGCACCTTGAGGGAGATGATGAAAGCAGCACTTATTATAATCTCAAAACCGGCAAATATGAATTGTTTAACAATCCTGAACCATACTCCTACACAGGCAAAAAAGAAGATGAGGTTCTTTCTACCAATATTTCAATTCCACTACTAACAAATAATGAATTTATTGGATTAGTTGGAGTTGATATTGATTTGTCACGCTTTCAAAATGTTATTTTAGATATCTCCCCGTTTGAAAACAGCTACGCATTTGTTCTATCAAACAATCTTTTATTTGTAGCACATCCGAATGAAAATAATCTTGGTGAAGCACTTACATCAAGAGCACCTGAGATATATTCAATACCCGAATTAGAAGAAAAAATCAAATCAGGAGAGAAATTTTCCGACATAATATATGATCAATATAATCAGGCAAGTAGTTATATAAGCTTTGCTCCCATTAATTTGGAAGGGATAGATTCTTATTGGACAGTTGGCATTAGTGTTCCTTTAAATGCTATTTCAGCAGAAGCCAATAAAGACTTAACAATTTCATTAATTATTGGAGTATTGGGAATTCTAATCATAGTAGTCATAACATGGTTAATCTCAAGAAAAATCATTATACCAATAAAAAGAATTACAAAAATTTTGCATGATTTATCTAAGGGTAAAATCAATAAAAGTATGCATTACAACATACAAACCGGTGATGAATTTCAGGAAATGGGTGATGCTTTAAATACTTCCATTGATGGACTGTCAGAAAAAACAAAATTCTCATCGAGTATTGGTGTTGGTGAACTTAATGCTGAACTGAAGCTTCTCAGCGATGAAGATATTTTAGGGCAATCTCTTTTAGAAATGCGCAATAATCTTACGAAGGCTAAAGAAGATGAGAACTTAAGAAAAGAAGAAGATGAAAAAAGAAATTGGGCAACTGAGGGTTATGCTAAGTTTGGTGAAATATTGAGAATAAATAACAGCGATTTGGAAACCTTATCGTTTAAAATAATTCAAAATATTGTTCAATATCTGGGTGCGATTCAGGGTGGCTTGTTTATTCTTAAAGAATCTGAAGGTTCTAAAGAAAAATATCTTGAAATGACAGCCTGTTTTGCATTTGACAGACAAAAGTTTCTGGATAAAAAAGTAGCAATTGGAGAAGGATTAGTTGGATCTTGCTTCAAAGAGGGCAAAACTATTTATATGACCGAAATACCTCCAACATATATTAATGTTTCTTCCGGACTGGGACATGAGACGCCAAAAGCCTTGTTGATTGTGCCTCTTAAATTAAATGAAGAAACTTATGGAATTATTGAAATAGCATCATTTGATACATTTGAAAAATATCATATAGAATTTGTTGAAAAAATAGGCGAAAGTGTTGCATCTACGATTTCTAATATTAAAACCAGCCTTAGAACTAATGAACTCTTGAAAACATCGCAACATCAGGCTGAGGAAATGAGAGCTCAGGAAGAAGAGATGCGACAAAATATGGAGGAACTGGCTGCAACACAGGAAGAAATGGCCAGAAAAACCAGTGAAACTCAAGGAATTGTTAATGCGTTGGACGTTTCCAGTTTTGTACTTGAATATGACCTTGATGGTTATGTTATTAATATTTCTGATTCGTATTGCAATTTTCTTGGAATTGACAAGAGTGAAGCTATCGGCAAACATCATGCATACAGAATGGAGTTTTCGGAAGAACAAAAAAGTGAATATAATAAATTTTGGGATGACTTAAAAAATGGAATTATAAAGAAAGAGCAAACAAAGCTTAACTTAAATGGTAAAATATATCATCTAATGGAAACTTATGCGCCTATTTTTGATAATGAAGGTAATGTGGTTAAAATATTTAAAATCGCTAATGACGTAACGGACAGCAAGGCTGCATATGAAAACTATTCTAAGAAAAACCAACAACTGGAAGAAGAAATTAGTACGCTAAAAAAAGAGATTGCTACATTAAAAAAAGAAAATGCGAAATTAGCTAATGCTCTTAAGAAGAGATAATTACAAATTATAATAAAAACATTTTTAAACAAAAGCACAAAAAGAAAACATATACTTTGCTTATATCTGTCTTGTTAAAATAAATTTTTCCTATGAAACACATCCTTACATTATCATTAGTTCTATTAACTTTAATTTCGTTTTCTCAACCAAGTAATGAGAATGTATATAAATCCAGAGGATTATTTAGGGAGGGAGTGCAAAAAGGTGTCAATAAAAATTATGACGAAGCCATAAGCCTTTTTAGTGAAGCAATTGAATTAAATCCTATATATGCAGAAGCATTTTTATACAGAGGATTGGCTCTGAATGAAATAAGAGATTTTGAATCTGCAATTAAAGATTTCACAATATGTATTGAGCTTGATCCTGAGTTTTCAGATCAAGCTCATTTCTTCAGAGGAGTTGCTAAAGTACAAGAGGGAAAATACAACAGTGCCATACAAGATTATTCAACAGCAATCCAGTTAAATCCCGATTTCATTGCTTTCTACCGAAGAGGGCAGGCAAACATGCACTTAAAAGAATATGCCAGAGCATTGCAGGATTTTGAAATTGCACTCAGACTCAATCCTTCTCATAATGAGAGCTATTTGCATAGAGGTATAGCCTTATATTATCTAGGGCAATTTCCTGAAGCACTTAAAGATCTTAAAAGAGCTGCTCTTGATTTGAAAAAAAACCCGGAAGCATATTACTATAGTGCTTTAGCAAGAGGTAAAACGAATGATTATTATGGTGCTGTCAGGGACTTGGACAAAGCTATAGAGTTAAATCCTGATTATGCAAAAGCATATCAAGCCAGGGCTCATGCACACAAAGAATTGGGCAATTCTGAAAATGAAGCTAAAGATATTGAAATGGCACAAAACTTAAATATTGAAAATGCAGAGTCATCTTCAGTGGAGTTCGATGCATCAGTAGCAGAAGCAACAACAAAAGATGATACAAACAAGCCATTACCGGATTTTGCTAAACTCTTTCAAAATTCACAAAAAGAGAAACAAGCTGAGACAAAAAATAATCAGGAAAATAAAGATGTCAATATAACACAAGTCAAAGAACCTGTAAGCACTACTATTAATTCTGATGATGATATAGAAGTCACCAATGAAGTTAAGCATGAAGAAAAAGAAAGTGTAAAAATTACAAGTGAACCCATAGAAACGCCTAATTTGACAAACCTCGAAACAGGCTTTTATAACAAAAACTTGAATGATTCAAAACCTATGGGCTATGGAGTTCAAATTGCCAGTTATACAAATACAGAAAATCTGTTGTCACTCACAAAGGCTTATGAAAACCAATTCGAACAGCCGGTTTTTATTAATATTTCAAATATAAACAAAAATCGAATTTATCGACTCATAGTGGGGGAATTTCCTAACAGAATTGCTGCTGAATCTTTAAGAGATAAACTCAGAGAAAATGATTTTCCTGATTGCTTCCTAATAGTATATGAAAATCTTAAATAATTTGAATATTAAGAAATTATTATTTTATCATTATTTTTTCTTTTATTAAAATGCACAAGTCTTAATCAAATTAGTGGCTTGCATATTAATTTTGGGTTTTAAGGCTTATAATAAATTGATTTGTAGCAGGATTAATATATATATAGGTTTCAGAATCAGATAAAATAGATTAAATTTGTACTTTAGTTTTAAGTATATCTAAATATGTCAAATAATTTTATCATCATATTTCTGTAAATGTTTATGAACTATATAAAGTTTGAAAAAAATCAGCTAATCAACTTAGAATATTCTCTCAATAAAGAGCTTATTCGAAGCAACAGATCCGGATCTTTTGCATGTACTACAATTATAGGTTGTAACACGCGAAAATATCATGGATTATTAATTTGTCCACAGCCAAAACTTGATGGTGAAACCCATGTATTATTATCAAAAGTTGATGAAACAATTATACAAAGGGAAGCCGAATTTAATATCGGGATTAATAAGTATCCGGGAACTTACAATCCAAAAGGACATAAATATATCCGTGATTTCACAACTAACCCAATACCAAAAATTACTTTCAGAGTGGGTGGAGTGATTTTAACAAAAGAAATTATGTTAGCCAAGCATGAAGAGCGGATATTAATAAAATACACTCTTGTTGAAGCACATTCACCCACTAGAATAAGACTAAAGCCATTTCTTGCTTTTAGGAATATTCACAGGCTGAGTAAGCAAAATATTGATTTAAATACAAAGTATAAAAGCATTGCAAATGGAATTAAGGTAAAAATGTATGAAGGCTATTCTTCACTATATTTACAACTTTCAAAAAAAGATGCTGAATATGTTCATGTACCCGATTGGTACAAAGACATTGAATATTTACAGGAACAAAACAGGGGATATGAATTTAAGGAAGATCTTTATGTGCCGGGATATTTTGAGATTGATATAAAGAAAGGCGAAAGTATTATCTTTTCTGCAGGTACATCCGAAAAGAATCCTGCAACACTCACAAGGCTGTTTAATAAAGAACAAGAAGAGAGAATTCCACGTAATAATTTTGAGAACTGTTTAATAAATTCAGCGGAACAGTTTTTCTCAAAAACCAATGGTGATACTGATGTAATAGCAGGTTATCCTTGGTATAACAGGATTGGAAGATTTACATTTATCTCTCTTCCAGGATTAACAATTCCTCTTCTCAGACCTGATGACTTTATTGGCGTTGTTGACACTATGGTGAGCCAAATGAAAGGACCCTTTTTCCCGGAAACCGGAAAAAAAGAAAAAACAACTTATGATTCTGTTGATACTTCCCTTTGGTTTTTTTGGACACTACAGCAGTATGAGAAAAAATTCGGGACAAAACCTGAAATTTGGGAAAAATATTCCAAACCTATTAAACTAATTTTAGATTATTATAGCAACAACAAATGTCCAGGCATAATGATGGATGAGAAGGGATTGCTGTATACCTCTGAAGAACGTGCCGGACATACATGGATGAATGGACATATAAATAACAAAGCCGTTACTCCAAGGTATGGATATGTTGTTGAATTAAATTCATTATGGTATAATGCTTTATACTATGCGTCTGAACTTGCAAAATCAGTTGATGACAAAAAATATGCAGATAAATACAAAAGCATTATTAATAGTATTCCCAAAGCTTTTATGGAAATTTTCTGGAATAATGAAAATAATTGTTTGGCAGATTTCATAACCGACGAAAAACAAAATATATCTATCAGACCAAATCAAATTATTGCATGTTCTGTTAAATATAGCCCTTTAGATGAAAAGCATAAACAAAAAGTGATTGATGCTTGTTATAAGCAACTACTCACAATTCGTGGTATTAGAACCCTTTCCCCTAAAGATCCTTTTTATAAAGGCATCTGCAAAGGAAATCACATTGAAAGAAACGGATCTATGCATCAAGGCACAGCTTGGCCATGGCTACTTGAACATTTTGCTATAAGCTATTTTGAGATTTATAAAGAACTGGGCCTTAAGTTAATTGAACCAATTTATAAAGGATTTGAGCAAACTATTGAAGAAAGAGGCATCGGAACAATGTCAGAGATTCATGAAGGTGATCCGCCTCATAATGCATGTGGTGCAATTTCTTTTGCACCTAGTGTTGCCGCATTATTGAGAATAAATGAGATGATTAAAAAATACAAGAAAAAAGCAAAAAGAAAGTCAAATAAAATAAAGTAATTTATAATGAAAGTTTTAATGTTTGGATGGGAGTTTCCTCCCCATATTTCCGGAGGATTGGGCACAGCATGTTACGGGCTTACAAAAGCACTTAACAAATGTGATGTCGAAATTATTTTTGTAGTCCCTAAAGCATTCGGAGACGAAAAACCGGGTAGCATTAACCTGGTTAATGCAAGTGACACAGAAATAAATGTAAGTGATGAAATATATAAAGACCACTGGAATAAAACTTCATTTCTTGAAATAGATTCAACTTTACTACCATACGCTACAGAAGAAGAGTACTTCGAATTTATTGAGAAAATAACTACCCTTGAGAAAAAAGATTTTAGAGCTCAGAAATTTCAGTTTGAAGGAGGATACGGAAAAAATCTAATTGAAGAAATTAAAAGATATGCGCTTATTGCTGCAACTATAGCATCACAGCATGACTTCGACATCATACATGCACACGATTGGCTTACATATTATGCAGGTATTGAAGCTAAAAGAATTAGTGGCAAACCACTTGTTGTGCATATGCATGCAACAGAATTTGACAGATCCGGAGAAAATATAAATACAGTTGTATATAATATTGAAAGAACAGGAATGCACGCTGCTGACAAGGTTATTGCTGTCAGCAATCTTACAAGGAATATAGTTATAAACAGATATGGAGTTCCTTCTCAAAATGTTATTACTATTCATAACGGAGTAGAACCCAACGAAGCTAATGACAGTGTTGAGCATAAAAAATTTGTAAAAGAAAAGATTGTTACCTTTTTAGGCAGGATTACTTATCAAAAAGGACCGGAATACTTCGTAGAAGCCGCAAACAAAGTCCTGCAGAAAGATAAAAATGTAAGATTTGTTATGGCCGGAAGTGGAGACTTGCTTCCTAAAATGATTAAAAGAGTTGCTAAATTAGGAATTGCCGATAAATTCCATTTTACAGGATTTCTCAGAGGCGATGATGTTGACAAAATGTTTGGCATGAGCGATGTTTATGTTATGCCTTCAGTATCCGAGCCTTTTGGTATTTCTCCTTTGGAAGCAATGAGAAGTAATGTGCCGGTTATTATTTCAAAACAATCAGGAGTTGCAGAAGTTCTCAAGCATGCCGTCAAAATTGATTTCTGGGATATCGATGCAATGGCTGATGCTATTCACGGACTGCTTCATTATTCATCTCTGCCTAATATGTTCAAAAGCTACGGCAAAGAAGAAGTGGATAATATTAAATGGGATCATGCAGGCCTTAAAGTAAAAGAGGTTTACAAAGAAACTATTCTTAAAAACAATTAGTTTATAAAAAATTATTTGCAGAATATTAATTTAAGATTTGAGATACCCTATATTAATCAATACATCTAATTACAAAAATTATTAACTAATAAAACATGCAGGAGCTGCTTAAATATAAAAGAATGCTTTAAAATGCACTTAAGTTTAGCCCATTGTTAACTAAAATATCTTCTAATGAAATCTATTTGTCTCTATTTCCAAGTACACCAGCCTTTCAGGCTTAGAACATATCGTTTTTTTGATATAGGCAACAACCATGATTATTTTGATGAATATGCCAATAGTTTTATTATGCAACAAGTAGCAGAAAAATCATATTTACCTGCTAATAAGATACTTTTGGATATTATAAAAAAACATGGAGAAAACTTTAAAATTAGCTTAAGCATAAGTGGTTCTGCTTTGGAACAATTCGAATTGTATGCCCCAAAAGTGATTAAAAGTTTTCAAAAACTGGCTCAAACAGGTTCTGTTGAATTTCTATCTGAAACATATAGCCATTCATTAGCATCCTTGAATAGTAAAGAAGAATTTACTACACAGGTTAAAATGCACGCCAAGAAAATAGAAAGCTTATTTGGACAGAAACCCAAAGTATTTAGGAATACAGAACTTATTTATTCGGATAGGATTGGCGACATGATTTTTGACATGGGTTATCGCACTGTGATAACTGAAGGTGCAAAGCACATCCTGGGCTGGAAAAGTCCAAACTTTTTATATTGCAGTGCTTCAAATCCAAAACTAAAACTTCTTCTAAAGAACTTTCAATTATCTGATGATATAGCATTCCGCTTTTCAGAAAAAAGATGGAACGAATGGCCACTAACAACTGAAAAATATGCAGGATGGCTAAATGCACTGGGTCCAAAAACAGAAGTTGTAAATCTTTTCATGGATTATGAAACTTTTGGGGAACATCAATGGGCTGAAACAGGAATATTTGAATTTCTTAAATCTCTGCCTGATGTAATTAACGCAAAAACAGATTTTAAATTCAGAACATTATCTGAAGTGTCGGAAAAACTTCAACCTGTATCACCTCTTCATATACCCTATCCTATTTCCTGGGCAGATGAAGAAAGAGATCTTACTGCCTGGCTAGGAAATGAACTGCAGGATGAAGCATTCAACAAACTTTACAGTATTGAAAATTTAGTAAAAGAATGCAAAGATGAAGAAATATTAAAACAATGGAGATACCTGCAAGTAAGTGACAACTTCTATTATATGTCTACAAAATGGTTTTCAGATGGAGAAGTTCACAAATATTTTAATCCATACAATTCCCCTTATGAAGCATTTATAAACTTTATGAATGTTCTCTCTGACTTTACTATTGTTGTTGAAGAAAAGTGCAAAGAACAAATAGAATCAAAAAAGAAGTCTGCAAAAAATACAAAAACTAAAAAAGCAATTAAAGCAAAAACTAAAAAATAATAAACTGCTGTTATTTGTATTTATTTATGTCATTTGAAAATACCCGGCAACTTCCTTTATTTTGCTAAAGCTTAAATATCAACGACATTAGCAAGCTTTAGCATTTATGCAAACATTTGCATAAATGTTAATATCTTATGAAAAAAATGAATCCCGAAAAGATCAATTATTTGTAATTTCATAAGCTTTTTAAAAAAGAATTTATTATAAAATTAAATAGAAAAAAATTATGTCTGAGAATTATATGAAACCTGATTATATTTTTGAGGTAAGTTGGGAAGTTTGTAATAAGATTGGAGGTATTCATACGGTTATTAGCACAAAAGCCCTTGAATTAACAAAACAATTTAATGATCATTATATTTGTGTTGGACCTGATGTGTGGAAAGAAACGCATCTAAACCCGGAATTTATTGAAGATAAATACCTATACAGGTCATGGAGAAAACAAGCAGCCAAAGCAGGCTTGCACATAAGAATAGGACGATGGAACATTCCCGGAGAACCTATTGCATTTCTTGTTGATTTCACTCCTTTGTTTTCTCAAAAAGATAATATTTTTACTGATCTTTGGTTAAAATTTGGCTTGAATTCTTTAAGCGGGCAGTGGGACTATACCGAACCTGCTATGTTTGGATATGCAGCGGCTCAAGTAATTGAGAATTTTTACGAATTTCATATTTCAGCAAGAGATAAACTTGTCACACATTTTCATGAATGGATGACCGGTTCGGGTGTTTTATATCTTAATGACAAATTACCTCAGGCAGCAACAATTTTTACTACACATGCCACAACTCTTGGCAGGTCGATTGCCGGGCATGGCATGAAACTTTATAGCCGATTAAATGAAATAAACCCGGAAGAAAAAGCCGAAGAACTTGGTGTAGTTTCAAAAAACAGCATGGAAAAAACTGCCGCAAAATTCTGTGATGCTTTTGCTACTGTTAGCGATATAACAGCAAAAGAATGTGAAAAACTTATTGGAAAAGTACCTGATGTAGTAACTCCAAATGGTTTTGATAATGCATTTTTGCCCAAAGCTGAGGATTTTTCTAAATCACGGGTGAAATCCAGAGAAAATTTACTTAATCTTGCTAAAGGCCTTATAAATCAAGATATTCCTGATAATGCATTATTAATTGCTACCAGTGGCAGATATGAGTTTAAAAACAAAGGTATAGATTTATTAATTGATGCTTTGGGTAGACTAAACAAATATGATTTACCAAATAATATTGTTGCATTTATTTTTATTCCTGCAAACCAAACAGGAATAAGACCGGAAGTTATTGAAAGAGTAAAAAATCCTGACTTTAGTAATCCAATTAGCAATGAATATTCAACACATAAATTAGTTGATGATAATTCTGATCCTATTTTATTTAGATTAAAAAAAGCTGGACTAAGAAACAAGCCTGAAGACAAAGTAAAAGTTGTATTTTTCCCTGCATATCTTGATGGTAAAGACGGTGCATTAAATCTTGATTATTACTCGGCTTTAATTGGACTTGATTTATCAGCTTTCCCTTCATATTATGAACCATGGGGATATACACCCCTGGAAAGCCTTGCTTTTAAAGTACCAACAATTACAACTTCACTTGCAGGTTTCGGCTTATGGGCCAGAGAAAACTTCCCTGATGCCGGAAAAGCAGTCTCTGTTATAGAACGAAATGACGATAATGATGAAGATGTTATTGACAATATGGTAAATTTTATTTTTAATTGTGTTGGTGAGGAAGATGCAGGAAACATGGTCAAGGAATCTGAAGGAGATGAAAAAGAAAGTATTCATAAAAATCTGTTAGAAGCAAGAAATAAATCAACAGAAATTGCCGGGGCAGCACTTTGGGATAATCTTATTGACAACTATTACAAAGCTTATGATATTGCTTTGCAAAAAGTTCTTTTAAGAGCCGATCAGTATAAAGACAAAAAACTGCCGATTAGAAGTACTGAAGTTTATAAAATTCCGGGGATTAAACCAAAATGGAAAAAAATACGAATTGAAACCCACATCCCTGATGATTTTGCAGATCTTCAGAAATTAGCACAAAATTTATGGTGGACCTGGAACAATGAGGCCGAAGAATTATTTAAAATGATAGATCCCGATCTTTGGGAAACTCACCAGAAAAATCCACTGGTAATGCTCGATAATCTTTCAGTTAATCATTATGATGTTATCAGGAAAGATAAAGATTTTACAAAAAAGTACAAGGAAGTTATTGCTGATTTCAAAGAGTATCTCAAAAAAGGCGAAAATAAAAAGCCCGGAACTATAGCATACCTGAGTATGGAATATGGCTTACACTCAACGGTTAAAATCTATTCCGGAGGACTTGGTGTGCTGGCAGGAGATTATCTTAAGCAAGCAAGTGATGATAATATTAACCTTGTTGGCATTGGTTTATTATACAGATACGGTTATTTTACACAAAACCTTAGTGTTCAAGGAGAGCAAACGGCAAGTTATTTTCCTCATAATTTCTCTCATATGTCAGCAGTGCCTGTTCGAGATGAGAATAACAACTGGATAAAAATAAGTATTGCTTTTCCGGGAAGAACATTACATGCAAAAGTATGGAAAATTGATGTGGGCAGGATTCCTTTGTATCTTATGGACACTGACATTCCGGAGAATAATTCAGCTGACAGGTTTATTACTCATCAACTTTATGGAGGAGATTGGGAAAATCGTTTTAAGCAAGAATTTCTTTTGGGAATCGGAGGTATACGCTTGCTAGATGCTTTGAATATAAGTCCTGAAGTATTTCATTGTAATGAAGGCCATGCTTCATTTGCAGGGCTTGAAAGACTGAGAAAACTAGTACAAGAACAAAAATTATCCTTTTATGAAGCCAAAGAAGTTGTTAGAAGCAGCAGCTTATTTACAACGCATACACCTGTTCCTGCAGGACATGATTTCTTTAGTGAAGATATGCTGCGTACCTATATGCCTCATTATGCTGACAGATTAGGAATTAGTTGGGAAGCTTTCATGGGACTGGGAAAAATGGATCCAACCAACGTTAATGAAGACTTTTCGATGAGTGTGCTGGCAACAAAACTATCACAGGAAGTTAATGGAGTCAGCAAAATTCACGGGAAAGTATCCCGGGAAATGTTTAAAGATACATTCCCCGGTTATTTTTCTGAAGAACTCCATATTACTCATGTAACAAATGGAGTGCACTATGGCACTTGGACTGCCAAAGAATGGAAAGAACTTTATAAAAAGACTTTTGGAGATGAATTTCTTGAAAATATTTCTAACCCGGAGCACTGGAAAAAAATTCATCAATTAGATGATGAAATTATCTGGAACTTACTTAACCTTCAAAGAAAAAAACTAAAAGAATTTTTAAAACAAAGACTTAAGTCAAGTCTGGGCGATAAATCTACTAAACCTAAAAAAGTATATCAACTCATAGAAGCCCTGAATGATGAGGTTCTAACTGTTGGTTTTGCCAGAAGATTTGCAACATATAAAAGAGCCCACCTGATTTTTAATGATTTGGACAGGCTTTCTAAACTTGTTAATAATCCTGACATGCCTGTTCAGTTTATTTATGCCGGGAAAGCTCACCCTGCAGATAAAGCAGGACAAGATCTTATTAAGCATATTGTTGAAATTTCAAAAAAACCTGAATTTATGGGTAAGATTGTTTTTCTTGAAGATTACGACATGGAGTTAGGTGCAGAATTGGTTAAAGGTGTTGATATTTGGCTCAATACTCCTACCAGGCCTTTAGAAGCTTCAGGAACAAGCGGACAAAAAGCAGCATTGAATGGTGTAATGAACTTTAGTGTGCTTGACGGCTGGTGGGCTGAAGGCTATAAACCTGATGCCGGATGGGCCATTAAGGAAGAAAAAACTTATGATAATCAGGACTTTCAAAATGAGTTAGATGCCGAAATGATCTACAGTACTTTTGAAAATGAAATTATCCCATTATTTTATAAAAGAAATAAGCAAAATATTCCTGTAGATTGGGTAAAATGCGTAAAAAACAACATTGCTCAAATAGCTCCCCAGTTTACAAACAAAAGAATGCTGGATGATTACATTAAGCAACACTATACCCCACTGCTTGAAAGAAGCAAGATGATCAAAGAGAATGATTTCAAAAAAGCAAGAGAATTCTCATCCTGGAAAAATCAAATAGTGAGAGATTGGGAACATATAGAGGTTATTTCAAAAGATATTATGAATACTTCTGATAAATCATTATTGCTGGGAGAAAATTTTCATGCAAAAATTACTCTCGATCTGAATGAAATATTTCCTGAAGACATAGGGGTTGAAGTTGTATTTACTGAAGACAAATTTAATGATGCAGAACTCGTTTTAGTTGAAGAAATGAAGCAGATAAATGTTGACAATACTACGGTAACTTATGAATGCCAGGTTCCTGCAAATAAAGCAGGCGTATTTAACTATGGTTTCAGAGTATTTCCTAAACATCCGTTAATGGCACACAGACAAGATTTTAACCTTGTCAGGTGGATATAGTTTGTTGTGAATATATTTTTTAATTAACTTTGACCGCTTTAATCAATAAAAGAATTGTTCAACCTTAGTAATGAGGCTGTTAACAAATCATTATTAATATAAAAATAATATTATGGTAAAACTTTTAGAAGGAAAAACAGCACTGGTAACAGGTGGTGCCAGAGGAATTGGCAGGGCAATTGCTTTAACATTTGCTCAAAATGGAGCAAATGTTGCATTCTCTGATCTGGCAATAGATGATAAAGCAAAGCAACTGGAAAAAGAACTTAATGACCTTGGTGTTAAAGCTAAAGGATATGCATCTGATGCAAGTAAATATGAAGATGGTGAAAAGCTTATTGAACAAGTTGTGGCTGATTTTAGCCAAATTGACATTCTTGTAAATAATGCTGGAATAACCCGCGATACTCTTCTTATGAGAATGACTGAAGATTACTGGGATGATGTGATCAGGATAAACCTTAAATCCGTTTTTAATCTTACTAAGGCAGTACAAAAAGTTATGCTAAAACAAAGATCAGGATCAATTATCAATATGTCATCTGTGGTCGGAATTGGCGGAAATGCCGGACAAGCTAATTATGCTGCCTCAAAAGCAGGTATGATTGGATTTACAAAATCTGTTGCACAAGAATTAGGATCAAGAAGTGTAAGGTGTAATGCAATTGCGCCAGGATTTATTGAAACCGAAATGACTGCATCCCTCCCGGAAGAAGTTAAAAAAGAATGGATACAAAAAATTCCATTAAAAAGAGTAGGCCAATCTGAAGATGTTGCAAATCTTGCTCTTTTCCTCGGATCAGATTTATCTACATATATTACAGGTCAGGTAATTACTGTTTGCGGTGGAATGAAAATGTAATTTTAATCACCAAAATAACTTAATCCACAATTAGCTTTGTTAATTGTGGATTTTTTTTTAGAATTATATAATATCACATTCCCTTATTCTCTCCTGCATCAAACAAAATCATAATATTTATAGATTTTTCTTTAGAAAATTATCTCCCATATTTTCTAAAAAAATATCAATTTATGTAAATATTTTACTATTATTGCTAAACAATAAATATAACATATAATACAATTGGATAATATTATTAATAAAATAAAAAGAGATAAGTACTACTTTGTAATAAGTTTTTCCCTTATTATTCTTATTATCCTGCTACATGTTTTCCGGCAAAATTTCATCGCCACTGTTGATATTCATCTAACATCTTTAAAGATATTTGGAAATTATTATGATTTAAATCTGTTTGACGGAGTGATGTTTACTTCGTTTATCATAATTACAATGTTTACAGCCTGGTATTTTGGAGGTCATGCAGCTTTTATGTTTGTTGCTATTTCATGGAATTTTGAAGTCGCTCTTTTTATTGTCCTCACAGGCAGATATGAACTTGTCGTTGAATTTATAAATATTTTCTTTTTTGTATTCCTTTATGTCAGAGAATCACCGGCCGATAAGAAAAGAAGGTTGCAGCAAGAGATGGTAGAAAATACCAATCTTCAATTATTAGATATCAATAAAGCCTTTAGAAGATTTGTACCTACAGAATTTATCAATCTAATCGGTAAAAAAAGCATTACAGATTTGTCAGCAGGAGATTCAATACAACAAAACATTACTATAATGTTTGCAGATATCAGATCTTTTTCAACTATTTCACAAAGCATACCACCGAAAGAATTATTTGACTTTCTTAATTCTTTTCTAAAAGAAATTGGACCTGTTATTAGAAAAAACAATGGATTTATTGATAAATATTTAGGAGACGGCATAATGGCAATTTTTCCTGATTGCCCCTCTGATGCGCTAGATTGCGCCATAGACATGAATGCTAAATTAAAAAGCTTTAATCAGAAGAATCAAAATAATATTTTAAAAGCAATACGTATTGGAACCGGAATTCACACTGGAGTATCAATTTTGGGAACACTTGGAGAAGAAGAAAGAATTGAAACTACGGTTATCTCTGAAGCTGTTAACCTCTCTTGCCGATTAGAAGAACTGACAAAAACTTATGGTGTTGAAATAATTGTCAGCCATCATTTACTGGAAAGTATTAACAGTAAATCATCAAAATATATAAGCCGATACCT
The DNA here is from genome assembly GCA_964614525.1 of uncultured Bacteroidales bacterium. Lineage (GTDB taxonomy): Bacteria > Bacteroidota > Bacteroidia > Bacteroidales > UBA7960 > PWND01. The sequence continues at coordinate 59,207 of CAZTPA010000004.1, read as the reverse complement.
TGATAATGTAGTCATAAGAGGATCAAGTACAAATTGCAATATCTACGAATTAATTGCAGACCCAAGCAGTCCATTATCAAGTTTAAAAATTCTACACAAGGATTTGTTCGAACATGGAGTAAAATTATCTGTCAACAAGCTTCACGAGGAAGCCGCAGAAGTTTTCAAGGAACTGCATATGTTATCTCCAAACGATGAAGCTGTTAAATATCATTTACAAAAAAACAAATACCAAGCCCTCAGCGAGTAAATCAGTAAAAGGTTTTTCTTATTGCTTTCCATATATTATTTATTATATCTGTGGCAGACATTGCCTCAAAAGATAATTTACGGGCAGCAATATCTCCGGATAAACCATGCAAATAAACACCGATTAATGCACTCTCAAAAGGAGAATATCCTTGTGCCAACCACGCTAAAATAACACCTGTAAGCACATCTCCACTACCTCCTGTGGCCATACCCGGATTTGCAGTAGAATTAAAAAACACCTTCCTATCAGGACAAATAATTGAAGTATATGCACCTTTCAAAACAATATATATTCCATATTTGAATGCATATTCCCTTGCCTTATCAAGCCGTTCAAATGCGGAAGCAGATTTCCCTGCAAGTCTGTCCATTTCTCCGGGATGTGGGGTTAATATACTTGATTTTGGAAGAAACGATAACCATGTAGGATTTTCTGACAAAATGTTAATAGCATCGGCATCCAGTACTAAAGGAGCTGAAGAATTTTGAATTAACAGTTTTATAACATTCTGTGTCTGCTTCCCGACACCTATTCCGGGACCTGCACCAACAACGGAAAACTTCGAGATATCAACTAACTCTTGAATTATATTTTCATCATTATCTGCAATACACATAGCTTCCGGAACATTAACCTGCACAGGAAGATAACAACTGCCCGGCAAGCTAATACTCATCAAACCCACTCCTGATTTCACAGCTGCTTTAGCAGATAAAACAGCAGCACCACTTTTACCTTTGCTGCCGGCCAATAATAGAGCATGTCCATAATCACCCTTATGAGAAAAAACTTTCCTTGGTCGATAAATCGGCTTTATCATTTGAGGCAAAGTATAGTAAAAAGCTGTTTCCTGCTCATTTATAAATTCTTGATTTAAACCTATATCGAGAATATGCCACAAACCGGTAAACTTCTCATTTTCAGCAAAGAAAAATGACAACTTCGGAACCTGAAAACTAAGAGTATGAGTCGCATGAACCACTAAATCTGCTTTATTTGAACTATTATCTTCGCAAAACAAACCACTGGGAAAATCAATAGAAATAATTTTCCCTTCAGTCAAATTAATTTGCCTTACCACATCAGCAAGCAATCCCCGTAAAGGACTATTTAAACCACTTCCTAATAAAGCATCTATTATTATATCATCTTTATTAGTTTCTGGAAAATCATCGATATTATTAATATCATAAATTTTAAACCCTTTAATCTTTTTCAGCCGTTTCTCATTTATAATAAAATCCTCAGAAGCTTCATCCTTATGTAGTACTTTATAAAGAAAAACGTTATATCCTGTGCTTCTTAACATTCTTGCTATTGCCAAACCATCTCCCCCATTGTTGCCCATGCCGCAAAAAACAAATATTTTTTTATCTTTTTTAATATGTTTTTTTATCCACAAAAAGCATTCTTTTGATGCTCGCTCCATAAGATCAATTGATGCTATAGGTTCATTTTCTATAGTGTATGAATCTGCTTTTCTGATTTGCTCTGCATTCAATATTTTCATAAGACAGAATTTTAATAAAAAATTATCGAATTTTATGTAAAATTAAAAATAAAAAAATGGATAACTGAGATATTCAGTTATCCATTTTTATAATCGAGATTAAATAATAATCTTAAACTACTGCACTTTATTCAGCTTTCTTTGTTTTAGAGGTTTTCTTCTCAGTCTTTGCTTTCTTTTCTCCCTCTTCATCCTTGTCTGCTTTTTTTGCTTTGGTAGTCTTAGCTTTCTTCTCAGCTGCAGGCTTTTCTTTCTCCTCTTTAGCCTTAGTAGTTTTTGTTTTCTTAGC
>CAZTPA010000004.1:9220-57055 GCA_964614525.1 uncultured Bacteroidales bacterium | reverse complement strand
TTCTTTCTTTTCTTCTTTCTTTTCTTCTTTATCTGCTTCCTTCTTAGTTTTTGAAGCAGTTTTCTTTGCAGCCGGCTTTTCTTCTTTAGTTTCTTCAGCCTTTTCTACTTTAGATTCTTCGGCTTTCTCTGCTGTTTCTTTATCTTTAGCGGATTTTTTCTTTTCTTCTTCTTTATCCAGCTTTTCTTTTGCTTTAGTAATCTTATCTGCTGCTGACTTATCCATTTCAGTTTTAAGATTAGCCAAAACATCAAGATCACCTAAAGTAGATTTTTCAAGATTATCCTTGATTTTCTTAACAGATTTTGTTGCCTTTTTCTCTTTTGATTTCTTTTCTTTCTCATCTTCAGCTTTTTCAGCAGCTTGTGCTCCCTGGAAAACTTTTGTATGAGAAACAACAATTTTCTTACTTTCTTTATTAAATTCAATCACTTTGAAATCAAGAGTTTCATCCATTTTCGCTGTAGTTCCGTCTTCTTTCACAATATGGCGGGTTGGAGCAAATCCTTCAACACCATAAGGTAAAGCAACGATAACACCTTTATCGGATGACCCAACTATTGTTCCTTGATGAACAGAATCTACAACAAATACAGATTCAAATACATCCCAAGGATTTTCTTCAAGTTGTTTATGTCCAAGACTTAATCTGCGATTATCTTTATCAACATCAAGAACAACAACTTCAATAGATTCACCTATTTTCGTGAATTCTGCAGGATGTTTAATTTTTTTGCTCCAGGAAAGGTCGCTAATATGAATCAAACCATCAACACCTTCTTCAAGTTCGACAAAAATACCAAAGTTTGTAAAGTTTCTAACTGTAGCAGTATGTTTCGAACTTTTAGGATACTTTTCGTAGATATTTTCCCATGGATCAGGGATTAATTGTTTGATACCCAATGACATTTTTCTCTCCTCGCGATCCAGAGTAAGAATAACTGCATCAACAACATCTCCTACTTTAAGGAAATCCTGAGCTGTGCGTAAATGTTGCGACCATGACATTTCCGAAACGTGAATTAAACCTTCAACTCCGGGAGCTATTTCTATAAATGCACCATAGTCTGCTATAACAACTACTTTACCTTTTACTTTATCACCAACTTTAACATTAGGATCAAGAGAATCCCATGGGTGAGAAGTAAGCTGTTTAAGTCCAAGTGCAATTCTTTTCTTATTCTCATCAAAATCAAGAATAACAACATTGATTTTTTCATCAAGACTTACAATCTCTTCAGGGTGATTGATTCTTCCCCAAGATAAGTCCGTGATATGAACAAGTCCGTCAACACCACCAAGATCAACAAATACACCATAAGATGTAATATTCTTAACTGTACCTTCAAGGATTTGTCCTTTTTCAAGCTTAGAAATAATCTCAGCTTTTTGTATTTCAAGTTCTGCTTCTATAAGTGCTTTATGACTTACAACAACATTTTTATATTCATGATTTATTTTAACAACTTTAAACTCCATTGTTTTACCAACAAAGATATCATAGTCACGAATTGGCTTAACATCAATTTGCGAACCGGGTAAAAATGCTTCAATACCAAATACATCAACAATTAATCCACCTTTTGTACGACATTTAACAAAGCCATTAATAATTTCACCATTATCCATTGCTGAATTAACTCTTTCCCAAGAACGCAAAGTACGGGCTTTTTTATGTGATAAGATAAGCTGACCGGTATTATCCTCCTGTGTTTCAACATATACTTCAATAGTATCACCTACCTTCAAATCAGGATTATACCTTACTTCACTTGCAGAAATAATACCATCGGATTTGAAACCAATATTAACAACAACTTCACGATTATTCATTGAAACTACATAACCATCAAGAACCTCACCGGTTCCTATAGACTTAAGCGTTTCATCATACATTGCTTCAAGACGTTTTCTTTCATCTTCTGAATAAGTCTCTTGCTTCTTGCCTAATAAATCCCAATCAAAATTTTCCTGAGAAGGTACTTCTTTCTCCTTAACCTGCGGAGTTACTTCTTCTGATTTTTCCTTCTCTTCAGCTACAATCTCGTCTTTTGATTCATCTTGCTCTGTGGAAGTGTCTTCCTTTTTTTCGCTTGTTTCTTCTGCTTTTGTTTCTGCTTGATTATCAACAGGTAATTCCTCTTGATTATCTAATTTGTTTTCTTCGTTTGACATTAAACTAATTTTTGCTATGTGGTATTATTAATAATGCATTAATCAAATACCGGGTTAAACAATTTATTTTCAGCCCGAAAACGGGACTGCAAAAGTAATAATTTATCCAGAAAACAAAAAATATAATTCATTTATAATGAGGATTTTTATACAATTCAATATTAGTTTGCTTATTCATTGTCATTTTTTTCTAAACATAATGAATTATTATTAAATTTGATGAAATAAATAATTCCTATAAAGCTGTTTAATCTTAGTAATAATATGCAGACAAACATACTCGATAACTTCAAATTAAAGGTAAGATTTTCTATTATAATTGTATTTATGGTTTCGCTTACTATGATACTCATTTCATTATTAGTGTATTTTACCAGAAAAACTTCAACATTTGAAGTTACAGAACAAAACACACAAGCTCATTTAGCAGATCTTTCCCAAATAGCAGACATTACTTTCTCGGAAGAATTTGACAAAACTGAGAATATCGAAAATATTCAAAAAATAATAAGTCAGAAATCATATCAGGACAATGGATTCGCATTTATGATGGATAAAAGTGGAGAATGGATTGTGAAACCACCGGAAAAATTTCTAAGCTATTTTCCGGCACAAGTGAAAGCAAAAATACTAAGAAGTACCGGTAATAAAATAGAATTTAGAGATTTTTTTGGAAATGCATGGATATACGTTAATTCTTTAAAGGAAAGTGAATATATAATAGGTATTTCTGTTTTTGAAAAAGATTTTTGGTATCCTACCCGCAAAAGAACATTTATTCTTATAATTATTGGCATATCTGCTGGCATTATATTCTTTACTATTCTACTGCATTTTCTAATGAGAACGATAACTGTTCACTTAACTAAACTTGCAGATAATATCAATACTCTTTCGAGAGGTATTTTTCCTGATTACCTTCACTTAAAAAGGCGTGATGAAATAGGTAATATTGCAAATTCTGTTAATAAATTAATTGAGGGATTAAAAAAAACAGCAGAATTTGCTTTAGAAATAGGAAAAGGTAATTATGATTTTAGTTATAGCCCTCTTAGTGAAGATGACGTATTAGGCAATTCTCTTTTAGAAACAAAGGATAATCTTAAAAAAGCAAAAAAAGAAGAACAACTTAGAAAAGTTGAAGAAGAAAGCAGAAACTGGACTGCTCAAGGCCTTGCGGAATTTTCAGATATTCTTAGGATGGATTATAAAAGCATCGATGAACTTTCGTTCAAAATTATTCAGAAAATTATTGATTACCTGAAAATTAATCAAGGTGGTTTGTTTATTGTAAATGACGATGATCCAAATGATATTTATCTTGAACTTAGTGCGTGCTATGCCTATGACAGACAAAAATTTCTCTCAATGAAAGTAAAACCGGGAGAAAGCCTGGTTGGCGCATGCTACCTGGAGAGAAAAACTACATACATAAAGAGCATCCCGGAAACATATATTTCAATTACAAGTGGTCTGGGAGAATCCGGACCAACATCTCTGTTGCTTGTTCCTCTAATTGTTAATGATGAAATTTATGGCATAATTGAACTTGCTTCGTTTACAGAATTCAGCTCTCTTAAAATTGAATTTGTTGAAAAAATTGCAGAGAGTATTGCGTCATCTTTATCTAATGCAAAAACAAATGCAAAAACAAAGCAATTGCTGGAACAATCGCGTGAGCAAGCTGAACAAATGAAAGTTCAGGAAGAAGAAATGAAGCAAAATATGGAAGAGATGCAATCTACACAAGAAGAAATGCAAAGATTACTTTCTTTAAATAATCTCAGGATTGAACAAGCCAAAGCATTATCTAATGTTAGAGAACTTTGCCAGAATGTTAATGCAGAAGTAGATCACACATTAAATAGTATAGCAACAGTTATGACTAAAGGATGGCAGCATTCCACTAATACGGCAGTTAGAATCACTTTTGAAGACATTATAGCTGAAACACCGGGATTTACAGAAACTCCATGGAAATTAAGTGAATCATTTATATCCACAAATAATTCACTTGTTTTAATTGAAGTTGTTTATCTTAAAGAAATGCCTGAAGCTGATCAGGGGCCATTTCTTGATGAAGAAGTTGAATTGCTCAAAAACATAGCAATTATTACGAAGTCATATTTTTATTCTAAATTTTTAAGTTAATTTCAATCTTAATAATTATGCTAATAATACATTTTTTTGATTTATTTTTGTCGCGATACAATTGGCTCTGATATAAATGATTCTACAGTAATTTTTTTTATATATAAAAAATATTATTATGAGTAACTTTTTAAAATTACGACTAAAACAAAGGTTCATTTTTTCCCTTCTTGCTGTAGTTGTAATATTGTTTTCTACATTTGGAAGTATAGTATATTTCAACAGAATAAAGACAACCACCGAAAATATTACATCAGTGATGTATGGAAACCTGTTAGATTTAGTGTCTTTATTTGACCTTGCTGAGTACCACCAAAATATTCACAGAATCGAAACACAGGATAAAATTAACGACATTATAGATAATGTTGGGCAATTTGACCCGGATATTGAACAAGAACTCATATTAGATCTTGAAAATTGGAGTGTTATTGAGGAGGAACAAAAAATACACGGATTTAATAAAAAAACACTCGATTATCTTGATGAAAAGTTACCTCTGAAAAAATACTATGATACCGGATTCCCTTTTATTGTTACTTATGAAGGAAAAATGTTAATACACCCGGAAATCAGGGGTGAGGATATTTCTGAAAAAGAATATTTTAATGAATTTAGTAAAAGTGACTTTGGCAGAGTCATAAGAATAAATCCTAAAACAGAAAAAACCGAGTGGATTTACTACATGAAAGTTCCTGCATATGAATTATATGTTTGCGGAGTAATTTTAGAAGAAGATGTTATTCATAAGCCTATCAACAAAGTAATGCAACTTACTATTACTTCGTTGATTCTCGCTTTTCTTATCTTTCTAATGCTCATTATTAATCTTGCAAACTCAGTATTACGTCCGATAAAGAAAATCAGAAAAGTTTTAAATAGTATATCCGTAGGAGACATAAGCAACGAAATAGAGATAAAAGGAAATGATGAAATTGCTGAAATCGCGGTTGCTTCAAATAAGATTGTAGAAGCTTTAAAAGAAAAATCAGGCTTTGCAAAGGAAATTGAAAAAGGAAACTTTGATTATAAATATAATCCTCTCAGCGAAAAAGATGAATTGGGTAAAGCTTTAATAGACATGAGAAATAGCCTTCAGGAATCCAAAAAACTTGAAGAACAAAGGCAGGCTGAAGACCAAAAAAGAAACTGGGCTACTGAAGGAATTGCAAAATTTGCAGATTTACTCAGGCAGGATAATGAAGATATTGATAAGCTTTCCTACAATATTATAAGCAATCTGGTTACATATTTAGATGCTAATCAAGGTGGTATATTTATATTAGATGACAGTGAAGAACACAATAAATTTCTTGAGCTAAAAGGATGCTATGCATACGAAAGAAAGAAATTTGTTGAGAAAAAAATTGACATTGAAGAAGGTTTAGTTGGTTCTTGTTTTATTGAAAAAGAAACTAACTATATTACAGATATTCCTTATGACTATGTTCATATTACAAGTGGTTTAGGCGGAGCCAGGCCTTCTGCTCTTCTGCTTGTTCCTTTGGTTATAAATGAACAATGCTTTGGAGTAATTGAAATTGCTTCTTTTAATGAGTTTAAACCTCATGAAATTGAGTTTATTGAAAAAGTTGCAGAAAGCATAGCTTCTACAGTGAATACCGTAAAAACAAATTACCAAACTGCTGACTTGCTTAAGAAATCACAGCTTCAACAAGAAGAGATGAGAGCACAGGAGGAGGAAATGCGTCAAAACATGGAAGAATTGCACGCCACTCAGGAAGAGATGGAAAGAAAATCTCTTGAAACAGAGGGTATAATGACAGCTTTGGATACATCAAACTATATTGTTATTTACGACCTTTACGGAAAAGTACTTTCAATTAACGACCCTTACCTTAAGCTGCTGGATATAAGAAGAGAAGATGTTGTTGGAAAATCACATTCAGATAAACTTGAACTTAACCAGGAACAACAGAAAAATTATGACCGTTTCTGGGAAGACTTAAGAGAAGGTATTGTTAAAAAAGAATTGAATAAAGTGCTGATAAATAACAAAGAATATTGGATGCAGGAAACCTATGGGCCTATATTTAATTCTCAGGGTAAACCATATAAAATATTCAAAGTGGCTTATGATGTGACCGAAAATGTACAACAGGCAAATAAACTGAAAGAGCAGCAAAAACTTATTGATGCAAATATGGAAGAACTTCAGGATGCAAAAGTTCAGGTTTCTAAACAAGCTGCTGAAATGGAAGGATATGTGCAGGCAATTAATAATGCTCTCCCATCTATCGAATATGACCTTCATGGAAAAATCACTTTTATTAATGATGCCTATATGAGATATGCAAGAAAATATGGTCCGGTAAATCGTGAAGATATTATGGGTAAATATCATCATGATTTTCTAATATCCGATGAATACGCAGACTCTGAAGAATATAAAAAGTTCTGGGAAGGCTTACAAACAGGGCAAGTTCAGACTATTGAAAGTGAGAAAAAAATGAATGACAAAACTGCCTGGATTAGAGAAATATATACTCCGGTTAAAGATGAAAGAGGAGAAGTATTTAAAATTATCCGCTTTAATTTTGATATAACTGAACAAAAAAATATCGAAAACGAAAAAACAGAGCTTGAAGAAAAAATCAATGAATTAAATCAAAAGATGGCTTCTTTAAAAAAGAAAAGTTAGATTTTTTTTAATACTTTTTATTAAAAGATTTTTATTATTGACTAAGCATTAAAAGAATATAATATGATTAAAAGAATTGTTGACAAATACAAAAATTTAAAACTACAACAAAGAGTTATTCTTGCTGTTAATATCACATTGGTTGTATCTCTTTTACTTATCACAGTTCTTGCAACAGTTAACCGTCGAAACACTCAATACAGAGATGCAAAAACAACAATGTTTAAAGAACTTGACTATCTTATAACTGTTCTTGATATAACCCATGAGGATGAAATTGAATCATATAAAGAAATATTTTATGAAAAAGCTTTTTATATAAATGGATATGCAAGTTTAATTAATAAAAATGGTAAGGTAGTAATTGATAAAAAAATTGAAGGTCAAAATATCTCATCTGAGAATTTCTTTAGAGAAATGAATGCAAAAATGCGAGGTCATGTTGTATTTATAGATGAAAATGAAGAAAGTAAATCAAGACAGAAAAAGCATATCTATTTTACTTATTATGAACCCTTAGAGAGTTTTATTACAGCTACTGTTTACCATAAAGACTTAATCACTGACCCTGTTTTAAATACATTAAAAATACTTCTATTTGCTTTGGTGTTTACCTTGATTGTATTTAGTCTTGTAAATTATTACGTTATTGGTGGAATTGCCAGGCCTATTAAAGGTTTAATGGTAATGGTGAAAAAATTGGCTAAAGGACAACTCCCTGATACTTACGAATATAATCATAAGAATGAAATCGGGGAAATGGTTAGCTCATTTAACGAGTTAGTCGATGGAATTAAAAGAACGGCAGTTTTTGCTAATGAAATTGGGAAAAATAATTTTGATCATGAGTTCTCACTATTAAGTGAAGATGATGTACTTGGAAATTCTCTCCTTGAAATGAGACAAAGTCTTAAAAAAGCTTCAGACGAAGAAAAAGAAAGAAAAATTGAAGATCAAAAACGAAACTGGACTACACAGGGATTAGCTAAATTTGCCGACATACTAAGACAGAATACAAATGATATTGAAGAACTTTCTTACAATATTGTAAGCAATCTTGTTGAATACATGGGAATTAATCAAGGTGGTATTTTTATTTTAAATGATGATGACACACAGAATAAATTTCTTGAATTAACTGCATGCTTTGCATTTGACAGAAGAAAATTCCTTGACAAACAGATTAAAGCCGGAGAAGGCCTCATTGGAACATGCTTCATTGAGGGTAAAACCATATATCTCACTGAGATACCCAATAACTATATTAAAATTACTTCAGGTCTGGGTGATGAGAATCCAAATGCTCTATTAATAGTGCCTTTAAAAGTCAATGATGTTATTTTTGGAGTACTGGAGCTTGCTTCTTTTAAGAAGTTTGAAGATTTTCAAATAGAATTTGTTGAAAAAATTGGAGAAAGTATTGCCTCTACTATTTCAAATGTGAAAATCAATAACAATACTGCTGTTTTGCTTGAGAAATCACAACAACAAGCTGAAGAAATGAGAGCGCAAGAAGAAGAAATGCGTCAAAACATGGAAGAGCTTTCTGCTACTCAAGAAGCTATGGCAGAAAAAGACAGAGAAAATCAACTCGCTATATCTCAACTAAGTGAAGAAAAAAGCAAACTTGAAAATCTTATCAGGGAAAAAGAACAAGAAATTAAAGCTTTACAGAAGAAATTAAAAACAGAGGCTCCAGAAGAGGCTCCAGAAGAAACAGTTCATCCGGAAGAAACAGATGTTATTCCTGATGAGGATGAAATGGAAGATGAGAATGCTATTACTGATGAAGAAATTACTGAAATTCTTAATTCTGAAGATGAGGAAATATCAGATAATGTGCCGGATAAAAATGCTGAAGAAGAAGATATAGAAGAATCAGATAAAACTGACGAGCAAGATGATGACCTGTTAAGCGGCAATACTGAAGACCAAAAAGCATGGGAAAAGCATCTTAATAAAACCGGCAAAAAATTTAAAAAAGGAAAGAAAAAATAATAAAATCTAAGCTAACTTAATCCAGCTTACTTTTCTGTCAAACTCAAATCCAATTTTATTCAACATTTTTTTGGTTTGACTGTTTTGTGGTTCTACATTCAAAAAGGCAGGCCTGTTATGTCTTATTCTGTCAAGAACTAATTGCCTTAAAAGATTCTCTCCTATACCCTTTCCTCTATGCTCCTGTATAATATTTAAAAAACCAAGAGAACCATCATCATGAGTGAGAGCCCAACCAACAAGTTTATTATCAACCCAGTAACCGGCAGAGATGTCCTTGCCAAGTCTGTCAAAAATATACTCTTCTGATGTAAAATCCTTATATAATGAATTATTATAGATATAAGCAGACATCTCTTGCTTCACCGGCTTGCAAACAATAGTAGGAGCAACAACCTCTTTATCCACGGGAATATAATAACGCTCTGTGATTAACCTCCATTCTATTCTTTTTTCCTTTGTTAAAAAAGGAAGCATCCAATCTTCAACATTAGCAAAATATAAGGTTTCATATGATAGACTTCTTAACAGATCAAGCAGATCAGCCTCATTTTCTACACTCATATACGCCCAAATATAATCGCTTGAACCTAAAAGAATTAAAGAATTCTCTTTTTTATAATACTTATCAAGTTTATAATTTTCGAAAAAGCCTAAAACCGCCAAATTCATAAGCGGTCTTTTCTCTAATACTTCTAATATATCAGGATCTAAATGATACATAAATATGTAATTTTTGTCATTATGAAACAAAATTCATAATACATCAAAACTAATGAAAATATCAAAAAAAACATGCATTAATATTCAAAAAATAATACTGTATGCTTTTTACCAAAACCACAATCATACCAATGCAAAACACAGATAACGAAAGGATTAATTATTTAAACTTTTTTTTATTTAACATTTATTTGTATCTTTCAAAAGCGTTTTAAATAAAAGTTTATGAAAATTCTTATCAGGATAATCTGCTCTGTTATCATTTTTGCATACATAATTAATTTCTATTCTACCGGTTTAAAAGCCCAAACCAACAACTTCAGCAATAATAACAAAATAACAGCAGATACTGTAATTGACGATAGTGAAAAAAGAAATTCACCTGCAAGCATATTAATCTGGCACACCAATATTCATAGAAATGAAAATAATGAATATTATTTTTCAACAAAAGCACCTATAGAATTTACCTCTTTCGGCATTGGATGGGAGGCTGATGATGCAAAGGCAGCTGCAGGAAATTTCGAGATATTATACAGGATAAAAAAGGAAAATGGAGAATGGACCAAGTATTATTATGATGAAGGATATATTCACCCTTCCGAAACTCCCAGAAAATTGTATTTTACTGATCTATTGTTTCCACCTACTGAAGAAGCTTACAGATATATAGAGTTTTCGATTCTCACTCCTGGAAATACAGATATTAAAAAAGTCAGGCTGGACCTTATAGATATAAGAAATACTGGCAAATCCGGCCCATTGCCCGATGATGAAGGAATACTTTATGACAGTTCAAAAGCTTGTCCCGAAATTCCTGTAATGATTCCCAGGACAGATTGGTGCGGAGGATATACAGCCTGTCATAATCCTACATATTCACCTACATATATTAATCCCACGCATACTGTTATACATCATGGAGCATCTCCTGATACTTATACGGACGGGTATGCAGTTGTGAGATCATATTGGAATTACCATGTAAACACATTAGGTTGGGCAGATATAGGCTATAATTATCTTTTTGATAAATATGGAAATTTCTTTCAGGGCAGGCATAACCCTAATTTACCCTTAAGCGATGTAAGAGGAGCTCATGCAGGAAACTCAAATGGAGCTTCAATTGGGATAAATTTTCTGGGAAATTCTGATGAAACATTACCAACCCAAATCCAACTAGAAAACAATAATCAGTTTCTTGCATGGTGGTATGATTATAGAACTTTTGACCCTACCTCTTCAGCAAGTATTACATTGCAAAGCGGAGGCACAGGCACTGTAGCCCGTATTTGTGGACATAAAGATGTAAATATCGGAGGAACTACATGCCCCGGGAACGCACTATATGCAGAACTACCCGGAATAAGAACCAATACAAAAGCAATTATTGATAATTGTAATGAACCCAATTGTGATGTCCCTTTAACTTCAATTTCAGAACCTGCTGACGGAGATTGGATAACGGATGATTTTACCGCTGTTTTTAATGACAGTGATGTTGGGTGCGGAATATCCAGGAGGTTTTATCAGGTGCTTGAATATGATGGAAATTATTGGGGAGCCAATTATAACAGGGGTTTCTTTGGAGATAATTTTGATTTTTTGGATAATTCAATTTGGAATATAAGCACAGGCAACTGGACTGTGAATTCCGGTCAATTAATTCAATCTGATGAAACAATCGCTAATACAAACATTTATGCCCCTTTAAACCAAAGCCTTTCTAACAGATATTTATATCAGTTTTATGCAAAAGTAGAAGGTAGTGGAACCAACAAAAGATTTGGTTTTCATTTCTTTAGCGATGATGCCAGCTTAAGCGAAAGAGGAAATTCATATTTTGTATGGTTTAGAGTTGACGGAGAATCCCTGCAATTTTATAAAGTCACCAATAACACTTTCGACCTTATGGCAACTGAAAGTAATATTACCACTATTCCCGGGCAATGGTATGATTTCAAAATCATATACGATCGAATAAGCGGCGAAATTTTAGTATATAGAGATGATGTATTATTAGGATCCTGGACAGATCCATCTCCATATAGTTCTAACGGAAATTACATTTCATTCCGTACGGGAAATTGTCAAATGTACATAAATGAAATAAAATCATACAGAACAAGATATCCTGAAGCAACAATTTCGGTTGGAATAAATGCTACAGATGACATAAGAACAGAGAGTGTAAACATTTCAACCGTCGCCGGAAAAATAAAATCTATAGTATCAGATGATTATGAAAATCTCTCTACAATTGCGCACAGAGATTTGTTTATTGACAGAACACCTCCAAGCGACATATCATTTGTAAATGACGGACTTGGTGATGATATAAATGAAGTCAACAGTACCACAGAGCTGTCTGCTAATTGGTCCGAATCAAGTGACTCAAACTCAGGTATTAAAAAATATTGGTACTCAATCGGAACTGAGCCGGCAAGCAATGATATCGTTGATTGGACAGATAATGACCTGAATACAAATGTTACACATACCGGCTTAAACTTAACATCAGCGGAAACATATTATTTCAACCTTAGAGCAGAAAATGGAGCAGGATTATATACTTCAGTTTTAAGTTCGAACGGACAAACTGTAATAAGCGGTGCATATAATCTTCAGCATGAATTGCATGGCTGTCCGGATAATGAAGTTACATTTAGCTGGAGTAATTCGGGCAGTGGATGGTATATTCAAATTTCTGAATATTCCGATTTTTCATCACCTTACTGGAAATGGGTTTCGGGGTTAACGACCTATACCGGACCTCAGGGTTTTGAGTCACAATCAGACGGAACTCCACTGGAATTTATTGATGAAAATACATATTACTGGAGAATTAATGCAGATGGAATATTCACTTCTTCACTTAGTTTTACTTTAGAGAATTGTGAATGTTTTAATCTTTCTGAGTTCCCATATTTTGAGAATTTTGAAGGTGGTGTTGCAAATTGCTGGAACATAGAAAATACAGCAAGTGTAACGTGGGAAGCTGTTACCTCCATTGCTCTCACAGAATCAACTATAGAGCCAGTGAGCGGTTCACATTTTTATCGTTGTCTTTGGACTGATACTGAGAATCAGGATGAATGGTTTATTTCTCCACTATTTAATATACAGAATTTGTCAGATGCTGAATTTGGGTTTTGGTTCTTAGGAAGCTATCATTGGTCGGTTGAACAAGGGAATTGTGATCTTTACTTAATGGCAAAATTTGATGGAGCCGATTGGGTCACCATTTGGCATAATTCAGATCATCCTGATTTTGTTTCAAATGATATTAACTGGACATGGCTAAAGACGCAAATTAATTTATCAGAATTTGCAATTCAACAGAATGTGCAATTTGCATTTCGCTATACAGGATTTGATGGTGCTACTTTTGCTATTGACGACATTAGGATAGGAGAGCCGGTATTGCTTGGCGATGTAAATAATGACGAAAAGATAAACGTATTGGATGTTGTTTGGATGGTACAGCATATCGCAGGAAATACACCAATGGGTTTCGATCACGAGGCTGCTGATATAACCGAAAGCGGCGGAGAAATAAACACTGCTGATTTAACAGCATTAATTGACCTAATAATGAGCGGAGTAAAAAAGAAACTGCTTAAGAAAGCTAAATATATTTCACTCAAAAATTATAAATTTCGCTAATAATCTAATTAACAACCTATTCTATTGAATCGAGAATAATATTACAAGCATTAACTATTTGATCTTTTGTTATAATGAGAGGAGGAGCAATACGTAAGCAATTATCAGCAAACAGAAACCAATCCGTTACAACTCCTTTTTTTATACAATTGTCGATAACTTTTTTATTCTTAAAAAAATCATCAAACTCAATTGCCAAAAGACCTCCCCTACCCTTTACATTCCTAATCTGATTATGTTGCAACATATCTTTGCAAACAGATTCTATCATTTTTGCATTTTCCCACAACTTCCCTTCAACAATAACTTCCAAATTAGCCAGGGCAGCAGCTGCGCAAACAGGATTACCGCCAAAAGTAGTAATATGACCTAATACAGGATTATTCTTTAAGCATTGCATAATTTCAGATGATGAAACAAAAGCTCCTATTGGCATGCCTCCACCCATTCCTTTTGCAATAAGAAGGATGTCGGGTACAACACCAAATTGTTCAAAAGCCCATAGACTTCCTGTACGGCCAAATCCGGTTTGAATTTCATCAAAAATTAACAATGTACCTGTTTTATTACATTGAGAGCGAAGTTCATTCAAGAAATCATCAGAGGAAACAACAGCTCCTGCTTCACCTTGAATGACTTCTACAATAACACAAGCTGTTTTCTCCGATATTTGATTTAGCATACTTGTGTTGTTAAATTCTAAAACTCTAATATCAGGCAACAAAGGCCTGAAAGCATTTTTCAGCTTTTCATTGCCCATTACACTCAATGCACCATGCGTGCTCCCATGATATGCATTCTTAAAGCAAATAATTTCAGAGCGATTAGTATATCTTTTCGCAAGTTTCAGGGCACCTTCAGTTGCTTCACTGCCTGAATTAACAAAAAACACATTGTTTAAACTATCAGGAAGATGTGATGCTAATAATTCAGCTAATTTAACCTGCGGTGATTGCACATACTCTCCATATACCATCAAATGAAGATACTTGTCGGCTTGTTCTTTGATGCTCTTAATTACAGCGGGATGCCTGTGTCCAATATTACTCACTGATATTCCGCTTATCATATCAAAAAACTTCTCTCCATTCGGTCCATATAAAAATACACCTTCAGCTCTTTCAACTTCAATTGCTAAAGGAAAATCACTCGTCTGTGCAAGATGTCTGAAAAACAATTCACGATTATTCATATGTTTGGTTTTTTTAATAGCCGTATTTCTTTTTCCATAAATCCCTTAGCCTTGCTCTTATTTCATTCTCACGAGCATTACTGCCCGGATCATACAGTTTTTTTCCTGAGATTTTTTCAGGAAGAAATTCCTGAGCGGCAAAATTCTTATCAAAATCATGAGAATACTTATAATCCTTTCCATATCCTATATCCTTCATAAGCTTTGTAGGTGCATTTCGCAAATGCAAAGGAACAGGTAAATCGCCCATACTTTTTACAACTTCATAAGCTTTGTTAATTGCCATATAAGCTGCATTACTTTTGGGACTTGAAGCAAGATAGGTCGTTGTTTGAGACAAGATAATTCTACTTTCGGGCATACCAATCATAGTAATTGCACTAAAGCATGAAGTTGCCAGCAATAATGCGTTAGGATTTGCATTGCCAATATCTTCAGATGCAAGAATTACCAACCTTCTTGCAATAAACTTTGGATCTTCGCCGGCTTCCAGCATTCTCGCCAGATAATATACAGCAGCATTAGGATCACTTCCTCTTACAGACTTTATAAAAGCAGATATAATATCATAATGCATCTCCCCATTCTTATCGTAAAGAGCAAGATTCTCCTGAATAGTATCCATAACAATCTTATTATTCAAAACTATCTTGGAAGAATCCTGAGACTTTGCAACAAGTTCAACAGCATTGAGTAATTTTCTGGCATCTCCACCTGAAATTTTAAACAATGCCTCATGCTCTTCAACAATCACGCTTATATTCCATTCTTTTTGGATATAATTAATTGCTCGCTCAAGCAAAACTTCCAGATCATTAACATCAAGTTCTTTAAGAATATAAACCTGGCATCTGGATAGCAATGGACTGATAACTTCGAAAGAAGGATTTTCGGTGGTTGCGCCAATTAGGATGACAATACCTCTTTCAACAGCGCCGAGCAAAGAATCTTGTTGATTTTTACTGAATCTGTGAATTTCATCAATAAAAAGTATTGCATTACGGCCGGCATTAGATGCTTTTGTAATAACATCGCGGACATCCTTTACCCCTGAATTTATGGCACTTAAAACAAAGAATGGTTTAACAAGAATTTTAGAAATTAAAAATGCCAAAGTAGTTTTTCCCACACCGGGAGGGCCCCATAAAATCATTGACGGGACATTGCCCATTTCCAGTGTTTTACGCAATATAGCATCTTTACCAATTAAATGCGTTTGTCCCAGATAATTATCAAAATTATCAGGACGAAGGATTTCTGCTAAAGGTTTTTGCGAATTCATTAATAAAATATTTTTTACAAAAAACTATACTTACTTTCTGAATTTATCAAGAAAGCTTAATCTTTTAAGTAGCGGCGGATGTGAATAATTTACAAAAACAACAAGAGGATGAGGCCTTAAATTACTGAGATTGTTTACACTAAGCTTTTTCAGTGCTTCCTGCAAAGGTTTTGCATCATAATTAACTGCAGCAAAAGCATCTGCCTGATATTCATGCTTTCTGCTCAAAATATTTCCAACAATACCTAATACCATGGAAACCGGAGAATATAACAAACCAAAAGCCAGAATACCCAAATGAAAAGAAGCCTCCTGTCCACCAAGTGCTTTTGATAAAACATCATAATTAATAAAAACACCCAACAGATAAAAGATTATTGCACTGCTAACTAATGAAACAGCCATGCTTTTCAGAGTATGATTCTTTTTATAATGGCCTATTTCATGTGCCAATACAGCAACTAATTCTTCTGTTGTATGATCTTTAATAAGAGTATCAAATAATACGATTCTCTTTTTAGGGCCCAGTCCACTAAAATATGCATTTGCTTTTGTGCTTCTTTTTGAGCCATCAATAACAAAAATATTGTCCAATTTAAAATTTGCTTTCTTTGCAAAATCTTCTATTGCATTCCTGAGTTCTCCTTCTTCAAGAGGTTTTTGTTTGTTGAAAATAGGAACAATTAATGTGCTGTAAAACATTGTCATAAAAATTGAAAAGCCGGAGAAAAACAACCATGCGTACAACCAAAACAAACTACCTGCTACCTGGTAAAACCAAACAAAAATTGCTAATAACCCACCACCAAGAACTATTGCAAGCAACCAGCCTTTTATTTTATCCAGGATATAAGTTTTATAGGTCGTTTTATTAAAACCAAACTTTTCTTCAATTACGAAAGTATCATAAATATCAAAAGGTGTTGAAAGCAAATCTGATGCAAGGCCTAATATCCCAAAAAACAGAATCGTTATTAAAATAGTATTATCTGCATATTGTCTGACTGTATTATCGAGCCAGCCAAATCCTTCAAAATACAACATTAGCAATATAGCTATAAACGACAGAGTACTTGTAATCAACCCAA
Organism: uncultured Bacteroidales bacterium; assembly: GCA_964614525.1. Taxonomy (GTDB): domain Bacteria; phylum Bacteroidota; class Bacteroidia; order Bacteroidales; family UBA7960; genus PWND01. The sequence continues at coordinate 40,118 of CAZTPA010000004.1, read as the reverse complement.
ACTTCATATTAACACGCAAATAGTCTTGAGATTTTCTATATTTCTCCTCATCATATATGCCTTGTAATTCTTTGGGGAGTTTATTGCTAAGTTTTGTGTAATTGAGATAAGCAAGTAATCTTTCAAACGCAAAATCAAAAATTACAATAGCTATAATTATATATAAAATAACAGATTCCATAAATTAAATTTTAAAATACATTATCAATAGTTTCCACTTCTTTTTCTAATAAACCACTCTACAGCAAGCAATATTAATATTACAAAAAACAAGCTTTTCCAGTTAATAAGCTCTGAATAATCAGTATGCATATATATCAACCCTCTAATATCATCCCTGTTTTTAATACTTTCTGCAAGCTCATTCATATTATCAGGATAAACCATTTCTGCATCAGATTCGTTAGCAATTCTGTACATAATACTATGATTAGCAACTGTATTAATAGCTTCCAGGTTAAGCTCAGCTACACTTATCTCCCCTTTTGCTTCAAATGTTTCATTGCCTACCAATGTTTTTGCTTTATATGAATAATTTCCGGGACTAAAAGTTCCTGCATCCAAAATATATGCATTTGATGTACGACTAAATTCATAATCAAAAGTATTACCGCTCTCATCTGTAATAGTCAAGCTAACTTCCGGTTCATTAATCAATTCATAACTGGCATTATATAATTCTGCTTCAAAAGTAACAGCTTCATTTTCATACACAAGGTTTTGAGTAGATATCCTAAATAAGCTTTTATCCTCTTTCACAGATAAATACTGCACAATTTTAAGAATTATTTCATTAAAATAATTGTGATTCTTTTCTCTGAGAAAGTTATTTAATCTCCATCTCCACAGCCCTTCACCGCAGATAAAACCATATTTCTTGCCGGAAATATCGGAAAAAGCAATTAAAGGATCATCTGTTTTTACATTTCCTATCTTTTGAAAAATAAAAGTATTAGTGGCGGGAGTAGTTTTATAAACAGCAAATGGAGAATATAAAGGAGGCATTAAAGGACTTAATTTCTCAACTTCACTACTAATCGAAAACAAAGAAAAAGACTGATTCAAAGCTGCCTGGGCATTATTATATTCGCCGGAGCGCTGCTGAATGGCCATGCCTGCATTTAAATTGCTTAAAGCTATCAAATTAGTATTGGCACCAACAATAAACAAAACAGGAATATTGCTATTAATAACTTCAGATATTACAGGATGCGCAGATATTCTTTTAGACGGCAACTGATGGAAAATAATAAGATTATATGCCTCTGTACTTTCCTCAAATTCAGATATTTGTTGATGTGAAATTTCATAATTCTCATTATCCTCTATTGTCTGTTTAATTGCACCAATATCAGGGTGGGGAGAATCAGCAAGAATTAAAATCTTCTGTCTGCTGTCAATTACATCAATGAAAAACTCCTTTTTATTATTATCAAGATTGCTTTCATTATCCAGGGGGGCAATACTTATTTCATATTTCTGAATTCCTGTTTTCTGCGCCTCTAGTTCAACAAGTACATTCTCAAAGTCGTGGTCTGAAGAAAAAGTAATTATTTTACTGAAAACATTTTCACCGTTCTTACTAATTGAAAGTTTACTTGAGCTACCATCACTCTTTCTTGCCTCAACAACAATTTCGACAGGAAATAAATTTCCCAGATAGCTTATATCATTATGAGAAACTTTGCTAATACTTAAATCTCGCTTTATTAAAGTATCACCCAAAGCAACTGTATAAACAGGAAACTGCATTTCCCTTGCAAAATATACTGGATTAACTCCTTGATTATATATTCCGTCTGATGCAAGAATAACAGCTCCAACATTTCGATTACTATAAAAATCATTAATTCCCTGAAATATCACAGACATATCAGTGAGCTTGTCAGAAGTTTCAACAGTATCTTTTCTTCTGAATGATTCCCCGAAAACATACTCCTGAACCTGATAATCTTGTCTTAAAAGATCGAGAAGTTCATCTCTTCGGTTATCATAATTTTTTAAATAATCATTATCCTTATATGCTAATTCAATTGATTCAGAATTGTCGTCTACAAAAACAATAATGGGATCCTCCACTGATTTTGTATATAATTCCAGAACAGGGGCTAAAATTAATATGCTAATAATAAAAACCACTAAAAACCGAAAAGTTGCCAGAAGTTTTGTTTGCAGCGATGATAAATCATCTGAATTATTTTTTCGGTATAATATTCCACTTATCACTGCAGCCAAGATAACACACAGTATAAGAAACCAAATGGGATAGCTAAAAAATATAGAAGGCAAAACTAAAACTATTTAATTGTCAATAAATATTTCACAAAGATAAAACGAATGCAGCAAGTATTTATTAAATATGAAACTGAAATTATAATAATATCAGGAAAATAAAAATTAATCCAATAAATGTTGATTTTCAATAATAACTGTAAGTAATATAGATAAGGAGCAAAAATTGTCTTTGAAAAGAGAAAACAAATGCTTATCTTTGGTAAGCTTTGTTGTTAATTAGCAAAAGCATCATATTAGTATGTTTATTTAAGGCATTTGTGTGATTCTATTAATTATCCTGAAATGCAATAATAAATATACATTTTATCACGGGATAAATAAAAAATATATAAACCTTTTTAAAATCAAATTTATTAAACATGAAAAAAATTCTTGTTCCAACAGATTTTTCGGATCATGCTAAGAATGCAGGTTTTTATGCTGTAGAACTGGCAAAGACTATTCAATCCAAGATATATTTATTGCATACATATAATTTATCGGCTTCTGCTTTATACCCACCACAATATTCCGGGAGCACTCCTTCTGACAAGCAACACCACGAACACGTCCAAAAAATAGAGAAAGAGAATGAACTCCATTTAAATACATTTAAAGAAACTATTTTAAAAGGTAACACAACTCCTAAATGTACTTTAGCTCAAACAACGGGCTTTGTTAGTGAGAGTGTTAATCAATATGCAGAGAGAAAAAATATTGATTTAATAGTAATGGGAACAAAAGGAAAAACAAAAAGGCCTGATGGAGCTTTGGCACCAATCACCTTTGATGTAATTAACTCCGGTATTATCCCTGTAATGGCTATTAATGAGCATACTAAATTTGCTCAAATTAAAAAAATAGCAATTGCAATTGACAAAATTGTTGACACTGAAATCTTAAGATGCATTGAAGTTGTTACAAAGCTTGCCGGATTTTTTGATGCAAAGGTTTTTATCTTTTGGTGCAATACAAAAGAAAAAGTTGACAAGAAATCTATTTTCACCAATAGTGTTTTAAAAGAAGCTGAAGAAGTTTTTAAAGATATTAAATGGGATATAAAAATAATTGAGGATAAGAATGAGGAAAAAATGGCTCAGAGTGTTGATGATTGCATATCTGAAAATAACATTAATCTATTGTCTTTAATTACCAGAAAGCAAAGTATTTTTCATAAAATTTATCAAAGTTCTCAAATTAAGAATAAAAATTTCCACACAGAAATTCCATTACTAGCAATACCCGGAGTTTAGGAAACCTCCATTGAGTATACAAAAAGAGGCTGCAAAATTTGCAGCCTCTTTTTTTTTTATAAAGTATAAAAAACTAACGAACAATTCTATTTGTCCTTTTCTTTACCCTTATCCTTTTTCGTTTGTGTAGAAGATTTAGATATATTATCTCGCATATCTGTATCTGCTTTAATATTCTCCATTCTATAAAAATCCAATACTCCAAGATTACCTTCACGGAATGCCTGGGAAATTGCTTTTGGAATTTCAGCTTCAGCCTGAATAACGTGCGCCCTGGCTTCCTGTGCTTTGGCTTTCATCTCTTGTTCATGAGCAACAGCCATAGCTCTTCTTTCCTCTGCCTTAGCCTGTGCTATATTTTTGTCGGCATTTGCCTGATCAATTTGCAGCATTGCACCAATATTCTTACCAACATCAATATCTGCAATATCTATTGAAAGAATCTCATAAGCAGTCCCTGAATCAAGTCCTTTGGACAAAACAACTTTAGAAATGCTATCAGGATTTTCCAGTACTTGTTTATGATTACCGGCAGACCCAATAGAAGTAACAATACCTTCACCAACACGAGCCAAGATTGTTTCTTCGCCGGCACCACCAACAAGTTGCTTAATATTTGCGCGTAATGTAACTCTAGCTTTTGTGATAAGCTGAATACCGTCTTTTGCCACTGCTGCAACCGGAGGTGTATTAATTACCTTTGGTTTAACAGACATTTGCACGGCTTCCAAAACATCTCTACCTGCCAAATCAATTGCGGTAGCTGTTTTGAAATCCAATGGTATATTGGCCTTATCAGCACTAATAAGAGCATTCACAACAGCTTTTACTCTTCCTCCTGCCAGGTAATGAGCTTCGAGGTCATTCCTTGCAAGCTTTAAGCCGGCTTTTGTTGCAGAAATAAGATTATTTACAATCACAGCCGGAGGGATTTTTCTCCAACGCATTAATACTAGTTGCAACAAACTAATTCTTACACCCGACAATAAAGCGGAAAACCATAGGCCTAGTGGAATAAAGTAAAATAAAATCCAAAGACCCAGTATACTAACTACTGCTATAGCAATAATAATTGCAATATTTGTTTCCATATGATATTATGTTTTTTGTTTGACAATAATTTTATTTCCATCAACTTTAGTAACAATAATTTCTTCATTTTCATCTATTAAGTTGTCTTTTGATGCAACTTCATAGTACTCTTCATTAATTAAAGCTTTTCCCATTGGGTTTAAGCGAGTAATAGTTATTCCCTCATCCCCTGCTTTAATAGTATCACTTTCAACTTTATAAGTTCGCCCATCAACTGCAGTATTAAGTATTATCCTTTTCCATGTCCCCGACCTTATTGAAAGGCCAATCAATGCAATTGAAAAAAAGAGTGTAGATATTAATGTAATTGTTCCATAATAGCTGCCATATTCATTATATGATAAATAAACACCTCCGGCAACCATTGCAAAACCAATAAAACCAACGACAGTTGTACCGGGAACAACTAATAATTCCAAAAGAATAAAAACAAGACCTATAATTATAAGGCTCAAAATTATCAGCCACATTGCTTTTTAGATTAGAAAATACTGATTTTAAAATATTTTATATTAAAAACAAAAGTAAAAAAATTTAAACTCAAATCTAATAAAACAGAACAATAAATAATAATAAAAGCTTGACCTGATTATTTTTTCTTTTTTTTATTGAAGTGCAATTTATTCTCTTCTCCTTTAAGAAGCCTGTAAATATTTTTTCTATGTGTTAACGGAACGAAAGCTGCTACTAATACTGAAAATATCATTTCAGCAAGCACTGCTTCCTGATCAAAAAATATTACAACTACAGGAAATGCTATTGATGCTAAAATAGAGCCCAGAGAAACTATTCTTGTAAAAACAAAAATTACAAAAAATATTCCTGTACAAATTAGTACAGTACCCGGAAAAAGGGCAATAATAATTCCGGCAAGAGTTGCGATGCCTTTACCACCACGAAAACCGGCAAAAATCGGGAATATGTGACCGGTCAATGCCATCACGCCAAGTAACAACTGAAATAAAACTTTCGTATTTTCTCCGGGAAAAATATCAGGAAATAATAAAACCAGATTAACTGCTGCAATACCTTTCAGAGCGTCAATAATCAAAACTACAATGCCAATTTTAGTTCCAAGAACTCTAATTGCATTTGTTGCTCCGGCATTTTTACTGCCATGATCTCTAACATCTATTTTATAAAACGCTTTTCCTAACCAAACAGCCGTTGGAATTGATCCTAACAAATAACCAACAACCAAAGAAGATATTAAAAAAACCCAATAATTCATCATACAACAAGTTTAATCACAAATCTGATTTTTTACAAATAAGGCACAAAGATAACATTATTAGCATGTCTAAATAAACAAAACTAATCTGTTATTTGCTTCATTACCCTTGCAAAATCAAAGGGCCTTCTATCCGAAGACAGAATAAATGCAAAAGGTGTTTCACCACTAGGAACATCCATTCTACGGCGTTTTGGCTTTAACTCTCGTATTGTCTTATTGAAATCATCATTTGCTGCGATAACCTGCATTATACTATTAGTATATGAAAAATAGTACCATTCGGGGCCGAGCATTGTACCCAGCGGATTATTGAATCTTTGGTTTTGCTCTTCTGCAACCTCTTCAGTTGACTCCTCAGTTTCGTCCTCAATATCTGCTTCAGCAGATTCTTCCGATTCTTCCTCATTAGATTCTTCCGTAGTCTCCTCACTTGCTTCTTCATTATCATTTTCTACATCAGTATCAGCTAATTCTTCAGTTTCTTCGGAAGCATTTTCTTCATTTGCACTTTCTTCATTTGCACTTTCTTCATCATCCTGAAACTCAACAGAATCTGAATCTCCGGTTACAGGCTCAAGCAAAAATGTCAGCACATCTCCACCTCTTTGCTTACGAATTTGCATATATCCGTTTACATATTTATGCAGAACTGAATTTTCAATGCCGCCAATGCCTATATCACCTTTAGAAACCAGGCTGCTTGTCCTATGATGCCAAAAAAGCTTAATATCAGTAAAAAACATTGTGTGTTGTATTTGCTCGGGAATTTCCTCAACTGCATTATTTACCAATATATCTTCTTTAATCAAATTATACTCCTCTTCCGCCAAATCCAATTGCAATGATTTAAGATATTTTTGACGATTCAGATTAATATCTTTTAACTGTTTGTTTTTTGAAACTGAACTTGATATTTGTTCCAAGCCATCATCAACAAAGAAAAAATCTAATCCAAGAACAATATCATATTCAGTTTTATTTTCTTTAATATTATGACTTACAGTACCATACGACTTTGTTTTTAATTGGCCAAAATCGCTGCCAATATCAACAACACCTTCACCCTCTATTATACATGTATTAGGATTTAATCGAATAAAATTATCAGGCAGATTTCTGTCATCCAGACGTTCCCTGGTACTTATCTGGTATTCTCTTGTAAAATGATTCCATGTTAAATATCCTGAAGCAGAAATTATTTCTTTATCAAGATAATGTCTTGTACGATCGAAAAAAGCAGTATAAACATAAAAAGAATCACCGGCTAATACTAATGCAGCAGTTAAATCAATTCCTTCATCACTTTTAAGATTTTCTGATAATGGGATATAAATACTATCGGGATTAATTGTTTCGGCAAACCTAAACCAATTGGTTTGCATTGGTTTACAATCAACAATAATTTTTGTTGAACCATCAAAGTTCATAAATTCATTTTCTGCTAATAGTTCAACATCCCCTTTATATTCAAAGTGTGGACTCAAAGTAAAGCCTTGATCATCGAAAACCTTTCCTTTTGCATAAGTTGTATGAACACCGGGTTTTACACCAATATCATCAAAATAAATTTCCTGCGCCACAGATGCTTCATCAACATAATCGTATTTTCCACTGGCTCGATAATTATTTCTTGCAATAATTTCAGCTGTTACATCATAAAACAAATGATATTTTGAAGTAGTATTAGCTAATATTGTTGCATTATCCAATCTTTCAATTTCGGCTCTTTTCAAAACGGAGACCTTTCCATTTTCGGGAAAAATGCCTGCATCAGCAACTTTTATAACATTAACCTCCTCTGCTTTTATAATATTATCCTCCAGAGAAAAATCCATTTTTCCTGCAAAAAACCTGAGTGAATCCTGGGCAATATGTGTAGAAACCATTTCATATCCTGAAAAATCCATATCAATAATCTCAGCATAAGTAAGTTCGGCCACTTCTTCAGGATCAGGGGCTGCAACATTTGTCAACTTAAGATTCTTAGCCTCCATATCCCAATCAAAATTAAAACCATATCCATCAAATCTATTTTCCGGAAATGAGATTTTCGCTTTATCATCAGTTCCATCAAGAGTTCCACTAAAAACATTCAGGTCAAAATGCCCGCTATAATTGAAAGCATTAAATGCAACTCTTTCGCCATCGGCTGTATACAGCTTAAAATCAGCATCCGGACTATCAAATGTTTTGGAAGTAAACGCCAATTCATCTGCGGAAATTTCTGATCCAAACAAATCCATCCTACCACTTCCTGTAAGTCCTGTCGGAGTGACAGACACACTACCATACAAAGTCGTAAGTCCGGCAAATAATTCAATAGGCTCTTTAGTTTCAGATATGGTAAGTTGATCATCAAATGGAAGGAACAACATATCTACATCTCTTGCTGTAACCTCCGGATACTCAACAGGATCACTCTGTTCAGCCAGAGAAAATGTTTTAACCTCTGCTCTGGCGGAATCCAGGTACATAATCATTTTATTGGCTTCTATTGTTGAATTTAAATATTCCAGCTTACCATTAGCCATCAGTCCTTCATAACTCATATCAATAGGTCCTGTATAATGAGCTTTGCCATCAAAAACAGGATAACCTTCTTCAGGTGTGTGTGTATTAAAACCTAAGGAATAATCCTCCTGTACAGTCAGATAGTCAGTAAATTCAGGAAAAATTCCTGTTGATATAAACACTCCATCGAATGCAATATTATCGGTTGTTGCATTATCCAAACTATCAACAGAGAAAGGAATCAAACGGAAATAAACATCAGCACGGCGATATGAACCACTTTGAACATATTCTCTATCATAATAAACATAAGACTCATTATTGCTGTTAAAAATAGGATACCTGGGAATAGGCAATCTTCCGGATTTGTTTTTTGGATTATCAATTAACAATTCGCCATTAATACCTTCAAGTACCGTTCTAACTCTTTCATAGGTATGAACACCACGTGAATCAGGCTCAAAAGACTTAACTCTAAAGCTCAGAGAATCAGTATTAACCAGGTCAATTTTGAAGTTTTCATAATCAAAGAAGAACTCCTTTCCAAAGAAATCAAATAAACCGGATTCTATCCTGCCATTAAAATAAATATCTCGGTTTTTTTGCATAATAATTCTATTGCCAAAAGGATGTAATACAACATTTTTTGACGAACTCAGAGGGATTCTGCTAATGCCTTCAATATGTAAATCAAAATTTAGAAGATTAATACGACCATTTACCATTGCTTCCGATTCTATTCTCATCACATCATAATCTTCTTTTCCCGTAACAGCACCAATATAATGATACACCTTATCTGTTATTGTTACAGCATCATTAACGTGATCAAAAGCTATGAAACCATTATAAGACATTTGTAAGAGTAAAGCACGAGTAGACTGAGGATCAGACTTTATATATTTGGCATAATCTGTTATATTAAATGTTTTTGTTTCATTATCGCGAGCATAATTACGCAGCAGGAATATAGGATTAATGCTGGCAATGCCTTGCATTTTCATATAAAGCATATCACTAAAAAAATCATGAGATTCAAATATAGCACTACCCTGTCCTGAAAAACCCTTAATAGACTGAAATGTAATTTCATCCGAATCTTTATACCAATATAAAGTTTCGCAATACATATCTATATTATGGTATGAATTAATAAAGGGGCCTCTTGAAGCACCGTCTTCATCACGCAGCAAATAAAACTCTCCTTTAGACTCCAGATAGCGCATTTGAACAACAGGATGAAAAATAGAATCTTTTGAGTAATATATACTTACACTTGATCGGTCTGAAGTAATCCGATCATCTCTGATACTAAAAATTGAAGAATTTACGGAAATGAAAAGAGAATCATTTTTATAAAAATGAAGATATGCATTACCCTCATCAGTACCGGAACCCAATATTCTTTGTCCTGAGACTGTGAATCCTCCAACAAAATCAATATCAGGAAAAATGCCTTTAATTTCATGTTCTACCTGGTAAGATTGAAAACTTGGATATCTGGCATTTTCGGGTTTCACTTCTGCAACTATCCTTTCGGATAATTTTCCAAAAAGTGGCTCTTCAAAAAACTTTTTATAATAAAAATCAACAGAATCCGCATCATAGCGCGGCGTCTTCAAATTCACCTTATAATTACTAAGATTTGCATATACTTCATCAGGGTTCATTTCAACCCTTTCCCAGGTAACTCTTCCACCTTTGCCTTGCCATACCTCATCAAAAGGAAGAACAACACCATCTGTATTGTATATAATTGTGCTGTCTTTTTGAGCATAAAGTATTAAATTACCATCTTTAAACTCAACTTTAAAGGTATCAGCTTCATATTTTAACAAATAATCTCTGTTATCGTATTTCCAGAGTATTGTAGGATTCTCATAAACAACATTATTGTTAAATAAATTCAAGGAATACTCAAGATGGCTGATGAAGCGCCTCTGATTTCTTAAAGTCATTAGATTTGTAAAGCTTTCATGCCACACTTCAAAGTTTTGCGTAGAATTTCTTGTCCTGAATACAGCTATAACAGCTTTCAGATAAAGAGGATAATCATTGGAAGCTCTAAGCCTTAAAGTTGACATCTTATTCAATGTTTCGACAATATTCTGCTTTTGAACATCCATTAAATTTCCATCTCGCCAAACAGCTGCAAATGAATCGACCAGAGCTTCCTTTTCTGCCCTTTCTTGCCTCTCAAGATTTGAAAATAAAGCCTTAAGTTCAACTAGAAATTCATCATCTTCAAGAATAAATATATCTTCACTATATCCGGCAAAAGAAAAGCAAAACAAGAACAACAGTATAGTGAGAATTTTTTTTGTCATAATTTTATAATTAATTAAATCTTTTCAAAACAAAGAGAAGCCCAATCTTTTTCAAATTTCACACCCACAAATTTCAGATTCAGCTCAGAAGCTTTAGCTTCAAGTTGATGCTTATCACTTTCAAAAAAACCACTCAAAAATAATAAACCACCCATATTTAACACTTCATAATACTTATCCATGTCTTCTATTAAAATATTTTTAGTAATATTTGCTATTACAACATCAAAAGATTCTTTTCCCAATACTTCAGCATCACCTAAAACAGTAGTGATATTTTTACAAGAGTTTCTTTCAATATTTTCCAAAGTATTTTCGTAGGCATAAATATAGTTATCAATTGCAGTGATTTTTGAAGCTCCCCTTTTTTCGGCCAGGATAGCAAGAACGCCGGTTCCACAGCCCATGTCAAGCACGGTTTTTCCATTAAAATCAACCTCCCGCAACCAACTAACCATTAATGAAGTAGTTTCATGATGACCGGTACCAAAAGACATTTTGGGTTCAATAAGAATTTCATAATCGATGTTTGGCTTTGATTCATGAAAAGGGGCTCTTATGTAGCACTTATTATCAATCAAAACAGGTTCAAAATTGCTTTCCCAAACCTCATTCCAGTTCTGATTATTAATATTTTTAACAATATATGAATAATCACCTGCTTCTTTAAGTTCATTGGGAATTATATCCTGAAGTTTATCCTCATCAAATTCTTTCCCTGTAATATATGCTTTAAACCCGGTTTCAGTTTCCTCAAAACTATCAAAACCAATCTCAGCAAGCATAGAAATTAAGATGTCAGTCCAGGGATCTCTTGGTGACAGAGTATAAGTTACCTCTACGTAATCCATCATATTTTTATTAATAAGAATTAATTATTTGAAAAAAATCAGCTGCTTTGAGTGAAGCACCTCCAACTAAGCCACCGTCAACATCAGGATTTTTAAATAGTTCTTTGGCATTTTTAGCATTGCAACTTCCACCATAAAGAATTGAAAGATTATTTGCTATTTCACGTCCATATTTCTCATTTACAAGTCCTCTTATAAAATCATGCATTTCCTGGGCCTGTTCAGGAGATGCTGTTTCGCCGGTTCCGATTGCCCACACCGGTTCATAGGCTATTATCAGTTTTTTAAAATCAACTTCATCCATCCAAAATAAGCTTTTAACTATTTGTTCTTTTACAACATCAAAATGCTTATTTTCTTTTCTTTCCGGCAATAGTTCACCACAACAATAAACAGGAATTATATCATTTTCAAATGCCTGTGAAATTTTTGCTGCTAAAACTTCATGATCTTCATTGAAATATTGTCTTCTCTCAGAGTGCCCCACAAGAACATGAGTTGCTCCCACTGATTTAATCATTGCAGCAGAAATCTCTCCTGTATATGCACCACTAGCAGCGGAATAGCAATTTTGAGCACCAACAAATACTCCCTTTGCTTTCTTTGCTATTTTGACGATTTCGGTCAAATGCGTAGCCGGCGGAAAAAACAATACATCAGGATTGCCATTTATAGTATGCAGAGGCTTGCTCTTAATCATCTCAATAATTGAAGAAGCCAACTCCTTTCCTTCCTCTAAGTTAGTATTCATTTTCCAGTTTCCGGCAACAATATTCCTTTTCATATTTCTAAGATTTAAATTGATAAATATCCATATTTTGCTTTTTTACAAATTATAATGTAAGCAATATATAAGCAATTTTTTTTGAATTGTAAAATTATCCTTTTTATACTTAAATAAAAAATGAAAATGAAGCTGCTTTAAAATTCAAAAAAATGTTTGCTGTCTTACTAAGAAAAATGACAGGATTTTAAAAATAAAATGTAGTTTTGAATAGTTTTTTCTTCAATAATCAAAATATCCTAATGTCAGAAAACAACAAGAATCACTTTGATATAGTAATAATTGGAGCAGGAATCGGAGGGCTTACATCTGCTGCTCTTCTTAGTAAGTCGGGGCTTAGTGTTTGCGTTTTGGAGGCAAATGCACAAGCCGGAGGATATTTGGCTAAGTATGAAAAAAACGGCTATATATTTGACACTTCGATACATTGGCTAAATAGTTGCGGTCCGGATGGAATTGTTACAAAAATATTTAAATTCATTGGAAAAGACTTTCCCGCAGCGCAACCGCAAAGAAGAATAAAGAGATATCTTGGTGAAGATTTTGATTTTCTGTTAACAAACAATCCTGATGAGCTAAAAAATCAGTTACAACAAAAATATCCGGATGAAAAAGAAGGCATTGAAAAATTTTTCACTGCTGCAAAAAAACTAAGACCCTCTTTAAATAGTTTTCATAAACTTTTTCGCTCAGGAGAAACAATGAATATTTTTGAATTAGCAAAATATCATTTAAGCAGATTAAAATTTGCTTTGCCTTTTATTAAATACTTAAAATATTCCGGGAGTAAAGGAAAAACCAAAGGTTTAAATAAATTTTTCAGCACCCGGCAATTACATGATATGTTTGCAAATGAAGATGACCTTCTCTCCTGCCTTATACCTATTGCATGGGCTTATAATCATGATTTTCAAAATCCGCCTGAAGGTGGCAGTTTCACCTATCCAAAATGGCTTAAGCATATTATTAAGTTTTACGGAAATAAAATAATATATAATGCAAAAGCCAAGAGCATTATTGTCGAAAACAAAAAATGCAAATCAGTAATATATGAACGCAATGGCGAAAATGTTGAAGTATTTGGAGAACAAATAATTGCAGCTATTGATATAGGTAGTTTATATGAAAAAATGTTGCCGAAAAAATATATTGCTCCAAAATTTTTAGAAAAGATGCAAAGCGCTGAATTATACAGTTCGGCTTTTACAATTTATATCTCATTAGATTGTCCTGCTTCACAACTTGGATTTAATGAAGAAATGATTTCTTTTATGGACAAGGAAGACACGCATGCAGAAAATGAAAAATTGACTTTTGAATCAAAAGAAATCGCAGTGTTCTCACAATCTGAAAGAGATAAGACAATGGCTCCCGAAGGCTGTGGCTCGCTTACTGTTATTATGCCTGCATATTTTGATAGTAATAAAAATTGGCTTACAACAACTGATGAACATGGGAATATTATAAGAGGCTCAGAGTATAAAAAGCTAAAAGATGATTACGCAAAAGTGTTAATTTCAAGAGTAGAAAAAAAGCTCTCAATTAATCTTCGTAAGCATATTATTTCTTATGAAATCGCAACTCCTATAAGCTATTGGAGATATACAAACAATAGATATGGAAGTATGATGGGAGCGAAACCCGGCAAAAAAAATATGATGTCCGGAATTGCTCATTATAAAACACCGCTTAAAGGACTTTACATAGGCGGACATTGGGCAGAGCTGGGAGGCGGAGTCCCGATAGCAGTAAAAGCTGCAGTAAATGCAAGTTTGCTGGTTTTACAAGAAAGAAAACATAAAGCATATAAATTGATAGTGGATTATTTAAGCGACAAAAAAAGCATTGAAGAAATTGCAGATGAAGGTGTTTTTCTTGATTATGATGATTCTTTTAAACCCTAACTATAAAAACCGAAATTATTAGTTATCTGGAATAAAATAAGATAACTCAATTAATAATAAGATAACTAATGTATAAGACATACATTTTTTTCCTTCTATTTCTGGCAATAAACCTGCAGGCAAACTCTCAAGTTACCAGGATTCGCGGCACAATTACAGATGCTGATACAGGTGAGCCACTTCCATTTGTCAGTATTTATTTACAAAACACACAAATAGGTACAATAACAAATCAGGAAGGAGAATATTTTATTGAATGCCGCGAAGCCTCCGACTCTATAACTGTTTCATACATGGGTTATAAGCCCCAGACAAAAGCTGTACAAAAAAATAAATATCAGGAAATTGACTTTTTACTGCAGATGGATCATCTTTTACTGGATGAAATTGTAATACTGCCTACTGAAAATCCTGCTCACATAATTTTAAGGAATATCATAAAAAATAAACACAAGCATAATCCTGAAAGGTTTGACACATATTCATTTGATTCGTATAACAAAGTTAAAATAGGTACCGACAATATAAATGAAAGAATAAAAAATAAAAGGTTTTTGGGAGATTTTAAGTTTGTCTTTAATTATGTAGACACTTCTGCGATTTCGGGTAAAGCATTTTTACCTTTGCTAATTTCAGAAACCATATCAGAGTTCTATTATGACAAATCTACTGATACCGAAAAAGAAATAATAAAAAGTTCAAGAATTTCGGGTTTCGAAAACACCAGCATCTCCAAATTGGCAGGACAAATGTATCAAAGAATCAATATTTACGAAAATTATCTAACAATTTTTGAACCCGGTTTTGTTAGTCCAATTTCAGATCATGGTTTGCTATTTTATAAATACTACCTGATAGACAGCACATTTATAGAAAACAAGTGGTGTTACCAAATATCTTATGTGCCCAAACGAGAACAAGACAGGACTTTCAGAGGAAACTTTTGGGTACACGATACAACTTTTGCAATAAAAAGCATTCAAATGCGTACCGCCAAAAACATTAATTACAATTATATAAAAGACTTTTTTGCTGAATATGAATACAAAACCATAAATGATTCAGTGTTTTTTTTAGAACGCGAGAATATATATTTTGATTTTGATATTGATCCAAGATTAAGTGGCTTCTTTGCTAATAAAACTTGTATATATGACAATATTCAAGTTAACAAAAAGATTCCTGAGGAGGTATTAAAATATCAGGATAAAATTGTTATGGAAAACAATATATTTATTGATGATGAAGCATTTTGGAAGCAAAACAGGTCAATTCCATTATCCGTGAATGAAGAAAACATATATATTATGATTGATTCTGTTCAAAATGCTCCTATTTACAAATATTATGAGAAGCTTGCCGAAATGTTTATAATGTTTCATTATGAAATAGGATACTTTGAGCTGGGACCATACTTTCAAACGTTTAGCTTTAATGAAATTGAAGGCAACAGATTTCGCCTAAGTGGAAGAACAAGCAATAAATTCAGTACAGATCTTATGATAAAGGCCTATGGAGCATACGGCCTAAAAGATGAGCGTTTTAAATATGGTGGCGGATTAATGTATATGTTCAATAAAAATCCCAGATCAGCAATCTCCATTGACGGGAAATATGACTTGAAACAACTTGGGCAAAGTGAGCTTGCTTTAAAAGATGACAATATTTTTAAATCACTTCTTCAACGTACACCGAATAATAGTTTAACAATGGTGTCAGAAGTGACCATCAAGGCAGAAAAAGAATGGTATCAAGGATTTTCAAACAATGTAGTATTATCACATCAAAGAATTGAATCCGGTGAATTTTTGAAATTTCAAAAAGAGCTTGGCGGCGAAATTATTGACATTGATAAAATTATTAACACAGAAATTGGCTTGAATATAAGAATTGCAGAAGATGAAAAATTCCTTAGAGGTGAATTTGAAAATAAAAGCCTGGGAACTGTTAAACCTATTGTGAACATTAACCTGGCAGCAGGATTACCAGGAATACTGGATAGTGAATACGAATATTATAAGGTATCATTAGATATATCTCAAAAAGTAGATGTGAGTCCACTGGGATATTTCAGATACATTCTTGATTGTGGAAAAATATTCGGAACACTGCCTTATCCTCTTTTGAAAATTCACGAAGGCAATGAAACATACATTTTTGACAGATATGCTTATAATATGATGAACTATTTTGAATTTGCCAGCGACACATATTTTAGCATTTATGTTGATTATCATATGCAAGGATTAATATTTAACAGAATCCCATATTTCAAAAAATTAAAACTCAGAGAAGTTTTTTCTGCAAAAGGATTAACAGGTAGTTTAAGCAAACAGCATAGTGAATTAATGCTGTTTCCGGAGGGCATGAGTGGCTTAAAACATCCTTATTACGAAGTAAGTGCAGGAATTGAGAACATTTTTAAGTTATTTAGAGTTGACGCTGTATGGAGACTGAATTATCTGGAAAAAGAAAATGTTGACAATTTCGGATGGAGAATTACTATGCAATTTACATTCTAAATCAGTAATCAACTTAAGCGTACCCGCGGGTCAATAACACCATAGAGTACATCAACGATGATGTTTATTATAACAAGCATCACAGATATTAACAAAACTGTTCCCATAATAACCGGAAAATCATAATGTTCCAAAGCTCCAACAATAGTTACACCCAAGCCTTTCCAATCGAAAACATACTCAACAAATACTGCACCCGCAAGCAAAGAAGCAAACCAGCCCGATATAGCAGTAATAACAGGATTAAGTGCATTTTTCAGCGCATGCCTTGTTATTACATGATACATTGAAAGCCCTTTTGCCCGGGCAGTTCGGATATAGTCCTGTGATAATACGTTTATAAGTGAACTGCGTGTAAGTTGCACAACTATAGCAAGAGGCCTGATTCCTAATGTTATTGCAGGCAATATCAGATTTTTAAAACTGAAATATTCTCCTCTTCCAAAATCATCAACTTCCTTAAGGCTTCCTGTCATATTAAGTCCGGTATAATCACCAAGCAAATATGCAAATATCCATGCTATAAGAATTGCAGCAAAAAATGAAGGCAAGGCCATTCCCAAGGCTGAAAACCCAATTATTAATTTACTAAACCAATTATCAGGATTAATAGAAGTAAGCACACCGAGAAATATGCCGAGTATCATAGCAAATAAAATAGAAACCACCGCCAGTAGCAGAGTTAAAGGAAAAGCTTCGGCCAATATATCGGAAACTTTTCTCCCACTTTGAAAAGATCTTCCAAGGTATGGAAATTTAAATACAAGGCATTTGTTACCTATTGTTATAAAAGAAAAATAGGGTGAGTATTTTTCTTCATCAAGATAGAAATAGCTTTTTGTATCACTGTGCTTATGAATAGAAATAGGAGAAATATCATTGATATAATTAGCATATTGGGTCAATAGCGGTTTGTCCAGCCCCAATTCCTTTTGAATCGCTTCAACAGAAGCAATATCAGCCCTTTGCCCAAGCATCATTCTGGCAGGATCTCCTGGCAATACTTTGAATAAAAAAAATATCAATGTAATGACACCAAAAAACACCCATAATCCATACCATATTTTTCTTAAAATATACTTAAGCACAAAATTTCAATTATGAGATTTATATTAGCTTTCGAGTTCTAATTTTATTAAAGCAAACACACTATAATTCAAAATATCCATATAGTTTGCATCTATTCCTTCTGAAACAACTGTTTTTCCTTTATTGTCTTCAATTTGTTTTATTCTGAGAAGTTTCATTAAAATAATATCAGTAAGGCTGGAAACACGCATTTCTCTCCATGCTTCGGAATAATCGTGATTTTTATCAAGCATTAAACTTTTAGAAATTTCAAAATACTTATCAAACAATATTAAGGCTTCATCAACTTGTAAGTCGGCTTGTTCTGCATGGCCTTTTTCTAATTGTATTAAAGACATAATGGAATAATTCACTATTCCGATAAATTCGGGCGTCATTCCCTCATCAATTTTTTGATTACCTTTGTCCTGCAACGAACGAATTCGCTGGGCTTTAATAAATATTTGATCAGTTAATGAGCTTGTACGTAATATTCGCCAGGCGCTTCCGTAATCTTGCATTTTCTTAACAAAAATATCAAGGCAAAGAGCTTTTATCTGCTCAAATTGTTCATTAGTTTTGTTGTTTGTGCCCATTTGTAAATGGCTTAAAATGATTTATTAATAATTAAAATTATGACGAAAGATACACTTTTTTGTCAAAAGCAAACTATAAATTGCGGCGGTAAAATTATAAATTTATCTTCATCTTTGGTAATGGGAGTTATTAACATTACCCCTGATTCTTTTTTTTCGGGCAGCCGTTTTCAAAATATCGATGAGGTTTTACTTGAAATTGATAAAATGATATCGGAAGGCGCAGATATTATAGATATTGGTGCCTCATCCAGCAGGCCCGGAGCCGAAATTCTAAAAGCTGAAGAAGAAATTAACCGCTTAATTCCTGTTTTAAAGCATATAAAAAAAGAGTTCCCGGAAATCATTATTTCTATTGATACCTATAATTCTAAAACAGCTATTGAAACAATTAATAATGGTGCTCATATTATTAATGATATTTCTGCAGGTAGTATCGACAATAAAATGTTTCAAACAATTGCCGGACTAAATGTGCCATATATTATAATGCATATGCAAAATACACCAAAAAATATGCAGAAGAATCCTTCATATAATAATATAGTCAAAGAAATATCATTTTATTTTTCTGAGAAAATTAATGTACTAAAACAGCTGGGAGTTAATGATATTATTATAGATCCCGGATTTGGTTTTGGGAAAACAATTGATCATAACTATGAACTATTAAGTAAATTAGAATATTTCAAAATCTTCAGCGAGCCTCTATTGGTAGGCTTTTCCAGAAAATCAATGATAACAAAAGCATTAAACATAAAAACTGAAGATGCCTTAAACGGAACAACAGTGCTAAACTCTATTGCTCTATTAAAAGGAGCAAAAATTTTAAGAGTTCATGATCCAAAAGAAGCTAAACAAACTGTAGAATTAATAAAACGATTAGCTAATTCCTGAAATTAAATTAATTTTGCACATTAATTGAAAATTACTATGCATACAGCTTTCATAACGGCATTTATTCAAATAAGATTTCTTGATATAATCGATATTATACTTGTAGCGCTTCTGATATATTATGTTTTCAGACTTATAAGAGGCACAGGAGCAATAAATATTGTATTGGGAATAATTGCTATTTATGCTGTCTGGTTTATTGTAAGAACCTTTGAGATGGAGTTGCTTACTGAAATCTTAGGACAGTTTATCAGTGTTGGTGTTTTAGCTCTTATTATTGTTTTTCAAC
This sequence comes from uncultured Bacteroidales bacterium, assembly GCA_964614525.1. Taxonomy (GTDB): domain Bacteria; phylum Bacteroidota; class Bacteroidia; order Bacteroidales; family UBA7960; genus PWND01. The sequence goes on along the minus strand of CAZTPA010000004.1, from coordinate 20,516 downwards.
CCGAGATAAGAAAATTTTTACTCTTATTAGGACAAAGAACCATCCTGAATCAAGGTTCAAAAAGTTTCTGGAAAAAATTATGGCAAATTGAAGATGAAGTCCCTTTAAATTATACGCCTATTATTCGGGCATGTGAAATATTGTCGGAAAACAGAACCGGTGCTTTAATTGTAATAACTAAAGAAAACAGTCTTGATTATTTTCTTGAAACCGGAGAATTTATTGATGCAAAATTATCAGATCAACTAATTCAAAATATTTTTTTCAGAAACAGCCCTCTTCATGATGGGGCAATTATTATAACAAATAACAGAATAAAAGCTGCCAGATGCGTACTCCCTGTTTCAGAGAGCGCAAAACTACCAACTACACTGGGGTTGAGACATAGAGCCGCTCTTGGCATAACTGAGCAGTCCGATGCTCTTGCTTTAGTTGTTAGTGAGCAAACAGGGAAAATTGCTTTTTGTCAAAATGCTGAAATTACCAGAAATGTAAGCCTGTTACAACTTAGAGATATTCTTACTAAAGAATTTACCGGTTATAAACAAAATATTGAAGGAGAAGGAATTAAGCAATAAGCTCTTCAATATTGTTACTGATTTATTAAACTTCACAAATTATTCGTATTTATGCAATCTATACTAGATTCACAAGAACTTTATAATTCATTTGAGATAGCTGTAAATGCGGCTCTTAATGCCGGAGAAGAAGTAATTAAGATATACGCACAAGATTTTCATGAAGAAATAAAAGATGATGGAACACCAATAACCATAGCTGATAAAAAAGCAAACAGCTGCATTCTTGATAATCTAAAGAAAACAAAACTTCCGGTAGTTAGCGAAGAAAGCAGAATTGCAGATTACAATGAAAGAAAAAACTGGGATTATTATTGGCTTATAGATCCAATAGATGGAACAAAAGAATTTATTAATAAGAATGGGGAATTTACTATAAACATTGCCCTTATGAAAAAAGATTCTCCTATTGCCGGCATTATTTTTGTCCCTGCAATAAATCAATTATACTTTGGAGTTGATAATGCCGGATCTTACAGTATAGAAATTGATAATAAGAACATTTCATATCTGAGTTTACAAAAACTACTATCTACATCTAAAAAGCTTACAACACCTGAATCACCGACAAATATTTATAACATTGCTGTAAGTCGCTCACATTTAAATAATAGGACAAAATCTTTTATTGAGAAAATCAAAACAAAGTCGACACAAATTAATCTGATTGAAACAGGCAGTTCGCTAAAATTTTGCCGACTTTGTGAAGGTATTTGTAACATTTACCCAAGATATGGAAAAACTTTTGAATGGGATATTGCAGCAGGACATGCAATACTAGCAGCAAATGGTGGTGAGCTTTATGATGTTAACACCCTAAAACCTTTAAAATACAACAAAACTGAAATGCTGAATCCTTATTTTATGGCTTTTTCAAACAAAGAAACAGCAGAATACTTTTTTAATGAATTCCTTTAGAATAATTCAAATAACAGATGTGATTTTTAAGAAAGTATGGACAGAAGCAAATTTTTTAAATTGCTTTTTTAAAAACTTTTTTTCTTAAGAAGGGGTATATAACAACTGACAGAATTATTATTAATGCACCAATGTAGAAGCCACCCGACATCTTTTCACTTTCACCAAAAATAAAAAAAGCCAAAATAATTCCATAAACAGGCTCCATATTCACAGCCAGCACAACAGTATAGGCAGATAAATACTTCATAATTTCAACCAAAGCACTAAATGCATATGAAGTACAAACGAAACCAAGAATTAAAAGATATATTAAATCCGAACTTGAAACATTAAGTAAATGAGCATCCATTTGCCCGCTAAATAAGAAAAACAAACTTATTGCAACAAAGCCACCTATCATTTCATAAAAACTAATAACCGTAGGATAATATTTATTGCTGATATTTCTGTTAAGAACAATGAACAAGGCATTTATAAAGGCAGAAAGCAAAGAAAAAAGAATTCCCAGATAGTATTCAAATTCATACTGGAATATTAAATAAATACCTCCAATAATCACCAAACCAATAAGTACTTCCAACCAAAATATTCGTCTTTTCTGAAGTAAAGGTTCAAGAAAACTGGTAAATAAAGTAGTTGAAGCAAAAACCCCAAGAGTAACAGAAACATTGGATATTTTTATTGCATGAAAAAATGTAATCCAGTGCAATGCAACTATCACTCCTATTCCGTATAATAAAAGCTGGTCTTTTGCCGGAAGTTTAAAAGGAGTTTTTCTAATGATAAAGTATATCCACAAACCGATAAATGCAAGAAAAGTCCGGATCCATACCAGGTGAATGGAATCAAGACTAATAAGACTTCCCAATATAGCCGTAAAACCTAATAAAACAACAATAAAATGAAGATGAATATGCTGCTTTACCAAAGAAACAGGATTCATAAAGATTATTTCAAAAGTTAAATATGTTCAATATAATTAATTGCTTTTTCCAGTCTTTCTGATTCATTTCCCGAAATAATTTTATACGGAAACCCATAATATTCAAGTTCGCGAATAAACCAATTCCTAAAATATTCACGCCGATCAGGATTTTCACGCAGAGTATCAAAAGTCCATGGTATATCAACATCACAAACTAAATATAAAGAATAATCTTGTTTTTTGATATTATCCAATATCCATGAATCACAAAATCCGTATTTATGCAAGCTCCAAATTTTGATATTAATTAGTTCTGTATCAACAAACAAAAACTTATCATTACCGCAAAGAACTTGATTTTCGCTTTTAAGCTGATTTTTGGCAATAAACAATAAATCATCAGAATTATAATCTCTTTCTAAATGATATAAATAATCACGGGCAAATTCTTTTACAAATTTTGAATTATAATACCCTGCCAAGCTTTTTGTTAAAGTTGACTTGCCGGTAGATTCAGGACCTGTGATAGCTATTTTTTTTGTCAAATCCGATATAATATTAATTCCTAAGCCCGACATTTAATATTTTCATCACTATTGCAGCTTTACTTTTTTCTTTAAAGCTTTGCTCTATCTCTGAAGTAAGGTGGGTCATAACTTTTTTATACTCACCAAAAACCTGAGTACTCATATCATTTACTTCCACAATTATATCAGGATGTTGTTTTAAGCGATTAACAAAATCAATAATTTCAGGAATAAATTCTTTTGTTAGCGGATACAGGCTTAATTCTACAGAAACTTTCATAATCTTAATATCTTTTTTTTGCCAAAAATAATATTAAAATTAATGCATACCTTATTAAAAAGCATTTATCTATGAAAAATATGTCTCTATAAAACAATCAAGCAAAAAACTAAGTTTTATGAAATTTAAAACAAAACCTAGCTTGATTTAATATTTTATTATATTTGTCATGAATTCATATCAAAATAACATGAATCCTCTTTTAAACGAAGATATAGATATCAGCATTTCCGGTTTTAGGCAATTGTCAGAAATTGTCAAAAAAAAATTCAACTATGACTTAAGTTGTTATGCATTAACTTCTTTTAAGCGAAGACTGGTTAAATTTATTGAAAAAAATGATTACCGTAATCTGGATTTTTTATTAAAAATGATAGAAAAAGACCAGATTTCCCTGGGTGCTTTGTTAACAGGATTAAATATTGAGGTTACTGAGTTTTTCAGAGATCCTGCCTTATGGCGTTTTTTCAGAGATGATATGTTGCCTGTTTTATCTAAAAATCATGATGCAATAAAAATTTGGATTCCGGGCTGCTCTACCGGCGAAGAAGTTGTTTCTACAGCCATTGTACTTCAAGAAGCCAACATGTTAAACAAAGCCGAAATAATAGCTACTGACATTACTGAGAATATCATTTCCGGACTTAGAGACAAAATCTATCCCACTGCAAAATTTGAGTTTAGTGAAGCCAATTATAAAAGATATATACAAGAAGGTGAGTGTGAGTTTTCAAAGTATATCATTAATGAAAAAAATGGTTTTAGAATTCCCGAATCATTATATAAAAATGTTAGATTTGAAAAATATGATTATAATGAAGATTTTAAAAATAGGGGTATCAACGTGATTATTTGCAGAAATAATTTCATATATTACACAAGTCAATTTCAAGAAAGAATGCTTGAATTATTTTCAAGTAAATTATCTTTTAATGGCTACCTGATTATTGGAAATAAAGAGAATATTGAATGGTGCAAAGACATGGCAAGATATACTTCAATTAATGATAGTGAAAAAGTATTTAGAAAAACTTCGCCGTAAATTTTATGCTTTTTTATCAATAATTTGTTGTTGTTTTTTTAATATAGAATAAAGTTTAATGAGATATAAGGTTGTAATAATTGGTGGTTCCGCAGGAAGTTTTCAGGTTGTGACAAAAATTTTATCAAAGCTTCCGAAAGATTTCAATATTCCTGTTGTTTTAGCACTTCACAGGCTAAAACATGTGAGACATGGATTTGTTGAGGCTTTGTCAATTAAATCGAGCCTTCCGGTTGTTGAACCTTTGGATAAAGATAATATGAAGCCGGGAAAAGTATATTTAGCACCTGCAAATTATCATTTATACTTAGAATTAACAGGCACTTTTGCATTATCTACAGAAGAGCCTGAAAATCATTCCAGGCCTTCTATTGATTTAACTTTTGCAACTGCCGGATATGCATATAAAAATAAGGCTATTGGAATAATTTTATCGGGAGCAAATAAAGATGGTGCTTTAGGTCTAAAAAAAATTAAAGATTATGGCGGTTTTACTATTGTGCAGGACCCCGATGAAGCCCAAATGCCAACTATGCCGAGATCAGCTTTAGAAAAAACCGGCAAAGTTGATAAAATATTAAATGTTGATGAGATAATTAAATTTTTAATTTCTTTGTCAAAGACTTAGTTTTGTAAATTATTGTTGTATATTTATTTTTGCTTTTTAACATAAACAACTATGAATAAAAAACACTTAAAAACAGGTGCATATCTAGTAATGATGATATTTATACTCATCTTCGCTCTGTTGATTTTCAGTAATATGGAAAAAATATTTGGTGTTTTTGAAAGCACAAGCCAGTACTCTACTGTTTCAAATAAAATTCAGGGATTATATCTATATATTACTTTGGCTTTAGCATTACCTTTTATCTTTTTGTTAACTCTTCTTTTTGTAAACTTTATCAATGATTCAATTACGGTAAAAGCTACTTATCAGGAAAACAATCAGGATACCGAAAAACAAGAAAAAGAGGAAGAAGAAACAGAAGAAAATAAAAAAGAAAAAGAAAAAATTGAAAAACAGAAAAAAGAAAAATATTTTCAGGAAAAAAAATCAGATCTAAAAGATTGCCTTAAACAAGAATTTAGCAAGAAAAAGCTCAAAGACTCCAAGATAATATCTGAAAAAATATTGTCGTGCATTTCCAAACAATATGAAATTGTACAGGGAGAGATTTTTCTTGTTGATAAAAAAGATAAAAAAGATGTTTTAAAACTTTCCTCAACATATGCTTTTTATATTCCGGAAGAGAAAGTTTTTGAATTTGAAATTGGAGAAGGTTTAATTGGACAAGTAGCAAAAGCTAAACAAAGCCTGATGTTAAATGAAATACCTGAAGGTTACATTCAAGCATCATCCGGTCTTGGAAATGCAACCCCATCATGTCTTATCATTGTACCAATGATAAATAACACCGGGGATCTTATGGGCGTTTTTGAGCTGGCAACGTTCAAAAACTTTTGCGAACATGATCAAAAATTACTTGAAGAAATTGGAGAGTTTATTTGCCAATTCTATCAACAAAATGAAAAGTAGATAATTTTTATTTTTATAAAAATTTGTTTAAATAAAAAAAAATAATGGTTTATGTAGGTTATTAATGTATTTTTGCTTACTGCATAAGTAGTTGCAGATATAATACGAAATAATAACAAAAGCATTAAAACACAATTATTTAGGTTGATTTAAATTAAATATAGAATATGAAGCTTTTGAGCCGTAAACAATTTATTTTTGCTTGTTTTCTTTTAGGTTTGTTATTCCCTTTATTTGGGTGGCTCATTGAAGCCGGCAGACTGGAAATGGCTTTTTCTGCGAATAACATTATAGAAGCTCATAAACATACTCCTGTTCTGATAATTCTGGATTTTATTCCTTTCTTTTTTGCTTTTATAGGGCTTTTAGGATATGAAAAATACAAATCATTAAAAACAGCATTCGACCACGAAACTACTAAGCTGGAAAAACAAACAGCAAACATAAACCAAATTGCAACATTTGCAGAAAAAATTGGAAGTGGCCAATTTGATATAGAATTTGAAGTTTCTGACAGCTCAGATATACTTGGTAAAACTCTACAAAATCTCCGTGATAAATTATACGAAAACAACCAAAAAGAATCTTTGCAAAACTGGGAAATGGTTGGTAAAGATAAAATTGGTATGATCCTTCGTATGCATAATGATATCAATGTTTTATCTTATGAAGTTCTTGATGCTCTAATTAAATATATAAATGTAGTTCAAGGGTTATTTTACATCTATGATGATGATGATAAAATGCTAAAAATCTCTGCTTCTTATGCATATAATCGCAAAAAATACTTAAAGGGAGAAGTGAAAGTAGGCGAAGGCCTTGTGGGACAAGCAGCTATTGAAGAAGATATCGTTCATAGAACAGAAATTCCTGATGATTATGTAACAATTACATCCGGTATTATTGGAGAAAAGAAACCCACCAGTTTGCTAATAGTTCCTTTAATAATGGAAGAAAAACTGCAGGGCGTATTTGAATTTGCTTCGCTTCAGCACTTCAAAGAGCATGAAATTGGATTTGTAAAATCTATCGCAGAAATTGTAGCCAGAACTATTTATAATTTAAAAATAACCGAAAAAACTGAGAGACTGCTAAAGGAATCTCAGGAAATGACTCAAGAGCTAAAAGAAAACGAAGAAGAGCTTAGGCAAAATGCTGAAGAAATGCGCTTGACTCAAGAAGAGTTAGAAAAAACCAATACTCACCTTGAAGAAAAAATACAAGAAGTAAATCAAAGCCAAAAAAGACTTTATTCATTATTAGAAAATGCTTCAGAGTTAATCACAATATATGACGAAAACCTTAAACTAAAATATGTAAGTCCGTCTGTTAAAAAAATACTTGGTTATACAGAAGAAGATATGTTTGCCGGCAAAGATTTTGACAGAATTAATAAAAAAGGCCAGACTACTATAAATAATATGTTTGAGGAACTCAAAAACGAACCTGATCAATCAAAAGTTATACAATATTCTTATCTCAATAAACATGGAGCAATTATGTTTCTTGAGACAACAGGCCGAAACCTGATTAATGACCCTGCAATTAATGGTCTTATTCTTAATACAAGTGATATTACAGAGCGTAAAAGAGCAGAGAAAGAACAAAGGATGCGTGGTCAAATGCAAACTTTATCTGATAATTCGCCTGATATTATATTAAGAATTGACCTAAACAGGCAATTCTTTTACGCTAATCCCGCGGTTGAGAGTTTTACCGGCATTAAAGCAGAAGAGTTTCACAAGAAGCACCTAAATGAGATAGGACTTAATAAAGAAATCACAGTTTTTATGGATGAAACTGTTGAAGAGGTCAAAAAATCAAAGAAAAAAGTTCATAAAGAGGTTATCTTCCATGTTAATGATGATAATCTTACAATGAATGTAAATGCGATTCCTGAGTTTAATGAAGACGAACGCCTTGAAACAGTTTTGTTTATATTGCATGATATTACTGAACTCAAGAAAATTGAACAGGAAGTAAAGGAAAAGAACACAAAAATTACAGATAGTATTAACTATGCATTCAGACTGCAAAATGCTATTCTGCCAAGTCAAAAACTAATCAAGCAATACTTTCCGGATTCTTTCATGTTATATCTGCCAAGAGACATTGTCAGTGGTGACTTCCCTTGGTTTTTCGAAAAAGATGATGATTTATATATCGCTGCAATTGATTGTACAGGACATGGAGTGCCGGGTGCTATGCTTTCGCTTGTTGGTTATTTTACGATGAATCAAATACTTAGTCAACCGGAAGTATTATCTCCCGGAGAAATATTGGATCAATTGCATAGAGGTGTTCAGAAAACTTTAAGACAGGATAAGGATGGTGCAAGCGCCAGAGACGGCATGGATGTTGCTTTATGTAAGATAAATCTTAAAAAAATGGAAATGGAGTATTCCGGAGCACATCGTCCTTTATACTTTGTTAAAGATGGGGAATTGGTCGAATATAAAGGAACCAGATCAGCTATTGGCGGAATACCAAAAGAGGGTAAACCCCAACCAAAATTCGAAAATTACGTATTAAATATTGAGAAAGATACTTCTATATTTTTCTTCTCTGATGGTCTTCCTGATCAATTCGGCGGTCCTGAAGGCAGAAAGTATTTCCCAAAAAGAATCAGAGAAAAAATTATAGAAAATATAGATAGCCCGATGTCTCAGGTTTTTAATGTTTTCAAACAAGACTATTATGAATGGTTGGGCGACGGAACCCCAATCGATGATGTTTTAATTATTGGAATTAGATTTTAATTAATAATATTTTAATTTGTTTTTTTATGTCGGAATTAAAAATAAGTTGAAAAAAATGATATTAACATGGAAAATGTAGATTACATGAAACTTATCTATTCCTTCCACCAGGAGATGATTAATTATAACTTCACCCTGGTTTACGAAGGAGAGATAACCCATCAAATTACCAAAGCATTTACCTCCTTGGCGGAGAACAAAATGGATAGCTACAGCGAAGATATTTCCATGAAGAAAAAAGTCTTCCATGTAATGGTAGAATGTCTTCAGAATCTTAGCAAACATTCCGAAGAGCATGAGTTAAGAGGAAAGGTTGGAGATTCATCCGGTAATGGCATTTTTATTGTCGGTAGGCTTGGAAGTAACAATCAGGAATACCATGTTATTACAGGTAATCCTGTTGATCAGAGCAGGGTGCCTGACTTGAAGGCGCTGTTGGAAAAAATTAATCAACTCGACAAAGATGGATTAAAAGAATTATTTAAAAAGCAAATGAGAGAAGGTTCTCTATCTGATAAAGGAGGTGCAGGCCTCGGACTAATAGATATTGCTAGAAAAACAGGAGAAAAACTAGAGTATCATTTTCATGATATTAATGAGAGTACATCCTTTTTTCTTTTAAGAACAAAAATTTCCAGAAAAGTAGAATAAATTAATAAAATATATTATATCATGGACGTAATTAAAATTAAAGGCACGGACGATACCCCCAATGTAATACTTGATGCTGAAAATAACATAATAGAATTTTCAGGCAGGTCATTACCTGAAGATGTGGTTACTTTTTATGCACCGGTAATTCAATGGATAGAAGAATATGCCAAAAATCCAAACCCTAAAACTAATGTTATATTTAGATTGGAGTATTTCAACACAGCTTCTTCAAAAATACTGCTGGATATACTTCTGAAATTTGAGGATATCCTTAATGAAGGTCATGAAATTATTATTCAATGGTATTATCAGGAAGATGATGAAGATATGCAAGAAGCCGGAGAAGAGTATTCTGAAATAGTTGACATTCCATTTGAAATGTTCAGTTATTAAAATGATCTAAAAGTAATATTGTTGATTATATAACCAATTGCACGAATAAATGAGTGAAGAGATATTAAAAGCCTTGATGCAACTTTTTGCAATTATTGCTAAGCAAGATGTTGGATTGTCTGTTAATGAAAGAGAATTCGTTCAAGTGTTCCTTAAGCAACAACTTAATGAGAGTTCCGTTAAGGAGTATCTAACACTTTTTGATAATCATATTGGTATAAATAAAGAGAATGGTGAAGCAACAGAAGTAAAGGAAAAACCTAAACTTACTTCTGTAAAAGACTCTGTAAAAACTTTGGGTATTGCAAAAAAAATTAACAAAACCCTAACACAAAAACAAAAAGTAGTCGTACTTGTAAGACTTTTTGAACTTGTTAATTCAGACAAGAAGTTTACACCACAAAGAATGGCTATTATTGATACAGCAGCAGAGGTTTTTAATATCAGCAGAGAAGAATATCAAGCTATTGAGGCTTTTGTTTTACATGAGCCTGATGGTGATTTTTCTCACTCCGATATGCTGGTTATTGGAGACATGAGTAGCGACAAAGATAATTACGCTAATTTTATTGACTCGCCCCAACTGGAAGGTAAAATAATTATTCTTAGAGTTCCATCAGTTGAATTATATTTCTTAAGATATACAGGCAGTAGTGAACTATTGCTAAACGGCTTACCAATTATTAGCAGTCGAATTTATCTGTTCGCTAATGGAAGCGTTATAAAACAACCCAAAGGCAAACCAATCTTTTATACCGACATTGCCTCTAAGTTCCTTTCAGATTCTAGTGCAATTAATGTTGTTTTACGGGCAAATAATGTAACACTTAAATTTCCTAACGGGCATATTGGTCTTCGCAATATAAAACTCCAGGAGCAATCAGGTAAAATGATTGCCATAATGGGTAGTAGTGGTGCAGGTAAAACAACATTACTAAATGTATTGTCCGGAATAAACGAACCTACAAGTGGAGAAGTTATTATTAATGGAAAAAACCTTCATGAAGATATAGATGCTGTTAAGGGCATTATAGGTTATATCCCTCAGGATGACCTTCTTATTGAAGAACTAACTGTTTATCAAAATCTATACTATAGCACCAAACTTGTATACAGAGACCTTAATGAAAAAGAAATTGATGATAAGGTAATGAAAGTTCTTACAAGCTTAGGCTTGTTCCATATTAAAGATTTAAAAGTTGGTAATCCTCTAAATAAAAAAATTAGCGGTGGTCAAAGAAAAAGACTAAATATTGGTTTAGAACTTATTAGAGAACCTTCAGTATTATTTGTTGATGAACCAACATCAGGCTTATCATCAAGAGACTCTGAAAATGTGATGGAATTACTCAGAGAATTGGCTGTTAGAGGAAAACTAATTTTTGTTGTTATTCATCAACCATCTTCGGAAATTTACAAAATGTTTGATAACGTCATAATACTTGATGAAGGCGGTTATCAAATTTATTATGGCAATCCGGTTGAAGCTGTTATTTATTTTAAAACTATTGATAACCAAATTAACAGTAATATTGGAGAATGCCCAAGCTGCGGCAACGTCAATCCTGAAACTATCTTTTCTATAATTGAATCTAGAATTGTTGATGAATATGGCCGGCCAACAGCAAACAGAAAAGTAATGCCTAATGAATGGAATGATCATTTCAGGCAAAAAAT
>CAZTPA010000004.1:0-9120 GCA_964614525.1 uncultured Bacteroidales bacterium | reverse complement strand
AGAGAAAATGAAAATATAATGCCTTATATATTTATGTGCGCTATTGTTGCTCTTTTTCTTGGATTAATAGTTAGTGCTGAAGAAATTTATAAGGATCGCAAAATTCTAAAACGAGAAACATTTCTTAATCTAAGCAGAAGCAGTTACCTGTTTTCTAAGATTAGCATTTTATTCATTATTTCTGCAATTCAGGCTTTTCTTTTTATTTTAGTTGGTAATTATATTTTAGGTATAAGAGGAATGTACTTCGAATACTGGTTAATGTTCTTTACATTATCAGCATTTGCAAACATTCTGGGCTTAAATATTTCTTCTGCTTTTAATTCGGCAGTTACCATTTATATTCTTATTCCTTTTTTAATAATTCCTCAGATGGTTCTTACCGGTGCAATGTTTAATTTTGACAAAATAAACAGAGTTATTGGTGGTGGAAAAGATAAGGTTCCAATTATTGCTGAAATTATGCCGTCCAGATGGGCATTTGAAGGACTTATTACATATCAGTATAAAAACAATAAGTATTCAAAGGAATTTTATGAGTTAAATAAATTAGAAAGTATCTTTAATTATAAGAATGTATTCTATTTACCTGAAGTAAAACGATATGCAGAAAACTATAAGTACAGAAAAATAGCAGATCAGGAACCATACATAACTAAAGATAACCTGGAATTGTTAAGAAACGAACTAACAAAAGAAAAGAACAGCGATTTTTATGAGATTCATAATTTAGATTTCAATTATCAGGATAAATTGTATCAGGATAAAATTACTATCGAAGTAGCAGATAGTTTGGTAAATTATATTAATAAATTGCAGGATTTTTATCGTGATAATTTTAATATTATTAATGATAAAATTGATAATATGGTTCACCAAATGACCAGTACACCTGAAAAAAAAGAAGCTTATCAAGAATTAAGGAATAATTATTACAATGATTACCTTGCAAACTTTGCTAAAAACAGGGTAGCTCCTCTGCCTGTTGTTCGCTTGGGTAATAAATTAGTACAAAAAATAGACCCAATTTATCTAGATCCTCAGGATCCTAGCCCCTATTCTTTTAGAACTCACTTTTTAGCACCACGAAAGAATATTTTCGGAATATTAATAGAAACTTTCTATTTTAATGTGGGTGTGATATGGGTATTTTCTATTTTAATGTACCTGCTTTTATATTATGAAGGCTTAAAGGGTATGCTAAATCTTTTTGGAAATTTTGGCCCTGTTGTGAATTCCAAGCTTTTAAAACTAAAATCAAAAATAAGTCGTTTTTTTATTAATTTAACCGGTATATAATAAAGGCATAATATTTGATTGTATTAATCAACCATAAAATGTATTATTTATTTAAAAATTATTGAATTATGGCAAAAAAACATCCACTTTTTATAGCATTAATAGCTCTAGTTGTTTTTATTACTAGTTGCCAATTTGAAAAAAAAGAAGAAGCTATAGATTTACTTTCCGATACAGACATGGAAACTGAAAAGCAATTAACAGATGCAATGATTGGTGAAATGATTACTTCAATTCCAAATCCAGTAGAAATGTCTTCTTTATTGCAGCAATCAGGTGTAGTTTATTCTCACGAAGTGCTTAATCCTGTTTCAAATGTATCAAACTACAATACTAATTTTCAAAAAGCATTAAATGTTGGGGTATATGGAACAGACTTGGTTTATATGAATATATATGACAGGACTGTAGCAACTCTTCAATATTTAAGAAATGTAAAAGAATTAGCAAATGACCTTCGGGTAGGCCAGTTCTTTGATTATGAAACTTTAAACAGGCTCTCTGAATCAAGCAGAAATATTGATTCGGTACTTTTTATTACAAACAGTGGTTTTGATCGTATGAGCAGATATCTTATTGATCAAAACAGAAGTAATATTGCAGTCTTGATTTCTTATGGTACATGGATTGAAAGTTTATATATTGCAACAAACGTCCAAACTATTCCACCAAATAAAGACATTATTTATCGTAGAATCGGTGAACAAAAAATTGTACTTGACAATATGATTCTACTACTAAACAATTATAGTAAAGACCCTAGCTTTATTGAACTTTTTGAAGATGCATTACAGCTGAAAAAAGTATTTGAGAAAGTTACTATTTCTTATCATTACTCAGAACCAACAATAACAGAAGTAGACGGAAATGTAGTTATTAAAGATAACTCAAGAAGTGAGGTAAATATCAGTCAGGAAATTGTTGATGAGATTAGCGCAAAAGTAGGGTTAATTAGAGGCAAAATGATAGAATAGTATTAATTTTTAGTAATTAATATTTTATTATATATATAGATAACAATTAGTTTATCATGAAAAAAATATTTTTTGTTTTTTGTTTTGCAATAATAGCATTTATAGGTAAAACTAATGCTCAATGCGGTGACGCATTACTAGATGAATGCCATTCACAAATTGGAGACACAAGATTTCTTAAAAGTTTTCCGGTACAACTAGAAGCTCAGAAACCCGGTGCTTCATTACCAGTTGTTAGATATAGCATGGTTCTTAATAGTGGCACAACTTACAGAATTACTGTCTGTAATGCCAAGGAATATCCGGGAAAAGCGATTTTTAGTATAGAGTTTCAAGGCAGATTAATCGTGACCTCTTATAACATTGATACTAAAAAACACTTCCCATATATTGAATTTCCTTGCAACATGAGTGGGCTATATCATTTTGATTTCTACTTTGAAGATGGAAAAGAAGGTTGTGCTGTAGGAGTTGTATCTTCAGTTAAATAATTTTCAATATGTAGATTTTATAGAAAAACATTTTAAAATGAAGAGAGTTTCAATAATTATTTTTTTCTTTGGTTTTTTAAGTATATCCCAATTTGCTTCAGGACAATGCGGAGATGCCCTTCTTGATATTTGCCATGGAAAACTTGGTGATACACGTTTTTTAAAGAGTTTTCCGGTTGAGCTAGAAGAAAAAAAATCAGATGGCTCTTTACCTATAACCAGATATAATATGGTATTCAACTCTGGTAATACATACAAAATTTTTGCTTGCAATGCCTCAGAATTCACAGGAAAAGTAATTATAAGCCTTTATCATCAAGACAGGCTTATGGGTACTACTTATTTAGTTGAGCAAAAAAGACATCTGCCTCATATACAATTTAATTGCGGTATGAGCGGCGTATACCACATTGATTTCTATTTTGAAGACGGAAAAAAAGGATGCGCCGTAGGAGTTGTTTCATCAATGAAATAACAATTCTTGTTAGTATAATTTCTTCTTCCTTTTTTTAGATAAAATTAACATTTTCCTTCATCGGCTAATTAATCTTAATTATCGGGGTTTTATGTCAATACATAAGCAATATTAAGCTGTAGTATTTATTAGCAAAGGCATATAAGTAAACTACCTAAAAAAATACTATGCTTTTTTATATCTTTACAATTATATTAATCCGAGATTTCAGGGATTAATTTATACACATACAAAATGGAAAATAATAAAAGGAATATTTTTGTTATAGAAGATAATAAAACTGAAGGAATGCTTCTTAAGTTATGCCTAAGCTCTATATCTAATATTTCTATTACAAACTTTTCCACCGGAACAGATTTATTAAACAATATAGATCAAAATCCTGATATCGTAATTGCTGATCTTATGCTTCCTGATATATCCGGAATAAAACTAATAAAAAACATTAAAGAGTTTAATCCTAACATAAATATAATTGTTGTTTCAGCTCAAAGAGATATTGATGTAGTTGCAAAAACACAAGAATTAGGCGTTTATAATTATCTTGTAAAAAGCGAAACATGTATAGAATACCTTCAAACTGTGATAAATGACCTCATCACTATACTAGATATCAGAGACTATTCTTGAAAAGATTATAAAATCTAAAGTCTAAATTCTTTTAACTCAAATCAAAGGAATATTTTTTTCATTAAATATCAAGAAAAGCTATATTTGTAAAGTACAATTCTAAAAATACTTTATATAAATAGTCTTTCAATGACATTTCTCTATTTGTCTGTTTTCTTTTGGAATAATTACCCGATAGCAATAATTATTATTTTGATTATTGGCTTTATTGCTATCCTATCCAGGCAAATGTATAATAAAAACAAAAAGAAGAAAATCATTGAGATAATAAAAAAGGAAAGTCTTTACCGAACTCTTTTCGATAATACCGGAACAAGCACTATCCTGATTGATAAAAGTTTTAAAATAATTCTTGCAAATACTGAATTTGAGAAATTATCAGCTTACTCGAAACAAGAAATTGAAAAGGAACTTTTCTTTAAAAGTTTAATTCACTCCTCTGATCAGCAAAAAGTCGAAGATTTTTTCTCTCAGAATAACCTAAGGCAGGATTCAACTTATATTCAAATAAGAATAATTAATAAGCATGGACAAAAAAAGAATTGTTTGTGCAAATTTGCAGAAATAAAAGGCTCTAATCAATTTGTAGTTTCTTTAACCGATATAACAGAGCAAATTCAAAATGAAATAGCTTTAAATGAAAGCAGAAAACAGCTTGGAGCTATACTTAATGCCATTCCAAATCTGATTTTTACAATCAATAATGATGGAATTATTGTTGCACAACAGAAGCATGGTAATAGAAATTTTAGCTTCTTTATGCGTGAACCAAAAAATGGAATAAACATTAGTGAACTATTTCCAAAGCAAATATCTGAGGAAGTAGTTGAACATAAAAACAAATCCCATACATCAAAGCAGAATAATAAATTTGAATTCAGTTTAAATGATGCTGAAAAAAATATTTTGCATTTTGAAGCTCAGTTTATATCTATTGGTAAAGATCTTTTGCTTTTTATAATGCAAGATATAACAGACAGAATTGAAACAGAAAAGACAATAAGAATATTGGGACATGCTGTTAGAGGAGTTAGTGAATGTATAAATATTACCGATGAGCATAATATAATACAATTTGTAAATCAAGCTTTTTTAAACACTTATGGTTATAAAGAAGAAGAAGTTATTGGGAAAAATGTAAATATGATCGTCTCAAAAAACAACTCCGAGGATCTTCTTAATGAAATAAAATCTGCACGATTAAAAGGCAGTTGGCATGGAGAGGTATTAAATAAAAAAAAATCCGGAGAAGAATTTCCTGTATATTTATCCACTTCCCTGGTGAAAGATAATGAATCAAAAACAATAGCTATTTTTGCTGTTTCTCTGGATATTACAGAAAGGATAAAACAGACAAATGCAATTAGTAAATTGAACAAAGAACTGAGTGAGAAAAATAAAGAACTTGAACAAATTATTTATATTGCATCACATGATTTAAGAAGCCCCTTAATTAATATCGAAGGATTTAGTTATGAGCTTAGCAGACTTTCCAAATCAGTTACTCAAAGCCTTACAAATGAGGAAACAGACAAATTAAAAGAAATTGAGCAATTATATAATTTCATTGCTAAAGACATGCCAAATTGTATTGAATACATAACAATCAGTACAAAAAAAATGGACTCATTGATTGCAGGGCTACTTAAGATATCCAGGCTCGGGAAGGACCCGCTTAATATAACAAGAATAGACATGAATCAACTGATAGAGAATGTAGTAAAAAACTTCTCTTTTCAAATAAACAAAAAAAATGCGCAAATTAACATAGATAATTTACCTGCTTATGAAGGAGACTTTTTATTGCTAAATCAATTATTTAGTAATATTATTTCTAACGCTATTAAATATTCCTCCCATAACAGAACTCCTCTTATTGAGATTGGAGGATACAAAAATAATGAAACTAATATTTATTATGTTAAAGATAATGGATCAGGAATTCCGGAGAATAAAATTGATGATATATTTAAGATATTTATGCGCTTAAACAATGATGATTCGGGAGATGGGCTAGGGTTATCTATTGTAAAAAAAATTGTCAACCGACACAGTGGCAAAGTATGGGTAACAAATAATGAAAATCAAGGTGTTACTTTTTATATTGAGTTACCTGTTTTTAATGCAGCTGAAATTTGAAGTAAGCTTTTGATAGCTTCATAGTTAAATAAATATAGTTGATTACACATAGAAAAGCAATATATGGAAAATGACATTAACATTATAATTGGAGAAGATGATGAAGGTCATGCCTTATTAATAAAAAGAAATCTTCAAAGATCAGGAATTGCTAATCCAATAATTCACTTTTCCAATGGAAAGGATATTATTGATTATTTCAATAATGAATTAAAATCCGGGTTTATTAATAAAAATGGATATATTCTCTTGCTTGACATTCAAATGCCAGAAATGAGCGGAATCGAAGTTCTTGAAAAACTCAAAAAACAGGAAGTGTTGAAAAACATACCGGTAATTATGATTACAACTACTGATAATCCCAAAGAAATAGATACTTGCCATAAATTAGGATGTAATTCTTATATAGTCAAGCCAATAAATTATGAAAAATTTATTGAAGTTGTCAGAAGATTAGGATTCTTCCTGAAAATTATTCAAATTCCAAAAATGCAAAAAGAATAATTTAAATTTTTTACAAATAATCATTAGTCAACAATATTGTTGTAAATTTGTTAATATCATTAATCTCTTTTAAATAATTATTTATCATAACTTTTTGCTTAGTTTCAAATATAAAATATGCAAAATCTTTCCTGTAAAAATACAAACAAGCCTTACACAATAATTATTATTGAAGATGATGTATCTTTAAATATCCTCATCCAGAGAACATTGGAAAAATATGATTTACATACAATAGGTTTTAATACAGGAAAAGATGCAATTGAATGGCTAAGAAAAACTAAGCCCCAATGTTACCTCTTATTACTTGATTATAAGCTACAGGACATGAATGGCGAACAATTGATTCGCAGCTTAAAAAATGAAATCAATACAGTGCCTTTTGTAATTATTACCGGCCAAGGTGATGAAAAAACTGCTGTGGACATGATGAAATTGGGGGCACTTGATTATATAATTAAAGATTCAAATTTCATTAACCTTTTACCGGCAGTAGTTCAACAGGTTATTAATAATTTAATAATTGAACATAAATTTCACGAATCTCAAATCGCATTAAAAAACAGCGAAGAAAAATACAGAAGTATTTTCGAAAATATTCTTGATGTTTATTTTGAGCTTACTATAAAAGGAATAATTACCGAAATATCACCTTCGGTCAAAAACATATTTAAGTATTCAAAAGAAGAATTACTTGGTTCTGCACTCTTTGATAATAAAGAATTAGAGGCAAGGTTTATTAATACATTATTTTCAAAAGGTTCAATATCGGATTATGAGGTATCACTAACGAATAAAAACAAGCAAACAATCCCTTGTTCGATTACTGCTAAGCTTCTTTATAAAAACAGTGAGCCAAAAACTATTGTTGGAACTATTAGGAACATTAGTGAAAGAAAAAAAGCTGAAGAAATTATTAAATTAAATGAAGAAAGATACAGGATACTAACTGAAAATTCAAGTGATTTAATTTCTAAACACAGTTGGGACCGAACATATATTTATGTTTCTCCCGTTTGTAAAAAACTTTTGGGATACAGTAATACTGAAATGATAGGTAAATCGCCTTATAAGTTTATACATCAAGATGATATTGAAACTATAAGACGAAATCATATACTTTTATTAGAAAATAAAGCAACCTCTCTTATTGAAACTTATCGAATAAAAAAGAAAGACGGTAATTACATTTGGTTTGAAACGAATAACCAGGTAATTTATAATCCAAACACAAATCTTGTTGAAGAAATTGTTTGTGTTTCAAGGGATATCACAGAAAGAAAAGAACATGAGGAATTGTTAAAGGCAAAAGAGGTTGCAGAACAATCAAATATTGCTAAAAGCGAATTTCTTGCAAATATAAGTCATGAAATAAGAAATCCTCTAAATGCAATCATCGGCTTAACAAATACTATTTCAAAAACTGAAATCAATAAAAAACAGAAAGAATATCTTAATTCTATCCTGATATCCAGTAAAAACTTACTTAATATTTTTAGTAATATTCTGGATTTATCAAAAATTGAAGCTAAAACAGTTGAACTTACCTATTCTGAGTTTAACCTCAGGAAAATGATAAAAAAAATAATTGACAAATACGAGCCAATTTGCTCTTACAAAAACATAGAAATAAAACAAGATATTGATAAAGATATATGCACAAATCTTTATGGTGATGAACATAAAATTGCCCAAATTTTATCAAATATTATTGATAATTCTGTCAAATTCACAAAATCAGGACGTATATCTCTGATTGTTAGTCAATCACTTAAGGAAGATGATAATGTAAAAATCAGATTCCAAATAAAAGATACAGGAATTGGAGTAAAAGAAAAAGATATACCATTAATATTTGAATCATTCAGACAACTTGATATTTCTTCAAAGAAAGAATACCAAGGAACAGGTTTAGGTTTAAGTATAGCAAAAAACTTAGTCTTAATTATGAACGGCAGCATAAATTTCAAAAGTAAATATGGAGATGGTAGTTGCGTGAGTTTTGAATTACCTCTTCTTGTATCAAAAGAGCAAGCAACAAAAAACAACAATAGCACTGCTAAACCTGAAAAGGAAAAAGATACAAGCACATTAAGCATTTTGGTTGCAGAAGATGACGCAATTAATCAAATGTATCTGGCTAATTTCCTAAAATCAAATGGATGGGAAGTAAAAACTGTTTCAAATGGAGAAAAAGTTCTGGAAGAATTTAAGAAAAACCAATACGATATGATTCTCATGGATGGCCAAATGCCAAAAATGGATGGATTTGAAGCTACCAAACAAATTAGAGACTTAGAAAAAAATAACAACAAAGCACATATCCCAATTATAGCAATTACAGGCTATGCGATTCAAGGTGACCGGGAAAAGTTCATTAATGCAGGCATGGATGATTACATCAGCAAACCCATTGATGAAAACA
This sequence comes from uncultured Bacteroidales bacterium, assembly GCA_964614525.1. Lineage (GTDB taxonomy): Bacteria > Bacteroidota > Bacteroidia > Bacteroidales > UBA7960 > PWND01. The sequence goes on along the minus strand of CAZTPA010000004.1, from coordinate 183 downwards.
AATTATTGAATATAATCAAAAAATATCTGTCTTAATCATTTACTCATTGATCGCTTGAATACCGGGCAATACTTTGCCTTCCAAATATTCGAGCATTGCTCCTCCCCCTGTACTAACAAAACTAACCTTATCCGCAAGTTTTAACTCATTTATTGCAGCAACTGAATCTCCACCACCTACAAC
>CAZTPA010000003.1:0-106462 GCA_964614525.1 uncultured Bacteroidales bacterium | reverse complement strand
TTCAAAAAATTTGTTTTGTTATAATCAATTCAGGCATGCACATACCATTAACCATGAAAAACTACTTCCCTATACAAAACTTTTCAAAAATATTATTCAAAATATCCTGCGATGCTACTTCGCCGGTAATACTGCCCAAATGAAGGAGTGCTGTGCGTAAATCAATTGCAATAAGATCTCCGCTGAGGTTGTTGTTCAGTCCTTGTTTTACCTGCTTTATGGCTTCGAGGGTCTTTGTGAGTGCTTCGTAATGTCGGGAATTTGTCACAATCGTTTGGTTTTCCTCTTCCAAGCCTATATCAGCTGCCTTTTTCAGACTATCTGTAAGAATCTGGATGTTTTCTTTGCGTTTGGCAGAAATAAAAACGGTTTCGAGTTCAACAAGATTTTTAAAGTGATGAGGTATCTCTTGCAGAAGATCAATCTTATTTGCAATAAGTATTAGTTTTTTATCCTTATCTTCGATTCTGGAGCGAAAATCATTAATAGTTTCTTTTATCTCTTCCAATCCGGTTTCACTAACATCAAACAAATATAAAACAATAGATGCCTGTTCAACTTTTTCCATTGTTTTACGCATTCCCATGTTTTCAATTTCGTCTCCACTATCTCTCAAACCGGCAGTATCAATAAATCTGAATGCCAATTCATCCATTATAATTGTATCTTCAATGGCATCTCTTGTAGTGCCCGGTGTTTCGGAAACAATTGCTTTTTCTTCGTTAAATATAGCATTTAGCAATGTAGATTTTCCAACATTTGGTTTGCCGATAATTGCAACGGGGATTCCGTTTTTCAGAACATTTCCTTTTGCAAATGAATTAATAAGTCGTTTTACTTCAGACTTAATGCTGCCAAGGAGTTTTTCCAGTTTTTTTCTGCTGGCAAATTCCACATCTTCCTCACTGAAATCGAGTTCAAGTTCAATTAAAGAAGCAAATTCCAGCAGCTGAGCACGTAAATCTTTAATGTTTTGAGAAAAATGCCCACGCATCTGTCGGAATGCAATTTTGTGCGAAGCTTTACTGTTCGCAGCAATAAGGTCGGCAACTGCTTCTGCTTGAGACAAATCCATCTTACCATTCATAAATGCTCTTAGGGTAAATTCACCCGGATTTGCCATGCGCATGCCTTTATCAATAAGAAGCTTTATGATTTCCTGTATAATATAGGGCGAACCATGACAAGATAATTCAACCATATCTTCACCATTATAACTATTTGGAGCAATGTACTTAATAGCCATAATCTGGTCAATTTGCTTTTTCCCGTCATGCAGGTATCCAAGCACAGCTTTGTGCGACTCCAGCTTTTTGAAATTAACGGATTTATTAACAGGCTTGAAAATTTTTCCTGTAACTTCAAATGCCTTTGGACCTGAGACTCTAATAATGGTTATAGCGCCACCACTATTAGCGGGAGCACATATTGTATCTTTGGTAAGAAAATTATTTGCCATGATATTATGTTTTTGTTTTGTGTTTTACGTTCGGTGTTTGAAGTTTAGTGTTTAATAAATTCGCAAATATTACCGGTCCTCTGCACCTCTAAACGCAGAACGCAGAACGCCAAACGCTGAACCCTAAACCTCATTGGTACCTCAACCAATCAACCCATTTCCAAATTTACTAACAATTATTTAAAACACTTTCTAAAACTCTCTCAAGATTTCATGTGCGCCTTTATGAATCTCGTACCAAAATTCAAGTGCCGCCTCTTTTTTATTTTTCTTAAATTTATCAGACCACTTTTTGATTAAAACACTTTTTTCACCTTGTCTTATCCTTTTTTCAATAAAGGTTTCAATAAAATCCGCATTTCTTTCCGATTCCCAAAATATGGAAGCATTTCTACTATGGATACGGCTCGCAGTAAGTTCTATGCTGGTAAGAAATCCTTCTTTATCTCCAAACAACTTATCCATAATATCAGGCATTAAATCCTCTGCCCATGCCCTGTGAAACCGACATATTCCAAGATTATCAATCATCAGTTCTTTTATCATTCTTCTTGCATTCTCTCTGCCAAGTTCGCGTGGTTCTATAAAATCTTTACCGTAATACATATAATATTTTCCCATAATGCTCATTGGCGATAATACTCCCGGTGTCCAGTACTGATTAGGCACTATCCAGCCATGACGTGCAAAAGAATTAAAAACAAACAGATTGATAATTCTTTTATCTTTATGACGTGTCAGATTTCGGGCAAACTTCCTCGCTCCTTCCATCAGGTTGATTTTACTATTAGGTTTAACCATCTCTTCCAACATACCGATAGCAATCTCTGCATTATGTTTTGAATCTTCAACTATCTTAAAGTTCTCAACTTCAAAAACAGGTTTCTTTTTCACACCCAAATCTTCAGGAGTAAGCAAACCTTCATGCATACACTCCATAAGCCAAGAGAGCACACCTCCAACACTAATAGCATCGAAACCAAGACTATCTGCTTTCATATTAACTACTTCAGCGGCTCTTTGATCGAAAATTCCGCATAGCGGACCCATAGTTTGATAGGGTTCATAATCCTTTTTAAACTCGCCGTTCAATTTTTTACAAACAGCAGCACAAGGTTCACCACAAGTTTTTTGCTGCTTATTTTTTATTGTTTCTTCATTAAACTGTTTCAAATAATGATCGAGAACAAAATTTTTATGCAGTTTTTCTCTTTCAGAATCGCTCCAAAAAATTGTTCTGTAATTAAAAGCGATTATATTATCCTTCATTGTAGCGTAATTAACACCAAATGTACCACCTGTACTAAACTCAGGATCATAACGATACTTTGTTGTTGACTCCATATCTTTTGCAGAGAGTTTCATTTGATATCTGTCCTGAAACCATGAATCAGCGACATTGCGATCTCTGAAATCTTCCTCAACATGTGTACCACCGTAAATTACCGCAGCAATTCCATGTTGTTGAAGCATTTTTGAGCCAAATCCTCCCCTGCCGGCCCATGTGTCAGCATGAGTAATTTTGCCCTTCCTGACAGGTGCTGAACCAATAGCTCCAAAATCAGAATAAAGAGATGCAGGCCCTGTTGCAAGAATTCTGGGGTCATTTTCAAATCGCCCTCCAAACTCATCTAAACAATATTGCATTAAAGCATAAACACCTTTTCTTCCTTCTTCCCATGTTTTTCGTAGTCGTACAGGAACAATTTCAACTTCTATTTCTTCACCGTGATTTCTGTTAAGATATAATATAGAAGGAGTGTTTGCTTTGCCAACTATTGATAATAAATCAATTCCAAGATTATCAAAAATTAATGCTGCACCACCCATAGATGAGACATAGAAGCCATGCCAGCAAGGACTAAATCCGTTTACTATCAATCTGTTAGAGCCCGGGAATATACTTCCCGCCAATAATCCGGAACCAAAATTCAGGCTATCATGTTGTTTTGACAGATGAATACCCAAATCTACCGGTCCCCAAAATTTTCCGATTTCATATCTTTTAACTTTATAAAATCCTGTGCTTGAATCAATAAATAAAGTTTTAAGGTGAGATTGCTTCATCATAATATTATAGTGTTTAGTAAGAACAAAAATAAACTTAATTAGTTATATAAATATGAAGCTTACAATATAATGAATATTTTTTAAAATTTTATATCAAAATTAAATGATATTTATAAAAAATGTTTCATATAGTTTTAACCAAAACCCGGAAAAATGAATTATAGAAAAGAAATTGACAGCATGGGCGAAGTAATGGTTCCTGACGACAAATACTGGGGAGCCCAAACTCAAAGATCATTAAATAACTTTAAAATCGGTTCTCAAAAGATGCCTGATGAAGTTATTAAAGCTTTTGCTATTGTAAAAAAAGCATCTGCAATAGTTAACTCTGATTTAGGAGTAATTTCTGCAGAAAAGGCAGAACTTATAAGTCGGGTTTGTGACGAAATACTTGAAGGCAAACTAGATGAGCATTTTCCTCTCCTGGTATGGCAAACAGGTTCGGGCACGCAAACAAATATGAATATAAATGAGGTTATAGCAAACCGCGCTCATGTTTTATTGGGAAATAAACCCGGAGAAGGCATTAAGCTGATACATCCCAATGATGATGCTAATAAATCTCAATCATCAAATGATACCTTCCCAACTGCAATGCATATCGCTGCATACAAATCAATTATGGAAACAACAATTCCGGGCATAATGCAACTTAGAAATACTTTAAATTCAAAATCCAAAGAATTTAAAGACATTATAAAAATAGGCAGAACACACTGGATGGATGCTACTCCTTTGAGCCTTGGACAAGAGTTTTCAGGATATGTATCCCAACTTGATCATGGATTAGTTGCGCTCAAAGCATCATTAAAGCATTTGCAAGAACTTGCCTTGGGTGGAACTGCCGTGGGTACAGGTATTAATGCGCCTGAGAACTTTGATGTTTTGGCTGCGAAAAAAATTGCCGAACTAACGGGATATCCTTTTATAACGGCAGAAAATAAATTTGAAGCACTTTCAGCTCATGATGCAATAGTAGAAGTCTCAGGAGCACTGAAACGACTGTCAGTCAGCATTATAAAAATCACAAACGACATACGCATATTAGCATCAGGCCCCAGAAGCGGCATTGGTGAACTGATTCTTCCGGCTAACGAACCGGGATCTTCAATTATGCCGGGAAAAGTAAACCCCACGCAAGCAGAAGCATTAAGCATGGTTTGCGCACAAGTTATCGGTAATGACGCTGCAATTACTGTCGGTGGCATGAATGGTCACTTTCAATTAAATACTTACAAACCAATGATGATATATAATCTTTTACAATCTGCAAGGCTTCTAGGAGATGCATGCCTGTCATTTAATGAGAAATGTGCCATTGGGATAAAAGCTAATACAGAAGTAATAGAACGCAATCTGGAGAGCTCATTGATGCTGGTTACTGCTCTTAATCCACACATTGGATATGAAAAAGCTGCTGAAATTGCAAAAAAAGCATATAATGAAAACAAAACATTAAGAGAAGCTGCAATAGAACTGAAACTTGTAAGCGATAAACAGTTTACAGAATGGGTAAATCCGGCGAAGATGATATAAATTCATTGTTGATAGGAAAAGTAAATCTTGAACTGAACTTATTAGTAATAGCCAGTTTTTATAAAATATGTTTTAAAACTTATGGATGTCAAATGCTTTAATATTTAACCCATGAGAATTTGCATTTGATATTTTAATTTTGGCGCGTGGCTTATATTATTTCCTAAAAAACATTTTTAATTTATAAATTTGCAAAAAATATGATTCCCTGCTTATTAAATACGTTAAAAAAGCAAGGAACAAATATAAAATGCAAATAGCTCATGTCTCAGTTTTTTAATGAAGGATATTTTGTTCTGTTTCTTATAATAAGCATAGGAATTATTGTAGGTAAGCTAAAAATCAAGTCATTTTCCTTAGATCTTTCTGCAGTAATCATTGTTGCATTGGTTTTAGGCCATTTCGGTTTAATAGTACCAATAGAATTTCAAACAATAGGTTTGCTTTTTTACATCTTTACCATAGGCATTCAGGCCGGGCCGGGATTTTTCCAGGCATTCAGTAAAATTGGATATAAATTACTGATTATTTGTTCTATTTTAATAATCTCTGCTGCTGCTTTAAGTAAGTCTTTAGGATATTTATTTGATATAGAATCCAGTTTGTCTATAGGAATTTTCAACGGAGCATTAACAAGCACGCCGGGTCTGGCAGCAGCTATTGAAGCCACCGACTCTCCATTGGCATCAATTGGTTATGGTATAGCCTACCCCTTGGGAGTTGTAGGAGTATTAATTTGTCTAAACTTATTCCCTTTATTATTTAAGATTAATTTCAAAAAAGAAGAAGAATCTTATAAAGAACAATTGGCAGAAGATTTTCCTGAAGTTTCTAACAAAAATTTCATTGTAGAAAACAAGAATATTGACGGTAAAAGTTTGATGGATCTTAAATTTGGTTCAATGACAAATGCTGTAATTTCAAGGGTTAAGCATAATGGTTTTGCAAGCACTCCCGGAAAAGATACAAGATTATTTTTGGGAGATATAGTAAAGATTGTTGGCACTGAAGAGGCCCTGGAAAAAGCGGGGCTTTTTATCGGGTCGGTCACAGACGAGGAAATTCCACTTGAAAAAGATTATAAAGTAAACTGGGTACTTGTGACCAATAAAAAGGTAATAAATAAATCTCTGGGGTCATTAAATATAACTAAAAATTATAATGCAACAATCACGCGTATAAGGCGAAGCGGCATAGATATTAGTCCATCTGCCGGAAGTCGGCTGAGATTTGGAGATAAGGTTCTCGTTGCCTGCGATGGAGAAAACATGCGCAATGTAATGAAGTTGCTGGGGAATAATGAAAAGCGCCTTAGTGAAACAAACTTTTTACCAATAAGCCTCGGTATTATTATCGGTATTATGATTGGCTCTATTAGCATACCCATATTTGGATTTTTTGATTTTTCTTTAGGTATAACAGGAGGAGTTTTGGCAACAGCTTTAATACTGAGCAAAGTAGGGAAAACCGGAAACATAATCTGGTCAATGTCGGGAAGTGGAAACCAATTACTCAGAAAACTGGGGATGCTTATGTTTTTGGCTACTGTAGGCACTCATGCAGGTTCACAAATTGCTGAAACCTGGAGTCTTTATGGTTGGTCAATAATATCTGTTGGATTTACAGTGACCATAATACCAATGATTATAGCATTTTTTATTGGGCATTATTTGTTTAAATTTAATTTTTTGACTCTCATGGGAGTTATTGCCGGCAGTATGACATCCACTCCCGGACTTGCAGTGATTGACGGCAAAAGTTCCTGCGAAGCTTCTGCTGTAGCCTATGCTACAGTTTATCCAATGGCTTTGGTTATGATGATTGTATTTTCACAAATACTTGCAGCTATTTAATCATATCCTGACCGGGTTCATCTTTTCGCCTGATTTCAACATCTATGAGGTTTCGAATCTCCTCCAGTTCTGATGATGTAAGATTTTTTTCGTGAGAAAGAAAATAAACCATCTGACGAATAGAATTCTGAAAGTATTTAGATAATAGGTTTCTCATTAAAAAGCGGGCATATTGCTTTTTATCAACTAAGGGATGATAAATAAAATTTCTGCCTTTTGCTGTGTGCCCAACAAATTCTTTTTTTTCAAGTATTCTTATAATTGTAGATACAGTGGTGTATTTAGGACGAGGCTCATGAAGATATGCAACAATATCTTTTATAGAAGCTGATTTTAATTCCCAAAGAACCTGCATAAATTGTTCTTCAGCTCTTGTTAGTTCTTTCATTTATAGACAATTTTAAAATCAGATATTCAATTTGCAACGAAAATACCACTATCAAAAGAAAAATTACATATTTTTTTCTCTTTTGAGATACTCTTTTGTAAGCTGTTTATAATCGAAAGCTCCATTGCTTTCCTCTTGGTACCTATAAATATCAAGACCGGAGTTTGGCGCTTCTGCAAGTGCTACATTATTTCTTATCGTTGTTTCATAAACTTTTTCACCAAAATGGCCTTCAATAGTATCAAGAACATGTCTGTTTAACACTTTCCTTCTGTCGAATTGAGTTATAAAAATACCGGCGATAGTAAGTTTCTCATTAAGTCTTTTTTTGATTTTTTCAACAAGCGCCAGCAACTTTCCAATGCCTTGCAAAGAAAGAAACTCTGCTTGCATAGGTATCAATACTTCATCGGCAGCGGTAAATGCATTTATTGTAAGAAGGCCCAATGATGGAGGGCAGTCTATAATAATATATTCAAAATCGACTTTTACATCATCCAATATTTCTGACAGTATATATTCTCGGCCTGCTTCTGCGGCAAGCTCTATTTCAGCAGCACCTAAATTACTGACAGAAGGCATTAAATATAAATTTTTAAAAAGTTTGATGGGTTCGAATTCTTTTTCTTCTTTTATAACAGAATAGATATCTGTTTCCGGTTCTAAAATATCAAGACTTTGGCTTAGATTTGACTGAGGGTCAAAATCAATAAGCAGAACTTTCTTACCTGATTTTGCTAATGCTGCACCAAAATTTATTGCAGACGTTGTTTTACCCACTCCACCCTTATGATTGCTAATAGCTATGATTTTTCCCATAATTTTGTTTTTTATCCTTTGCATTGCAATTATATGAAATTTCCTTCAATATTTTTAATTTTTGATAAAATCGTTATAAACAATTGTTGAATACTGATAAAAAACTATTTTGATTTTATATATTTGTGAATGATTATCAAGTAAGTTTTATTAATTAAAGCATAGATAACACAGAGTAAATTACTAAACATTTAAGTTATATGAACAACCCTGTTTTTACAGATCCGGAAAGGATTAAGTTTATCATTGATAAGTGCGATGTTTGTTATATCGGCATGGCTGATGAGAATAACTTGCCTTATGTTTTGCCGTTTAATTTCGCTTATGAAAATAATATTCTATACTTCCACACAGGGCCCGGAGGTATGAAACTGAATATTCTGAAGAAAAACCCAAATCTCTGTGTAAGTTTCAGTACTGATCACAAATTGTTTTTCAGAAATGAATCTGTGGCATGCAGTTATGCCATGAAATACAGAAGTGTTATTGCATTTGGCAAAGTTGAATTTGTGGAAGATTATGATGAAAAGATTAAGTGTATGAATATTATAATGCAGAAATATACCGGAAAAGATTTTCCATATAATGCACCTTCAATTAATAATCTTGTAATTTTCAAACTAAATATAGAAAAGATTGAAGGAAAAGAACTGGGATATTAATCTGTAGTTATGAGTCCGAATTATTTATCGGCTGAACTTTGAGAAATTTCATACCCAGATATCCAATAGAAAAACCGATAAAACTACCGAAAGCAGTCCCTACTATAACATCTCCCGGATAATGTACACCGAGGTATATCCTGCTATATGCATTTAATGCAGCATAAGTAAAGAAAATTATTCTCAGGTATAAATATTTCTTACTTCTAAAAAAGAAAGCTACAAAAGCGGCCAAAGTGAATGTGCTGGAGGCATGTGCAGAAAAGAAAGCATATTTTCCTCCACATTTGATAAAATGCACCAAATGCTGTATTTCGGGATCGTGACACGGTCGTAATCTTTCAAAATAAGACTTGAATATTCCTGATAATTGATCACTAATAGCAATTGAAATAATTACTAATACCAGGAATAAAAGGGTTTTCCATTTATACTCTTTTATGAAAAGGTAAAGAAGAAATGCATATAAAGGTATCCAGGTGTACTTTTCACTTATGTGGTACATTATTACATCAAAGAAGGAATTATTAATTCCATTTAAAAAAAGGAATAAATCCCTGTCAAGATTTAGCAAAGTTTCTAGCATACTGTTATATTATATATATTTCAACAGAAAAATTTATATAAAATTATTCAATATCCTCATTTAAATATTTCCATAACACATCCTTCAACTCCATTATACCTTTGTTAGTATGAGAAGAGATGAATAAAGCAGGAACGTCAGGCATTTTTTTACTTTTCTTTTTAAGCTCACTTTCACTAAGAAGATCGCACTTAGACACAGCAAGGATTCTGGTTTTATCGAGCAGTTCCGGATTATACAATTCAAGTTCCTTCAATAAAATATTAAATTCTTTTTTTATACTCTCCGAATCAGCGGGCACCATAAACAAAAGAACGGAATTTCTCTCAATATGTCTTAAAAACCTAAGACCTATGCCTTTACCGAGATGTGCGCCTTCAATAATTCCGGGAATATCGGCCATCACAAAAGATTTATGATCTCTATATGGCACAATACCAAGATTTGGAACTAAGGTAGTAAACGGATAATCGGCAATTTTGGGTTTAGCTGCAGACACAACTGACAGAAGAGTAGATTTTCCTGCATTGGGAAAGCCAACCAGGCCAACATCAGCAAGCACTTTCAATTCAAGTACAACCTCTTTTTCAATTCCGGGTTCACCCGGCTGAGAGTATCTTGGTGTTTGTCGCGTAGCCGATTTGAAATGAGTATTTCCCTGTCCTCCACGTCCTCCCGGCAGAAGGATAACAGTTTCATTATGCTCTGTAATTTCCACCATTACTTCGCCGGTATCAGCATCTTTAGCAACGGTTCCCAAAGGCACTTCAATAATAGCATTTTTTCCGGCTGCACCTGATTTTTGCTGGGATGCACCGGGTTTGCCGGATTCTGCATTAATTTGCTTGGTATATCTCAGGTGCAGAAGTGTCCATAGATTTGAATTTCCTTTAAGAATTACATGTCCACCCTGTCCGCCATCACCACCATCAGGTCCGCCTTTGGTTATATATTTAGCTCTATGTAAATGATTTGAACCGGCGCCACCTTTTCCGGAACGACAATAAATATTTATATGATCAACAAAATTTGACGCCATATTACAAATTAAATAAATGAAATAACAAGAAACTAAGGAATTATTTGCCTTTTCTCTCTAAAAAAGTCGATTGAACGTGAGATTTTCTCAAAAACTTTATCAACAGATTCCATCCCGTTAACAGCAACAAGTTTGCCCTGTCTTCTATAGTAATCTATTAATGGATAAGTTTGGTTTTTATAAACTTCTATTCTTTTCTTAATAGTTTCTTCATTATCATCAGAACGTCCTGAATCTTCAGCACGCCCCATCATACGCTTAAACAATTCTTCCTCTTTAACTTCCACACTGATTACCACATCAATAGGCATTTTGCGTTTCTCCAGCATCTTATCCAAAATTTCTGCCTGAACAATTGTTCTGGGAAAACCGTCAAAAACAAAACCTTCTGCTAAAGCATTATCTGAAGCTTTGTGATACAAAATCTTCAAAACAATCTCATCAGGAACCAAAAGTCCATCATCAATAAATTTTTTGGCTTCCTTACCAACAGCTGTTTGCTCTTCTATTTCCTGACGAAGAATATCTCCGGTTGAAAGATGAACAAGGTTATACTTCTGAACAATAAGGGAAGATTGAGTCCCTTTACCGGACCCCGGAGGGCCAAAAATTATAATGTTAAGCATAGATCACGTATTATTGTCGCTTATGTGACTTGTGTTTGACTTATATTTACTTATTCAACAATTTTATAAATATCAGGCAAATTTCTGCCGAACCCATTATAATCAAGGCCGTATCCTACAATAAAATCATTAGGAATTTCCATGCCGACATAATCAGGTTTTATTTCTGTTCTCAGTGCATCGGGTTTCAACAAAAATGTAGCTACCTTTAATGATGCCGGTTGATAGGTGGCTAAATCCTTAATCAAATGATTTATTGTAATTCCACTATCAATAATATCTTCCAAAATTATTATATCTCTGTCTTTAAGGTTTTCATTTAAGCCTAAAACAGTTTTTACTTCTTCTGTTGATTTTGTGCCTTGGTAAGAACTTAATCTAATAAAACTAATCTCACAATCACCTACGAATGTCTTCATTAGGTCCGAGGCAAACATAAATGAACCGTTCAAAACTACTAAAAATAAAGGAATGCGTCCGTTATAATCATAACTCATTTTACGCCCAAGTGCATCCACAGCAGATAAAATTCTATCTGAGTCAATATACTTTGCAAATCGTTTATCTTTTAACTGAATCGTGCTCATTTATCCTATTCTGTTATTATTTTCCGGAAAAATGCTAAATTACAAAAATATCATATAGCTATTTTAAAATCTTTGTTTTTTGGGAAAAAAACTCAAATTTAAGCTAAGTATCTTTTTTGTACTTTTGAAAAAAAACGCAAATATGAGCATAAATTATTTATTGCTAAAAGAACAACTGACAAAACTCAACAATACTGTTAACTCTTCGAATTTCAGAGAGATAAAAAGTGATTTAATTGAATTGAGAGCAGCATCACATGATGCCGATCTTACTTTAGACCAAAAAAAAGAAATCAATTTAATTTTTGATGAATGTTTTGAAAAGGTAAATACTCTTTATGAAAAAGATAAAGAAGAATTTCAAAATGAATCATTCAAAAATCGCGAAACGCTCACTCCAAAAGTAGAAGAAGCTCTTATAAATGCGAAATATGCTGAGGATGAGGATATAAATGATGCATGGAATTTTTGTATAAAAGTTCAGCAAGAGTTTAAAGGTATACGAATGGAAAAAGAAATTCGGGAAACTTTATATTCTCAGTTACAGGAAGCTTTTGATTTGCTTAAAGAAAGACGCGAAAAGAAAAACTTAGTTAAAGAAAAAGAATCTCTGATTATAAAAGAAGATTTAATGCCGGAAATTGAAACTCTTGTGCAAAATGCAGAAAATGCTTCTGATATTTCAGATTTGTGGCAAAAGCTGATAAATTATCAGAAAAAAGTGAGAGAATCAGACTTAAGTTATGAAGTTAGAAATCAATTGCTTAATAAGTTGCAAGATGGTTTTACTATTTTAAAAATTCGGCGCGAAGAAGAAAAATCGGAATTTGAAGCTAATGCAAAGGACAATACCAAATTAGTGGAATCACTTATAGCCGAAGGAGAAGATATTGCAAAAAATTCCGAAAATTTCAAAGAATCTTTTGAAAGACTAAAGCAAATTCAGCAAACATTTAGAGACTACAAATTGCTGAAGGAAGACAGAGAAGCTTTATACCAAAGACTTCAGAATGCTTTTGAAACGATAAAACAAAGACAGGAAGATTATTTTAACTTCCGCAACAAAGAAGCTATTGAAAACTACCAACGCCTAAAACCCATGGTTCTTGCAGCATATGAGAGAGCACAAAGCTCAATGGAATTCAAAAAAACCAAAGAACATCTTAAAAGAGTACAGACAGAATTTAAAGGCATAAAGATGAAAGCTGAAGAGCGCGAAGAACTTTACAAAAAATTGCAAGCTTCATTTGACATTCTGCATCAAAGACAAGATGAATATTATGCTGCAAAAAAAGATAAAATTGAATTGCATATCAATTATCAGGTTTCTGATGTTGATATGAAAATTGAGGCATTACAAAATGAAATTAACAAAGATTACGACATCATAAGCAGTCTGTCAGAAACTGAGAGTAATCCTCTTCTGGATGAAGTTTCTTCTGATCCGGCACATGACATAAATAATCATATTCAAATACTAAAAGCAGCTATTGCAAGAAAAGAAGCTGAACTTGATGAGCTGAAAGAGCAACGCGAATCACTGATGAGAAAAAAAGACAAATGGGAAGATATTGAATAAGAATATTTTATCTGCATCTTATATAAAATAAAAAACAGCTTATAGAATGAAGAAAATCGGCATAATATCAGATACTCACGGTTTTATACACCCCAAAGTTTATGAGTTTTTTAATAACTGTGATGAAATATGGCATGCAGGTGACATTGGAGGTTTAGATGCAGCATACGAGCTAAAAGCCTTTAAACCGCTCATAGCTGTTCATGGTAATATTGATGACTTTTCTACACAGACGGAATACCCGGAAATTCAAAGATTCAAAGCAGAAGAAACTGATGTCTTAATCACTCATATTGGTGGATATCCCGGCAATTACTCGCCGAAAATCAGGGAAATAATAAAGGTTAATCCTCCCAAGCTATTTATATCGGGACATTCTCATATTCTAAAAGTCATGAATGACAAAAAAAATAATTTACTTCATATTAATCCCGGTGCAGCAGGAAAATCCGGATTTCACAAAGTAATTACAATGATTCGTTTAGTTATTGACGGGCAAAACATCAAAGATTTGGAAGTTTTTGAATTGAAAAGATAAAGTGTAAAACTGATTAATTATTGAGTTCGCCAAATAGTTCAAATTCAGCAGCATCAGTAATTCTAATATTGAAAAATTCGCCCGCTTTTAATAAACTATCCTTCTTAATTAAAACTTCATTATCAATCTCGGGAGAATCAAACTCTGTTCTGCCAACAAAGCAATCATCCTCTTCCCTGTCTATAATTACTTTAAAAGATTTCCCAATCTTAGACAAATTATTATTCAATGAAATCTCCTGTTGAACTTTCATTAATTTCTCTGCACGCAAATTCTTTGTCTTTTCAGGAACATTATCTTTAAGTGAGAAAGCTTTAGTTCCTTCTTCGGGCGAATATGTAAAAACTCCAAGCCTTTCGAACTTTTGATCTTTTACAAATTCAAGTAATTCTTCAAACATTTCGTCCGTTTCTCCGGGATAGCCAACCAGCATAGTAGTTCTTATTGCTATATCAGGAACTTTTTGTCGCAATTTATTAATAAGATTCACAGTATCTTCATTATTATGTCCTCTTTTCATAGAGTTAAGAATACTGTCATTTATATGCTGCAAAGGAATATCCAGGTAGTGACAAAGCTTTGGATTATTTGCAATAATATCAATCACATCTTCAGGAAACTTGTGAGGATATGCATAATGCAATCTAATCCATTCAATACCATCAATTTTGGATAGTTCATTAATTAGATTGCCTAATTGAAGTTTACCATTAAGATCAAATCCATAAAAATTTAGATCCTGAGCAATGAGCAAAAGCTCCTTAACACCCTTGTCTGCAAGCATTTTAGCTTCTTCAACCAATAATTCTATAGGAGTTGACTTATAAGCGCCTCTAATTAATGGGATAGCACAAAAAGCGCAAAACCTGTCACAACCTTCAGATATCTTTAGGTAAGCATAATGTGCCGGAGTTGTAATAGTTCTGGATATAATCTCTTTATTAAAATCTTGTTTGAGAAGTTTAAATAGCTCATCATTTTCATCTGTACCAAAGCAGGCATCAGCGTCAGGAATTTCTTCACTCAATTCATCCCTGTACCTTTGTGATAAACAGCCTGTAACAATAACTTTTTCAATATCACCTTGTTTTTTTGCTTCAAGAAACTGAAGAATAGTATCTATGCTTTCCTGCTTGGCATCATTAATAAAACCACAGGTATTGATTATAACAATATCGGTAAGAGTATCAGCATCGTGGAATAAATCAAATCTGTTTCGATCGAGTTGGCCAAGTATTTTCTCTGAATCGACAAGATTTTTAGAACAGCCCAGTGTAATAATATTTATTGATTTCTTTCTCACAATTTTTCAAACAAAGTATCTACAAATGCTTCTCTGTCAAATAATTGCAAGTCATCAAGACCTTCGCCAACGCCAATATATTTTACAGGAATTTTAAACTGATCACTAACACCAATAACAACACCACCTTTAGCGGTGCCATCAAGCTTAGTAATTGCCAGAGCTGTAACTTCTGTAGCGGAAGTAAACTGTTTTGCCTGCTCAAATGCATTTTGTCCGGTAGAACCATCAAGGATCAACAATACTTCATGGGGTGCTTCAGGAATAATTTTGTTAGCAACTCTTTTTATTTTCGAAAGCTCATTCATAAGATTTACTTTATTATGAAGGCGGCCGGCTGTATCAATTATAGCAATATCAAAGGAATTCTTTTTTGCATAATCAACTGTATCAAATGCCACAGAAGCAGGGTCTGCTCCCATTCCCTGGGAAACAAGAGGTACTCCAACCCTTTCAGACCAAATGCTAAGCTGATTAACTGCTGCAGCCCTGAATGTATCAGCGGCACCAAGCACAACCTTTTTTCCTGCCGACTTAAACTTACGGGCAAGTTTTGCAATTGTTGTGGTTTTTCCAACTCCATTTACACCAACTACCAAAATAATATATGGTTTTGGCAAATCTGTTAAATCAAAATTATTAATATCCGTAGATTTATTCTCCTGAAGTAATGCAATAATCTCTTCCTTAAGAATTCTGTTAAGTTCATCTGTACCTACATATTTATCACGAGCAATTCTTTTTTCAATACGTTCAATAATTTTAAGGGTGGTATCAACTCCAACATCGCTGCTAATAAGTATTTCCTCAAGATTATCCAGCACATCCTCATCAACACTGGATTTGCCAATAACTGCCTTTCCAATGCGACTAAGAAAATTTTCCCGGGTTTTAGATAAACCTTCTTTAAGTTTTTGTTCCTTTTCTTCTTTATTTTTAGAAAAAATATCAAATAAGCCCATAACATATTAATTTAAGTACAAAAATAATCAAATTACCATATTTTCATCCTATAGACAGGAAAATAGTTATCAGACAAAAAACCGGGGGATAAAAAAAGTAGTGAGCAGGCATTAATAGAATAGCGTATTCTGCATAGATACAGTTAATATAATAAACTCCTGCGAGAAAGAATGTAATTATGATATATACAATTCAATAATAGTATCGGCATAATAAACAACAAGACCGACTCAACAATATTGAACCGGCCTTATTAATACTATGAAACAAGTATTTATTTTTTACTAAAGTATTCTTTTACTTTATCCTGAGCAACAATATCCTCTTTAAAAGCATATGCTCCGGTTTTATCAGATTTTTCCATTCGGATAACTTTAGCAAATCCTTTTCCGGTATCAGTTTTTAGTGATGCAACAACTTTCTTTGCCATAATTCAAATTATTTAATTTCTTTGTGAATAGTCATTTTTCTAAGAATAGGATTGAATTTTTTCAGTTCAAGCCTATCAGGCGTATTTTTCCTGTTTTTTGTAGTAATATACCTTGATGTACCCGGCATTCCACTGTCTTTGTGCTCAGTACATTCTAAAATAACCTGTCCGCGAGCGTCTTTCGATTTTTTTGCCATTTTTTATATATATTATATGTTTTTCCGGGCGCAAAAATACAACTAAATTCTTATTTATACAACAGAATATTGAAATATTTTTGAAATATGAAAAAACTTCTCATTTTCTATGCTACAAAACTAATTCTTATTTATAAAGGACATATAAAAAAGTTTTATATTTGTCGCACTAAAATAATACAAACATAAACATACTAAATAATGAAAAGGCGCACATTAATTACTTTATTTCTTTTTGTCATATCTGCTTTTTTGTTTTCTACCTGTGAAGTAGATCCATACTGCAAAGACTGTTGGATAGTAACTTATGATGCCGATGGCAACGAAGAAAGCAGATTATACGTAGGCGAATTTTGTGGTGAAGAACTTGATGAAGTTGACGGAGTAGAAGACACGGACCCTCAGGGCATAACTACTGTATATGAATGCGAGTAATTAAATTTTAATTCCTATAACTAAGATATCATCAATTTGACTATAAGGATTTCCTGCCTTATTGGGATATTTTTTCCAATCTTCAATCTCTTTGTTTAGTTCAGTATTTTGTTGTTCCATACTTAAATGTTGTATTTCCAATAATTTTTGAGCAAAATTGCTGGACTTATATCTTCTGCCCTCCGGACCACCAAACTGATCAATAAAGCCATCTGAAAACATATATATAGAATCTCCCGGTAATAGTTGTAAGTCATTATTAGTGAATGGGATATCTGCCTTACGAGAAAACGCGACAGTCATTCTATCTCCTTTTAGCCTATATAAGTTATGTGTATCATTATTTCTAAATAAGCTCATATTCTCTGATTCTGCAATCTCAAAATCAAGATTTTCCTTAGAACGTACAATATATAAAGGATTGTTAGCGCCTGAAAACTGTATATTATGATTACCGGTATTTAAAATACAGAGTGCTATATCCATTCCATCTTTTGTTTCTTCGTCCTTCCCGGTTTGTCTAAGAGAAGAAATAACATATTTTCTAAGCATATTAAGTATTTCATTTGCTTTTAAGACCTCTAGTTTATTAACTATTTCATTTAGAAAAGCAACTCCCAGCATGCTCATAAAAGCTCCCGGCACACCATGTCCTGTGCAATCAGCAGCGGAAATAATTAAACTTCCATCTTTACTTGCCATCCAATAATAATCACCACTAACAACTTCTTTCGGTTTATTTAATATAAAATAATTTTTAACCTCAGAGCTCAATAATTCCTTTGGTGGCAGCACAGCTTCCTGTATTCTGCTGGCATAATTTATACTATCCTGAATACTTTTATTTTGTTTCGCAATCATATCACGCTGATCCGTTGCAATATTGCGTTGCATTTCTATCTCTGTTTTCTGCTTTTGAATATGGTCATTCTTTTTCTTAAGAATATGATTTGCCCTTTTCTTTATAAGATAACTGCGATAAATAAAATAACCCAAAATAATAAGAAAAACACTCAATATCGCAGCCATGACAATAACCAACTTCTGTTTTTCAATTTCTTGCAGCTGAGCATAAATCTGCGTATCCTGCTGTTGAATCATTACTTCTTTATCATTTATTTCTTGTGTTTTCTTTTTTAATTCATCCTCAGCTTGCTCAATTTTAGCAATACTTTCATTAATCTGCTTAGTTTTTTGAGCAAGAATTATTATTGTATTTCTTATCTCTTTCTCTTTGTTCTTTATATCTGCATCCAGATTACGAAGCTTTTGTATTTGTTCTGCAATTTGTTCTTTTTGCTTTTCTATTTCCTCATACTGAAGTTTAATTGTTGAAAGCTGTTCTTCTATTAAATCTTTTTGGCGTGCAATTTCAACATTTTGTTGAGCAACAATTTCCTGTTCTTTAAAAAGCAAATTCTCGGCCTGTAGATACAACTTTACCCAATCAGCTTCGCTTTTTATTGATTTTGCTACAAACAGAGGTGATGCTTTTAGTCCTTCATCTTCTATTCTTGCAGTATTAATCTCGAATCTTAATACTTTATCAATAATTATAAAATTTATCATTGAACTCTGAAATTCATAATTTTCGGATATAAGTAAGGTGTGATTCCCTTTAATTTTTTTTAGTATCTCATCAATATCATATCCTTCTGTACGGTTAACATACAGCATTTGTACCGGTTTGATGTTTTCGATACTTTTGAATTGCACAATTCTAACAGGCTTGCTATTTTTTGTTGTTTTTCCTTCGGCAAGTTTCTCTAATTCCTTTGTAATATAATTTTCATCCTCCAATACACCTATTTCAAGCACATCAAATTCATCTTCATTTGGCCATTCAATATTATTTAATATATATAAAATGTACTCCGCTCTTTGAAATGCCGGCGAATGTTCGTCCTGAAAAGACGAAAAAGATGAGCTTGATAAAAAAATTATAAATGCAAGAAAAATCTTTATTTTCATGTTGATTTGAACATTATAATGGTAGTGAGATATAACTATTTCATGTTTTTCTTTTTAATGTTGGAATCTTTAAAATATGAATACTGACACCTATTGCAATAATCATTAAAAGAATTCTAACCCAAATTATTTCTACTGCAAAAAAAGCAGAGAAAGATATGGTAGCCCACAAAAGAACAAGAACACCGACTTTAATTCTCAAAGGTATTCCTTTTTTATCTCTGTAATTTCTTATATATTCTCCAAAAACTCTGTGATAAACCAACCAGTAGTATAATTTTTCAGAACTTCTGGCATAACACCATACTGCAAGCAAAAGAAATGGAGTTGTAGGCAGCAAGGGCAAAGCAATTCCCAGCATACCCATCAAAAATGATAATATCCCACAAATTTTGTAGAGATTTTTTTGCCATGGTTTTAGGTTCTTGCCAAAAAATGGTTTGTGATCAAGGTTGGTTTTGTGAATTCCGGGCTTTTCTTTTATAAATTTCAAACTTTTGCAGTCTTTTAATATATCGGGAGATTCATCAATAACATCAAGTTCAGAATGCTGTTTCACAATATATATCTTTCAATTAAAATAATTTTCGAAGTTACATTTTTAATTTGAAATATTTTAAAATGAAATATGAGATTCGAAGGAATCATAAATTAATTGTATATAATTCATAAAAAAAACTAAAAGGTTTAAACAATTGATTTACTCTTAGCAAAATCTCTTAATTTAGTATATATCTATTCGAAATTCATTTCTTAAATTTTGAATGCCATAGTTAAATTTAGAAACATATAGAATTAAGTTATTATAGTATGATTAGATTAAAAAAGAAATATGGCTTGGTAATTCTTGTCTTATTATTTGCCTGTACGTCAACTACTGAAAAAGAAATAATTCCTATTGATTTAAGCAATATGGATAATACTGTAGCTCCCGGTGAAGACTTTTTTAGATTTGCAAACGGTAATTGGCTGGAAAACAATCCTATTCCTGAAGAGTATAGTAAATATGGTTCTTTTGAACATCTTGAACAACTAAATTATGACAGACTAAAATCTCTTTTGTTAACAATTCAAAATGATAAAAATGCTGAAAAAGGTTCTAACAGACAAAAGATCAGAGATTTTTATGAAAGCGGAATGGATATCAAAAATATAAACTCACAAGGCATAGAACCACTTAGCCCAATTTTTGCCAGGATTCATAAACTGGAAAGCAATGATGAAGTGGCAATATTATTAGCAGAACTTCACAACAAGGGATTCAGGCCTTTTTTCTGGCTAAGAGCAACTCAGGACAGATCTGATACAGAGACTATGATTGGAAGCATTATGCAAAGTGGTTTGGGAATGAGTGACAGAGATTATTATTTAAAAGATGATGAAAGAACTATTAAAATAAGAGATGCATACAAAAAAATGATTGCCGAAATCTTTGGTTTAGTATATATTTCTGAAAGTAAAATAGAGAAAAAATTAGGAGATATAATAGCAATCGAAACAACTTTAGCTGAAGCTTCTATGAGTCGTCTGGAAATAAGAAATCCTTATGCAACTTTCAATAAAATGTCTGTTGAATCTCTGAATAATCTTAGTCCTGGTTTTAATTGGAATTTATATTTCACTGAACGCAATCTTGATATAGAAGAGATAAATGTTGGAATGCCTGATTTCATTAGCACTTTCAGCAATGTAATTTCCGAATATGACATTGAATCAATTAAAAATTATATTGAATGGAATGTATTACGTGCATCATCTCCTTTTATAGGCGATAATTTTGAAGAGGCTACATTTGAATTTTACGGCAAAGTAATGTCGGGCAGAGAAAAAAACAAGAAGAGATGGAAACGTGTGTTAAGGTATATTAATTATGGCATTGGAGAAGCCCTGGGCCAGGAATATGTTGCTGAATATTTCCCCGAAGAAGCCAAAGAAAGAATGGATGAACTAGTAGAATACCTCAGGGAAGCATTCCTTCTGAGGATTAACAAGCTTGATTGGATGACTGAAGACACAAAGGAAAGGGCAAGAGAAAAACTAAATGTAATTAATGTAAAGATTGGATATCCGGATAAATGGAAAGATTATTCAGAACTGGAAATCTCAAAACAAGCTTATGTATTAAATGTGCTAGCATCCAGAGAATTTAATATAAAATCCAACATTGGTGAAATCGGAAAAGCTGTTAACCGTGACAAGTGGTTTATGAATGCGCAAACCGTAAATGCATATTATAGTCCGACAATGAATGAGATTGTCTTTCCGGCAGCTATACTCCAACCTCCTTTCTTTTATATGCACGCTGATGATGCAGTAAATTTCGGAGCTATTGGAATGGTTATAGGCCATGAGATGACTCATGGATTTGACGATCAAGGCAGACATTACAATTCAGAAGGTATTTTAAATGATTGGTGGACAGAACTAGATGCAGAACAGTTTAAAGAAAGAACTAAAGTTTTGGTTGACCAATATAACAATTATGTTATGCTTGATAGTCTTACTATTAACGGAGAGCTAAGCCTGGGAGAAAATATTGCCGATTTGGGTGGATTAAATATTGCTTACACAGCTTTGAAACTTAAGCTGAAAGACAGTGAAAATACGAAACTTATTGATGGCTATACACCCGAACAACGTTTCTTTATTTCATATGCTCAAATATGGAGAAATAACATTCGCGATCAGGAATTAATGCGTCAATTACAAGAAGGGCCACACTCTCCCGGTGAAGCGAGAGTTAACGGAATTGTTTATAATCTCGATGCCTTTTATGAAACTTTTGATGTAAGTGAGGAGGATTCCCGTTACATACCAAAAGAAGAAAGAGCAAGAATCTGGTGATTTTTTTATTGATGGGAGGATTATTATTCTCCCATCATTTTAGGGATAACGCTTTCATAAATACTTCCCAGATATTCTATTCTTCCAAAGCTCTCTCCATCAATAATAGCTTCATTTTCAATAACTTCTCCCAGAAAAGAAAATTCCACTTCTGATAATGCCATCATCTCAACAAAATCTTCTTCTTTATTTGTGTCAACAGTAACAATAATCCGGCTTTGTGATTCACCAAAAAGGAAAGCATCCTTTCTTATATCTTCATCACAACTAATGTCAAAACCAAGTTTACCGGCATGAGCAGATTCAAACAAACTAACAAACAAACCTCCGTCAGAAATATCGTTGCATGACTCTACAAAATTTTTCTGAATCAATTCCTTAACAATATTCTGAACATTGTATTCTTCATCAAGCTTAAATGCAGGAGGCGGAGACAATTTTACTTTATGGTAAGCGTAAAGATATTCAGAACAATTAATATCATTTTGCGATTTTCCAATAAGATAAATCTTATGTCCCGGCTTTTTAAAACCAAGGCCTGTCATAAACTTTTTATCGGTTAAAATGCCCAACATACCTATAACCGGAGTAGGAAATACAGGCTCAACTTTACTTCCCTTTGATGTTTGATTGTAAAAACTAACATTTCCGCCCGTAACGGGAGTTTTAAATATTTCACAAGCTTTACTCATTCCTTTGATTGCTCCAACAAACTGCCAATATACTTCAGGGCTATATGGATTTCCGAAATTGAGGCAATTTGTTACAGCACTTGGAATACCTCCACTGCAAACAATATTCCTGGCAGCTTCAGAAACTGCAATTGCGCATCCAATTTCAGGGTCTGCATGCACATATCTGCTATTGCAATCAACAGACATCGCCAATGCCTTATCAGATCCTTTCAGATTAACTATACCGGCAGCAGAAATATTATTAGTTGACATATTCTTTGTGCCAACCATGGAATCATACTGTTCGCTAACCCATTTTTTTGATGCAATGCTGTGACGGCTTAACAAAAATTCGGCTACGCTTTTAAGGTCTTGTGCTTGCTGAATACTTTCTATTTTAAATTCTTTTGTCTTTTGATAGTAGTCCGGCTCTTTATATTCTCTGTCGTACACTGGAGCGCCACCACCCAAAACCAGCGGATCTGCGGCTACTTCAGCAACCAGTTTCCCATCCATATAATACTTTAAGACATCACCTTCAATAACTTCACCTATTTGAACACAATTTAGATCCCACTTATCAAATACTTTCATAACCTCATCTTCTCTGCCTTTTTTAACAACAACCAGCATTCTTTCCTGGGACTCAGATAATAAAATTTCAAATGCTTGCATATTTTTTTGTCGCATAGGCACCTTGTCCAAATGAATTATCATTCCGTGTTTCCCTTTTGCACTCATCTCGCTTGTTGAACAAGTAATACCTGCAGCACCCATATCCTGCATTCCAACAACGGCATCAGTTTTTATAAGCTCAAGGCTTGCCTCAAGAAGAAGTTTTTCCTGAAAAGGGTCACCAACCTGCACCGCAGGAATTTTATCGGCAGAAGCTTCGGTAATATCCTCAGAGGCAAAAGTTGCACCGTGTATTCCGTCTTTCCCGGTAGAAGAACCAACAATAAAAACCGGATTTCCAACACCTTCTGAAATTGCAGAAATGGTATTTCCTTTTCTGACTATTCCAACAGACATTGCATTAACCAGTGGATTAGTGTTATAACATTCGTCAAAATATACTTCTCCTGCTACAACAGGAACACCAAAAGCATTACCATAATCGCCAATTCCTTTAACCACGCCTTTCAGAAGCCATTTAGTCCTTTCAAGTTCCGGATTGCCAAAGCGCAATGAATTTAATTGAGCAATCGGTCTTGCTCCCATTGTGAAAATATCCCGGTTTATGCCACCAACTCCCGTAGCTGCACCCTGATAAGGCTCCAGCGCAGAAGGATGATTGTGAGATTCTATTTTAAAGGCACATGCTAAATCATCACCAATATCAACTAATCCTGCATTTTCATCCCCTGCCTCTGCAAGCAAATGAGGACCTTTGCGGGGAAGCGTTTTAAGCCATTTAATGGAGTTTTTATAAGAACAATGCTCTGACCACATTACAGAAAAAATACTAATCTCTGTGAAATTAGGATTTCTTCCCATAATCTCTTTGATTTTTTCGTATTCTTCGGGCAGTAATCCCAGAGTTTGGGCAATTTCTAATGTTGCAGGGGTATTATAGCTGATGTTTTCCATTAGTGAAGTTTTATATAAAGACTTGGCAAAAATACATAAAGCAATTAGCTGAAAAAAATAATTTTTTGCTTATTTTATATGTTCAAAAAAACATATTATTTTTAAAAAGCTTATTTTTGAACTATCTAAAAACACTAAAAAAGCAAAACATTGAATATTGTTGTCATTTTATTAAGTTTCATATTTTTTGCCATTATTATTAAATATACTCCTTTCTTTAGAAACATAGAGAATATAAGTTATAAGTTTCTTATAGCAGCTTTTACACTGAAATGCATTGTTGGATTTATTTTTCTTCTTGTATATAATTATTATTACGAGAAAAGCACGGCTGATATTTATAAGTATTTTAATGACGGCATGATTATGGCCGGCGCAATAAAAGATAACCCAATAGATTTTTTTAGAATGATTAGCGGAATAGATGCCGGGGCCGAACATCTGGATAAATACTATGCCCAAATGACAAGCTGGTTCAGGCCATGGGAAGAACCGGTCTATAATGACAACAGAATCGTAATCCGCTTTAATGCTATTATTGGGATAATAAGCGGTGGTAATATTGGGATTCACATTATTTCTGCAAATTTTCTAACATTTACAGGACTATTGGCAATATATAAGTTTGCAAAAGACAAATTTTCTTCAAATAAATTAAAGTATGTTTTCTGGGGAATTATTTTATTTCCATCGGTTTTATTTTGGGGATCAGGAGTATTAAAGGAAAGCATTCTATTATTTGCATTAGGCATTTTCCTGCTTTATACACAAAAAATAATAATAATAAAACATATAAAGCTTATTTTCATTTTTAACATACTGATTTCTCTGTTTCTATTAGTTTTATTGAAAGCATACATAGGTTTTTTACTTATTCCTGTGATAATAGCGTATTACATTTTCAGAAACAAAACTGACCATTATATTATACTAAAGTATGTTGCAATATTTGTACTATGGATGCTTATATTTATGGGAATAGGCTATGTTTTTCCTTCTTATAATATGCTGGAAATTTTGGCAAATAAACAAAATAACTTTGTGAATTTCACACAGTTTGTTGAAGCCGGAAGTATAATTACCGACAGACTAATGCAAGCGAATATATTCAGTATTCTGAGTTTTGTTCCTTCAGGCTTTTGGAATACATTAACACGGCCGCATTTGCTTGATAGTGATTCTCCTATTATATTAATAGCAGCTTTAGAAAACTTGTTTATATGGATTTCAATAATATTTATGGCTGTGTTTTATAACAAAGAAAAACTTTTTAATCCCTTTTTGTGGTTTTGTATTTCTTTTGTTATTCTTACATTTATTTTGGTTGGAATAGTGACGCCAATATATGGAGGACTGGTAAGATATAAAATTCCTGCCCTCCCGTTTTTATGGATGGCTTTTTTATATTTAGTAGATTTTGAAAAAATAAAGCTATTAATTAAAAAAATATTTGTGTAATTTTATAAGATTAATCTTTATTTTATTTATTTAACATTTTTATCTGACGAAAAACAGAATATGGCTAAGATTGTTTTTATAAGCGGTGCAACGAGCGGTATTGGTGAGGCTTGCGCCCTAAAGTTTGCAGAATCCGGCTACTCATTGATAATAAATGGACGCAGAGAGGAAAGATTGAATAAATTGGCTGAAAGTTTAACTGCTACTTATAATGTCAAAGTTAAAACTTTAGCTTTTGATGTAAGAAATAAGGATGAGGTAAGCAAATCTATTGACAGCCTTGGAAAAGATTGGAAAAAAATAGACATTTTAGTTAACAATGCCGGTTTATCCCTTGGACTAAATACAATAGATGAAGGTTTAATTGAAGATTGGGAGAATATGATTGATACTAATGTAAAAGGATTATTATATGTCAGTAAAAAAATTATTCCTTTAATGATAGAAAACAAAAGTGGACAAATAATAAATATTGGATCAATAGCCGGAAGAGAAGTTTATCCGAAAGGAAATGTTTATTGTGCAAGCAAGCACGCAGTTGATGCAATAACAAAAGGAATGAGAATTGATTTATTGCCACATGGTATAAAAGTCAGTCAAATCAGTCCGGGTGCCGCAGAAACTGAGTTTAGCCTTGTCAGGTTTAAAGGAGATCAGCAAGCAGCTGATAAAGTTTATGAAGGATTTACGCCATTAAGCGGAAAAGATATTGCTGAAATTGTTGTGTTTACAGCCGGTTTGCCTGATCATGTATGCATAAATGATTTATTGGTAATGCCAAAAGCTCAAGCTACTGCATCCCAAATACAAAAAAAGATATAAAGATCAAATATAAAAGTAAAATGATTGTTTAAATTAAATCATGCATTTACCAACAATTAGAAGTATCTTTTTTAAATGTAGTTTGAAAAATATTTTGATAATAAATAAAGTTGTTGTTAATTTGCATAAATATACATAAACTGCTTTTGAAAAGACTTAAGTATTTTTTGGCAGATATTATTTATAAAAAGAATTCATGGAAAAAATAAAAGTTGTAATTGTAGATGATCACAAACTTGTAACAGATTGTATAAGTCTGTTTTTAATGGGTGCGGATAGAATTGACGTTATTGGTATAGCTCATAGCGGACAAGAAGCACTAGACTTATTAAAAACTGTAAAGCCGGATGTTATGTTGCTTGACATCAGCATGCCAAATATGTCAGGAATAGAAACAACAGCAGCAATTAAAAAGAATTTCTCAGACATCAAAATACTTATCCTTTCAATGCATTCTGATTACAACAACATTTCTGATGCAATTGATGTCGGTGCTGATGGTTATGTTCCTAAAGATGTTTCCTCTGAAGAATTGGTAGAGGCAATACAAACAATACACAGCGGCAAAAATTTTTTCCATACTACAATATCTGAAGAAATTGTAAAGAATTATGCCAACAAAAAGAAGAAAGCATCTGGTTTAATGCCTAGTTTAACGAAGAGAGAACTTGAAGTTTTACAACTTTTTGCTGAAGGATATAACAATAGCGAGATTGCAGAAAAGTTATTCCTAAGTGTTCGTACAATTGAATCTCACAAAAACCACATATTGCAGAAAACCAACATGAAAAACAGTGTTGAACTTATTAAGTATGCAATAAAGAATAAGATTATTGATATATAGACTTTTTATTTCTCATCCTGTCATTTACATACTTAATTTTTGATTTCAATCAATCCTGATTGTATTATTATCATTGAAATACATGCATTCTCTAAATTAAGTGTTTCCACAATACATATTGAGTAAAAACACTGTTAGATTATATATTTGTTGTAAATATCTTTGAGCTAAATAATAAATCAATAAAATATGAGCGCAGTAAAAATAATTGTTGCAGATAGCAGCGATATAATGCTGAATGGAATTTTATCATATATAATTTCTGATCCGGAAATAACTATTTGCGGAAAAGCCACGAAATATCATTCCTTATGTGAAGAGATTGAAAGCACACCTCATGACCTTGTTTTGATTGGTCCAATGATGTTAGACAGATATCGTCATTCTTTTAAAGAAATATTTCTTCAAAAATATCCTAACATAAAAATGATTCATGTTGATTTTGCTGATAGTCCAATGGATATTATCCGAAAGATTAAAAATTATGCTAATGGAGCGAAGATCCATAAGCATAACTTATTTGAGTTTTTTAGCAGTAATTAATAGTGTTGTTTATTTATTAAAAAAGGCTGTCTAAAAGTCAATTGACAATACAGACAGCCTTTTTCTATTTATTAAATTTCAGTACTATTTCATACCTCTTTTTTCAAGAAGAGGTTCAATAGAAGGTTCTTCTCCTCTAAAATTAACATAAGCTTCCATACCCTCATATATGCTATTATTAGCAAGGATATATTTTCTAAACTTATCAGCTAATTCCTTATTAAAAAGATCTCCTGATTCTTTGAAAGCATAAAAAGCATCTGAATCTAAAACTCCTGCCCACAGATAAACATAATATCCGGCGGCATATCCTGTTCCAAAAATATGATTAAAATAAGTTGTTTTATATCTTGGAATAATTTCATCAATTAAACCAATATTGTTCATAGATTGCTTTTCAAATTCTTCAACATCAATATTTTCAACATCAATATCAGAAAAATCAGCGGTATGCCAGTCCATATCAAGAAGAGCTGCAGCCACATACTCAACAGTAACAAATCCCTGATTAAAGTGTGCACTATTTTGTATTTTTTTAATCAGCTCATCAGGAATAGGTTCTCCTGTTTCATAATGCAGAGCATATTCTTTTAGCATTTCAGTTTCACTTGCCCAATTTTCACAAATCTGAGATGGAAGCTCGACAAAATCGCGGGGTACACTTCTGCTGGTTCTTCTATATTTACCATCAGCGAAGAAATTATGCAAAGCATGTCCAAATTCATGAAAATAAGTTGTTGTTTCATCCCAGCTAAGCATAGCGGGTTTGTCACCACTAGGTCGTGAAAAGTTCATAACCATAGTAACAATAGGGGTTATTTTTTCTCCATTTTCATCGTAAGCACCGCTTCTGTATGAACCACACCATGCTCCACCTCTTTTGCCGGCGCGTGGATGTGGATCTATAAATAATACTGCCAGATGAGTTCCATCTTCTTCTTTAACTTCATAAGCTTCAACTTCTTCATGATAAACAGGCACATTATCAAGCTTTTCAAAGCTTATCCCATAAAGTTTATTAGCCAGAAGGAATGAGCCGTTTCTAACATTTTCAATAGTAAAATAAGGTTTAAGCTCTGCATCATCAAGATCATATTTTTCTTTACGTAATTTCTCGGCATAGTGCCACCAGTCCCACGATTCAAGTTCAAAGTCACCACCTTCTCTATCAATTATTTTCTGCATTTGATCGAGTTCGCTTTTGGCTCTTTTTAGCGCAGGTTCCCAAACCTGGTGAAGAAAGCTATATACATTCTCCGGTTTCTCTGCCATTTGTATCTCATTAAAAAATTCAGCATAATTATCGAAGCCAAGCAAGTTTGCATATTCTCTGCGAAGTTTCATTAATTCGGCAAACAATTTTTTATTATCATTATCATTACCGTTATTTCCCCTCATGTAGTAAGCCTTATAAACTTTTTCACGAAGATCTCTTCTTGTAGAATGCTGCAAAAACGGAATCCAGCTGGGCTTATGAAGCGTAATTACCCACTTGCCTTCCATATCAGCCTCTTTCGCTGCGTCAGCTGCAGCAGAAATAACAGATTCAGGCAATCCTGCCAAGTCCTCTTCAGTTTCGAGAACAAGTTTGAAGTCGTTAGTTTCATCTAAAACATTTTCTCCCAGTTCTAATGAAAGCATTGACATACGTTCATTTATCTTTTTTAATTTTTCCCGATCTTCTTCAGGCAGTGCAGCTCCAGCACGCTCAAAATCTCTGTATATTTTCTCAACAAGTATCATCTGCTCTTTATCAAGATTAAGCTCTTCTCTTTTGTTATAAACATCTTGAATGCGTGCAAACAAATCCTGATCCAGACGTATAGAATTGCTGTGAGCAGACAAAATCGGATTAAGCTCACGAGCAATCTCATTCATGCGGTCATTTGTATTTGCGCTTCTAACACCAAAAAAAACAGATCCTACCTTGCTCATTAACTCACCGGCATTATCATATGCAAGAATAGTATTTTCAAAATCCGCTTCGTCAGGATTGCTTATAATTGCATCAATCTCAGCCCTGTGCTGCTTCATAGCCTCTTCATAAGCAGGCATATAATGATCTTCCTCTATGCGATCAAATGGCGGAGAATCAAATGGAGTATTGTACTCAGAAAAAAACGGATTTTTGTCAGTTTCGCAATTTGTCATAAAAATGCTCAATGGAATTAAAAATAAAAATAATCTTTTCATGCTATTTGTGTGTTTTGGTTAATAATAATTTTTATTAGACTGTCCTTTCAGGTATGTCTAAATGCAAAAAAGTATTCATATTGATTTAGTCTTCATACATAAACAAAAGTATAATAATATATCATCCCATTATTCATTTTTTGATTTTTTAAGAGGCTGTAAATAAAATATGTATGATTTGAATCAGATAAAATTTGATATCAAATTTCTCAACAACAAATAATTTGATATTGAATATATCAGGACAATAAAAGATTAAAAAACTGACATTTGCGTTTATAATTTCTTAATCATAGCATAAAACAAAGATGTGCTTTAGTTCTTATTAATTAAATGAATCTAAAAAATATGGTACTTTTGTAATACATAATAAAGTGAATATGTTTTTGCAAAATTTATCAATAATAAACTTCAAAAATTACAATGAAGCAAACCTTGAGTTTAGTCCAAAGGTAAATTGCTTCACAGGTAAAAATGCATCAGGAAAGACAAATTTGCTTGATGCAATATATTATTTATCATTTTGTAAAAGCTTTTCTAATCCTATTGATTCTCAGAATATTCATCATGACTTTGATTTTTTTGTAATTCGCGGCAATTATAAAATGAATGGAAAAACAGATGAACTACACTGCGGTATGAAAAGGAATCAAAATAAAATTTTTAAGCGCAATAAGAAAGTTTATGACCGTCTGTCCGATCATATTGGGCTTTATCCACTGGTTTTGGTTCATCCTGGAGATGTAAACCTGCTTTTGGGTGGCAGCGAGGATAGAAGGAAGTTTGTGGATGGAGTTATATCTCAATATAATAAAGAGTATTTGCATGTTTTACTTCATTATAAAAGAGCCTTATTACAAAGAAATACATTACTGAAAAGTTTTGCCGAAAAGAAATTTTTTGATGAATCATCCTTGGAAGTGTGGGATGAGCAGCTTATTGAACATGGAAGTTATTTATATGAACAAAGGAAGTTGTTCTTTGATGAATTTTTACCGGTTTTTTCTGAATATTATTCATTTTTAACTCACGCAGAGGAAAATGTAAGTATTAATTATATTTCTCATTTAAATGATGATAGTTTTGAAAATTTATTAAAAGATTCAAGGCAAAGTGATACTTATGCTCAATTTACAACTAAAGGAATACATAAGGATAATCTGGAGTTTATAATAAACAATTATCCTGTAAAGAAATTTGGAAGCCAGGGCCAGCAAAAGTCATTTATAATTGCACTGAAACTTGCTCAATTTGCTTTTACGAAAAGGGTAAAAGAGCTTAATCCTATTATGCTTTTTGATGATATTTTTGACAAGCTGGATGAACACCGCGTTACTCAGTTAATGAAACTGGTAAGTGAAAATACTTTTGGGCAAATATTTGTCACAGATACAGATGCCGGAAGATTAGAAAAAATTTTTTCTGCAATAAAAACAGAAACAAAGATTTTTGAAGTTGATAATGGAATGGTGAAAGAAATAAAGGGATAGCCTTTAGAAAAAAAACATTTAAAAAGTGAAAAAAGCAAACGAGCAATCATTGGGTGATATAATTAAAAGCGTAATTAGTGAATTACGTTGGAGTGATAAAATCAATGAAAATAAAATAATGGCGTCATGGGAAAAAATCATGGGTCCCCAAATTTTCCAATATACAGAAAAGATTGTTTATGAGAAAAACATACTGATTGTTACTTTAAAATCGGCTCCACTTCGTAATGAGTTGAATTATGCCAAAACAAAAATTATAAAAAACATCAATGAGGAATTTGATGAGAATATAATCAGGGATATAATATTCAAATAAGAACTAACTCCAATCTGCTTTTTCGGATATTCTCTATACGTGCCTTAGCTAATTTTTTGTCTTTGAGTGTTTCATATTCTTTATCATCAATAAAAACATTTATTTCATCTTTAAACACATCTTCCAAAACAACAAGCTTTTGTTTAAAGCCATCTGAATATTCAATTTCCTCAAATCGTTTTATCGGGAATTCAAAAATTTCTCCAATATTGTAATATGGATTTTTGGGTTCCAGGAAAAAATAACCTTCAGAATTAAATTTAATTACCCTACACTTCAAAACATCACCTATGCCAATTCCGTAATGTGTATAATACTTTTTTTTTAAAAGGTGTTTTTCGTCATCGGGTCCAAGCAGAATGAAATATTTTAGATTATCATCAGGATTATTTCTTTCTTCCAGCACTTTAAAATCATACTCCTCTCCTACTTTAAGGATATTTGAATCTGTTGATTCATTTGCCAGTCTTAAAAAGAGCATTCCCTTTTTTATTCTTTCCACATAGCATTCAATTTGTTTTTGCTGTAATAATTGAGGATTAGTAAGATGAGTTGAGTTTACTGTCCGATGTTTCCCCAATTTATCCTCTACAACAAAAAAAGCTTCATCTTCGTCTAATATATTTTTCCTGATTCCTGAATCAATAACATCGAAAACATAAATTTTACCCTCTTCATAAACAGGATGTTGAGGTTCAAGAAAAATTCGTCCGTTACAATTGATTTTATCAACTCTGCAATTAATAATCTGTCCTGTTTCAAAACCATATTCTTTATAAAAATCAGCAGGCATTAGAATTTTGTAACCTTTCGTATCCGTAAGGACAAAATAGTTCATTTCATCATTTAATGAAATTGTTTTTACAATTTTAAATGAATAATACTGACCTTCGGCAAGGCGCTGACTATTGATTTTAACAGATTTAATGTTCATAAAAACTAAATAATGCTATCTCTCTTATAATTTTTTAAATATACTTTCATGCTCGCGATAATCACTTTCAGAAAATAATACCATTCTAACAATTTTAACAGAATTAAGAAAGGGAGTTTTCTCTTTGATAGCATTAAGTGCTACTTTGGATGCTTCTTCTACCGGATATCCAAAAGCTCCGGTTGAAATAGCAGGAAATGCGATACTTTTCAGTGAGTACTTATCTGCCAATTCTAATGCATTTTTATAACAAGAAGCAAGGAGTTCATCATGGGGAAGGTCTCTTTGATAAACAGGGCCAAGACAATGGATTACATTCTTATTAGGCAAGTTGTAGGCTCTTGTAATAACAGCTTGTCCGGGCTTTATAGGTCCAAGAGAAACGGATTCTTTCTCAAGCTCTTCACCGGCAGCAGCATGTATAGCACCGGCAACGCCACCACCATTACGCAAAAATGCATTAGCAGCATTAACGATTACGTCAATATCAGGTTGATTTGTAATATCACCCTTGATAAGTTCAATTGTAATGTCCTGAAATTTTTTCTTAATCATAGCAAAATACTTTTTATACTTTAGCTTTCACAACAAAAACCTGTGAAGTTTCATATTTGACAACTTTAATATTCTCGCCTTTATCAATATATCCTGTTAAGGCTGTTGCATCATATACCTCATCATCAATTTCAATTTTTCCGCTTGGGCGTAAAACAGTAAAAGCAATGCCTGTTTTACCAAGTATATCTTTCATTCTAACATCAGTTGAAGTATATCCTTCATTTGTGTCTTGGACAGTATCAAGGGCAAAAGAACCAAAACGATTGGTAGCTAATACTTTCTGGCTGATATATATTGAAATGGAAAGTGAAGCAAAAAATGCAATTATAACAATTAAAAAGGAAACCAATATTTCTATGACCGATACACCAGAAAAATCAAAACCTCTATTTCCGACCATTGCCAATGCCAATCCGGAAATAATCGAAAGAATACCCAAAACCCCTGTTACGCCAAAACCTGGTATTGCAAATATTTCAATTGCAATAAGCACCAGACCTAATCCAAACAGAATCAATTCTAAATTAGATGCAAGTCCTTCGATATAATAGGGAGCAAAATACATAACTGCCGCAAGTAATGCAAGTAAAATCGGGAAGCCCACACCCGGTGTTTGCAGTTCAAAATAAATACCACCTAATATTAGCATTATTAACAGGCCGCTAACAACAGGATTTATTAAAAAATTTATGATATAATCAATTGCAGTAAGTTTCTGTTCTATAATTTGATAATTCTGTATGCCGGCTATCTCAAGCACTTCATCAACATTTTCTGCAATTCCTTCGCAAAACCCATGCTCTAGAGCTTCTGAAGAAGTAAAGGTAAGCACTTTACCTTCCTCACTAATTCCGGGAACTTCGTATGACGGATCAACCATAGCCTGTGCAACCTCCGGGTCACGTCCCTTAGACTCTGCGGTAGATCTCATCATTGAACGCATATATGATTGGTATTTATCAGGAACCACTTCTCCGGATTGATCAACAACGGTAGCTGCTCCAATATTTCCACCGGCACGCATATAAATCTGATCAGCAGCAATTGATAATAAAGCCCCTGCAGAAGCAGCATTATTGTCAATAAATACAATAACAGGAATTGTTGACTGCATTATTCTGGTACGAATAGAATCAGCAATATCCACCATACCGCCGTATGTATTCATGTGAATAAGAATAAAATCCGCATTTAAAGTATCTGCGGCTTCAAAAGCTCTCTGGGTTGTTCTAAGGGCAGGAGGAGCTATTTGCTCCATTATTTCAAACTTAAAAACAATAAATTCTTTTTCAGGATTCTCTAAAATTTTGCTTTTAACTCTGTCGTCTCTTGCAGCATCTGCCATGCTTAATGTAAAAAAAGCCAAAAACAGCAATGCAATTATTCTCAGTATCTTCATGATAATAAATATGGTTAATTCTGAAGACAAAGATAGTAAAAAAGGTGTAAGATGATGATTATAAAATGTGTCGTATATCAGTCTGGATTTCGGATTTATAAGCCGAAACCATCCACAAAATATATTTGAATAAAATTATTTCTTGTGATCTGCCAAAAACTTTTCTAATCCAATATCGGTAAGAGGATGTTTTAAAAGACCAAGTATTGGTTCCAACGGACAAGTACAAACGTCTGCACCGGCTTCGGCACATTTAACAATATGCATTGTATGCCTTATACTTGCAGCTAAGACCTGAGTAGGATATGCATATTGATCATAAATATGGACTATTTGTTCAATAAGCTCTACTCCATCTGTAGAAATATCATCAAGTCGCCCAATAAAAGGAGAAACATAAGTAGCCCCGGCTTTTGCAGCCAGAATAGCCTGTCCTGCAGAAAAAACCAAAGTACAGTTTGTTTTAATTCCTTTATCGGTAAAATATCTAATTGCTTTGATCCCTTCTTTAATCATTGGCACTTTAACCACAATTTGTGGATGCAATGCAGCCAAAGCTTCCCCTTCTCTGATTATACCTTCAAAATCTGTTGCTATAACCTCTGCACTAACGTCTCCATCAACTATATTGCAAATATCAACATAGTGCTTAAGAATATTGTCATGTCCTTTTATGCCTTCTTTTGCCATCAGTGAAGGATTAGTAGTGACACCATCTAATATTCCGAGATCATTAGCTTCGCGAATTTCATTCAGGTTTGCTGTATCGATAAAGAATTTCATAAATGAGTAGATTGGAGATTAATAAAAAAGGGTAAGATTTGGTATCGCACCGCTACGACCACTTACCCTTGCTATCTTCCGATCCTGGGGGAATTCAGCGGGAGCTGGTCGTACCAATCTTACCCGGGTGCAAAATTACAAAAAAATTGAGTAATAAAAAATTTAATTTCAGAATAGATAAACAAAAGATGGCAAATCAACAATACTAAATTGGATATTAGGATATTAGCAATAATATTTATTTCAATCTCACTAACATTCTATGCAAATATTGGATTTTAATTTATATTTGCATAAACCAAAAAATCAAAAAACATGGAAAACGAAAATGAAATAAAAAAACAAGGATTGGCAAAACCGGCATTGCAATATGGTTTAATATTAGCATTTGGGTTAATTCTAATAAGTTTAATTTTTTATCTTACAGGAAATGCAACGAGCAGATATGCTGGATGGATTTCTTACCCGGTTATTATAGCTGTATTAATTATTGGAATAATTAAATACAGGAATGAAGTCAATGATGGTTATATTTCTTATGGAAAATCATTGGGACTAGGAACATTGATAGGTTTATTTGCGGGGATTTTTTATGCTGTTTATGCATTTTTGTTTTTTTATGCAATAGGGCCTGAAGTGATTGATGAAATTCTAATAAAAGCTGAGGAAACAATTTTAATGCAGAATCCAAACATTTCAACTGCTGAATTGGATATGGCATTAAAAATGACAAAAATATTTACAAATCCAATAATGCTACCAATAGTCTCAATATTTAATTATACATTTATGAGTTTTATTTTCTCCCTGATTATTTCAATATTCTTAAAGAGAAAGCCTAAGGAAGAGATATAAATAAATTAAAAAAAGGCCGTGCATTTTAATTGCCCGGTCTTTTTTTCATATGTCCTCTTTGCCTCATTTCGCGGAATAATTCCCTGTTAAAATCTTTTTCGGCTTTATAAAGCAGGGCTACTTTTTTTGGAGGTAATATCTGAAGGTACTTTTCATGGTATTCTCGTCTTAAGCTAACAAGCTCCTCAGCATTTGCGATTTCCTTATCCATATAATCCAGAAGCTCTTCATCCGTCATGTCGTCAATATTAAAGTCAGGGTCGTTACTAAAAGATTTTCCATGCATTAAGCTTTCTCTTTTACTGTCAAATTCATTATATAAAGGCCAGAATTTTTGAGCTTCATCTGTAGTCAAATCCATCTTTTGCGTTATATAAGCAATTTTTCTTGCTTTAATTTTTTCATGTTTTTGCTCAAATCTTTTGCCATGTCCCGGTTGAGCAATAAGATTAACAGAAATCATCAGCATTAAAAATGCGAATAAAACTGAGGGTAATTTATTTTTCACAAAAGTTTTCATAATTTTTTTATTTCTATAATAATAACATATAAACAAATTTAGTCATTTGAAATTTATTATAATAATTAAAAATCTTTATTGAATATTTTCGTCATCTTCATCAAAATCGTCAGTACTCATCATATAGAAATTTGCATTATTCATAATATAATCCAGCAATTCCTCTTCTTCATCACTTTGTGGAACAACTTCCAGTTGATCATTTTCATAAAATTCATCATTATATACCTCCTGATAAAAAACGGATGGATTATATTCGTAATAACTTACCAGGTATTCTTCAAGAAAGCTATCATCAATTGCTTGTTCATTATTAAGAGAATTAAACATCCAGAAAAAGCCGAAAGCCAATACCAGCATTGCTGATAGAGTTACCAAAGCTATTCTCGCCCGGCGTGGAAACAAAGCTGAGATAAGAGATGGGCTTTTGGTTTTATGAATTCTTTTATTGATATCCTGAGACAATGTTTCGAAATAGTTTTCAGGAACAACAAAAGGATTTTGTTTCGGTATTGAGGACAATTCCGAAAATTTTTCAATTTCTTTTCTTATGTTTTTATCTTTTTCCATTTTTATTTGCTGTCATTGTTTTGACTATAAAAAATCATAAAAGTTTAATTATTTTTCAAATAATCTTCAATTTTACTTGCAGCATGATGATAATTTGCTTTCAGTGCACCTGTAGATTTTTTAAGCACTTTGGCCATATCTTCATATTTCATTTCATCAAAATATCTCATATTGAAGACTGCTCTTTGTTTCGGGGGCAATGTAAGAATTGCTTTTTGAAGTTTTTTTTGAATT
Organism: uncultured Bacteroidales bacterium; assembly: GCA_964614525.1. Classification (GTDB taxonomy): domain Bacteria; phylum Bacteroidota; class Bacteroidia; order Bacteroidales; family UBA7960; genus PWND01. The sequence goes on along the minus strand of CAZTPA010000003.1, from coordinate 68,794 downwards.
TCATCACCATCAAAATACGCATCATTTTCAAGTTTCTCAGACAATGCATGTTCAACATCATTAAAAGAAATCAAAAACCTTTTTTTCTTTTTGTTTAGAAAAGTGATAGCTTCATTTGTGGCAATTCTATATAGCCAAGTATAAAGGGCAGAGTCATTTCTAAAATTGCCAAGGGCTTTCCAGGCTTTAACAAAAACATCCTGTACAATATCTGAGGTATCTTCATGATCAACAATCATACGACGAACATGCCAATAAACCTGAGTTTGATACTTTTTAACGATAAGGCTAAAAGCATAATTGGCATTATCCGAATTATGAAACAAATCGATTAATTCGTCATCTGAGTATTGATCCATCAGCAAAAAATTACTTTTTTCTTGCTATTACTTTCAAAGCAGCATCAACAATATTAGAAGTATCGAGACCATATTTTTTCATAAGCTCATCCGGTGTCCCACTTTCACCAAACTCATCAAAAACTGCGACCATTTCTAATGGCATTGGAGAATTTTTAACCAATGTTTGAGCAATTAAATCTCCAAGGCCACCATTAGCTTGATGTTCTTCAGCTGTAACAACACATTTTGTTTTATTAACTGATTGTAAGACTGCTTTTTCGTCCAAGGGTTTAATTGTATGGATATTAATTATCTCAGCATTAATACCTTTTTCGGCAAGGATTTCGCCTGCCTCAATAGCTTTCCAGACTAAATGTCCGCATGCAAAAATTGTCACATCTTTTCCCTCGTTAATAAGTTGTGCTTTACCAATTTCAAATTTGGGCAGATTTTGAGAAAACACCGGTACTTTTGGCCTCCCGAACCTCAGATATACAGGACCTTCATAATCAGCAATTGCTATTGTTGCATCTTTTGTTTGCTGATAATCGCAGGGAACAATAACTGTCATATTAGGTAACATTTTCATCAGTCCGATATCTTCAAGTATTTGATGCGTAGCGCCATCTTCCCCCAGAGTGATACCTGCGTGTGAAGCACATATTTTTACATTTTTATTGGAATATGCAATAGATTGTCTCACCTGGTCATAAACTCTGCCGGTAGCAAAATTAGCAAAGGTTCCTGCAAAAGGAATTTTACCACCTATAGCGAGGCCTGCAGCAACTCCCATCATATTAGCTTCAGCAATACCTGTTTGGATAAATCTGTCGGGAAATTCATCTTGAAATGCATTCATTTTTAATGAACCTGTGAGGTCGGCACAAAGGCCAACAATATTACTGTTCTTTTTCGCTGCTTCAAGAAGTCCATCACCAAAACCAGAGCGTGTATCTTTTTTTTCCGAGTATGTAATTTTTTTCATTATAAATGGGGATAATTTAAGAATAATAATAAATGCAAAGTCAAATTTTTATTTTGACTTTTGCAAAAATAACTGAATTATGATAATTAGCAAAGAAAGGATTTTCAGATAATGAAAGTAAATACAAAAATCCTTATAATATAGGTACAAAGTAGCAGAAAATAATTTTCGACCTATTTTGAAGTTTTATCATAAATTTTATTAAGATTTGCTTGGAGTCCGAAAGAAAAGAGAATCGGCTGATGAAATCTTGCATCGGCATATGGCGAGGCAGCTTCAACAGGAAAAGAAAAGCCACCCTGAACAACAAACTTAAGGTATTTATAACCTACCTTAACTGTTATAACAGGTTCAATATACATATTTGTATATGTGCCATTTATATCATTTACAGTTGCCCAAACAAACCTGGGTCCAATACCGGCATCAAAAAAATCCAAAGAAGAACCTACAGCTCCTTGCACAAAAAACTTTGTGTACGGAACATTCTCTGTGTATGGATTATTTTCATTATCATAATAAAAAAAGTTATCACCATAGCCAAAGCCTCCATAAGACTCAAATCTTCCATATTTCCCAATCTTACCAAAGTAACCACCACCGCCTTCTATTAAAATAATTCTTTGATAATCAGGAGATTCCTCAGATGAATATTTATTAAAACAAGCATTGGCCATTATTCCTAAATTATCGGTAAGAGCATAAGCAAACTGAGGTTCAAATCCGGAAACACTAATATTTACAGCAGCATTTACCTCGTGCTTGTTACTTAATAAAGGTGTATTTACAACATTTGGATGATAAACCGGAGGAGAACAAGAGTAAAGAATGAACACAGATAATGAAATAAGCGATATTGCTTTGAATGCTTTAATCAAATACTTTCTAACATTTTTACTGTAAGATAAAATTTGATATTTCATGGCAAATGTATTTAAGTTATTATATAATGATATTTCATACCGATATAAACTTTATTCAATATTATAAAATATTTTATTTAAAATCAAATTATCGTTTAAATATTTATCAAAATGAGGCAATATTAAAAAAAAATGAAATTAAAGAATATTTGAAAAACTTTAAAAAACTCAATAATATTTACCTTATAAAAGTTAAATTTGTGAGCACAAAGTAAATAACTAATAAAAAGATTTATGAGCATTCTTGTTAACAATGGTTCGAGGGTAATAGTACAAGGATTTACCGGTTCTGAGGGGAGTTTTCATGCAGAACAAATGATAGAATACGGAACAAACGTTGTTGCCGGCGTAACACCGGGTAAGGGTGGCACCAAACATTTGGACAGGCCGGTATATAATACTGTTTCTGAAGCTGTGGAGATAGAAGAAGCAAATGTAAGTTTGATATTTGTTCCTCCGGCTTTTGCGGCGGATGCAATTATGGAAGCTGCTGAAGCCGGAATAAAAGTAATTGTATGCATTACAGAGGGAATTCCGGTAAAAGACATGGTAGAAGTTAAAGAATATCTTAAAGGCAAAAACACCAGGCTAATAGGGCCGAACTGTCCCGGAATAATTACACCGGAAGAATGCAAAGTTGGGATTATGCCGGGATTTATACATAGAAAAGGAACAATTGGAATAGTTTCAAGATCAGGAACCTTAACTTATGAAGCTGTTGATCAGGTTACAAAAGCAGGGCTTGGACAATCAACCTGCATTGGTATTGGCGGAGATCCGGTACTTGGAACCAGTATGAAAGATGCAGTAGAATTATTTATGAATGACTCTGATACTGAAGGTATAATAATGATAGGAGAAATAGGTGGCGGAATGGAAGCTGAGGCAGCCTACTGGATTAAGGAAAATGGTACTAAACCTGTGGTAAGCTTCATTGCGGGAGCTACGGCACCCAAAGGGCGCACTATGGGCCATGCAGGTGCAATTATTGGTGGAAAAGATGATACTGCTGAGGCTAAGAAAAAGATTTTACGCGAATGCAGAATAACATGCGTTGACTCACCTGCAGAAATTGGGGCCAAAATGGCAGAGATATTAGAAAACGAGAACTTACACTAGAATTATTTAGCCTAGATTGCTGATAAAAGATTTTGGCTGAGGTAATCATCTGCAAGAAAATTAATACGAATGAGCAGTTAAAAATGTTTTCATTTCTGATTGTATTTTAGATGCTGCTTCTTTTGCTTTTTCAGCATAATCACTGCCATTTCCGGCATAAATTATACTTCTGGAAGCATTGACAAGCAATCCGCAATCCTTTGTCATTCCATATTTAACAACCTCTTCAAGATTTCCACCCTGTGCCCCCACTCCAGGTATTAACAAAAAAGAATTTGGCAAAATATTCCTAATAGATTTAAGCATTTCAGATTGAGTGGCACCAACAACAAACATTAAATTATCATCATTTCCCCATTGTAAAGCCTTTTCAATAACAACTTCAAATAATTGTTTTCCGCCTGAGCTTTTATTTATTTGTAATTTCTGAAAATCATCAGCACTCTTGTTAGACGTAAGAGCTAAAAGAATAACCCATTTACCATCTTTATTCAAAAATGGAGAAACAGCATCAGCACCCATATATGGATTTATTGTAATCGCGTCAAAATTCAGTACGTCAAAAAATGCATTTGCATACATTGCAGCAGTATTGCCAATATCTCCTCTTTTTGCATCAGCAATAGTAAAAACCTTTGATTCTTTAGAATTTATATATTTCATGGTTTTTTCGAGGCTCTTCCATCCTTTGCTGCCAAGACATTCATAAAATGCCATATTCGGTTTATATGCTATTGCCAGATCAATAGTGGCATCAATAATTGCTTTATTAAAAGAAAAAATGGGGTCAGCTTCTGATTTTAAAAACTCGGGAATTTTATTAATATCCGTATCCAGTCCGACGCACAAAAATGATTTTTTTTCAAATATTAAATCAACTAATTCCTGTCTGTTCATATTAATTAAGCTACGCCTTCTTTCATTTTTTCTGCATTTTCGGCAACCTGAAGAGCGTCAATAATGCCTTCAATATCACCATCTAAAGTAGAAGGCAGATTATATAATGTAAGATTAATTCTGTGGTCTGTTACTCGTCCTTGAGGGTAATTGTAAGTTCTGATTTTCGCTGAGCGGTCGCCTGTAGATACCATTGTTTTTCTTTTTGAGGAGATCTCATCAAGATACTTTTTATATTCAAGGTCAAACAACCTGGTACGCAAAACTTTTAATGCTTTATCAAAGTTCTTTATCTGAGACTTTTGATCCTGACAGGTTACAACAATACCGGTAGGTTCGTGAGTTAAGCGAACAGCAGAATAGGTTGTATTTACAGATTGGCCACCCGGACCGCTGGAGCAATATGTGTCTTTTTTAATATCGCTCATTTTTAAGTCGATATCAAACTCATCAGCTTCAGGAAGCACTGCAACAGTGGCAGCAGATGTATGCACCCTGCCCTGTGTTTCAGTTTGAGGAACACGCTGAACTCTGTGAACACCGGATTCATATTTTAATACTCCGTAAACACCATTGCCAATAACATTAAAAACTACCTCTTTATATCCACCGGAGGTTCCTTCATTTACATCAACAATCTCAGTTTTCCATTTTTTGCGTTCACAAAACTTCATATACATTCTAAAAAGGTCACCTGCAAAAATAGCAGCTTCATCACCTCCCGTGCCCGCTCTGATTTCAACAATTGCATTCTTTGAATCCTGAGGATCATTGGGAACTAGTTCAAGCTTAATCTTACTTTCCAAATCATCTTTTCTGTCTAAAAGCTCCTCTAACTCAGCTTTCGCCATTTCGCGAAATTCCTCATCTTTCTCTTTATTGAGTATCTCTTTTGTAGAAGTAATATTTTCTGTAATATTTTTATATTCTTTATACAATTCTACAATAATCTCTAAGTCTTTGTATTCTTTACTAAGTTGGATATAACGCTTCATATCAGCCATTACATCCGGATCGGTAATTAACTTACCAACTTCAATAAATCTTAAATTTATAGCTTCCAGCTTCTCTAACAACATATACAGTATATTTAATAAAGTGCAAAATTACTAAAAGGGATGGAATTTGCGAAATATAATTTATAGCACAAAAATTACAGCGGCTTTTAATGGGATAATAATTATTTGATGCGCCGGGTGTTTTTATTTTAAATTTTGTGTAAAGCCGCACTAAAAATTAACCATATTAAAATAAAATTTTCAGATTTGGTTTTTTAATTATTTATCTACTATATGTTATTCAAAGAAAACCTTATCCTTTTTTTTAAACCTTAGTAGAAACCATTCACACCACCGTAACCAACAACCTTATTAAAGATTTTTAATAGCACCTTATTTGAGAAATTCATTGAATTATTGAAGAAAATAAGGTAATAAGGTTTTGGAATCTACGGGAACAAAAAACTCTACTAAGGTTGAAAATTTGATAAGGTTTTAATTTTGCAATTTTAGCAGATGTTATGCGCTTTTTACGCGGAATGTTTTCCTGTAGCGCATCAAATAATGACTATCCCCTTTTAATAAGCCCATATCAAAACAAATAACATGAACAGTAAAATTATTTTGAAAAAAATGATTCTTGTTAATTTAATACTCAAAGACTCCTTCTGTAGTAATAATTGAGAGCTTATTTGATTCTGCTTTTTCGCAACGGCCGATTATTTGAGCTTCAAGATTAAAGCTTTTAGAAATATCGATTATTTCAGCAGCATGCTTTTCCTCAATGAAAATTTCAAGCCTGTGTCCCATATTGAAAACATTATACATTTCTTTCCACGGAGTATTTGATTCATTTTTAATAAGTTCAAAAAGTGGTGGAACCGGAAACATATTATCCTTTATTATGTGCATATTCCTAACAAAATTCATAACTTTAGTTTGTGCTCCGCCGCTGCAATGAACCATTCCATGGATTTCTTTTCCCAGGTTTTCTATAATCTTTTTAAGTACGGGGGCATAAGTTCTTGTTGGAGATAAGACCAATTTTCCGGCATCCAGAGGAACTCCTTGAACCTTATCTTTAACCAATTTGCTTCCGCTATAAACCACATCATCATCCAAAGCATTATCAAAAGTTTCCGGATATTTTTCAGCATATATTTTAGAAAACACATCATGTCTGGCTGAAGTTAGTCCATTACTACCCATTCCACCGTTATATTCAGTTTCATAAGAAGTTTGCCCATAAGAAGAAAGCCCGACGATTACATCTCCCGCTTTAATATTTTCATTTGAAATAACATCTGCTCTTTTTATTCTTGCGGTAAAAGTAGAATCAACAATAATAGTTTTAACCAGATCACCAACATCGGCAGTTTCGCCACCTGTAGAATAGATATTAATTCCAAAATTACGCATGCTTTCGAGGAAACTTTCAGAACCCTTAATAATGGCAGCAATAACTTCACCGGGAATTAAGCGACGATTTCTTCCGATCGTAGAAGACATAAGAATATTATCCACAGCGCCAACACAAATAAGATCGTCGAGGTTCATAACAATCGCATCCTGTGCAATACCTTTCCAAACAGACAAATCACCGGTTTCTTTCCAATAAATATATGCCAATGATGACTTAGTTCCTGCGCCATCAGCATGCATTATATTACAATAATCGGAATTACCGCCGAGAATATCAGGAATAATTTTACAAAAGGCATTAGGGTATAATCCTTTATCAATATTTTCTATTGCTTTATGAACGTCATCCTTTGATGCTGATACACCCCGGCGATCGTACTTTAGATTATTTGACATGATTATTTCAAAATATAAAAAGTGAGAAATTACAGTTTAACAAGTTACTTCTTTAACATTGTTTCCACTCTTTCAATTTTACCGTCAACTTCTGCGGGTTCTAGTTTAAGAATACGTGCAATTAAAGGATAAAGATCAACCAGTTCAAATGCTTTCTGAGTATAGTTTTCTTTAAAATCAGGCCCGGTAGCATAAAAAATAGTGTGCATATCTTTATTTGCATTATCCCAGCCATGAGCTCCTGCGTAGAAATCCTCTCTTGCCTCTCCTATTCCGACGCTCCAACTGGAATCTGCTAAAACGACAATATCTTTAATTCTTTTATTACTGCCGTAATTTAATCTTTCGGGTATTTCGTCTTTTTTCCAAACACTAATATGTTCTACTTCTTTTAGAATGTTATAAACTGAATCCGTCATATTTTCTTCCATTTCCAATGAATACATAGGATTTCCACCCTGATAATATTTAATCCAACTTCTGTCAATGTGATCCAGCAGATTTACATATCTGTCGGCAGACACGGCAGTCATACCATGATCAGAAGTAACAATTAAATTAATATTACCTGCAATTGGAAGTTTGCTGAGGCCTTTGTGTAATACTCCAACGAGTGAGTCCAGATGATTCATCAGCACATCAATTTCTTTGCTGTCCGGTCCTGCCTTATGTCCTTTACCATCGGGTTCGTCAAAATAAAGCATAACTAATCTGGGTCTTTCAATTTCGGGCAAAGAAAGCCAGTAAATAACACTATCTATTCTGCTTGCAAAAGAAGTACTTGGATCATAAGATTTCCAATAAGTCGGTTGAATATCTTTAACAGGAGCTTCGGAGCCAACCCAGAAATAAGATGCAGCTGTTACACCCTGTTTTTCGGCAGTAACCCAGATAGGTTCTCCAAAATAAAAATCTTTATTTTCAACTGCCTCCCTATTACCGATTGAATATCTTAGTTCAAGATCGGGGCAATAGAAGCTATTATCAACAATCCCGTGATTGTTAGGATACAATCCTGTTGCCATAGTATAATGATTAGGAAAAGTTTTGGTAGGAAAAGCAGGAATTACATATTCTGCTTTAACTCCATTTTCGGCAATTGCATCAAGATTAGGAGTATTTGCTCTTTCAGGATAATCCCAGCGAGTACCATCCATAGAAAGCATAACAACATAAGACTCTTTCTCTTGCGTAGTGCAAGAAAAAAAGAATATCGCTATTACAGAAAACAGTAGTATAAGTGAAGCTTTAGGAAAATATTTCATAATTATCATATAAAGGTTAGTAAATCTATTTTTTCACAAATATAATTATTTTAAGTACTGCCATTCTCCAAAAAAACAAAAAAGGGGATGCAAAACACATCCCCTTTTTAATATATAAAACAAAGTGCAATTATATAACACCCTGATCAATCATAGAATCGGCAACTTTAATAAAACCAGCAACATTAGCACCTTTAACATAATTAATGAAACCATCTTCTTCTTTTCCATACTTGGCACAAGCTTCGTGAATATTTTTCATAATATTATGAAGTTTAGTTTCCACTTCATCCGCTTCCCAGTTAAGTTTCATTGCATTTTGTGTTTGCTCAAGACCTGAAGTAGCAACACCACCGGCATTAGCAGCTTTTCCCGGGCCGTATAAAATTTTATTTTTAAGAAAATGCTCCATAGCTTCAGGAGTACAAGGCATATTAGCACCTTCGGATACGCACATTACGCCATTATTAACAAGATTTTTAGCATCCTCAAGGTTAAGTTCATTTTGAATAGCACAAGGTAAAGCAACATCACATTTAACTTCCCATGGACGTTTTCCTTCAAAGAATTGTGCATTAGGAAACTCATAAGTATAAGGTTTAACTATATCCTGGTTAGAAGCTCTCAGTTCCAGCAGATAGTCAATTTTTTCACCTGAAATACCATCAGGATCATAAACATATCCGTCAGGGCCGCTAATAGTTACAACTCTTGCACCAAGTTGTGTAGCTTTAATAATAGATCCCCATGATACATTACCAAAACCAGAAACAGCAACTATTTTTCCTTTCATTGATTCACCGCGGGTTTTCAGCATTTCTTCAGCGAAATAAACATTACCAAAGCCAGTAGCTTCAGGACGGATTAAGCTTCCTCCCCAATTTCTGCCTTTACCTGTAAATACACCGTGATGCTGACCAAGAAGTTTCTTATACATTCCAAACATATAACCAATTTCGCGACCACCAACTCCGATATCACCGGCAGGGATGTCTGTATCGGGACCTACATATTTGTAAAGCTCTGCCATAAAAGCCTGGCAGAAGCGCATAATTTCAGCTTGTGATTTTCCTTTAGGGTCAAAATCACTACCACCTTTACCACCGCCCATAGGAAGTGTAGTAAGACTATTTTTAAATATTTGCTCAAATCCTAAGAATTTAAGTCCGCCTTCAGTTACACTAGGGTGAAATCTAAGTCCACCTTTGTATGGCCCGATAGCATTATTGAACTGAACTCTGTAACCTCTGTTAACATTTACCTGACCTTTGTCATCAACCCACTGAACTTTAAACTTGATTACTCTGTCGGGTTCAACAATTCTTTCAATAATATTTGCAGCTTCATATTTGGGATTTTCTTTAACTACGTCTTCAATAGTTTCTAAAACTTCCTTTACTGCTTGTAAAAACTCATTTTGTCCCGGATTTCTGTTCTCCAGATCTGATAATATTTTATCTAAATTCATAATGCGTAAAATTTATTTGTTTGTAAAAAAGGGTGATTTGTTAATTTATTAACAATTTGTAATTTACAGGGCGAAATTATAGTTATTTTTCAATTAAAAAAAATCTTTTTATCAAATTATTTTTGGGGCTTAGAAACAACGCCAATTTTTTTTCTTCCATCAATTTTTACAATCAAAGGTTTGGAAAATTTCACATGTCTTACATACTCATCTTCGTACTTAGCTTCCATTTTATTAAGGAATTCGACATCATAATGTCCGTCATTCAAATGAGGATTAATTGAAAAATAACCAACATGAAAAGAAGTAAGATTTTGAAAAAAATGTGTACCCTGGCTTGGGTCAATCCTAAAGTTTTTTAAACTGGATTCTACTATAAGCCTGGCGGCAGAGATATTAGACCATTTAACCGGGATTCCTAACCAGGGGTCACTTGAGCCCCATCTTCCGGGACCAACAAGAATATAGTTTCTATTTTCACTAATAAATTGAGAATTAAGTCTATCAATTATATTAGCGATAGTTTTTGTTTCTGAGGGTTTAAAAGCCTCCGGTTTCACATACACAAAATCATAAATATCATCTATAATTCCATTTCCCAATGCTTCATGGCAGGAAATAATGCTATCCTCAAGATTATCTATATCAACATTAACAACATTCTTCTCCTGTGTTTCAACGATAGGACGTATTTGCAGAAAAGAGAAAGTTTGAGGTTCATTTTCGGGCACATCAAGATTAACAGCAAACTCAATTTCAACCTGACTATTCATATCATGCTTTCCAATCTCCAGTAGATTAGTGAGTATATTAGCCAAGGGGAAAGAATTATACTTTAAGATATTGGCGAAGGTGATAATTTTTTTCCCATTTTCATAAATACCTTCCCTGATAATCTGGTCTTCATAATCGAAAGTAGAGGCAACATATTTTAAAGCTTTGTCATTCTCTGCATCTTTAATTCTGCCTTTGAAAAGATTAACAGATTCATCTACTGAAGGGTAAAATTTATTAGAATCCAGATACAAAGCAATAAATTCCTTTTGACTATTTGTAAGTGCTAATTCAAGATTTGACAGCTGTAATGCTTTTTGCGGATATTTTGGACAAAATCGCAAAGTAACACCACCTTCAACAACAGTTTTACCTAAACCGAAAGCAATATTCGCAATTCCATCTTCATATTTTTCAGGTTTAATATTATAAAAATTAATTGACCTTGCAACACCTGATATGGCGGGATAAAACTTATCTCCATAAGAATTTCCGGATATTTCCTGAATAATTACAGCCATTTTTTCTTCATCAATAACATTTGATGTGGCATTAATATATGCTTTTGATTCTTTAAAAAAGACTGAAGCATACACACATTTAACTGTTTGTTCCAGCTGTTTTAATCTAATATTCCTATCCTCACTATTATTCGCTATCATATAGGTCGAGTAAACTCCGGCAAATGGCTGGTAATGGCTATCTTCTAATAAGCTTGAGGATCTAACTGCAAGAGGTTTATTAAAACTATCAATAATCTGATTTATATATTTATGCATTAAAAACGGGCTATTTGCACTGGCAAAGCGTTCAACAATTTCTTCATCAGAGTCGTTTGAAAGAGCAAATTCATAAAGATTATTTTCTTCCATGAATTCAGTAAAAATATCTGTTGTGAGCACAGCTGTACGCGGAATGGTAACAATAATATTTTCCCAATTGTACATTAATTTATTTTTATTAATCATTGCATCAATAAATGCTAAACCTCTTGCTTTTCCCCCAAGCTGGCCATCACCAAGCCTTGTGAAAATTGCATACTCATCAAGGTGACTTGCAATAATTCCCAGACCTTTCTTTTTTCTGTAATTTGCAATAGTATCAATAAGATAACTTCTAATTTCTTCAAGATTATTAAAATCATCTGTACTTTTTTCCGCAAAAATATTGGCAATTGCAAAGAGTGCTCTCGCTTTAAGCCATCTGGAAAAATGATTATTAGACACATGATATTCAAGAGAATCGTGCGGAATATTTGCCAATTTTACTTGCAAGGAATGCAAATTATTTGCTCTGTCAATTTCAGCCTTAGTTTCAGGGTTTTTAAAAACAAAATCACCAAAACCATAATTGTTTTTGATGTAATTCTTAAGTTCCGTCAATAGTGATTTTGAGTACTTATTTAAGAACGCTGCACCCATCTGTCTAACCGACTCATCGGATAAATCTGATGAAGATTGAAGAATAACCGGTAAGTGAGGAGACTCCTTTAAAACTTTTTTGGCCAGTTTTATACCTGCCTTTTTATCTCTTTTACCTTTACTCGGATAACCAATATCAGAGATAACTCCTAAAAGATTTTTTTTGTATTTCTCATAAAGATATAAAGCATCTTCATAATTTTTTGCAAGTAATATTTTTGGTCTTGCTCTCATTCTCAGGGTTTTCCTGTGTTCATTAAGTCCCTCTGTCATCAATTCATTTGTCTGCTCAAATAACACCTGGTAAATGGTAGGTAAATATGAAGAATAGTATCTAACAGAATCCTCAACCAGCAATATCGCCTGAACACCAAGTTCAAGGATATCATAATCAGCATTCATTTTATCTTCAATAAGCTTTATAATAGCCAGCAATAATCCGGTATTTCCGAGCCATGAGAACACATGATCAATGGAGCTTAGATCTTCATTAGCAAGCTTTTGGGAAACCTCTCTGGAAAAATGTGTGAGAACAACAATAGGAATTTTCGGATATCTCTTTTTGACTCTTTTAGCCATTTCAAATACATCAACATCTCCCACATTAAGCATTGTGATAACCAGGTCATAATTTTTCTTTTCTAATAGATCAAAAGCCATTTCTGAAGAACTTGCCTGAGTAAATTGCGGAGGATATCTTAAATTTTTAGAAGTATATTCCAGGAATATTTTTTCATTAATTCTGCCGTCTTCCTCCAGCATAAAAGCATCATAGCTACTGCAAATCAATAGCACATTAATAATACGCTCCTGCATTAAGGCTTCATGATCTATTTCCTTAAAATCGTATCTCTCGGTAGAAAATTGAGTGTCGTATTTTGGTTTCAAATTTGATTTTTTGATATTATTGTACATTATTAATAAACTTTTTTCTTCAGCTTTCCGGCTGTTTATTTATTTTTCACTAATTTTTTTCATCATCCGATTTGTTGTCATTTTTTTCTCCAAAATATACTAAAGATGCTTTACTTTTTCCATCCATAATAATTTCGAGAGACTCTTCAAATCTGACATGTCTAAAATGTTCTGTTTTATTGATCACCTCGCATTCTTTGAGTTTATCCCAATTAATAAAATCTATCAAATCATTATGTTTTACGGAAAAATATCCAACATTCATTGAAATAACATTATGGAAGAAATGCGAACCCAAAGAGGCATCTAGCGGAAAATCTTCCAGGCTGATTTCTACTATAATTTTTGCATTTGAAATTTGCGACCAGGCCACGGGAATCCCGATAAACTTATCTCTTGTACCCCATCTTCCCGGACCAACAAGAATATATTTGCGTTTTTCCTTTCCTAATATATCATTAAGTTCAGCAATTTCATCACGCATTTTTTCGGTTTTGAGATTATCGAAAGATTCCACATCAACATAAACTACATCATAAATACCCGTAATTCTTCCATTTCCCATTCCATTTTCAGAATATAACAGAAGTCGTTCATTATCAATCTTGTCTATTGATATTTCGGTATCCATAATATTCTTAATAAGAGGTTTTATCTGAAGCAAATAAAAAGAAGCCTGCCCTTCTTCGTTCTTAGTAAGATCAATGGCAAATTCAATTTCTATAGGAGTTCCCATGGCTTCAGAAACAATATCAATAATAACTTCTATAGACTTTGCCAGTGGGACATAATCATACTTAAGAATATTGGCAAAGTTTAATATTCTTGGACCGGACTCTGTAATTCCGGGAATAATTCTTTCGTTGGAGATATCATATACGCTGGCACAATGCTTTAAAGTTCCATGTTGCTCTGCTTTATCAATTTCCAGTTTAATAAGTCCGGCATCTTCTCCTTCAAGAATATTAAGATCCTTTTTATCAAGATCAATAGCATAAAAATGGACTTGTGAATTTTTAAATAATTCTTTGGGAGTATACATTTCGAGTTGCGGGTGTACCGGTGAGAATCTATATGTTTTTTCACCCTCTACAACATATTTACCCAATCCGACAGCCACTACACCAAAACCCTCTTCGGGTTTCATATAAGAAAAAGGATAAAAATTATAAGACTGCGCCACTCCGCTAATATGTGGATAAAAATAATTTTCATATTGATTACCCACAACTTCCTGGATTGCAATAGCCATTTTTTCTTCCTCAATTTTGTAATTAACGGCATTGAAATAAGCTCTGGCAGTGGGCGAAAATATTGAAGCAAAAACCATTTTAATTGCATTCATCATTTGTTGCAATCTAACCTCAATATCGGGATGATTATTGGGTAGCAAAAAGGTATCAAAAATACCGGCAAAGGGCTGCATCAAAGAATCTTCGAACAAACTTGATGATCTTATAGCAAGTGGATTATTTATATTTTCGAGATAACTTCTTAGTTTTTTAATAAGGCCATCAGAAAGTTTTCCTTTTAAAAATAAATCCTTAACCTTATTATAATCTGTTTCTACATAAACTTTATCATAAATATTATTGTTATGAATAAAATTTTCAAATTCCTCAGTACCAATAATAGATGTTCTTGGAGAGGTAATTTTCATATCGGGAACAAGTTCATTAAAGTCGAAATTATTAATCAGCATATTAATAAAAGCTAATCCACGACCTTTACCCCCAAGAGAGCCGGGAGCCAGCCTCACAATATTTGATTCATCAAGTAATGCAGATTCTTCAAAGTTGACAACTTTCCCCTTTTTCTTATCATGAATACATTGCTCAACCATATCGATAAGAAAATTGCGCAATGTTCCCGGGCTTTTAAAGTCATCAACTCTCAAGGGCTTAATTTTTTTGGCAATTTGAATTTCTCCGCGAGCCATAAGCCAATGTGAAAAATGATTCTTTTTAGCATGATAAATTAAAGATGGCTCAGGTATTGTTTTTAAATGCTTTTGAAATTCGTTCATTGATCTGGCCACAGCGATATCCTTTCTGCCTGATTCATCTTTATAAACAAAATTTCCAAATCCCAGAAAATAATTAATAAAACTTCTTAGGTCTTGTTTAAGAGTATCTGAATTCTTATTGATGAATGTTGTTCTAAGTTCATAAGCTTTTTGAGAATTTTCCGTGTCTGATGATTGCAAAACAGCCGGCAAATCGGGAATAACCGTCTTAGCATAACTTAAAAGCGCCAAACCTGCTTCATCATCCAACTTCCCGTCTTTTTCAAATTTCACATCAGATATCAGGCAAAGAAGATTGTCTTTATATTCATTAAACATACTAACAGCCTCTTCGAAGGTCGAAGCCAGAATAATTTTAGGCCTAGCTCTCATTTTTAGAAGCTTGTAAAGCTCGTCAGTATTTACCTCTTCGATTAATTGACGTGTTTGTTCAATAACAATACTATAAAGCACAGGCAAATATCTGGAATAATATTTTGCAGAATCTTCAACTAATAGGATAACTCTCACTAAACCTATTGCAATATCATTTTTAACATTAGCTTTATCTTCCAGGTATTTCACCATTGCAAGAAACACATTTGAATCACCATTCCAGACAAATATTTTGTCTATGGATGTAATATTTTTACTTCCATCTTCGAAAAGTGCTATATCACTATTATTATTCAGCAAAAGAAATACCGGAAGACTATGATATATTTGCTTTATAATTCTGCTCAATTGTATAGGTGTGGATTTATCAATTCCCATCATAACAATAACCAGATCAAAATACTTTTCCTGCAACTTTTCGAGAGCTTCTTCAGGAGTAGAAACTCCTGTAATTCTAGGTGCTGAGGATAAGTTAAGCTGATAATATTCGCCTGTCACTTGTTCGAAAAATTTTCCTTCCTGCTCAATAATGAAAGCATCATACAAATTTGCAACAAGTAAAATTTCACGCACTTTAAACTGCATTAAATCATGATAAATATCACGATCTGAGTTATGTTTTTTTAAAAACTTTTGAAGCAATTGCCTGCTCATTGCAGAGTGAGAGATTCTGTGTCGTTCATCTTCAGATTCTTCTTCCTCCTTTTGTGCAGATTTTTTCAATAAATCTTTTCCTATTATCGTATTTAAATGTCCTGATATTATGCTGGATAAATTATTAATCAAATGCCTTTCTTCAATGATAAAAGGGCCTTCATCCGCCTCAGGGAATTTTTTAAGATAATTTACCTCAATAACTCCTTCTTTTCCGTCAATAGTTTCAAAACTCTTTTTTAGAACATAGGGTGTTTTCTTATAATCACTGCCACTTACAAATTCCTCTTTTCCATATTTAATTTTAGAAACGGTATATTCATCATATTGAAAAGCCGGTGGTAAAATCTTTACAATTTCCGTTAGCATATCGCTAATTGGTTTGTCTTCCTTAAGAATAGCAGTAGTTTTATTTATAGCACTAAGTTCTTTAAACCTTTCTTGCTTTTCAATAAGTATTCGTTGAATTTCTTCCTGGCTATATGTAAAAACTTGGTTATCGGAACTAGCAGATTCTTCAGCTTGGGATGTTTGTTTTGATTCTTCCGGAGACTTCATTGATATAAAAAAATTTAGTTATAATTATCTTCCTGATTTATAGCATAATAACGATACTATTGTCTTTACATTACATATTAACAAAAGACATCACAATATAAACAAAAATCACACTATTTCTCTAAAATATTATTAATAATTTGAAAGCAACAATAAGGCTATATAATAATTTGTGACATATGCAAGAAAAAACAAATTTATTTTTTATTTCAAAAAAAAACCAACTCCACACATTTTATCAATAACATTGTGACAAATAAACCAATAATTTTCTTTTTACTAACCAATAAACGCAAAAAAAATGAACGCACAAGTAAAAAAATTCATGGATTATGTAATTGCAAAAAATCCAGCAGAAAGAGAATTTCACCAAGCTGTCCAAGAGGTAGCAGAAACAATCATTCCCTTTATTGAAGAGAATCCGAAATACAAGGCTGCAAAAATTCTTGAAAGAATTATAGAGCCTGAAAGAGTAATCATGTTTCGTATTCCGTGGGTTGATGACAAAGGTGAATTGCAAGTAAATAAAGGTTTCAGGATTGAAATGAACAGCGCGATTGGGCCATACAAAGGCGGCCTAAGATTTCACCCAACAGTAAATCTTGGTATTCTTAAATTTCTGGCTTTTGAACAGGTTTTCAAAAACAGCTTAACATCACTCCCATTAGGTGGCGGTAAAGGTGGTAGTGATTTTGACCCAAAAGGAAAAACTGACAATGAGGTTATGCATTTTTGCCAAAGCTTCATGACAGAATTATGCAAGCATATCGGGCCAAACACGGATGTTCCTGCCGGAGATATTGGAGTTGGCGGCCGTGAAATAGGATATATGTTTGGACAATACAAAAGAATTAGGAATGAATTTACAGGAGTATTAACCGGCAAGGGTATAGAATATGGCGGAAGTTTAATTCGCCCTGAAGCTACGGGATACGGATGTGTATATTTTGCACAAGAGATGCTTGCATCCATAAATGAAAGTTTTAAGGGAAAAACTGTTGCAGTCAGTGGTTCAGGAAATGTAGCCCAATATGCAACTCAAAAAGTTATTGAATTTGGCGGAAAAGTTGTAACTCTTTCTGATTCTTCAGGATATATTTATGACAAAGATGGAATCGATTCCGAAAAACTTGAATATCTGATGGAGCTTAAAAATGTAAAACGCGGACGTATTCGTGAGTATGCAGACACATATTCCTGCAAATATGTTGATGGTACAGCAAGACCATGGAATGAAAAAGTTGACATAGCACTACCATGCGCAACAGAAAATGAACTAAATGCAGAAGAAGCTCAAACATTAGTTGACAATGGCTGTATCTGTGTTTCTGAAGGTGCAAATATGCCATCTACACCTGAGGCTGTCAGCATTTTCTTAAAAAATAAAATTCTATATGGACCAGGAAAAGCTGCTAATGCAGGCGGTGTTGCAACATCAGGACTTGAAATGAGTCAAAACTCACTCAGAATATCCTGGACAAGAGAAGAAGTAGATCAAAAACTACATACAATAATGGTTAATATTCATAAAGCATGCGTAAAGTATGGTAAAGAGGGTGACTTTACTAATTACGTAAAAGGTGCCAATATTGGTGGTTTTGTAAAAGTTGCTGATGCAATGATTGCTCAGGGACACGTATAAACCAATTAAAATATGGTGCAAAAAAAAGAGGAGGCTTTATGCTTCCTCTTTTTTTATGCTTTATTTATAAAAATGCTGAATTAACTTTATGAGTATGTTTTTTTCATATTTTTGTATTGAATAATTCTAATAAATTTTTCATCATGGAAAAAAAAGAAATAGATCTTATTGAGTTAGCTAAAAATTTAAAAACTTTTATAAGCAAAAATATTTGGTTTTTTCTGATATTAATTATTTTGGGAGGCTCTACGGGCTTTGCTTATAATAAATACAAGCAACCTACATTTATGACTGTGGGAGTTTTTTCCACTTGGGTTGAAGAAGATCTTCTCAATAAACTTATGAAAGTATTTGAACATCAATTTGCATCCGGAAATTACGAATACTTATCCGAAAAAACTAAAACACCAATAAATAATCTCAAAAACATAAGTAATATTGATTATTATACAACTATTGACGAATCAGACATTTCTAAACATAGCACACAGTATTCATTGTTAGATAAGAGTAAAACATATATTTATATTGAAGTTTTTGGTAAACAAAAAGACTATTTGGTTAATCTGGAGAAAACCTTTAACAATTATTTTTTAAGTAATTCTAACTTATATTCAAAATTTCAGATTCGCAAAAACATGTTGGAATCTTTAAGCGAGGAAATCAGTTATGAACTTGAAACACATAAGAGCAGAAACAACAAACTAATAAATCAAACTAATTCTCAAAATTCAATTGTTTATATTGATTACCCTCTTAGCGGAATTTTAGATTTGGTGAAGGTTCAGTTTGAAATTCAAAAAGAATTAGAAAAAGAAAATATCATCTATTTTGAGCATGATTTTTCTGAACCCACAGAAATAAAAGATAACCTTAAAAAATCATTATTACTATTTGTCTTTTTATTTTTACTTGCAGGAATTATATACAAGATTATCAGAAACATTTAAGAAAGCCTCTTTAATAATTCATTCACAATTAATGAAGATGCATTTCCCTTTCCATAAAGATTCAGGGAAAAATCGGGATTCATATTAATGGCCTTAAGATATGAATTATAAATTTTTTCTGAATTTGATCCTGATAAGATATTAAAACCATTTTCTACAAGCTCGACCCATTCAGTTTCTTCGCGCATGGTAACTGATATTTTTTTAAAAAAGAATGCTTCTTTTTGCAAGCCTCCACTATCTGTTAATACCAGTTTGGAATTTTTAATTAATTCAATCATATCAAAATAACCGAGCGGATTAATAAGTTTAAAATTAACTTTTAAATTAAAATCAGAAATTTTTTTCCGGGTTCTCGGATGAACCGGAACAATTACAGGAATTTCAGTATTTATATGATTTAATCCATTCACAATATTGGCCAATGAGTTTTCATTGTCAGTATTTTCTGCTCTATGGAATGTTGCAAGAACATATTCCTCAAGACTGAGCTCGTTAATAATTTTAGATTTTTCAGAACTTATTTGACTATAAAACAATGCAGCATCAAGCATAACATCACCTGAGTGTAATACATTACAATCAAATTTATCAAAACCTTCAATATGTAGATTACTAATAGCTTTTTTTGTTGGACAAAACAGAAAGTCACTAATTCTGTCGGCAACAATTCTATTAATTTCCTCCGGCATTTTCATATTAAAAGAACGCAATCCTGCTTCTACATGAGCTAATTTTACGTGCAGTTTTTTTGCTGCTAAAGCTCCTGCCAATGTGGAGTTTGTATCGCCATATACCAAAACACAATCTGGTTTTTCACTTAGAAGCACCTCCTCTATTTTCTCCATCATCTGGCCTGTCATAGCTCCGTGATTAACACCATTGATATTAAATCTATAATGAGGTTTAGGTATTTCCATTTCATCAAAGAAAACATCAGACATATTTACATCATAATGCTGGCCTGTATGAAGGATAATCTCTTCTACTTCACTGCTATATTCTTCCCGAATAATCCTGCTAACCGCTGCAGCTTTAATAAACTGAGGACGAGCGCCGATGACAGTCACTATCTTCATATTTTCTAAATTAAATAATTCATCTTCTATTTTTCTAATATTCTGCCCGGATTACCAACAACAACAGCATTAGCAGGCACATCCCTGATTATAACAGCACCGGCACCAATAGTAGCACCATTACCAATACTTTCAACTCCTGTAGTAAGTGTACATCCAATACCTGCAAATGCATATTCTCCAAAATCAATATTTGCACCAATATTAGCACCGGTTGAAATAAAAGAAGCTTTCCTGAGAATTGTATGATGCGCTATTTTAACGCCCATGCTTATCATAACATAATCATGAATATTTACAAATGGCATTATAATGCTGCCCGGCAATATATAAACACCTTTTTCAATTATTATATCTTCAGGAATAATAACACTATCGTGGATAAATCCCGGAGTTGCAAAACCATTATCACTAAAACCGGTAAGAATTTTATATCTTATCTTATTGTTTCCAATAGGACAAAAAACTCCCTCTATTCCAATCTCCTTGAGTTTTTTATAATTATTAGTCTCACATATCACTTCTAATCCACATATTTTTGTGCCTATCTTTGTTGGATCATCGTCAGCAAAACCCAATACCTCATGAATTCCCTGTTCGGATATGTACTTGTGGTAAACTGCCCCATAAGTACCTGCACCGGCAATTACAACTTTCATAATGTTTTATTTTGAAGGAGTACCTTTAAAGGGCTCCATTGTTATATCTTTAGTTTTATCAACACCTTCTCTAAAAATAACCTTTTTTATAGTAAGTAATATAATCTTTATATCTAAAACGAAAGAAACATGATCAACATACCATACATCAAATTTAAATTTCTCCTCCCACGAAATAGCGTTTCGTCCATTAACTTGCGCCCAGCCGGTAATTCCGGGTTTTACCTCATGTCGGCGTTTTTGAAAATCATTATATAAAGGTAAATATTCTACAAGGAGTGGCCGGGGTCCAATCAGGCTCATATCTCCTTTTAGCACATTAATCAACTGAGGTAACTCATCAAGCGATGTTGCCCTTATTAACTTCCCTATTTTTGTAATTCTCTGTTTAGGTGGTAATAAGTTACCGTGGCTGTCTTTTTTATCATTCATGGTTTTGAATTTAATAATCTTAAATATTCTACCATTTTTGCCGGGACGCTTCTGAACAAAAAAAGGTTTGCCATCGTTGGCAATTGATAAAAATAAGCTAATCGCAATAAACAGTGGTGATATCAAAAGCAAAAAAAACAGAGATAGTAGTAAATCAATAATTCTTTTAAAAAAGCTTTTATACATATTTTATTTATATTTTAATTTCAGATTTCTATGCTAAGCTAATTTATTTTATTAAGAAAACTATTTAACATTTTCAAAAATATTACAATATTTTTCAACTGCAATATCCAAAGAATAAGAAGCTTTAGCTTTCTCCAAAGCATTTTGCATTTGAGTTTTATGCAAATTGCTGTTATTTGTATATCTGACAAAATCTTCAACATCTTTTTCTGATAATTGCGGGGGCAAAACATATCCAAGATTATTATCCAGTATTGTACGTTCCTGCCAACCTTTATGATTAATCAGAATAGGTTTCCCGGCAGCCAGGGTATCGAAAAATTTATTTGCAGAATTTGCCCACAATTCTTTTATATCAATAACAAAAGAACTGCCCATATTTACCTCATAATAAAACTGAGGTAAATCTTTTTTGCCAACAGGATTCAAAAAAAAGATATTCTTATTATAAATACCATAATCTTTTGAAAGCTTTATTATATTATCTTTCTGAGCTCCTTTCCCAATTAAAACAAACACAATTGTCGGGTCAATCTTAATAGTTCTCTTAGCTAAGTTCACAACATAATCAATACCATTTACTTTTCCGAAAGTTCCTGCATATAATATACTAAACCGAGGAACAAAACCTATTTTTTCTTTAAGTACAGATCTGTTTTTATCATAATTGTTTTGAAAACGATTAATCTCAGATATATTTTCGATAACAACAATTGGTTTTCGTATAAGTTTGGGATAGCGATTAACAATAGAACGCTTCATATCAACAGATAGGGGCACTATTGCAACTGCATTTTTATATATTATTCTTTCAAGTTTGTAAAGCAAATATTTAATGACTCTGTTTTTTACTGCACCAATAGCTATAACTGCTTCGGGCCAGATATCCCTTGCTTCAAAAATGAATGGAATTTTTTGCCTCCACTTTTTAATCAATGCAGGCACTCCAATAGTTAAAGGCGTGGAGGTTGCAATAACTAAATCTGCCTTTATTGCCAATAGTTTAAAGCTTGAAAACCAAAGAAACTGAAAAAAAATCATTGTCCTTTTCAGATAAGACAATTTATTATCATACGGCAAGTAAATATAATAAACCGTGAGGCCTTCTTTCTCAATTCGAGTCCATCGTTTCTTCCCTTTATACTTCTCATCTGTAGTAGTGGTAACAACATTGACCAGATGTCCTTTCTTTGAAAAACCAACGGCCAAATCGTAAGATCTGGTACCTCCTGACTCATTAGGGAATTTAAAATATTGATGTAAATAAATCAGTTTCATTAAAAAAATAATTATGTATTTGACTCAGCGTTTTTCAATCTCTTATAAGAAAACCAACTTACAATTATTAATAATGTAGTAGATCCGGCATAATAGAAAATCAAGACTGCTAAGTTGGTTGAAATAACGTTGGATAACAAAAGAAATATCAGAACTGCAATTATTGAAAAAAGAGTATACCCGCAAATCTTTCTAAACAAGCTTAAGATATTTTTTTCGGCTGACAGCACAGTTTGAAGGATGACTCCAAAAGCTGTTAAAAAAATAAACGGCAAAAATAATTTTATAAGCAAATTATAAGTAATTAGAGTGTCACTTTCAGTGAATGCACCTCTTTGATATATTATTGCAACTATTTCTTGACCAAAAAATATCATAATAGTAATAAATCCCAAGGAAATTCCCAGCACTAAAAAGAGAAAATTACGGACTCTCTTCAAATTAAAATTAATTGAGGTTTCTCTAATAAGAATTGTATTTGTCGCCTTGCCTATAGTATTTATAATAAGACCGAGAATTGCAACAGAATACGAAAAATTGGTAATATTCGAATCTCCTTTCAATCCAAATAATATGCTTGCAATCATGACAAAAAAGGAGTAATAATTTGCTAAAAATAAAGATATTAAATTAAAACTTCTCAGCGTTATGCGAGGATGATAAATATCACTTTTATCAGCATTAAGATTTTTCTCTTTTCTAATTCCATTCCAACCTCCAAAAAACAACACTAAAAAACTTAAAACTTTATTAATTGCCACTCCGACAATACCCATGCTCAATCCTAACGGATACATAGAGCCACCTCTAAATATAGCATTTGCGATCATTGTTCTGCTATACAACCTATAGTCTCCTCTGGCCTGTGTAATCATCAAGCCAACAGAATTAAAGATATAAATTGTAAGAGCCAAACCAAGCAATAATGCAATAATAAGATAATACAAATTCAGGGTATATCCGGAGATTATAACTATTCCTATTACGATTAAGAAATTAATAAGTCCGAATATCACTGCAAACTTTATAGTATCTTTTTGCAAAAGCTTAAAAGAAACATGTTTATTATTTGTAATTGCTTTAGTCAAATCCGGAACAAGATTACCCTCCAATGCAGTTTGACCTACAATTTGCACAAAAAAAGACAAGCTAATACTCATTATTAAATAAAAAGCAAACTCATCAGAACTTCCAAACAACCATGCTTGGGAAACTCTGTAAACCAGTCCAAATACAACCCCAACAACAGTTGCAAATAGTAACTTAAAGAAATTTCCCTTAAAATTGCTTAATAATTTTTTCATTATATTTCTTCAATAAGCTTCCTATCAGAAAATGAGATTAAATGTCCTATAAGCAAAATAAATAAAACATATCTGAAATATGACAAATCACCACTAAAAGAAAGAATTAATATTCCAAACAAACCAAACCATTTCAGCGGATTTCTATAAATTAATACTCCTAAAACAAAAATAAAGAATAGTAATCCAAGCAATCCGGTTTCAACCATAAGCTCCATAAATATATTATGAGGATAATCATGATGTGACTTAGTAATAGAAGGGAAACTGCCAAATCCATGTCCAAACAAAGGCTTATTAATAAAACCATTAAATGCTTCTTTGATTAGATTCATTCTTGAGCCTACTGACCCTGCCCCCTCTTCTGCTATAAAGCGTCCGGGGTTCTCAACTAAACTCACAACGGTAGATATTTGTCTAATTTCTAAGATTCCTGAATTCATACTGCTATTTATTGCAAAATAGCCAACAAAAACTATCAGCAAAAAAATTGGAATTAACAGCAAATAATACTTTATAAAAAAGTTAATAATATTACTTCTGTAATAAATAATAACTATAAGCAAAAAGGCAAAAAGAGGTCCTTTTGACCCTGTCCAAATCATTTGTAAAAAGAAAAACAAAACTAATAAAAGACTATATTTAAAAGGTTTGGTTCTTAGCATAACCGATAAAATTCCAAAACCCATAAACCATCCGTATGTAATAGGACCAAACAAACCAAAGTTTACTTCACGGTCGAAAATGCCATAATTAATTTTAAAACCTATTGCGAATATTGAAATAGCAATTATAGAAAAAAGCAAAAAAGACAAAACTTCATTTTTATTCCAAATGTATGGAGAGAAAAACATAATAATAGTCAAAGGCAATAAAACTCCCACATATGCTTTAATCATGCCATAAGCATAAAATTCCGAGATGGAAGAAATATACAAATAAATATAGAATAGCAAAATGGAAGCTATAATTACAATGAAATTTCTGTCTTTTATGTGTCTCCCGTTAAACATAATAACTGAAACTGACAAAACAGTCATTATTATAATAATAATACCGAAAATATCAAAAGAAGCAAAAAGTTCAAAAATTTCAATAATACTAATATTTATGGCAAAAAGGCCAATAAAAAAAATGAGTTTATAAATATGACTCAAAGAAATTGTATTATATAACTTATAACTCATGTTCGATTTATATTCAAAGACTTACATAAATTGAGAAAACATTAGTGCACTTTTTTTTCAGGTTTAGGATAAACAAAACAGAAGAACACTGTAAAAAAGACAAACATTGTTTGTCCAAATTGTCCGTCAATTGGATTATTCCCAAGCATATTAACTGCAAAGATCACCACAAAAATATTAAAAGGTAAAAATGCAATACCTTTCGATTTTCGTATAGTGTAGATATAAAAGTATACAATAAGGGCAAAGCCAACAATCCCAAATGTAATTAAAAATAACAAATATTGATTATGAGGCTTCACATCTCTGCCCTGAAAATATTTAGATTTATTCTTTTCCAACCCATATTGGATTGCAAGATAAATATCACCTGTTCCCCACCCTATAAGGGGTTTATTTTTAATTGCTTCGATTGCAGCATCCCAAAGTTCAATTCTTTGCGCAAGCGTACTATACTTCGGATTATTAGTTTCCATGTAAATATTTACACCGGCCATTGTTTGATGAATTCTTTGAAAAACTCCCGGCCAATCAGCATATAAATAGTTGTGAGTACCTTTCTCTATCTCTTTAATATCTTCTTCAGACAGCTCTTTAAACCCTTCTTTATCTTTACGTAAACCCTTAGATGTCATATAATTATAAAGCACATGCCTTAATACCCGGTTATTTTTTGCTTTACCGTGATAATCAATATCACTGCGCTTATTCCACTCCTTTTCAAGCTCTATGTCAGATATATAAATAGATACGAGCCGTCCGTTTTCCCGCTGAAAATTCAGAGTATCATGCCTGTATGGATTACCTTCATCGGTAAATTTCTCAAGTTTAGAAAAGTCGTATTCGACAAAATGGGTTGATTCTTTGTAAATATTAAATAAAACAACGATAGAAACAACCGATGCAATAATAAATAGAGTAATAATAGAGATTTTCAGAAATAAACTTTCATAATTTCTCACAAACCAAATTATCAAAAAGAAAATAACACCTACTAATGAACCGATTCCGGACAATGATCTTATTAACATTAAAAAGATAATCATCCATAATGAAAGAGCATAAGCGGAGATAATAAGATGTTTTTTATTTGTAATTTGATGCGTAAGCCAAGGCAAAAGTACTGCCGACAAAATCAGCATCATGCTATAATATAAATGAGAGCCAACAGGCAGAATATACCTGTAATGACTAAGGTCTTTAGTTAAAAAGTTAAAGAAACCAACAAAGGAAACTGCAAGTACAGTTGCCACAAATAAGAAAAGGACAAATCTTGTCTTTTTAATATCAAGAGCCGGCGAAGTAACAATAAACAAAGTAAGAGTCAGTGTAGGTATCTTATGTTTCAAATCATAAAAAAATCCATAATGCAAATCCTCTGACCAAAATAATCCAAGTATATGTATGCCGTAGATTAAGGTAAAAACTACAGCTGCTTTATTACTAAAAAACTTATTAAATTTTGATTTAAACTGTCCTTCGGCAATCCAGTTTAGCCCCATAAGAATCTGGCTGGCACTAATCAAAAATCTTGAAGTAGGCATAGAAACTACAAGCAAACAAAGGCAAAAGAAATAAATCCAAAAATGGATTGAATGTCTTCTTAGATTTTTATAACTATTAATTTCCATTGTATTCTATAGAAAGACTAAAAAAAAGTGCAAACTTATTCAATATTTCATTTAGGGCATTGTATAATCTATTTTTTTATGCTTTGCTCATATTTTTTTATCAAATTAATAATTAGCAGAAAGAACACACTATATGAGATTATATCAATAGCAACATAAACTTTCAGAAAATCCACAATCTCTAAATGCCTAAAAAAATAGAGTGAACAAAGCAATACAAAATTACTAATCTGCCATATACTTATTATTTTTATCTTTTTTAAGGCAATAAAAACAATGCTGATAGGCGAAACAATGATTTTCAGTGCTGCTGCAGGAACCAGAATCTGGGAAAATACACCTGAAATTCTGTAAGCTTCACCGGCGTATAATTTAAAAGCCCATGGAGCTATTAAAAGAATAACAATTACCATTGTTGTCCCAACAAAAGATAATCCAATCAATAATTTCTTAATATCATTTTTTATGCTTTCAGAATTATTTCTTTTTTGAGTAACATTTTGCAACAAAACTTGTGAAATACTAAGTGTAAGCATCATTGCCGGAACAGCCAGCACCAAACGCGTGAGATCAAAATAGCCAACTATTTCAGAGCTGTAAAAAATAGAAATAAATATCACAACGATATTCAAACATATAGCATTTAAAAAGGACGGAAAAAGATTAACCAACGGAAATTCTTTGTACTCAATAGCAAGTTCAATTTGTCTTCTTACAGAAAATAATCTAAAAGTAAAACCTTTCTTTATTGCTTGATACAAGGCTGCTAAATTATGTGTTATATGCCCTGCAATATCACCTATCAACAAGCCATATGGGTTTTTGAGAAAACCAAAGCCAGTTTGCACTATACCTTCTGCCATTCTTCTGGAAACCTTGTTTTTGGAGATATCTCCAAATGCTTTTTCTCTGACAAGATAATAGTTTATCGTTTGATATGTACTGAATAAAAAGATACTTAATGGAGAAAAATACAAAATATAAGAGTGTTGGGGAGACAGATTAATCAGATTTACTATAGTCTTATTGAAGAAAAATATTATTAGAAACAAGATTATATTAAAAACAAAACTAAAGAATAGTGACAAAAACACGAGATTTACAGCATCTGCCTTTTTCTTTGGAAGGTTTATTGCAATTTCATATCTCAATGTTGAAAACATAACAAAAATACTTGTAATGCTAATAAAAACAGCAATCGCACCAAAATCCTCAGCTGTATATATCCTTCTTAATACAGATTGCAGCAAAATCGGTATTAATTGAGCCAGAAAAGTTCCAAATACCAGAGTCATTATATTTGGAATAAGATCAGATCCCTTAATAAACTTTTTTAGCATGAAAGAATATTTGCGTTTAACATAATATTACAAAATTTTTGTAAAGATAATGAAACCGACAATTTGAGCTTATATAAGCATTAAAATTATCTATACTGTATAACAATAAGTTAAATAATTTAAAATGCAATTAGCGGTATAACGAAGATATTTGTAATTTAGCTTGCAAGGAAAATATTTATAATAATAAAACACTTAACGAACAACATGCGCATATTTCTTATTGGTTTTATGGGCTGCGGAAAATCATCTCTTGGCAAAAGGTTATCAAGAAAAATTAATTTTGATTTTATTGATTTGGACATCCTTGTTGAAGAAAAAGCTCAAAAAAAAATAGAGCGTATAATAAAGGAAGACGGTGAGCAAACATTCAGAGAAATTGAAAGGCAAGCATTGCTGTCATTGTCTGAATTTGACAATGTGGTAATTGCAGCGGGTGGTGGAGCCCCGTGTTTTTATGACAATATGCATACTATTCTTTCAATGGGTATCTCGGTATATTTAAAGATGAACCCATTAAGCCTTGCAAAAAGACTAGAGGATTCTAAACACTTCAGGCCTTTATTAAAAAACAAATCAGGACAGGAACTCGTTGATCATATTAGAACAATGCTAATAGAACGCGAAAAATATTATTTACAAGCAAATTGCGTTATTAAAGGAGAAAATGCAAAACCCGACCATATTATTAGACTGGTTTTTGGTGAATCAGAAAAATTTTTTGTTAATAAATAAATCTTATAAGCCAAATATGTTTTTGTTATTTTTATTAAAAAATCTATCTTTATATAATAATTAAAACCTTCAATAATTAAAAATAAAACAACATGTTAAGAAGAATAATCGTATTATCATTATTAGTATTATTTAGTGCAAGTACTTTTGCACAAATTAAAGTTGCGAGACGAAAAGACTACAAGAAATTTCTTGAAAGCACAACAATGGTTGTTCTTGATCAACATCCCTTCAATGATTATAATGAACGGCTAAAAGAAGAAATGGAAAGGTTTTGGACAATTACTCCATATGAATTTATAACTTTTGAAGAGTTTGAAAAAATAAGAAGAGATGACTCATATTCTTTTATCATTCTAGCAGATATTAAACAAGACAAATTGCCGGATGTATATCAGTTTATGAACTTTGTTCTTGGTGATCCGTCAAGAAATTTTGACAGGATGCCTGATTTGGGATCTGTGCCTTTGGCTTACAGGGATATTGATGAAGACAACTATATATACAAAATGGGGGTATTTGTTCAGTATATGCAAAACCAGGCAGAAGAAAGATCCAGACTGAGAAATTTCAGTTTAACAAAATTATTGGATGTTAAAGATGATGTTATTCAAGAAATGGAATTATGGCTGCTTGAAGACGAATTGGCACCAAATGTTAATTCACTTGATAAAATTGCCAAATATTACCCATATGAAGTAAAGCTTGTCACAAGAGAAGAAATTAAACAGGCAATTGCTGATGAAAGAGAAGATGTTGCTATTTTACATAAAATCGGTCCGGAGGATACACTGGACTATGGAACCGGAAAAACATGGAAGTTTATTGTTACTGCTAAAGATGGTTTAGTATTATACACTAATTCACATGAGGTTGAAAGATTAAAACCGGATGCATTTTTGGAATCAGATTTTAAAAGTCTTGCAAAATAGGAAACTGTATTACAAAAAAAGCTGTTTCGAAAACATTTTTGAAACAGCTTTTTTTTTGTAAAAATATTTTAATTTAATATTGGATCCAGAGGATAGTTAGACCAAATAGCATATTCATTACCCATTTTTTTCAACAAGTTACCCCAGAGCCTTTCGGGCTTGAGTCCCATAACACTACTTTTATTAATTTGTGATACTATCCATGATTTTTCGGACAATTCACTATCCAATTGCCCCGGATTCCAACCTGAGTAGCCAATAAAAAATCGAACTTCAGAATTACTAATACTTTTTGTCTCAATAAGTTTCATTAAAGCATTTATATCACCACCCCAGTAAACACCTTTAAAAACCTCAGAACTTCCCGGTATTGCGTCACCGAGAGTATGTATGTAAAATAATCTGTCAGGGTGAACCGGCCCTCCCAGATATAAAGGAAAATCAACTTTAGGGAAATCTTTTACAACTTCATTAAGCTTTAAATTAACCGGCTTATTTAAAATTAAACCAACTGTACCATCTACTTCTGAATGTTCAACAAGTAACACAACGCTGCGTGCAAAATAATAATCTTGCAATGCAGGCTCACTTAAAAGCATTCTGCCGGTTGAAGGTTCTAAAAATCTTTTTGTCATATTAAAATAAAATTATGTCAATCTTAGTAATGCTAAACAAACTATGTAAGTATTATTTGTTAATTTTGACAAGCTATTAATCGCAAGAATAACAACAAAAACAATACCATTGTTCAAATGTCAGATTCAAATTATATCAAGTTTAATGAACTAAGGTCGGAATATCCTTTATTTATTTTTGAAAAATATGAATATTCTATTGAAAAGGAAAAACTTAATCTCGTTTTTCATTTTAATATTAATGAAAAATATTATTTCTATCCAAAATTAAAGTTTTTATTAAACGATTCCTTCATAGCTGAAAATTTGTCAGAAAATTTGCTGAAAAATGCTATTTTCAATATTGGAATGATAGAGCTATTAAGCTATTGGAAACCGACATGTTCTCCAAAAATTCTTATTAAGCCATATACTTTGAATAAACAACAAATTGCTTTTTGGACAAAATTATATTTTAATGGTTTGGGAGAATTCTTTTATACAAATAATATTGAGACAGCAGAAGAAGATTTATTTGAATTTTCCTTTGCAAATGGCGCTCCCATTACTCCTGCTGCAGAATTTGCAGAACTAGACGACAATTATATTATTCCCGTTGGCGGTGGCAAAGATTCTGTTGTGAGCATGGAGCTGTTAAAAAAATTGAGTAAAAAAAATACTGGCCTGGTTGTTAATCAAAGAGGTGCTACAAAGGAAGTATTAAAAGTTGGAAATTATTCTTCTAATGAGGTTTTGGAAATAGAACGAACTATTGATCCAATGCTAATTAGCTTGAATGATTTGGGGTTTTTAAACGGACATACTCCTTTTTCTGCATTACTGGCTTTTGTGTGTAGCCTTGGAGCTTTGCTGAGCAAAACCAAAAATATAGCCTTATCAAACGAATCAAGTGCTAATGAAGTCACAATTCCGGGAACAAAGATTAATCATCAGTATTCAAAATCATTTGAATTTGAAAATGACTTCCGCTCTTACTATAAAGAATTTGTTACTCCTTCTGTCAATTATTTTAGTTTTTTGCGTCCCTTAAATGAATTGCAAATAGCCGCTATTTTTGCCGATTTAAAAAAATATCACAACGCATTTAAAAGTTGTAATGCCGGAAGCAAGACCGATATTTGGTGCTGCAATTGTTCTAAATGCCTTTTTACATATATTATTTTATCTCCATTTTTATCGGAAGAGGATTTAATATCAATTTTTGGTGAAAATCTTTATAACAACAAATTGTTAAAGGAATATCTTGAGCAATTAACAGGATATGCTAAAGATAAACCTTTTGAATGTGTTGGCACTATCGATGAGGTTAATGCAGCTCTGAAATTTACTATTAGAAAATACACTAAAAAATTACCATATTTGCTCGATTATTATGAAAGAGTAATTTTAACTAAAGTTAAATCAAATAAAGAGATTACTGATTTTCTAAATGAATTTGAAAACCAAAATTTTCTTGATAATAAAACTGAAAGCATTGTAAAATCAGCAATTGAAAGCATTACTGCAAACACAAAATAATTTATGAATAAGTTTGTTGATATTTTTAAAAATAAAAAAATATTTATCCTTGGCTTTGGCTTAGAAGGAAAATCGACTTATAAAACTATAAGAACTTTTTTACCGGAATTACCATTGGCAATTGCAGACAAAAAAGATAATCTTAAGGATATTTTCGAGTCTGAATACGGACATGATAATTATGTTGAGCTTTTCGCCGGTGACAATTATCTTAAAGAAATTAACGATTATGATATTGTTATAAAAAGTCCGGGAATTTCTTATAAAGCATTAAAGGGCAAAAAAATCAGAACGCGAATAAGCTCTCAAACGGAATTATTTATTACCCTTTTTAAAGATCAAATAATTGGAATTACCGGAACAAAAGGAAAAAGCACAACTACCAGCTTACTGATGCACATTTTTATGCATGCAGGAAAAAACGCACTATTGGCCGGAAATATCGGCATACCTCCATTTAATTATATCTCAAATATTACAAAAGATACTATTATTGCTTTTGAGATGAGCAGCCATCAACTCGAAAATATAAAAGTATCTCCTCATATTGCTGTTTTACTAAATATTTACCAGGAACATCTTGATCATTACGGAAATTATAGTTTATATAAAGAAGCAAAATTCAATATATCTCACTGGCAAAACCAAAATGATTATTTTCTTGTAAACATAGATAATGAGGCTATAAAGGAAATGCCAAAGAGGTTTTTCGGAGACGGTAAACAGATTTATATAAATTCATTATCTGAAGATAATAATCGAAGTTTCTGTATGCATGGAAACATATATTTTGTTAATGATAAGACTGAAATAACTTTTGAAAATGCTTGTATAAACAGAAATTTAAAAGGGGAACATAATTTAATAAATATTCAGGCGGCAGCTGTTGCAGCAAAACTTGCAGGAATTGAGACAAAGTACATTCTTGAAGGAATAGCCGATTTCAAAGGCTTGGCTCACAGACTTGAAACAGCCGCTATAATTAACGGAGCAGTCTTTATCAATGATTCTATTTCAACTATTCCCGAGGCAACAATAGCTGCTTTAAAAACTTTTACGGAAACAAGTACTTTAATTTTGGGAGGATATGACAGAGGTATTAATTATGATGAATTAATAGAGTTTATTGAAGATTCTCCTGTTAAAAATTTAATTTTCATTGGAACAGCGGGTAAAAGGATATGTGAGACTTTTATGAAGTTATTTCCTGATAATGATAAAAACATATTTTTACCCGAATCATTTGAAAATGCGATAGAAACAGCAAAAAAAATTACTCTTAACGACGAAGTTTGTTTGTTATCACCGGCTGCCTCAAGCTATGATATGTTCAAAAATTTTGAAGAAAGAGGAGATAAATTCAGGCTTTTATTAAATACTTAGAATGCTTTTTTTTATAACAAATCTTTTAGCAGCCGGTAAAAAGAATAAATAGCTGTTGATTTTTCCTGAAAATATTATTCTATAAAATTATCAAGTTTGCTGTTTTCATGGAATCGCTCTATAATCATTTCAGAATTCTTAATTGATTTTTCAAACCATTGTAAAAGAACCTCATTTTTTTCATCTTGAGATAATTGCCATTTTACCGAAGATTCGCGAATCTTTTTTGTAAGATAATGAATACATAAAGCCACAGTTACCGAAATATTAAAACTTTCAGTAAATCCATACATTGGAATCTTCATATAAGCATCAGCCATAGCTTTTGCTTCGTCTGACAAACCTTGGAGTTCCGTTCCAAATACCAAAGCCGTTTTATCATTAATATCTATATCGTCAAGATTATAATCATCAATATGCGGAGTAGTTGCAATAATTTTATATCCTTCATTTTTTAGCGACTGTAGGCAGTTTATCGTATTATTTTTCTTCTTTTTATTATAATGTTTAATGCTTAACCATTTTGAGGAACCTAGTTCTATTTCCGAATTAATCTCAAAGAAGTCATTTTTATCAATTACATGAACATCCTGAACACCAAAGCATTCACAACTTCTAAGCACAGCACTAATGTTATGAGACTGGAAGATATCCTCAAGAACCACAGTAATATGTTTTGTGCGTTTTTCGATATTATCTTGAAATTTTTCGAGACGTTCAGCAGTTACAAAATCACTCAGGTAGCTCACCAGCGCAGCGATATCATTACTTTGCAAATTCATAGCTAAATTAAGTTTATAAATTATTGCTTTTTAACATTGCATTTATAATTCTATATAAAATGCGACAAGAAACTACACCATCTATATCACCATTGCCGGTTTCCACCAAATCAAAACCTATAATTGTTTTATTATTTTCAACAAGCAATTCAATTAAATATAATGCTTGTTCATATGCGAGACCTCCCGGTACAGGTGTTCCGGTATTAGGGCAATCTGCCGGGTCCAAAAAATCAACATCATAAGTTATATAAACTTTATCCGGCAATTCGCTAATTATATCTGAGCAGATACTTTTCCATGAAATTCCCTCAAAGGATTTTTTATATAAATAAGGTGCTGTAAATAATTTAACCCTGTTTTTATTATTTTCTATAAATTCATACTCCTCTTGGCAATAATCTCTAATTCCGACCTGCACCAATTTAGAAACTGAATTAATTTTCATAGCATTAAACATAACTGATGCATGAGAGTGCTCAAATCCTTCATAAGAATCTCGAAGGTCCGCATGTGCATCAAACTGCAAAATGCCAAAATTATCATGTTTCACTGCCAAAGCTCTTATCAAAGCTAAAGCTGTACTATGGTCTCCGCCAATTAAAGCAAGTAATTTATTGCTGTTTAAGTAAGAAATGGCTTTCTGTTCTACCCCGCTTATCATTTTATTACAAGCGATGTTTATACTATCTAGATTATTCTTTGTTTGAGTATCGAATTTGGAAGCACCACTTTCTAAAAATTTAATATAATCTTCAGCTTTAGTTCTTAATGAATCATTCTCCATTAGAATATTTTGTGGGATATCTTCCATATAAATACCATTTTTCCAGGCATCAGGAGCAAATTGGTCAAACAAATCAATTTGAAAAGATTCTTTTTTAATTATCTGGGGGCCTAAAGATGTGCCGCTCTTATTCGAAGCTGTGAGATCCCATGGGACAGGCATTATAATAACCTTAGATTCTTCAAATGTAAATGGTAGCCCAAAAATATTATTGTTAACATTAGCGGGACCACTTGGATCAAATTCTGATATTTTTTGTTCCTTATTCATTTATGTATTCATTATTGCGAAAATAAACAATATTGTAAAATAATAAGCAAAAAAAAAGCTTCGGACAAAAAATCCGAAGCTTCTATGTCATGTGTAAATTTGCTTACTTAACAACGTCAGCAAGTTCAGCACCTGGTTTGAATTTAACAACTTTTTTAGCAGGAATCTTGATTTCCTTACCAGTTTGTGGGTTGCGTCCTTTGCGAGCTTCTCTTTTAGCTACTGAGAAAGAACCAAATCCTACTAATGCTACTCTTTCACCTTTTTTAAGTGAAGTTGTAGTAGCTTTAATGAAAGAGTCAAGTGCTTTTTTTGCGTCAGCTTTTGTTAAGCCTGATCCTGATGCAATAGCATCAATTAGTTCTGCTTTGTTCATTTTTTTTCTTGTTTTGGTTTAATAAAATGAAATTGTTTATTTCCTCTGCAAATATAGAGGATTTATCTAAACATGCAAGTTAATTTTGCGAAAAGTGTTGGTTTTGTTGATAAATTTGGCTTTTTGTTGAAAACTAAAAGCCTTATAATACTGACAACCAGCATATTAGTTAATTTTCAAAAAATAAAAAATTTACAAGTTTTTTAACGCCTCTTATGTATTCAGGGGTACTTAACGGACGTTTTCCCGGTTCCTGGATCGTTAAAATGTCAATAAAACCATCAATTACTGCAATTTTTATTTGTTTTTTGCCATCAGAAAGAACTGTTCCTGCTTTATAATTATGATTTTCCTTTATACAATGTATTTTAAGAATTTTATAATTTGCTATTCCTACATTTTCATTAATGTTAAGTTTTGCATATGCTCCCGGATAAGGTGTGAGACCATTTATAAAGTTTGCAACTTCATCGCATTTTTTATTCCAGTTTATTTCGCAATCTTCTTTAAAAATTTTTGGAGCAGGATTTAAAACACTTTCTTTATCTATAATATCTTCCTGGGGCACTTCCTTCACTTCACCGGATTCAATAAGCTTAATTGTTTTAATTACTATTTCTGCGCCTGTTACCATAAGTTTATCATGGAGCGTTCCAGCTGTTTCATTATTATCAATAATTACAGTCTCTTTTAAGATAATATTTCCTTTATCAATCTCATCATTGATAAAAAACGTGGTAACACCAGTAATTTTATATCCATATATTACGGCCCAATTTATTGGAGCAGCACCTCTCAAATCAGGCAATAATGAAGCATGCATATTTATAGTACCTTTTGAAGGCAGGCTCCAAACTTCGGTGGGGACTTTTCGAAAAGCAACAATTACTTGTATGTCAGGGTTTAGAGATTTTAGTTCATTTAAAAAATCGGGATCTTTAAGTTTAGGAGGTTGCAAAACCTTAATGTTTTGTTCAAGAGCATATTCTTTTACGGCAGACTGTTTTACTTTTCTACCTCTACCTGCCGGTTTATCGGGAGTGGTAACTACACCAACAACATCATATCCTGATTTGATAATTGCCTGTAAAGAAGCGACGGCAATTTCCGGAGTTCCCATAAAAACTATTCTAAGATTCTTTGAGGAATTTGCCATGAATGCTGAATTTATTTTTATACAGAAATTAAAAACAGGTTTATCAAATGATAAATCTCTGTAGAAAACAATATTGTAGGGAAATACCTAAAGTATGTTTTTTAAGTTAACCATTTTAATTGCAGTGATAGCTGCCTCATCT
Source organism: uncultured Bacteroidales bacterium (assembly GCA_964614525.1). Lineage (GTDB taxonomy): Bacteria > Bacteroidota > Bacteroidia > Bacteroidales > UBA7960 > PWND01. Next base: position 31,853 of record CAZTPA010000003.1, on the reverse strand, counting down.
CCCTTATTTCCGTGTACTCCGCCAGATCTCTCTTTCGCTTGTTGAAAATTATCAGTTGTAAGAACACCAAAAACTACAGGTTTGTTATGCATAAGTGCAACTTTCATAGTTCCGTTTGCAACTGCCTGTGAAATAAACTCAAAATGTCTTGTTTCGCCTTGTATAACGCATCCAATGCATATAACTGCATCCAAAGTATTATCAGATTTAAGCAAAAACTGAGCCCCCATAGGTAGTTCAAAACTTCCGGGAACAGACTCCACTATTATATTATCTTCTTTTATACCATGCTTAAGCAGAGAATCTTTTGCGCCATTTAACAAAGCATGAGTTACTTCTTCATTCCACTCTGAATAAATAATGGCAATTCTCATTGAAGAAGCATCAGGTACTTCCGAAATATTATAATCAGATAAGTTCTTTTTTTTTGACATTAAAACTTTGGATTTATTTAATAAAGCCCTTAACCCTGCCTATGTGAACATCAATATTATCAGCCTCGATTGTATTATGATATTCAGTTTTTATCTTTTCGTAAAAAGACAAAGCTTCCTGATAGTTTTCCATGTGTTCTGCCAGCTGCGCAGCTTTTAGTATAAATATTGGTGTTGTAAACTTATTAGGTTTAAATTTAGCAGCTTCTTTATAATAATACAAAGCATTTTCTTTATCATCCATTTCCAGATAAGCATCTCCGGTAGCTCCATAAGCTAAGGTGCCCAACATTTGATCACGTTTTTTGAACTTATCCAAATACTCAATAGCATTTTCATACTCCCCAAGCTTAAGATAAGTAATACCTGAATAATATTTTGCAAGATTAGCAGATTTTGTCATGCGGAACTCATCAATAATATCCAGAAATCCGTAATTCTCCTCATCACCCTCTAATGCAAGCATATATTCTCCTTCATCAAAATAGTTTTCTGCTACAAACATTTCGCTTGCTGCTTCGCGCTCTTTTGGTTCCAGTATAAAACGGTTATAACCGATGTAACCTGCAATTATTAATACTATCAGAGTAATTACCCAAATCAAAATGTTTTGATTTCTTTCAATAAACTTTTCTGATTTCCCTAATGCTTCTTCAACGGCTATAATATTTTTTTCGCCTTGTGTTGATTTTTTACCTTTTGCCATAATCGTTTATGTATATATATTATTTTGGCTGCAAAAATAATTTAAATTTTTACGTGATAAAAAGATTTATGGCTTTTTTTTCAAAGTATTATTGATTTAAATCCAAAAGACGTTATTACATTAAATATTATTCGATAATCATTTAGTAATTTTGCATTCACAAAATCTTCAAGATTATAATTTTTTACTTTCAAAGTCGTTATTTAAAATAAAAAAATGACATACACTTATCGACTTAGCATTTTTACATTATTATTAGTTTCTCTGTTGATGTTTTCAAATTCATGCAGGGATACTGATTTTGATACCGACCCATCTGTTAAACTTGAGTTTTCTTCGGATTCTCTCTTGTTTGACACCGTATTTACGACCATTGGCTCTTCTACAAAGAATTTAAAGATATATAATACTCATCATCAAAGAATTAATATTTCCAGGATATGGCTTGAAGAGGGAGCTAATTCATTTTTTAGAATAAATGTTGACGGCAATGCGGGAAACTCATTAAATGATATCGAAATAGAAGCTAATGATAGTATTTACATATTCGTTGAAGTGACAGTTGACCCCGTGAACCAAAATCTTCCATTAGTTATTGCTGACCAAATAAATTTTGAAACCAATGGCAATGAACAAAATATAGAATTGGTGGCCTGGGGCCAGGATGCTGTTTTTATAAAACCGAATTATACTGATCCTGAAAGCGGAATATCATATCACTTAATGGAAGAAAGCCAAACATGGACAAATGAATTACCTTATGTATTATATGGACTAGTGTTGGTGGATGAAGACAAAACTTTAACTATTGAAGAAGGTGCAAACATACATCTTCACAACAATTCAAGTTTAATTTTTCTTGGGGGAGCCAGCCTAAAAGCTATTGGAAATATTGATGCTCCGGTTACTTTCCAGGGCGACCGGCTTGAACCTTTTTACAGAGACCTCCCCGGGCAATGGGGACGAATTTGGTTTACTGCAACCAGCAAGAATCATGAACTTGATTACACTATCATTAAAAATGGTACTGTCGGACTTCATATTGATTCTATCGGCAGTTATACCAACCCCTCGCTTAGCATAAAAAATTCGATAATAAAAAACATGAGTTCAACAGGACTACTGTTGCAAGGCAGTCATGTTATTGCAGAAAATTCAATTATTGCCAATTGCGGAGAACATTCCGCATATATTAATATTGGCGGAAAATATGAATTTAATCATTGTACATTTGCTAATTACTATAATATTGCAGTAAGGCAAACTCCCATGATTTATCTGAATAATTATTATATAGATCTTGATGACAATATACAAATCAGAGATCTTGAATTTGCCAATTTTGGAAATTCTATTATACATGGAAGTTTGGATGAAGAAATTGTTTTTGATTTCTTTCCCGATACCGGTATGGCAAATTATACTTTTGACCATTGCCTTTTAAAAACAACTCTTGACACCTCGTCTTCTGAATTTATAAACATTATTAAAAACCAAAACCCTAAGTTTAATAATAGCGAAGAAAACGATTACCGTCTAAAAGAAGATTCACCTGCAATAGATGCAGGAAATCCCGACATAGCTAATCAATTTCCATTTGATTTACTGGGAAATCAAAGAATTCCTCCGGGAGATCTGGGAGCTATGGAGTATCATGTTATTAACGATGAAGAATAAATATTAAATATATTATTTCTATGGAACCTAATATTGATAATTCAAATATTATATATTCAAAAGCTGTTATTGAATTTATCACTGTTGCTAATGAGTACTGCCTGTTTTTTGAAAAAGCCGAAAATTATTCTGCCGAAGATATTTTCCAATACTTTCAAAAAATTGCACCCTTATTATACTTAAAAGGTTCGGTAATGCCGGAAGTAACAGTTAATGATGATTCTTTTAGTGAGAAATTTGTAACTGAAGAAAAATGGGAAGCAATATTTAAAGCATTAAGAGAGAAATTTGGGGAGCAAGACATATACTACACTCATGACCATAATTATGACACTGAAGAAGCCAGTCTTTCGGATAATATGGCTGATATTTATCAGGACATGAAAGATTTTATTATGTTATATCAAAATTCTCTTATACATGCAAAAGAGAATGCAATATTTGAGATTCAAAAGCTTTTTAAAAGTCACTGGGGTATAAGAATAATTAATGCATTAAAAGCCGTTCATCAAATATTGCATAAACATGCCATCGATCCTGAATTGTTCATGGATGATGATTTAACAGAATAGTTTCAGATTGTTTATATTACAATCTGAAACTAAGCCAAAGAACTACCTTTTTATAACAGATGAAGCACCTGAAGTAGAAACAACTACAAGTGGATCTCCTTTAAGGTTTATATCACTTGCACCGCTCAGTTTGCCACTAACTTTTTCGTTTGCAGTTATTCGTATATCACTTGCACCGCTTAGATTTGCATCCAGAAAGTTACACACAAAATCGTAATCTTTCATATCGCTTGCGCCACTAAGGCGGGCCTTAACAGATTCTGAAAAGCCGGTAATTTTCAAGTCTGATGCTCCCGAGAACTTTATTTCAAGATATGATAAATTTGCATCAAGCATAACATCTGATGCACCTGAAGCTTGCACATATAGTGCTTCACTATCTAATCTGTTTTCAAGCTTTACTGATGTTGCACCACTTGCTTTAATGCTTAAAAGCATTGGCATTGTAATATGAAGCTCTTGTGATTTTGCTTTCCTAATTGAATAATTTCTTTCTATACTAATTTCCAAAACATCATCTATTACCTCAGTAATAACAAGAGGAACAATATTATCATCTGCCTTTATTTCGACATGAAATTCCTCTCCCATTGTAATAAAAACATCAAAAGAATTACTAACATCAATAGCATTAAAATATGGCAACTCCCGAAGTTCTGAAATAACTTCGCCACTGCCTTTAATTCTTTCAGTACCGCTAATGCCAAAACTACATGAACTTAATGTAGCAAAAAAAACAAATGCTATTAGCAACATTATCTGTCTGCCTTTTGTAAAATAAATATTTTCCATGTTTTAAATTTTTAAATTAAATAATTAGATAAGATTTTTAGATCAACTTTTTTTATGACGGTTAAATATGTAAAAAAGTTACAGAGCTAGAAGTAAAATTTTACCTGTAATTTATAGAATTTGCTACTTTACTCATATATTTAAATAAATTTCTTCGAGTTTCCAGGCATTATGAACCAATATGTTTATAATACAAAATCAATGTTTTAATATTTGTTTTCACTATTGTTCGGATAAAACTACTAGATACTTCGCTTCGCTCGGTATGACAAGACATTTGGCGTTTCTTAAGCGTCACCACCTCGTAATGATAAAAACCTGTCATTCTGAGCATAACGAAGTGGAGCGAAGAACCTAGCTTGCGAGCTCGCCAAAGGCAATCTCCTAGTTATGTTCACTTTTTAGTCGGACACTAATGATTCATTTTAAAGATTTAATGTTAAAACTTCAAAATAATTCATGTTTTGGATTGCAAAAATATTATTTTCGTGAATAAATATAGACGCATAAACAAAAACAATTATGGAAAAAAGACTTTTATTAATTAGCAATTCAACTAATTTCGGTGAAGAATACCTTGCATATACTAAACCATACATTAAAGATTTCCTGGGAAATAAATCCATGGAAGTTTTATTTATTCCTTATGCAGGAGTTAGTCTTAGTTATGATGACTATGACAAAAAGGTAAGCAAAGTATTTAATGAGCTTGGATATTCTGTGAAATCGATACATAATACAAGCGACCCTGTTAAAGCTGTTGAAGAAGCTGAATGTATTGTTGTTGGAGGTGGAAATACCTTCCATTTGGTTGCCATGATGTATGAGAACAAGCTTATTGAGCCTATGCGTAAAAAGGCAAACTCAGGGACACCATTTATTGGTTGGAGTGCAGGGAGCAATGTTGCCTGCCCATCTTTAAAAACAACAAACGACATGCCTATTATTGAACCAAAAAGCTTTGATATATTAGGTTTAGTTCCTTTTCAAATTAATCCTCATTATAATGAAATAGTAGTTCCCGGACATGCCGGAGAAACCAGAGAACAAAGAATCAGAGAATTTCTGGAAATTAATAAAGATATGATTGTAGTTGGTTTAAGAGAAGGCAGTATTCTTCGCATTGAGGGAAAACAAGTAAAGCTGCTGGGCAAACACAAACTTAAAATATTTAAAAAAGATGAAGAAGCAATTGATTTAGATGCAAATGAGAATTTTGACTTTCTAATGAAATAATTTCATTCATCTTACCAATTTCAAACCCCATCTTGCTTATATTTGCATATGGGGTTTTACTTTTATTTTTTCTCAAAATAATTACCTGAAATCAAAATATATGAAAGCCGTTGCTCTTGCTAAGGAATATACTGTAAATCCGGGTCCTCTAAAAGTTGAAATCATTAAGATTTTACATGGCGCCAATTACTTTAGCGCCGGTCCTGTGGTTCTTACAAGATTGGATCTTGGAGTGTATGATGAGGTTTTCTCAAATGAGATAGACGGATTTTATGAAAAACTTCAAAACAAAATACCTTCCCTATACGACCATCACTGTTCTGAAGGCAAGCCGGGAGGTTTTTTGTTCAGAGTAAAAAAGGGAACCCTGATGGGTCATATCATTGAGCATGTTGCCATAGAATTGCAAACATTAGCAGGTATGCATGCCAGTTATGGAAAAACAAGAAGCACATTAAAGCAAGGGGTTTATAATATCATTTTTCGTTTTATTGATGATCAGGCCGGAATATTTGCAGCAAAAGCTTCTGTAAATCTTATAAACGCATTATTACAGAATCAGGATTTTAATCTGAACCCAATTATCGAACAGCTGATTCAAATTAGAGAAGAAAGATTACTGGGACCAAGTACTCAGGCAATAGTTGATGAGGCAAATAAAAGAAGCATACCGGTTTTCAGGCTTGACCAACAAAATTTAATACAATTGGGAACCGGCAAATATCAAAAAAGAATAAGAGCAACAATTACTTCTGACACACACTTTGTTGCAGTTGAAAATGCAGGCGACAAATATCTGACAACATTAGCATTAAGAGATTCCGGATTGCCTGTTAGCGAAACATATAAAACTGACAAGATAGAAAAAGGGTTCGCTTTTTTTAAAGAACTTAACAGCCAAGTTGTTATTACTCCAATAAATCGTTCTAAAGGAGAAAAAGTTTTTATAAATATTGATAATGAAGAAAAATTTAAAAAAGCATTTTCAAAAGTCATCTCTAAAACATCTCCTGTCCTTATACAAAGGCAAATTGAGGGTAATACATATCGCATATTGGTTATTAACGATAAGATGGTTGCTGCAACCAAGTTGGAAGCGGCAACAATAATCGGTGATGGTAAAAATAGTATTCTGCAGTTGATTGAAGAACTGAATAAAAATCCGCTTAGAGAGGCTGGAGATAAAGGCAGCTTGTCATTAATAAACATAGATGATAATATGCTTAATCATCTTGAAGTTATGGGATATAAATTGGACGCTATTTTAGAAAAAGGCAAGAAACTCAGGATCAAAACTTCCTGCAATCCGGCCCATGGAGCATCCACAGAAAATGTAACAGAAAAAGTTCATCCTGAAAACAGGTATCTTGCTGAAAGGGCAGCGAAAATCAGCGGACTAAATGTTGCCGGAGTTACTATAATTACAAAAGACATAAATAAACCAATAACAGAAACCGGGGGAATTATTTTAGAAATTAATGCGGCTCCGGATTTCCGTATGCACATTAAACCCTCAGCAGGTGAAAGCATAAATCCTGCACTTCCGATGATGGATATGCTTTTTCCAAAGCAATCCAAGAGTAAAGTTCCTTTAATTTCCATAAGCGGTTCCACAGGAAAAACAGTTTGTGCATATTTAATAAATTTTGCATTGGATAAAGAAGGATACAGCACAGGACTTGCTTGTTCTGACGGACTGTTTTCAGCAGGCAAAAAAGTGATTAGCGGCAATATGACTTTTCCCGAGAATGTCCCTGCTTTATTGGGTGATTCTGACATTGATTGTGCAATTTTGGAGACATCTGTCGAAGGCATTTTGAATAATGGATTGGGATATAAATTTGCCGATATTGGTATTTTTCTCAATGTTTATGATAATCACCTAAATCAAGATGATATAAGTTTGCCCGAAGACCTTGCTTATGCAAAGTCCGTTGTTGCAGAAGAAGTTTATGAAGATGGCTTTTCGGTTTTAAATGCAGACTGTCCTTTAATAATGGAAAGTTTAAACAGATTGTACAGCAAAGCAGCATTATTTACAAAAAATCCATCGCAAAAAGTTTTTACTAATCATATTGTTAAAGGTGGAATGGGCGTTTGTATCCGCGAAAATAAAGTGTTTCTGCACTATAGAAGTGGCAGGTGGGTAATTTCTGAGCTTAATGAGATTCCATTAACTTTCGGAGGAAAAACAAATATTTTTTCAGACTCTATTTTAGCCGCAACAGCTGCATTATGCGCTATTGGTGTTGAACCTGTAAAAATCGGTGATTACTTAAAAAATTTCAATCCTTTGCCGGCCATGCTTCCCGGGAGAATGAACTTCATTAAAACAACAAATGGAGAATTTTTAATAGATAGTCCGAATACAAAACAATCTTTTACAGAACTAAAAAAAATATGCAGTGAAAAAGATAAAGCTATTGCTGCAATAGTTATTCTGGCTAATCAAATGTCAGAAAATGAAATTGAATATTTAGCTGATAATCTTAATAATTTAGCTGATAAAATAATTTTCAAAAAGCCAACAGACCTCTCTTTATCTGAAAAGAAAAACAAGATTTCATTTGAAGATAATATTATAATAAGTCTGGCAGGAAATCAAAATTTATCAATAAACAATGAAAATGCCGATAGTCTAAGTTTTATTTTGGAGGAATTTATTAAGAAGATTGATACTATATCAAAGAAAACAAATTTTCTCGAAATTTCTGAAAATGAAGACATTAATGCAATTATTAAGCAAAATGAAAAAGATTATTTCCCTGTTGTAATATGCTCATCAACTTTCAGTTCAACAAAAACACACTTATTAAATGAAATTCAGAAATAAAATGAAAAAGCCAGTATTATTTTTAACAACTGTCTTGCTATTTGTATCATCCTGCAAAGAGCAAAAACATATAACCGTTGCACATGTAAATAATCCCGCAATTGACAATTCTTCATACGGGTTTTACTATTCTCTGCCTCAAACAGTAATAGACATAGAAATCAATGTATTAAAAACAGAATTCACACCCGGACCATATTCTGATTTTGCGAAGAAATATCTTGGTTTAGAAAATGTCAAAAATGAACCTTATATTAATTACGAGATCAGCAGTATTAGTTTTAACAAATCAGTAGAGCCTGACCCTGCTCATTTTTATTACATTGAATATAATTCGCTTAAAGAACATCCAAACTTCTCTCTTGAATATACTGAATCAGGCCTTTTAAAAAGCATGAATACTAATTATAAAGATAGTGAGAATAAAGATAGTGAGACAATTGAATTTGGTATCTCAGGTTCTAAAAATGAATTCACTCAATACTTGAGTGCTAATCAAAAAGTAAATCTGGACACAATTTATGAAGACTACTGGGTTGACACTATGATTGTTAGAAAACAAAGAGTAAAAAAATCTATTGTAGAAAAAAAATCAGAAGATAAGGCTAAAGAAATTGCGGATATCCTTCTTAATCTGGAAGATTTAAAACTATCCTTAATTAGTGGTTTCTCGGAAATTCCTTATGATAAGAAAACAATGGAATATATGCACACAGAAATGCTTGAACTTGAAAATAGATATTTAGAGTTATTTACCGGTATTGAATCGCAAAGTATTATTAAATACAAATTCTCACATACACCCTCCTTAAAAAACATTGCAGCGACAGAATTATTCAGGTTTTCGGATACTTTGGGAATATTGCCAAGAGATGGGGAGCTTGGAAAAATTGTTGAAATTGAAACCGAAGCTGATGAAAACATAAGAAGGCCACATTTTTCGATGCATTCAGATAATAATCAAGGAGGTTTATATTATAGAATTCCGGAAAATGGCCTAATAAGAATTAAAATGGATAACTTAACAATCACTGAAACTAAATTGTTGATTAATCAGTTTGGGCGAATTTCAAGATTACCATACAGCAATTTCGAAATTCAGTTTTTCCCCAAATCAGGTGCATTAAAATCAATCAGACAAGGTAAAACTAAAAAATAAGCATAATATGAAAAAGCTAAATTATATTATTATAACTGGCGGAAGCAAAGGAATAGGAAAAGGTATTGCAGAAAATTTACTTAAGCAAGGAAACCATTTAATAATAATTTCCCGCACAGAAAGCGAAGAATTAAAATCAAAAGCATCGGAATTAAAAGCAGATATTGATTTTGTTTCTTTTGACCTCACACATACGTATGATATTGAAGGTTTAATGGGCATTGTGTTTGAAAAGATAGACAAAGTAAAAACCGAGAAATTAATTCTGGTTAATAATGCAGGTATTATTCATCCTATTGGTTATTTAGAAGACTGCGACCCTATAAAGATTCAAAACCATATTTCAATTAATTTAATTGCTCCAATGATTTTATCAAAGGAATTTATTCAAAGAAGTAAAGATTTTGAATGTGACAAAAGAATACTAAATATCTCATCAGGTGCGGCACAAAATCCTTATGAGGGCTGGAGTAATTATTGTACAGGCAAGGCAGGAATAGATATGCTTACTAAATGTGTTGCACAAGAGCAGGAAAGAGAAAAGTATCCTGTAAAAACTATGGCGATATCACCCGGTATTATTGACACTGATATGCAATCTGTAATACGATCTACAACAAGTAATCAATTCCCAATGCGTGATAAGTTTGTGGAATTTAAAGAAAAAGGACAATTAATACCACCCAATAAAGCCGGAGAAAAAATATCAGAAATTCTAATGTCTGACAAATTCAAAAATGGTGAAATAACAGATATCAGAGATACTTACTAAATCTAGTGAATATCGGGCATACCTTCATATTTCACAATATTTTCAGGTTTGCCACAAAAATGGAAGCTGTGATTCATGTGATCACGTTCATCAAGCATTATTCTTCTAAAAACATCTGCCCAGACCTCAACATCTGCATATTGTTTAACAAATGGATTTGTTAGAGTTTGCTCTTCCCATTGAGGATTAGTTGTAACCAGTTTGGCATATACAAGCTCTGCATGATTTTCAAATTCAGCATTAAAAAGAAAAGCCCTTTTCTGACTGAAAAAAGCCATTAATCTTGCTATAACAACATATATGAAAACGAAAATATATGTAAAAAACGATTTTAAATACCACTTGTCTTTAATCTTATCCTCCTTCATTTTCTCATGAATCACGAGTAGATGGGTATATTCATTATCCTGAGCTTCCCTACCCCAGTCAATTACACTCTGAGCTTGTTCAACTTTTTTAAAATTCTTATACTTTCGGGTTTGCTTGACATAATGCCTTATTTCCCAAGCCCGGTATGGAATACTTGCGAGTATTTCGAGAAGTTTGGCTTTGGATAAGTCATCTTTTTTTCCTGCAACCATATCCATGCCTGCAAAAAACATCTTAGCCATCAAACTATATTTGTATCTCTTAGTAGTAAGTGTGTTTTGTTGTTCTTTTTTTAAATCTATTTTTTCCTGCGTCATGATTTTTAGCTTTATGCATTTGTTAATTTCAAGTATAAAATTAATGAATTCTAAAACAAATAAGACTAAAATTTTTCTAAAAAATAAACATTGAATTTAATTCGTATTTGGATTACTTAAAATTAAGGTATTAATGTACTTGAATATCAATTCAATAAGCTATTTGTTCTTATCAGAGGATATTCTTTTTGGGAGGGACAATAAAAACCTACGATGTACTTACCAATTTTGGTTAAAAGCTTTAATAAAATATTTAAACCAATTATCATTATTTGTAATTTGCTTTGCAATCTTCTTAGGTTTTGCCTCCGGGAATTTTTCTTTATAAATATCAGCTGCTTTGCTTCCGGCGTATTTTTGAATTTCTTTTGTACTGCGCGCTTTAATATCTCTTTTTTTAAGTTCACTAAGCAAAACAACAGCCTCAACAAGCTTACCTCTATCGGCAAAAAACCTAATTCCCGGATTAATTAAATCGGGTTTAGATGATTTAATAATCACTTCCACCAAAGGCTCATGTATTACACCAATATCATAAAGATTATGCTCACGCCAAATATTTTCGGCTCTATGGTATCGTTTCAAAAATACCTCATATGAGTGCATTGAAGTATCCAAAAATGCTTTGTCCGCAAGTTTTAAATGTTGTTGATAATTTGCAGCAGCTTTATATTTTTCATAAAAACGAATTGTATCATAATAGGGCAAATTGCAGATTTCCATTTCAGAGATAAACAGCTTAATCTTATCAAGGCTATCCATCGCAATTATATATTCATCATAATCTAAAAGCAATCTGATCTTTTTAAAACCACTCTTCAATTTATCTTCTGCTAATTCACATTCCCTTATAAACAACCTATCTTTAAGACTTTGTATTCTAGAATGAATCAAAGTATCCTGTTTGAACGAGTATTTTTCTGTATCATTAACAGCATTATTAAGTGCAAGTTTTGCTTCATCAATTTTGCCTGCCCACGCCATTAAATGTCCATGAGACAATACCTCAAGGATATCATCTTTTATACTCATCTTTTCTTCAGAAACAATTTCCTCTGTATCTGCAGAATCAAGAGCAGCTTCTTCCTGAGCTAGTATTTGCTGTTTTTCAAAAGCTCTCTTTGAAAATGCAATATTGCTCTTAAGATTATCAGGACACTCCAAAAAAGCATAATTAGAGCAAAGTCTTTCCATATTTTCATAAAAATACACAGCTTTATCGAATGTTCCTTCATCAAAAGCATTGTTAGACTTAATTATATAGCTGTCGAAAATATCCTTAATCAAATTCTCAGCATACTTATAATCTCCGAGGATCTTTTTATGCTCATGGTGATACTCCATTGCGCTAACAGCGTATATTTCACTAAAAGAAAGATTATCAACATCATAGGCTCTTTTAGAAACAGAAATAAAGGAATTATAAATTCCTAATTTTGCTTTTCTCTCATTCATTAATACTCTTCTATCGCAACGAAAAGGATAACAATCATCACAGAATTCCTTTACCTTATTAAGCTCTTCAAGTGCTTCAGTATAATTTTGTTTTTCTATAAGGTCAGCAATTGCCTCCAACTTAGCTCCATAGACATCCATAGCATGAGATAAAGCCAAATCCAGCCACTCTCCTGAAGGATAAATCTCTTTCATTATATATTTAACTCTCCTAAGTGCAGCATCATAATCACCATGGTATAAATCAATATTTCCAAGTTCAGCCAAAGCAGGTATATGAAAACGATTATAACTTAAAGCTTTTTTGAAAAGTACGCGTGCTTTTTCATGCCGATAAGCATTCAAACTATCTTTAGCTTTCTGATAAAGCAATTGATCAATTATTGGTATTTGACAATTAAATTCTTTACGGATTTCAATTGCTTCATTTTTAAGAAGTTTATATTTATCAAAAACAGATTTGACATCATTATTTCTAAGTTCTTCTACGCTGAAAAAATCACTTCCTGCAATTTCACCAAGCTTTGCTTCAAGATCGCATAGCTTAAACTCTTCTAGTATCAGCTTTTCGGGATTATCCATATTAATATCAAGAATAACATTATGAATAAAATCCAGTGTTTCTGATGCATTATAATAATCTTCCAAAAGCTTTGTATAAGTCATTAATTCATCATGTCTCTTTTTAGAATACAAAGCTTCAAAAGAGCTAATCTTAAGTTCAAGATCACTATTCTTTTTAAAATCTGATATTACAGTATCGAAAACATAATTTGAGAGCTCATTAAATTCCGGCACATCCAAATTGAAATTAATAGCTTTTTGATTATAATCATTTTTCAGCAAAATTTTGAAAACAAACACATCAGGAGTTAATAGTTCTTCTAAAGAGAAATCTTTGTATGTAATGTCGCCTGACAAATTTGCTTTATCAATACTAATACTTATTTTTACTTTTCCATTTTCTAAACTCCTTACGGAGCTTGTGACCGGTATATTATATGAATATTTTGTATAAACGCGCATTTTTCCGGAAGCTTCGGATATTTTTTGCAAAAAATCATTGGTATAAACAGCTTGTCCGGAGGAATGTGCCCTAAATTCAATGGCATTAGAATAATGCAAGGAATCAACATTAGCTTGTGAAGAGTAGGATACTTTTGAGAAAAAAATCAGAAGTGAAAAAAACAATAAATACTTGTAACAGCTATAATTCATAATACATTCAAAAATAATAATTTCCAAAATACAAAGGTAACATTTTACTTTTCTGTTCGTTTACGTAAACAAACTAAATAAGCAAAACGTTGTACTTTTAATTACTTTTGCAAAAAAACACGTATATGTTGGTAAAAATATATCCTGAAAATCCTAATCCACGCGAATTAAAGACAGTTATTGATTGTCTTCGTGACGGTGGTATAATAATATATCCAACAGATACGGTTTATTCTATCGGATGCGACATTTACAATCCAAAAGCAGTTGCAAAGGTAGCTGCAATAAAATCAACAAAAATTGAAAAAGCAAATTTTTCATTTATTTGCTATGATCTGAGAAATATATCGGACTATACAAAACCATTCAGCACAAGCATATACAAGTTGATGAAAAAAGCTTTACCGGGTCCTTTTACTTTTATTTTAAATGCAAACAACAATGTGCCCAAGATTTTTCAAAGCAGAAAAAAAACTATTGGTATAAGAGTGCCCGACAACAATATAAGCAGGGAGATTGTTAAGGAACTAGGTAATCCAATAATTTCAACTTCAGTATATGATGATGATGAAATAGTAGAATACATTACAGATCCGGAATTAATTCACGAAAAATACCAAAATCTTATTGACATTGTTATTGATGGCGGATATGGTGATAATGAAGCTTCAACAGTGATTGACTGTACTCATGATGATATTGAAATTATCAGGCAAGGAAAAGGAATCGTAGAAGGTTATTAGGTTTTATTTATTAAAAATATGCAAATAAAAAACATATATTCCCCCGGCAAAATTCCCAGTGAGCAAGAAGCCGAGTTTTTTGAAGTATTACATCAAAATAAAAACATTAAGATTGAAAGAATAATAAGCAAAGGGCATATTACTGATAAAAATAAGTGGTATAATCAAAAAACTGATGAATGGGTTTTATTAATTCAGGGACAAGCAAAAATTGAATTTGAAGAAAATAAAATTATTGAATTAAAATCCGGTGATTACATATTAATACCCGCCGGAAAAAAACATAAAGTAATTTATACAAGTAAAAATCCATACTGTGTGTGGCTAGCAATACATACTAAGGCGGAATAAAAAAGAAAACAAATGCATAAAACATTAGAACCTATATTTAATAAGCAAGCTGAAAACAAAAAGTTTTTCTTAGTGGCAGGTCCTTGTATTTTGGAAGATACAGAAATGGGCTTCGAAATCGCTGAAAAGATTCTTGAGATTACAACAAAATTTCAGATACCGTTTATTTTCAAAGCATCATACAGAAAAGCAAACCGATCAAGGATAGACAGTTTTACTGGAATTGGGGATGAAATAGCTTTGGAAGCGATGAATAAAATAGGCAAGAAATATGATATCCCTGTAATCACCGACATACATAGTCAGGATGAGGTTATTCAGGCTGCTAATCATGTTGATGTGCTACAAATACCTGCATTTTTGTGCAGGCAAACAGATTTGCTGATTTCAGCGGGACAATCAGGAAAAGTAATTAATATTAAGAAAGGTCAATTCTTATCTCCTGAGTCTATGAAATTTGCTGCTGACAAAGTTGCTAAAAGCGGTAATAAAAACATTATAATTACAGAAAGAGGCAGCACTTTTGGATATGGAGATCTTGTTGTTGACTTTAGGTCAATCCCAATAATGCAAAAATTCGGTTATCCTGTTGTGCTTGATGTTACACATTCGTTGCAGCAACCAAATCAGGCTTCAGGAGTTACAGGAGGTTTACCTCATTTAATAGAAACTCTGGCAAAAGCAGGAATTGCAGCAGGAATTGACGGTTTGTTTATTGAAACCCACCCTGATCCTTCAAAAGCAAAATCAGATGGAGCAAATATGCTTAAGCTGGATAAGCTGGAAGAATTGATTGAAAAGTTAGTTAGAATAAAAGCTGCATGCTAGTTTATTAATCATCAGAATGAGCCATCAGCACTTCTTCGAATCTTATTTCTTCAAGCCTTAGTATAAGACTATCCTTAATCTTAAAAAATTCAGCATAATATTTTTCCGGAAGAGGATCTGCGCTTGGAAAATCTTCACGCAAATGATCAACTTGTTTTCCATTTTTCCAAAATCTGAAACAAACATGAGGGCCCGTGGCATCTCCTGTCATACCAACATAACCAATGACTTCTCCCTGTTGCACTCTCCTACCCGGCCTTATGCCTTTAGCAAACCGTGACATATGCAAATATTGAGTATCATAAATTGAATTATGCCTTATTTTAACATAATTGCCATTTCCTCCCCTGTATGTAGCTTCAGTTACAACTCCGTCACCAACGGCCAAAATAGGAGTACCTGCCGGAGCAGCATAATCAGTTCCGTAATGTGGCCGTCTGACTTTATGAATAGGATGAAACCTGTTATGAGAATATCGGCTGGTGATACGTCCAAACTTTAACGGTGCTTTCAGGAATACTTTTCTCAAATTATCACCTTCATGGTCAAAAAAGCCACTAATTGTATCTGACTCAAAATTGAAGCCATATATTTCCCTGTCCTGATGAAGAAAATATATTGCATCAATGCTACTTACTCCAACACTCTCTTCTCCAATATATTGCTCATCATAAATAACTTTAAAGCGATCACCTGCAAATATGCGATGAAAATCGACAGACCATGCTAATATCTCTGACATCTCAATTGCCAGCTCAGGATGCAAATTACTTTCATTTAGAGTATGCCATAATGATGAATTTATTATCCCTGATGCAGTTTTTGGAAGATTTCTAATTTCCTTTGATTCCCTCACAACTTGAACAGAATCATAAAAACAAACCTTAATGAATTCAAACTTTGAAATATCATATATAAAATACCTGGGAAGATTTATAGAATCAGATTCTAAATATGCTAAATAATTATTACCTGCCCTGATTTTGCGAACATCAAACCATTCGCCTGTTTTGTTTATCACATCAATAATTAAAGGATAATCTAAATCGTATTGTGATAAAATTTGAGAAAGTGTCTGATGATTTTTTACGGTGCCGCTTGTAATAACATAATCTTCCTGTTCTATCCCATAATCATCAAATTCAGGCAAATCATATTCATAAACGGTCAAATCTTCACTAATAGTTTGAGTTTTTAAAATAATAGCTCCCAATAAAAAAACAATAAGAACAGCCAGTATTGTTAAAATCGAATAGTATAAAGTTTTATTCTTCATTATTAAAATTTAAAATAAGAATTAATCATTGTATTAAGAGTAAAAATTCATTAAGCTATCCATATTGCCAGTTAGAAAAAACGCCAAATAACTAACCAATGCACTGGCAAATATAGTTGAACCAAACAAGATCAAAAAACATAAAATAGTAAAACCTGTCTTTTTTATAGCAGGCGTTTCAAGCATTATTCCAATGCCCCTGTAAAACAAAAATATAGTATAAATAATTCCTAGCAAACTTACTATTGCAAGATATGGATGCATAACAGCAATCATATTTGACAAAAAAATAGGCGTATATGAAACACCCACAAAAGTAAATATTGTATCAAAATTATTAACAGATTGATAGCGGGGAGATAGTTTCATGATTAAAAAACTACCAAGCAAAAGTGAAATAACAGAGCTCATGAGGTACACAACAAACAGAGTGCCTGGTTCTAAAATTTGAAATTCCGACTGCTCAGGTACTACCAAAATTTTAGCTAATGAATTTAATATTACCAAAGGAAATACATAGAAAAAAAACATCTCTTTCCATTGGTATTCAGACTCTTTGAGTTTCTTCCAGTTATTTTCCGAAGAAGTAAGCGTCCCATGAATTATTTCTACAAAGTCTTTTATTCCCACTTTAGCTATTGTTAATATTTGTCGCAAAAGTAACAAATATTGGCAATCTTATATAAGACAAAATATTAAATAAGCTTAATGACATTTTTATCTTGAGTTATTTTAGAATGATTGATAATAAAATCTAAATTTGTATAATTAAAATGAACTGGGAACAACACATAAAAGGATTTATTTCATATTTGCGATTGGAGAAATCGCTGACACAAAACACTTGCCATGCCTATTTAAATGACATAAATAAGCTGGCTAATTATTTCCTGACTGAGAAGAATAAAAAAGACCCTGAGGATATTAATCAGCAAGATCTCTCATTATTTGTGCAATTTGCAGGTAGTTTGGGTATGAATCCCCGTTCTCAGTCACGGCTTATTAGTGCTATAAAAGCATTTTATAAATACCTTTTACTGGAAGATTATATAAGCGAAAATCCTTCCGCGCTGCTCGACAGCCCTCGTGCCGGCAGGAAAATTCCCGAATATCTTACTGTAGATGAAATTGATAAATTAATTGCAGCAATAGACTTAAGTATTCCGGAAGGCCAAAGAAATAAAGCTATTATTGAAACCCTTTACGGTTGCGGATTAAGAGTAAGCGAACTTACAGATTTGAAAATCACTGATATTTTCTTTAAAGATGAATTTGTAAAAATAACAGGAAAGGGAAACAAACAAAGAATAGTTCCTTTAGGTCACAGTGCTGCTAAGCAGATAAAGCTATTTATGGAAAATAACAGGAATCATATTTCACCTGTGAAAGGGAATGAAGATTATGTTTTTCTTAATAATCGTGGCAAAAAAATTTCCAGGGTTATGGTATTTATAATAATCAAAAATTTGTGCGAAAAAGCAGGAATAAAGAAGAATGTAAGTCCACATACCCTAAGGCACAGTTTTGCAACACATTTAATTGAAGGTGGCGCAGACCTAAGAGCAGTTCAGGATATGCTGGGACATGAATCCATTACAACTACAGAAATATACACTCATCTGGATCGTGAATTTTTGCGAGAAAACCTGATAAGCTTTCATCCAAGGGCAAGAAAATAATTTCAATAATGTATTTCTGATTATGTCTTTTCTTTACATAACAATGATAAATAATGAATTTATTTTTATAATAGCAATAAATTTTCAATTACTCTTTGTGAATCATTTAATGCATTTAAAATAAAAAATTATAAATACTAACGACAGATTTTAATATTGGCAAAATATTCATATAAGAATTCCTATCTAAATTATATATTTTTAAACATTCAAAATTCCTTTTATCATGGTTTATTATTAACTTTGGTAGTTAAAAACCAGCGATTTTATTAAATAGTTTTTATTACATTTTTAACTTATTAAAATAATCTCGTTTAGATAGCAATCGCATTTAAAACAAGAATTATTTTAAAATAAACTTCATAATTATGAAAAAACTACTACTTATTCAAACCTTCTTTTTACTTGGATTATTTTTTTATTCCTTGCCAACCTGGTCGCAAGGTTCCGAGTCTTTTGACAATTTAAATGCATCCGGCAGTACTTATACTGCTGAAGAAATCTCTTTTACCGGAGATAATTCTGCTGAATGGCATCACAGGGGAACAAGATTAATTGGAGAAACCTCTGCTGATGCAATAAACGGGATTACCTGTGGTTTAGGAAGCTCTACGAATGATGGTTATCCGGGCTATGTAAAAACTACTATTACCGGTGGTCTTGGAGAACTATCATTTAACTGGAGATCATATTTTACTAGTGGTGATGAAACAGATCGTTCAATAAAAATACTTATAAATGGCACAGAAGTATCAGAATTTACTCTGTCTGCAATGGGTATTATTGAAAGCGAGATGATTACAATAAATGCACCGGGCAATGTTTTACTT
The DNA here is from genome assembly GCA_964614525.1 of uncultured Bacteroidales bacterium. GTDB lineage: Bacteria > Bacteroidota > Bacteroidia > Bacteroidales > UBA7960 > PWND01. The sequence goes on along the minus strand of CAZTPA010000003.1, from coordinate 12,606 downwards.
GAATTTTTGGTTAGTGGTACAAAGCATATTGCAATTGATGATATTGCATGGACTTCTTACACAACAACTGATCCTTTGCTAACAACTTTCCCTTTAATGCTTTCTGATTTTACATATATGGAAGGAGAAGGTCCTTCTGAATCACAAAGCTATGTATTGTCCGGTTTTAGTCTTGAACCGGAAAGCGGTGACATAACTGTTTCTGCTACAGAAAATTTTGAAGTCTCAAGCGACAATATCAATTTTGCACAAAATGCAATTGTTTCTTATACTAATGGAGAATTTATTGATGTTCCTATCTATGTAAGACTCAAAAACAGTTTAGTTGCCGGCAATTATTCTGAAGTTATTACAAACTCCGGTGGTAGCGCAACTAATGTAACTGTTGATGTAAGCGGCACTGTTGATGCTCCTATGCCTGAACTCACTATTGACGGATATACTGAAAATTTTACTACTTTTCTCAGTGCAGAAACCTTTCCTCCGGGATGGGAACCTGATGATGTTTATAATTATGAAGGGGACTTTGGCTCAGGATCTGCCGGCGGGTTACGCGGTAATGGCGTCCTGGGATTTCAGCTGACCGGAACTGCACCTAATAATGAGTTTAAGACTACTCTAACTTTGATAAACAATACAGGTCAAACAATCGAAGACCTTGATGTTGAATATCTTGGAAAAGTTGCAAGGGAAACCCAAGATGGTACTCCAAAATGGATAGTGTCTGTTGATGGCACAGAAGTGCCCGAATTGGAATATTCGACAGCTAGCGGTGTAGACGAACTCGTAAGCCATATCGTTACAGGACTTAATATCCCTGATGGTAATACATTTACTATTGAATGGTTTACTACAAGTGCAGAAACCTCAGGAACACGCCGCCAAATAGGCGTTACTGATGTTAATGTATCTTTACCCGTTGAAGAGCAGGTTGCCAACCCCGTATTCAATCCTGCTGAGGGAACATACCTGGAGACTTTTGATTTAGAAATTACTACTGCTACTGAAGGTGCTACTGTATTTTACAAATTTGCAGAAGCAGACCCATGGACAGAATATACAGCAGCTTTAACAATTAATGCTTCAACCAATGTTTGGGCTTATGCTACAAAAGTTGACCTTTTGGATAGTGAAATAGTTATGGCTGAATATATTATTCCTGAAGGCAATATAGAATCGGTTGAATTATTCAGCGATGTTGAAGTTGCTGTTGGAACCATTTTTGAAGAGCTGCCATTACCTGCTAGTATTAACGCTACTCTTGATGATGTAGATCAAACTGTTGTAGAGCTGGATATTATCTGGCAGGAAGGTGACTATGACGGCACTGTTACCGGTACCTATAACCTTATTGGAGATATTGTACTTGTGGGAAGTATCACAAATACTGAAAATATCAAGGCAGAAATAAATGTAATTGTAACTGAAGAAGTTATTGAATATGCTATTATTTCTGTTGAAGAATTTGAAGATATTACTGTTGACTATGGAACTACTTTTGGAGAACTAGTCCTTCCTGAAAATGCAGTAGTAACCCTGGAGAACAGTGAAACTGAAAGCCTTATTGTTGATTGGGCTGAAGGCGATTATGATGGACTTACTGCCGGCACATACAATCTGATTGGAACTTTACAGCTTGTGGAAGGCATAATAAATCCTGATAATTATACTGCTTCAATTAATGTAATTGTGCTGGAAGAAGTTATTCCTGAGGAGGAAGTTATTGCAGGCTGGACTTTCCCTGTTGCTGAGGATTTTGGCGCAGATTTAGGTATTGATGTCAATATTGGAAATGAAATTAGCCGTGAAAATGAATTTGCAGGCGCTTATACATTCCCTGTAGGAGCATCAACACAATCAATTTCCACTGCATCATGGAATACCGGTATAGACACTAAATACTGGATAATTGAATTCTCAACAATAAACTACAAAGACTTAAATTTATCAAGTGCACAAAGAAGTTCAAATACAGGTCCGCGCGACTTTAAAGTTCAGTATAAAATTGGTGAAGGTGAATGGATAGATATTATTGGTAGTGAAATAACTGTTGATAATAACTTTACCTCCGGCGTTCTTAATGAAATCGTTCTTCCTGAAGAGATGAATAATAAAGCCAGTGTTTTATTAAGATGGACAATGACATCAAATACTGCTGTTGATGGTGCTGATGTTGCCGGTTCAGGTACTTCAAGAATTGATGATATTCTTATAAAAGGAATGTATGATTTTGATTTTATTAGAACTGTAGCCGGTGTTGACGAACTGCAATCTATTTCAGCCGAACAAGGCACTCCCTTTATTGATTTAAATTTGCCGGCTACTGTAAGAGTTTACTTTGAAGACCTTGGCAGTGAAGTTTTAAATATAAATTGGCTGGAAGGTGATTATGATCCAAACACGCTTGGAAACCAAGTTATTTTTGGTGAGCTTATCCTTGAAGATAATATGGACAACCCTGATGCTGTTATGGCTGAAATAACAGTTGTTGTTCTTGAAGAAATACTTGATATTACAGCTGTTGAGACTCTCGACCCAATTACAGTTTACCCCGGCATTGCATTTAATGACATTAATTTACCTGAGCAAGTGGAAGTTACATTATCTGATGCATCTACAATGATGCTGGATGTAGAATGGTTAGAAGGCACTTATAATCCTGAAGAACTTGGTTCATACTTAATCCAGGGAGATATTATATTACAAACAGGAATATTAAATCCTGAAGGCTATATGGCTGAGATTGAAGTTATTGTTACTGAACCGGAAGTTGTTGTTGGTTGGACATTCCCAATTGAAGAAAATATCGAAGCAAACCTGGGTATTATATCAAACATAGGAAATCTAATAGCCAGGGAACCTGATTATACAGGTACTTTTACTTTTCATGATGGTGTAACAGACTATTCGGTTGGTTCTGCTTCATGGGCTGATGGAATGGACACAAAATTCTGGCAGGTTGAATTCTCTACTATGGGATATAAAGACCTGGTAGTAAGCAGTGCGCAGTTTAGCACTCCTGCAGGGCCACGTGATTTCAAAATCCAGTACAGAATTGGCACTGATGCCTGGGAAGATGTTGCAAATACTGACATAACTGTTGGGTATAATTTCACACAGGGTGTAATCACAAGAGTTGAATTGCCCGATCTTATGCAGAATAAACTTTCAGTGTCTTTAAGGTGGATTATGACATCTAATGTAAGTCAAAGTGGTGGTGAGGTTACATCAGGAAGATCTCAAATTGACGATATTTTAATAGAAGGGACATTCTCTGAAGATTTCAAACGAATTGTTACCGGAGTTGAAGAATTAGAAGATATAGAAGTAGAAGTATTTACCACTGTCTTTGAAGATCTACCTTTGCCGGAAACTGTAGAAGTTTTCTTTGATGACGGAGGCAGCGAAGAATTAGCTGTTATTTGGAATGAAGGTAATTATGATGGTGATATTATTGATACCTATGTGCTTGAAGGTGATATTGTAATTGATGATAATATGGAGAATCCTGACGGCATAAAAGCTACGATTAATGTTATTGTAAGAGAACCTATTGTCTATTATACGGTAATATTTAACGTTGATATGAGTTCACATCCTTCATTTGATCCGGATATTGATGTAGTATATATTCGTGGAGATATGAATAACTGGGGTGTTCCCGGCACTGATGATCCAAATCAACTAATGACTCAAACGGATAATCCATATTTATTCACTAAAACTTTTGAATTAGAAGAAGGTACTTATGAATATAAATATTATAAAAATGCAGGTACAGGAAACCCTGAGGGCGGTGACGACAGAAGTATTGCTATTACTGAAGATATCGAAATAACAGATGTATGGTCAACTACTAATATTCACGAATTAAATTTAGATGCGATTAGTATTTATCCAAATCCTGCGGAAATTTTTATTAATATTGCATCCGATAAAATGATTACAAAAATTGAATTAACTAATATTCAGGGTAGAATAATTAACTCATACAGCCCTGATTCTAAAGATTTTCGAATTGATTTATCAGGAATTAACAATGGAGTTTATTTATTAGTTATATATACTCATGAACAAAACTATTTCAAAAAAATTATTATTAACAATTAACTTAGTTATTATATAAAACATTAGATAATAACAAATTTTATAAATTTAATCAAAAACATAACTATGAGAAAAATTAAACAAACTTTAGAAATTAGAACCTTAATCCTGTTCTTTATTTTCGCAGGTATTTTAGGAATGAATTCTTCAGCACAAGAATTCACCTATCAACAAGATTTTAGCACTTTTGATTTTGCTGATGGAACGGAGGTTGTCTCTTTCGGAGATAATAATGAATGGATTTTCAATGCAACCGGAGATAACCTTGATAAATTAAATTATAATGGAGATTGGGATGTTGGTAGTATAACCTCAGCAGGGTTTCGCGGAAATAGTAACGTTATGGGGTATCAACATACTTCATCAACTGGCATTTTCACAGCAACTCTCACTCTTACAAACAACACAGGAGAGCCTATTACACTACTTAATATTTCTTATCTAGGCAAAGTAGCCAGAACTGTTGAAGGACGCACCCCTGAATGGACTGTTACAGTTAATGGCACAACAGTACCGGAATTAGCATATTCAACTTCTTCAAATGTTGACGAGGCGAAAAGTGCAGCAGTTAATGTTAATATTCCAAATGGCGACGACATTATTATTGTTTGGTCATCTGATCGTGGCGCAGGATCAGGCTCAAGTAAACAAATAGGAATTGCTAGTTTAGATATTAACGCAAGTGAAGCTACTCAGGCAGCGAACCCTACTTTTTCGCATCCATCCGGAACTTACTATGAACCGTTTGATCTTGGAATCAGCAGTGTAACTCCTGATGCTACAGTTTATTATAGTACAGATAGCGAAACCGGACCATGGACTGAATATACAACTGCTATTAACATCAGCACAAACACTACTGTATGGGCATACGCTGAGGCTGCAGGATTAGCTGACAGTGATGTTGTTTCTGCTCAATATGATTTCTTAAATTTAATTTTGGAAAAAGATTTTGAAGATGAGAGCTTAACATCAGGTGGATGGATGACATTCGACGTAATAGCAGGAGCTAACACATGGGTGATTGCAACGTATTCGGGTATTACATATGCCCAGATATCAGAGTATCAAAGTGATCCACAATATCCTCATTCCTGGTTAATTTCTCCTGAAGTAGATCTTTCAACTTATAATACTATTGACTTTACCTTCGACAGCAATACAGGTTATCGTTTTGGTGATGCACTTTCTGTTCATATTTCAACAAATTATGACGGAGTTAGCGACCCTACTACAGCTACATGGACTGAACTACCTGCTGATTTCAATCCTCATCAAGGAACAGGTTATGGCACATGGTATAATTCAGGAGTAATTGATTTATCTGCATATAATGAGACTGTTCACATCGGTTTCCAATATTTATCTGATGCAGATAATATGGGGACATGGCAAGTAAATGATATTTTCGTTACTTCTCCTGATGAGCCAATCAGCACCGATGCTACTCTTTCAACTTTTGAAATTGGAGGTTTAAATGCTCTTGGCCTTGCTAATGTTGTTGTTGAAGATCCTGACGTTGATCCGGGTGCAACTCTTGCTGTTGAGGATTTTACAGGTTTTGAAGGCATTGATGTAGTTACAAATCATGATGAAGCTACTTACGAAGTAACTCTTAACGGAACTATTGTTGATGAAGTTGATCTAGCGACTCAAGCTATAGCTGAAAATGATGTTATAGTTGTGACAGTTACAGCTGAAGATATGGTAACAGAAAATTTCTATAAAGTTACAGTTATCCAGGATAATCGCGAAATTGTTTTTGTAACTCCTGTTGGTGGAGAAGAATATTACACCGGAGATGAAATATTAATTGAATGGACTTCTGCAAATATTACTCTTTTAGACCTTCATGTATATTCAGTTGATGACACTGAACCTGTAGCAGTTTATGAAGATATTGCTGCTGCTGATGAGTCATTTACAGAGAACTTGCCTAATGGAGCTCATGGTACTTTCTTTTTCAGGCTATATGACAGCAATGATGCTAACTACTATGAGCAGAGTGAAAATGTAACATTTATTGACGATCAGGCTCCGATATATACAGAATTATCACCGATTAATGGTGCAGTAGATGTTGACATTAATACTACATTAGAAATTACTTTTGATGAGTATATTACTGAAAATACAGGAAATATTGTTATTTATAACTCTAGCGATGATTCTGTTGTTGAAACTATTGATGTAACTTCTGCACAAGTAAGTATTGTTGAAGAACAAAATGTGGTTATTACACTAAATACTGCACTGGATTATGAAACTGAATATTATGTACTTGTAGATGCAAATGCTTTTGAAGATATCGCAGCTAATCCTTTTGCAGGAATAAGTGATCCTGCTGCCTGGACATTTACAACAGAAGAAGAAGTTCTTCCTCAGTGGATTTGCAATGGTGACTTCGAACTATGGACTGATGACAAACCTGATTGCTGGTTTGGTTCAAAAACACATACTGAAGATTTTATAGTAAATCAATATTCAACAAGTGCTCAGTCAGGAGATTATGCTGTGCAGCTTATAAACGACGAAGGTAGTCACAGACGTTTTTCATCTCACGCGGTTGCTGTTGAAAATGAAAAAACTTATAAAATTGATTTCTGGGTAAGAGGTCATGGTGATATTCGTACTGCTCTTTTTGATGACAGAGATTTTGATTATGGTTATACTTATAACAGTTATTTAAATATTAATTCATCTGATTGGGTACAATATACTCAATATGTAACTGCAGCTAAAACAACTGATATTGCAGAATTTATATTTTCAGTAGTTGAAACTCAAGCTGATCTCGATCATATCCAAATTGATAATGTAGTTATCGAAGAGTTTGAATTTGACAGTGAAGTAGAAACACTTGCCGAACTTAAAAATGGTATAGTTGGAGGTGAATATACATATATCGGTGAAGCTGTTGTTACATTCCAACAAGGTTATAGAAACCAAAAATTCATCCAGGACGCTAGTGGTGCAATTATGATTGATGATGCTGATGGTATTATTGTTTCAGAATACAGCATTGGTGATGGTATTAGCAATATTTCCGGAGTACTTGACTCTTATGCAGGAATGATGCAATTTCAACCAAATGCAGACCCCGGTGATCCTTCATCTATCGGAAATCCTGTTGTACCCGAGTCAATGACTCTTGCTGATATTACTTCTGACGATCAGGCTAAACTGGTAAAAATTGAAGAAGTGGACTTTGATAGTTCAGGTACTTTTGAAGTTGGTACTGTTTATAATATCTCTGATCCTTCAGGTGCCGGCATTTTTAGAACAAATTTCTATGATGCTAACTATATTGGTAATAATATACCAACTGAGACTATAAATTTAATCGCATTGATTACTGAACATTATGGAGATTTCCAGCTTACTGCCAGAAGCTCTGATGATTTTCAGGAAATTGTTAATGTTGATATAATTGAATCAGATCAGGTAAATATTTATCCAAATCCATTCAGTAATAATGTTTCTGTTAGAATGACTGATAATGTTAAGGAAATTGTTATGCTGAATAATGTTGGACAAGAATATAGAAGATTTGACAATTCGAATAGTACGCTCGAAATAAACACTGCAGATCTTGAAGCAGGAGTGTATTTCCTTCAAATAACAATGAAAGACGGAAGTCAAATTACTAAAAAATTAATCAAATACTAATCTTTTAATTTGTATTTGTTATAAAAAGAAAGAGTGTGCATAAAACATGCACACTCTTTCTTTTTATTATCTTACTCAACCTCAACCTCATCCTCAACCTTAACCTCAACCTCAACAAAATCATTTTTAATAAATAATAACATTTTAAAAATATATATTATTACAAATTAGACTACTTTTGCAGGCTAATGAACTCGACGAGAAATATAATAATAAAAATTGCTACCCTGTTAATGATAGGGATAATGTTATTATTTATTGTCAACAATGCCATTTTCCTGCATGTACACAAACTAAGTGACGGAACAATTGTTGAACATGCTCACCCTTACGACTTCTCAAACGACTCAGAACCATACAAATCGCATCATCATTCAAATGCTGAATTTCTGTTTTTTCAAAATTTAAAAATCCTCTTTCTTATAATATTTACAGCTCTTGCATTAATTGTATTCTTAAAAAAAGAGCCTGTTTTATTTAAATTTATAACAAAACCCACATTAATATGCATAAACCTGCATAAAGGCAGGGCACCCCCAATTGCATAACAATAATTTTTCAATACATTTCTTACAACTTACAATAAATTTTTTCTGTCAATCGGCATAATGTTTAGAAAGAACATTATTAGCTCAAAACTTATATAATCCATCAATAATAAACAGAATATTATGAATAAAATATCTTTTATACTAACAATACTCTTCATATCAATTACACAAATTATTTATGCACAAAAAATAAAATCAGATGCAAATCTTGTAGGACATGTCGTTAATAATGGAGATCATATTCCTTTTGCAACAGTTAGCATTAAAGGCACAACTATTGGAATTACAACTGATGAAACAGGACATTATCAACTGATTAATCTGCCGGAAGGCAAATACATAATTACCGCAAAATCATTAGGCTATAAACCCCAGGAAAAAGTAGTTACAGTTGTAACCGGAGAAACTATAGTGTTGAACTTTGAATTGGAGCAGGATGTTATGGGTCTTGAAGAAATTGTTGTTACCGGTGATAGAAATTCAACAAACAGGATAGAATCTTCAACCATTGTAAACACGATTACACCAAAACTTTTTGCCACAACACAGTCTCTTACATTAAGTGATGGCCTAAATTTTATCTCAGGTTTGAGAATGGAAAACAATTGTCAAAATTGCGGCTTTTCTCAGCTTAGAATAAATGGCATGGAAGGGCCATATTCTCAGGTATTAATAAACAGTCGGCCCATTTTTAGCGGCTTAGCCGGTGTTTATGGTTTGGAATTGATTCCCTCAAGTATGATTGAAAGGGTTGAAATTGTTCGTGGTGGTGGTTCTGCTTTGTATGGCAGCAACGCTATTGCAGGTACAATAAACCTTATTCTTAAGGACCCTATCAACAATTCTTACGAATTTGGTATAAATAACGGATATACCGGTATTGGCCCCGATAATTCGGGAAGTCCTGCACAAGATTACTCCGTTAATTTTAATGCATCTTTAGTTTCTTCTGACAATAAAACGGGTATGGCTTTGTACGGTTTCTATCGTGACAGAGAACCTTTTGATGCAAACAACGATAGTTTCTCCGAAATTGCTTCTTTAAAAAACACAACAATAGGAACACGATTGTACCATCGCTTTGGTACAAGAAATAAACTAATTGCCGATTTTTTTAGCATAAAAGAAGACAGACGTGGTGGAGACAGATTTGATTATCCGCTTCATGAAGCAAATATCGCTGAAGCCGTAAATCATGACATAACAACCGGGGCACTGACATATGAACAATTCTTCAGAGAATATGATATGTTTTCAATTTTTGTTTCAGGACAAAGGGTAAACAGAGATTCATACTACGGAGCAGAAAAATCATTAAAAGATTACGGAAATACTCACGACTTTTCATACACATTAGGTACTCAATACAATGCAAAACTGGGAATTTCAAATTTAATATTGGGTATTGAAAATGATGGTGCATGGCTTAAAGATAAAAAGTTAGGTTATGCTGACATTGACAATGCAATAATCGAAAATGATACAATAGTAAGCATTCCACATAGCGATAATGTTATAGTTGCAGATCAAACTACTAATACCATCGGAACTTTTGCGCAATACGAAATTAACTGGAATAAATTCAAAGTATCTGCAGGAGCACGCTTTGACCATTACAAAGTTGAAGACAAAGAACAATCCGGTTCTGATAAATCAGGAAATGTCCTGAGCCCAAGACTTACTTTCAAATATGATATAAAAGAATATTTGCAAGCAAGAGTTAGTTACTCTCAAGGATATCGTGCCCCACAAATATTTGATGAAGACTTACATATTGAAACATCCGGTTCAAGAAGAGTAGTGCACGAAAACAGTCCTGATTTAACCCAGGAAACAAGTCATAGTTATATGGCATCACTGGATTTCAACAAAAAATTGGGAAAGATAAATGTAGGCTTATTGCTTGAAGGTTTTTATACCCAATTAAATAATCCTTTTGCAAATGAGTATAGTGAACCTGACGAAGACGGAACTGCTGTTTATACCAGAATTAATGCTGAAGCAGGAGCAAAAGTGCAGGGTGTAAATATAGAACTGAATGTAATGCCAAATGATAAATTTACTCTAAATGCAGGTTTTACAGTACAGGACAGCAGATATGAACAGGCTCATGAGTTTAACGAAAAACGATTCTTCAGAACTCCACAGGATTATGGTTTTCTGACTTTAGATTGGAAATTATCAAAAAACTGGGGAATTTCTTCAACCGGCAATTATACCGGCAAAATGCTGGTTCCCTATTTTGGATTACAGATACCAAATCCTGACAAAGGTGAGCTGAGACAAACTGAGAGATTTTTTGATCTGGGATTTAAAGTGCGATACAGCATTAAACTAAACGGAGCTTCTTTGCAATTGTTTGCCGGAATAAAAAACATACTAAACTCATATCAAAGCGATTTTGACAGTGGAATTAATCGTGATCCGGGATATAATTACGGCCCTATGAATCCAAGAACAGTTTCATTTGGATTGAAAATTGGAAATTTCCTCAAATAATAAATGATTCCCTGTAAAACTTTTAATTTGCAGGGAATTTTTTTCTTAATTCCATCCAACAAAATGAATAAATGTAATTTTTATGTAGGAATAATAAAATATTATTAATTTCGGATTCAGATTTATTGAGATATAATAAGAAACAATAATTCCGCTTTAACTGATATTAATAAATTAGAAGTTTATGATTGATATTTTTCTATATATAATTGCAATAGCAATGTTATTATTGGGAATCATCGGGTCATTTTTGCCTGTATTGCCCGGTCCTCCTTTGAGTTTTATAGGAATATTATTAATTCACTTCTCTTCAGAATATGATTTTTCTGACAGGTTTTTATGGATATATGGTTCAATCGCTGTGTTTATAACAATAATAGATTATGTGCTGCCCTCATGGGGTACAAAAAAATTCGGTGGCACGAAATACGGAATGTGGGGTGCTGCAATAGGACTTGTTTTAGGGTTAATTATCTACGCACCTATTGGAATATTTGTCGGGCCTTTTCTTGGAGCTTATATTGCTGAACTTATCAATAACAAAACTTCAAGAGAAGCACTAAAAAGTGCAATTGGAAGCTTTCTTGGAATAATGTTCGGTGTTTTTTTGAAATTTGTCTTTGGAATTATTCTGCTTTATCAAGGAATTAAAGCTATTATACTTTCTTATCTTCCTACCGTATAGATTTGTTTTTATAAAAAAACAACTATTATCATGGTAAAACTACCAGATACTTCGCTTCGCTCAGTATGACAAGGCATTTGGTGATTTTTATGGTTGGATGGCTGGCGGCGAAGCCGCCTGCCATCCAACCTCCCAGATATATAAAAGCTTGTCATTCTGAGCGTAACTAAGTGGAGCGAATAATCGAGCTTGCGAGCTCGCCAAACCAATAAGGGTAGAAGAAATTAATTGCAGACCTTATAATTCATACTCTATCCCCTTAAATCCAGCTCATCCAACGCCTGATGGTTTTTAATAATAACTCTTCTTCCATCTAAACTGAGGATTCCTTCCTTTTCAAATTCCTTTAAAAACTTAACCGCGCTCTCAACCGTTATTGAGGCGAAATCTGCAATATCCTGCCGGGACAAATAATTAAAAACATCTTCTTCCAAAAATTCCTCAGACGAAAGATATAATATCGCTGAAGCCAGCTTACCTCTCATCTGCTTGTATGAAACATTTTTAATTATTTCAAGGTACCTTTTTTCATTATTACTATTCTTTGAAATTATTTGCATAGCAAATTTCGGATTTTTAATCAAAAGCTTTCTGAGCGCTTCCTTTTCAATCATACAGATTGTTGAGTCAGTTTGAGATATCGCAGAGTATTTATACGTATCGTTTTGGAAAATAGAAGAAAATGTAATAAAATCACCTTGTTTCACTAATCTAATATTTATTTGTTTTTCTCTGCCTGTTTGCAGTGTTATGGTAACCAATCCACTATTTACAAACAGTACATGAGGCATAAATGCTCCTTGCCTGAAAATTATATCTCCTTTATAATAAGCTACTTGAGTTTTGTTTTCATTAAGAAATTCGATATCCTCTTTCTCTAAACTCTGAAAACAGCTCAAAATATTTTCAATGTTAATTTCCGGTTTCAAAATAAATCTTTTTAGTAAAACAGCTTCTAATTTTCACATCCATAAAGGTAGGAAAAATCTAATAAATGTTTGTTTTTTGAGATTAAAGCAGCCTGAAGTGGAGCGTGAGAAAGGGAGTTAAAAGCTGGAGCGAAGCGGAAGTCCCGAGAGTGAAACGAATCGGGAT
>CAZTPA010000002.1:102155-111551 GCA_964614525.1 uncultured Bacteroidales bacterium | reverse complement strand
TATGCTTTGTGTTTCTTAGTGCCTTTGAGCCTTTGTGGCTATAATTGATTTTAACGGGATACTAATGTTTTATGATTAAGAAAAACGGCTTACCCGCCTGCTTTTTTTGCTTTATATGATTTACTCAAAAGATATTCTACTGCTTTGTCTCTCTTGTCGCCCTGAAGAATTATTTCACCATCTTTAACAGATCCGCCTACACCACATCTGACCTTCAATTCTTTTCCAAGCTTTTCCAGATCTTCATTATTGCCAATGAAGTTTGTAATTATGGTTGCAGTTTTTCCGCCGCGTCCTTTTTTACTTATCTCAACTTTTAAGTTTTGCTGTTGCGGAGGCAGAGTTTGAGCCTCTTCGGAAGGAAGCTCAAAGTTTGCATCCGGATTTGTTGAATAAACAATATTATTCAAAGATTTCTTATTTGCCTTCTTCATGTGTTTATTTTTATTATTTGTCAAAAATATAGCTTTACATTAAGAATTCATAATTCTAAATTCTTAAATCTAAAAGCATTTTTCTAAATTAAACCATAACTTTGCGCATTAGTTGGCTACAAGCTAAGCGCTATAAACCGGCAGAGCAAATAAAATCAAAAAAAATTGTATATTAGCAAAATGATAACAGATAATAAAATATCAGAAATAGTTAAGAAGATCGCTTCTGGATACAATCCTGAAAAAATCATTCTGTTTGGTTCCTATGCCAGCGAGAGTGCTTCTGAAGATAGTGATGTTGACATCTTTGTTATTAAAAAAAGTGAATTGCCTCGCCCCCAGAGAACAATGCAACTAAGAAAATTGCTTCTTGGTTCTCAAATACCAATGGACCTAATCGTTTATACACCAAATGAAGTAGAAAAAGAGAAGGATGAGAAATATAGTTTTGTTTATGAAGTTCTAAACTCTGGAAAAACAGTATATGAGCGCAACAATGATTGAAATAGCGAAACAATGGATTGTTAAAGGAGACCATGACTTAGGGACAGCCAAAGTAACCTATTTGCATATCCCGGAATACTTAGACACCGTTACATTTCATTGCCAGCAAGCGGTGGAAAAATATTTAAAATCTTACCTGATTTTCAAATCAATAACTTTTCGATATTCTCATGATATAATATACCTTCTTGAGTTAATAGTGCCTATTGACCCGGACTTTGAAATATATTTTGACATTGTTAGTGAACTTCAAAGCTATGCGGTTGAAGTAAGATATCCTAACGACACGATTTTTCTGTCAAAGGACAAGGTTGAAAATGCCATGGTAATAGCTAAAGAAATCAGAACCTTGATTACCAAAAAAACAGGGATAAGCATAGACTATAATAAAATAATAGATGAATAATTAAGCCTGTGGCCAGTACCGGGCTTATATTATGTCTCACTGACGTGCAGGTTTTAAGTTTAGAATAATTCATTAAATTTGGGCATGGTTTGATAGTGAAGAAGCGGTCAAATTGCCACAATACAAGCCCATGTAACGTTATATTAAGAATAATTATGAATTTTGTTTATCCCGGATTTTTATTTGCTTTAGCGGCTATTTCCATTCCAATTCTGATTCATCTGTTTCATTTTCGCAGGTATAAAAAAGTATTTTTTTCAAATACTGCATTTCTTCAGCAAATTACTGATGAAACTGAGAAACAATCCAAAATAAAGCACTTACTTGTTTTGTTGGCTAGAATTTTTGTAATAGCCAGCCTGGTTTTTGCTTTTGCCAGGCCTTATATTCCTGTAGATGATTCTCTTATTAGTCATGAAGGAAATGTAGTCAGCATTTATATTGACAATTCTTTTAGTATGGAGGATGAGTCAATTAGTGGCAATATGCTTGATCTCGCCAAAGATAAAGCTCGTGAAATTATTAGTGCGTACTCTTTTTCTGATGAATTTATTCTTCTTACTAATGATTTTGAGGGAAAGCATCAGAGATTAGTTGGCCATGATGAGTTTGTTACAATGCTTAATGAAGTTGAAATAAGCCCTGCAGTAAAAACAATTAATGAGGTTTCTTTGCGTCAGCATGAACTAATTCAATCCTCCGAATTTTCTAATCAAACAGCATATATTATTAGCGATTTTCAGAAAAATATCAGTGATTTTGAGAATATTTCAACAGCAGATAGTATTAGATCATTATTAGTGCCTTTGCAATCAAATTTTGTTGAGAATTTATATATCGACAGTGTTTGGACAGATAGTCCGCTTAGATTGTATAATCAGCAGGTGGAACTCATTGTCCGCATTCAAAATACATCTGAAAGTGCTTTTGAGAATCAAGCTATCAGGCTGTTTATTAACAATGCACAAAGAGGAGTAGCAAATTTTGATATTGATGCCGAATCCGGTGTTAATGTGCGCTTGCCGTTTACAGTTAATAGCCGTGATTATATTACGGGACATGTCGAAATTACAGACTACCCGATAACTTTTGATGATACCTTCTATTTTAATTTCAAAGTTACTTCTGATATAAATATTCTTTGCCTAAACAGAGAAAAGCCAAATAAATTTATTAATGCATTATTCAGAAATGACACATTGTTTAATCTTAGGCAAATGCAAGTATCTGCCGTTGATTATTCCGCTTTTACAAACCAGGGATTAATTATTCTTAATGGTGTTGATGAAATTTCAAGCGGCTTATCTGCAGAACTTTCCAGATTTGTTAAAGGAGGCGGGAATTTAATAGTATTCCCTTCTGAGAATATTGACTATGATTCATTTTCCGGCTTTTCGAGTTTTTTAAACATTAGTCAGTACTCCGGAATTGACACTTCTCAGACTAAAGTAACAAGTATTAATGAGCAACACTTTGTTTATAAAAATGTGTTTGACAAAATCCCTGAAAATATTGATTTGCCTGTAGCTGATAAGCATTATATAATCACAAAGTATAGAGATTCGAATGCTGATAATTTGATGCTCTTTCAAAATGGAGATCCTTTTTTATCTTCTTATCCTGTGGAAAATGGACTTGTTTTTTTATCTGCAGTTGGACTAAATGACAGTTTTAGTAACTTTCAAAGGCATTCCATATTTGTTCCTACTCTTTACAATATTGCTTTGCAAAGTGATAGAGGCTTGCCATTATACCATATTATAGGACACGAGAAACCTATAATTATTCGACAACAATCAGTTTCAGCTGATGAGATATTAAAAATTCAGGGTGAAAATTTTGAAGTAATTCCTCAGTCCAGAATAGTAAACAATACCAGGAATTTATATACTTACGGACAAATTCCAGAAGCCGGAAACTTCTCTCTTAATATTCAGGAGAAATTGTTGGATTATTTGTCATTTAATTATGACAGGCGTGAGTCTCAAACATTTTTCTTATCTCTTGCAGATATTAAAAAAAGCATTTCTGACAATCAATTAGACAATTTTTCAGTAGTTGATATTTCCGATATTTCTATTGACAGGTATGTAACTCAAATGCAATCAGGTAAACAACTGTGGGCATTATTTCTTATTTTGGCTTTGTTCTTCCTTTTAACAGAGGTTTTATTACTTAGATTTCTTAAATAGAAATAGGCGGATAGTTTTATTTAAGAAAAAGAATAAACTACTGTTGTCCGGATAAAATTACTAGATACTTCGCTTCGCTCAGTATGACAAGGCATTTGGTGTTTTATATGGGTGGTGGGCTGGGGTCGTATCAATATCCATTTTATGCCTCTGAGAGTATTGTATTTGAAATCATGCTCATATTGGAGGATGAATAAAAGCATGAAAATTTTGAATATTGATACGACCCCAGCCCACCACCCTCCCAGACATATAAAAGCTTGTCATTCTGAGCGTAACGAAGTGAAGCGAAGAACCGAGCTTGCGAGCTCGCCAAAGGCAATCTGGATATTATGTTCCCATTTTAATCGGACAATAGTGAAAAAAATTATTATTGTTCATAAATACTTATAACTAATAGGACTGATAGCCTTTATGAATAGTATATTTTTGTAAATTTGCAATCTTATTTTGCAAAGATTATTCTTACCTGATTAGTTTTGTTTTATATAAGTATCTATTTAATATTAATAAACTATGATAATTACATAGATTAATCAGAAAATAATTTTAATTTTTTTTCCAAATATACAGGAATAATAAAATATGAGTGACGATATATCTAATAACGACAATTTCGAAGAATTACCCGAAAACTCAGGGGAGAATGAAGCAGGAGATCAGGGCTCTCAATTAGGACAAACAACAAAGTTGTCCGGAATGTACGAAGACTGGTTTCTTGATTATGCTTCTTATGTAATTCTTGAAAGAGCTGTTCCGGAAATGCGGGATGGCTTAAAACCTGTGCATCGGAGGATTTTGCATGCGATGAAAGAACTTGATGATGGACGGTATAATAAAGTTGCAAATATAATAGGGCATACCATGAAATACCATCCTCATGGAGATGCTTCAATCGGAGATGCGCTGGTACAACTTGGGCAAAAAGATTTGCTGATAGATACCCAGGGTAATTGGGGAAATACTTATACCGGTGATAGTTCAGCTGCTCCAAGGTATATTGAAGCAAGACTTTCAAAATTTGCCCTTAGTGTTGTTTTTAATCCCAAAACTACTGTTTGGAAAAGTTCCTATGACGGGAGAAATAAGGAGCCACTCACATTGCCTGTGAAGTTCCCTTTATTGCTTGCTCAAGGCGTTGAAGGTATTGCAGTTGGATTGGCCTCTAAAATCTTACCGCATAACTTTAATGAACTCATTGATGCCTCAATACAAATTTTGAAAGGTGAAAATCCTGAAATTGTACCGGATTTTCCAACAGGAGGTTTAGCTGATTTTTCTAAATATAACGGAGGATTAAGAGGCGGAAGAGTTAGAGTGAGAGCCAAAATATCTATTCTTGATAAAAAAACTCTTGTTATTTCCGAATTACCTTTCGGAAGCACTACAGGTTCTTTGATTGATAGCATTATAAATGCTAATGATAAAGGCAAGATAAAGATTAGGAAAATTGAAGATAATACAAGCAGTAAAGTTGAGATTTTGGTTCATCTTGTTTCCGGAATATCTGCCGATCAAGCAATTGATGCTCTTTATGCTTTTACCGATTGCGAATTGAGCATTGCAACGAACTGTTGTGTTATTGAGGGTGAAAGGCCAAGGTTTGTTGATGTTAATGAAATGCTTAAAATTTCAACAAATCATACTCTCGATTTATTATCACAGGAACTTGAGATTGAAAAAGCTGAACTTCTTGAAGCATTGCTATTTGCAAGCCTTGAGAAAATATTTATTGAAAATAAGATATATAGAAAGATTGAGAATTGCGAAACCTGGGAAGCTGTTATCGAGACTATTGATAAAGGTCTGGAACCTTATAAAGAACAATTTTACAGAGAAATTGTACGTGATGATATTCTCAGGCTTACTGAAATAAAGATTAAAAGAATTTCTAAATTCGATATTTTCAAAGCTGATGAGATTGTAAAAGGCCTTGAAGAGAAACTTAAAAAGGTTGAGTATAATATTAAGAATCTTGTTGAATTTGCAATTAAATATTTTAATGATATAAAGGAGAAGTTTGGCAAGGGAAGAGAAAGAAAAACAGAAATTCGCTATTTCGACACTATTGAAGCCCAGCGAGTTGCTGTTTCTAATGTGAAACTGTATGTAAACAGAGAAGATGGATTTGCCGGAACTGCTCTTAAAAAGGATGAATTTGTTTGCGATTGCTCCGACTTGGATGATATAATCGTTTTTCGTGCTGATGGTACATTCGTGGTCACAAAAGTTGATGAAAAATCATTTGTAGGAAAAGATGTTATTCATATTGATATTTTTGAGCGTAATGATGACCGGACTATTTATAATATGATATATACAGATGGACCGCGTGGAAAAGGATATATGAAGCGCTTTGCAGTGAAAGGTGTTACACGAGACAAGGAGTATGATCTAACAAAAGGAACAAAAGGTTCTTTCGTGAATTATTTTACGGCAAACAAAAATGGACAGGCAGAAACTGTGACTGTTTATCTCAGACATAAACCCAAATTGAAAAAGCCTGTATTTGATCTCAATTTTGGAGATTTGGCTATTAAAGGCAGAGGTGCAGGCGGAAATCTGGTAACTAAGCACAATATAAGGAAAGTTGTTCTTAAAGATGAAGGAATATCTACCTTGGGTGCTCTGAATATTTGGTTTGATGATTCTGTATTGAAATTAAATACAGATAAAAGAGGAAAATACCTCGGAGCTCTTAAAGGTGACGATCAAATTCTTGCTGTATTTCCTTCGGGAACTTATCGTTTAATGAATTATGATGTGTCTAATTATTTTGAAGAAGCACCATTGGTTATTGAACGCTTTATTCCCGGAAGAGTTATAACTGCAGTATATTATGATGGTGATTCCAAACAGTATTATATAAAAAGATTTGAGATTGAACAAACTGATCGTATTATTAACTTTATCGGAGATCATAAAGATAGTAAGCTATTGGGTGTTACTTCAGACAAATCCCCGGTGGTGAAACTCAATCTTGTGCCGGAAGGGAGAAAGAAAAAGACAGAGGAAGAAATTCCAATTGTTGATTTTATTGGCGTTAAGAGTTATAAGGCCAAAGGAAAAAGAGCTTCTTCCTATGATATTGAATCTATTGAATGGCTGGAACCTCTGGAGAAAGAAGAAGAAGCTGTTTTGCCGCAGGAAGTTGAGTTATCAAATGAACAAAATACCACAAGAAAAAACGAAGATAATCATGATGATGATGACCACTTAATTGAAGCAAAACAGATTAGACTGGATTTAGAATAAAAATATTTTAAACATTTTGATTTTATAATGGTTGTAAAATTAGAACGATTTATTAAATGATATTTTATGAAAGATGCTAAAGTACCTGATACGCAGGTTTTGGATGTTACAAATGATGTAAAATGGATTGGTATCCTTGACTATGATATAGAGACTTTTGATGTTGTTATGACTACAGAGTATGGAGCAACCTATAATTCATACTTTATTAATGCAGATAAAAAAGCAATTGTTGAAACAAGTAAAGAGAAGTTTTGGGATACATATTTGGATAAAATAAAACAAGTCTGCGAACCCTCAGAAATTGAATATATTATTCTTAATCATACCGAACCTGATCATAGCGGAAATCTAAACAATTTGCTTCAACTTGCTCCCAATGCCAAAGTTGTCGCAAGCAGATTAGCTATTAGTTATTTGCAGGATTTTCTCGGAAAAAGCTTTGATCATATTATTGTCAAAGATGGTGACACACTTGATTTAGGAAACAAAACACTAAAGTTTATATCTGCTCCAAATTTGCATTGGCCGGATAGTATGTACACATATTTGGAAGAAGATAAACTTTTATTTACCTGCGATTCATTTGGCAGTCATTATTGCCATCATAAGATGTATGATGATCAGGTTGGGGATTTTTCCGAAGCTTTTAAGTATTATTTTGATGTTATTTTAAAACCCTTCAGCAAATTTATGTTGAAGGCTATTGAAAAGATAAGGCCTCTTGATATTAATGGCATTTGCACCGGACATGGTCCTTTATTGTTGAATGATTGGAAAAAGTGGGTTGATCTTTCTGAAAAATATGCTAAAGAAGCATTAAATAATCCGGAAACTAACCGGGTTTTCATTCCTTACGTTTCTGCATACAACAATACCGGAATCCTTGCTGAAAAAATTGCTGAAGGTATTAAAGCATCGGGCAATTTTGAAGTTGAAGTTGCTGATATCGAAACAATGCCCTTAGGAGATATTGATGAAAGAATTGCAAAAAGCCAGGCAATAATTGTGGGTTGTCCTACAATTAATCAAAATATTCTTCTGCCAATTTACAGGTTATTTGCTTTAATGACACCGCTAAGAGATAAGAATAAAATAGCCGGCGGTTTCGGTTCATACGGATGGAGTGGGGAAGGAGAAAGGAATATCAGAACTAATCTTGAGAATCTTAAACTTAAGTTTGTTGGTGAAGGAGTTTTTATCAAATTCTCTCCACATGAGAAAGAATACAAACAATGCATTGACTACGGAAAACAAATAGCCAAAGCAATGGAGGAAAAATAAATATTAAAAACAAAAAGTTAAAGAGAGCAATATTTTGAAGAATTTATGTCTTCAACATTATTGTTCTCTTTTTGTTATATTTGTATCTATGGTTATTTTTGGTTAATGCAGACAATATTTTAATCAAAAACTTAGTTTTCAATTAAAGATATATTCCATGAAAAGGCCTTTAATTCTGCTTAGCTTTCTTACAGTTTTAATATTTCTAATGTCCTCATGTTTAAAAGATGTTAGATATGCACGTAAATATGTGATTGAGAAACCATTTAAGTCACTGGTTTTACTACCCCCTACAGATATTACCAAAACTTATTATTCCCAAAATCCTGATATTTATGATTCAATTCCTCCTGTTCCGAAGGATATTTCAAAAAGCAGTTTCGTTAAAGATGCTGACAAACAAGAGGTTATTGACAAGTTTATAGGTTCTTTGTCGAAGCAATTGAGTAGATACGGATTTACGGTTTATGGTCCCGAGGATTTATCCGAACTGGCTAATAGCGGACAGGAAGCCTTTGTTTTCTCTGTGGCTCAACTTGAAATAATGGAATATCCCGATACTTTTACTCAGGAAGTAGTGCATAATAATTTTTATTACGAACAGAAAACAGAAATAAATACTGTTGTGCAAAACACATGGTTTGAATTTTCGCAATTAAATCACCCCGACAGAGATATGACAGTGCTTTTTAATATGCAGCATACTGCCGATTATATTGATGGACAATATCTTTATGATTATACCAGGGGTGGAATAGTTTATGAATATACACCATACAGAATTGCTCTCGAAGATATTTATCGATTAAATGAATTTGCAGGATCTCAAAATGCCCGCTATATTTATGATTTTTTGATTAATATTTATGTTTCCGATGAAACAGGACTCCCTTTCAATGTAAACAGATATCTAATGATTGACAGGGATAAGCGCATCATCAGAAGGGCACAACCTGAAGAAAGATTTCATATCATGAAGTTGGAAGAATAACTTATTCAGATATGCTTTTCGTTTTTATAATACAAGCAAATTTCTTCCAATTAAGAGATTAAAAGCGAACCATAAACTCGAGTACAATTTTACAGTCTGTATTCGGGACATTGTCAGCATAAAAATACTGTTCGTAGTTTAAACGTATATCGTTCAAATATGGTTTATCCAGATGAAAATTTATACCTCCTGTTAATCTTGAACGCTTAATATCGCAGCTTACATTTTCCAGAGCATCAAAACTAATATTATCTGACATCATATCATACCTTAATATTGGAGAAAATCCTCTAATAAGCTTGTCTTCAGATGTATTTACTTTGTAGGCAG
>CAZTPA010000002.1:0-102055 GCA_964614525.1 uncultured Bacteroidales bacterium | reverse complement strand
ATTGGAGAAAATCCTCTAATAAGCTTGTCTTCAGATGTATTTACTTTGTAGGCAGGGTAAATCTATACCAATCCTTTGTCTGAATTTTTAAGTAGGCATCCAGCATTTTGGTAATACCTTCGTCAGACAAGTCAATCTCAGCTTTATAAGAAACAAATTCACTGAACTTCCCATTTACACTAAAGCGTGCATTCCGAACCTGAAATCTATGTTCAATAGTATTTGTACTAACCTCATATTTGGAGAAAAAATAGAATCTGAATTATTTGCCATCAAAAGAGATGTTATGAAAACCGGCAAAATAAAGGCAATTATTCTTAACATATTCTTAAATATTAAAAAATGACAATTATTTAGAATTAAACCTGGTAAAAGGACTTACATTTTGATTAGTAAATTCATTTTTCATAAATTTAAAATAACCTGCAACTGCTATCATTGCCGCATTATCTGTGCAATATTCAAACTTTGGAATGAAAACTTTCCAAGCGGACTTTTCTCTTTCATCCAAAAGAGCCTGCCTAAGGCCTGAATTAGCACTAACACCACCGGCAACTGCTACCTGATTAATTCCTGTTTGTTTTGCTGCCAGTCTTAGTTTTTTCATTAATACTTCCACAATTGTGTACTGAATAGAAGCAGATAAATCTGATTTGTTCTTTTCAATGAAAGCAGCATCCTCTTTAAGTTTATCTCTTAAAAAATAAAGGAATGAAGTTTTTAATCCGCTAAAACTATAATCTAAATTTGGAATATTAGGATGTGGAAATTTGAAAGCATAAGGATTACCTTCTTTTGCATATCGATCTATCAAAGGTCCACCGGGATAAGGAAGTCCCATTATTTTTGCTGCTTTATCAAAAGTTTCACCTGCTGCATCATCTATTGTATTTCCAATAAGTTCCATGTCAAAATAATCCTTAACAAGCATTATTTGCGTGTGTCCGCCCGAAACTGTTAAACACAGAAAAGGAAATTCGGGATAATCTTTTTCTGTTTCATCTTCAATAAAATGCGCTAAAATATGAGCCTGCATATGATTTATCTCAATGAGAGGAATATTTAAAGCAAGTGCAAATGATTTTGCAAATGAGGCACCAACAAGAAGTGAACCCAAAAGTCCCGGCCCATTAGTAAATGCAACTGCTTGTATTTGATTTTTATTTACCTTTGCAAGACGTAATGCCTTGTCAATTACAGGGATGATATTTTGTTGATGGGCGCGTGATGCCAGTTCAGGCACAACACCTCCAAAATCTTTATGTATTTCCTGATTGGCTGTAACATTAGCTAAGATTTTGCGTTTATTTATTAACGCTGCAGATGTGTCGTCGCATGAAGACTCTATGCCTAAAATGTAAGTATTCATTATTGTAAAATTGTATTTTTTGAGGAGACAAAAGTATTAAAAAAAATACTAAAATATCATTAATTACACTAGCGGTTATTATTATATTTCCCCTATTGGTTTTTTTCACTCTTAGAAGTCCAAGAGTACAGGAATATTTAATTAGTACCGTTGTTAATATTGCTTCAGATGAATTAGATACTGAAGTTAAACTTGGTGGTGTCAATTTGAATATATTTCTTGATATTGTTCTTGAAGATGTTCAAATTTATGACCAAAAGGGTGAGGTAATGCTAAATTCAGGCAAAATCGTTATTGATATTGGTTCAATTTCTTTTGGATATAAAAGAATTAGTGTAAGAAAAATTATTTTTGACAAAACATACCTTAATATTAAGAGATATGAGGATGAGGAAAATTTTAATTACTATTTTATACAAGAAAAACTTTTGTCAGATCCGCCCGAAACTCCTCCCTCATTCGACTGGGCTATTGCTATCAAGGCTTTTGAATTCAGAGAATCAGGCTTTTTATTTGATGACAGAACAGAATTAGTAAAAATACCGGCAGTTAATTCTTCGAAATTGATAATAGTAGATTTTAACCTCTTGTTTTCTGATATAGTTTTTGATAATGATACAGTTGATTTAAGTCTGGATAAATTTTCATTCTCGGAAGACAATGGTTTCGAATTGACAAACATTACCGGCCTTGTCAGATACAGCCCTGTTGAAATGAGTGTGCAGGACTTTAATTTTAGCACACCCAAATCTGAAATTAATCTTAATGCAGCTTTAAATTATGACAGCATAAAAGACTTTGAGGATTTTATAAATAAAGTGAATTTATCTGTTGAAATTAAGGAGTCCAAAATTGATATCAGAGATGTTGCCTTTTTCTACCATCCACTGAAAGGCATTAATGATATTGCAACAATTGAAGGTGTTTTATCCGGCCGCGTTGCCAGCCTGAGAGCGCGAAATCTTGTTTTTAAGTTCGGAGAAAATACTGCTTTTAACGGAAAGGTGAATATGTCAGGCTTGCCAAACTTCTATGAAACATTCCTTAATATTTCTGTTAAACAGTTTGAAAGCAATATTGCTGATTTTAAAAAATATTATATCCCAATTGCAAAGAAATATCCACAGCTCCAGGTACCTGATAATTTTGACAATATTGGCAATGTTGCATTTACAGGTTCTTTCACCGGTTTTATTAATGATTTTGTATCATACGGAAAACTGGAAACGGACATCGGGGATGTCTCAACAGATTTAGTTATTAAAGCTTTGGATTCTGATAAAAAAATATCATATAATGGAGCTTTGGACGCAAAGAATCTTAATCTTGGGAAGTTGTTTCATGAGGAAGAATCTTTAGGCTTACTTACTTTTTCATCAAATGTTAAAGGAAGTGGCACCGTTATTAATAATATTAATGTTGAAATGGATGGGATTATAAATTCGTTGGGAGTATTAGGTTATAATTATAAAAACATAGAACTTCTCGGGAATTTAAATAACAGAAGCTTCAACGGTTCAATATTAATAGATGATGAAAACCTTGACCTGGGTTTTAATGGCATGGTTGAATTTCAGGATACTATTCAGCATTTCGATTTTAATTTAGATATTGATAAAGCAAATTTGACCAAATTGAATATTTATCAAAGAGATTCTTTGTCTCAATCTGTAGTGTCAACAAAAATTAATATGAATTTCAGTTTTATTGATATGGAGTGGGGTGAAGGCGATGCCTATATTACAAATACTGTTTATGATGAGATATTTGTTGATACTTTGCAAAACAACCATATTAGTATAAATACACTGTCTGTAACCAGCGAGAATCTTGCAGAAAAAAACAAAAAGATTTCTTTGCAATCCGATTTAATTGATGCATTTATTGAAGGAGAATTTTCTTTCCCTGAATTAGGAACAGCTTTTAATAATTATTTCCACAATTATTTACCTGCTTTATTTAAAGAAGAGATTGTAGATGAGGAGAATAAAGATAAGGAAGTTCAGAATTTTGATTTCTTTTTAGAGCTGGGTAATACTGCCGAGATATTGGATGTGTTTTTTCCAAAACTGTATTTAGCTCCCGGAACATATCTTGAAGGCGAATTTAATAATAAATCAAATGTTTTAAACCTGACAGGTAGTGCAAGCAGCATAGAATTTTTTGGAAATGAACTACGAGATTGGAAAGTAAACTCTGCTAATCAAAATGGAGATTTTGAGTTTTTATTATCGGGCGAAAGATTGTTTTTAACCGATAGTATCTGGATTGATAATTTTGATGTTTTGGGCAATATAAGTGCAGATACTCTTAATTATGATTTTAATTGGGATAATGAAAAAAACAAGAATGCTAGCCTTGGCGATATTCAAGGAATTGTTGCTTTTAAAGAAATTGACAAATTTGACATTAAGCTGCATCCTTCGCAATTTATTGTAAATGACTCACTATGGCAATTTAGCCGTGATAATTTTATCAGAATAGATAGTTCTGATATTCAAATTAAGGATTTTGTGGTTTATAAGGGAGATGAGTATATTAGTATTGATGGCTCTATTAGTCAGAAATTAGACAGAAAGCTTGATGTTAATTTTAATAAATTCAATCTTGATAATTTTGATGTATTATATGAAGGAAAGAAAATTGATTTTGAGGGTTTAATCAGTGGAAATATTGCACTTAAAGATTTTTATGGGAAAATGGGTGTTGCAGCAAATGTAGAAGTTAAGGATTTTGGCTTCAATCATGATCAATTAGGTGATATGCTGCTATCCAGCAAATGGGATGCAGAAAAAAACGGCTTCTTTGTAAATTGCGAGATAGTTTATCATGGTAATGTTGGCAGCAATAAACCGGCAATAATTACAGGTTATTTCTATCCTGAAGCTGAACATGATAATTTTGATTTGGATATTGCCTTGCTAAACCTTCGCATGTCAATGTTCGGTAGATATCTTGAAGGATTTGCCAGTAATGTAAGAGGATTGGCTACCGGAAACCTTAGGTTGGAAGGCCCTTTAGCTAAACCGGAAATAATTGGCGATGTTAAATTACTTAGAACCAGGATGAGAGTTGATTATTTAAATGTTCCTTATTCTCTTGCTGATACATTAAAAGTTAGACCCAATTCCTTTGAATTTGATAATATTGTTATTTATGATTCACTTGGAAATCAGGGGCTTGCTACGGGAAAAATAATGCATAATGCCTTTAAAGATTTTTCATTAGATATTTCTATTCGTCCGGAAAAAATGATTTTACTTAATAAAACTAATTCCGATGGAGAAATGTTTTATGGTAGTGCTTTTGCATCAGGAATAGCAAATATCAGCGGTCCGGCAAATGATATAATGTTTAATATTTCTGCAAAAACAAATCGTGGTACCAAATTATTTCTGCCTGTAGATTATCAAGGTGAAATTACGGAGAATCAGTTTATTACTTTTGTCAAGAAAGACACAGTTCAGACTCAGGAAGAAGAGTCTGTTTATAAGCCGACACCCGGCCTGACACTTAATTTTGATTTGGAAGTTACACCGGATGCTGAAGTTCAAATTATTTTTGATTCTCAAATAGGTGATATTATCCGTGGACGGGGAACCGGAGATATAAATATGGAAATAAATTCACAAGGTGAGTTTTTAATGTTTGGTGAGTTTGTTATTCAGGAAGGTGAATATCTTTTTACTCTTGAAAATCTTATTAATAAAAGATTTAAAATCCAAGAGGGTGGAAACATTAGGTGGGCAGGAGATCCATTTGACGCAAATATTGATTTGAATGCTTTGTACAGAGTGCGTACTTCATTATATGATTTAATGATGGAAGTTGATTCCTCAGATGTTTATAGAAGAAGAGTTCCCGTTGATGTTGTTCTTGATATTGGTCAAACATTGTTTAATCCGGAAATTAAATTTGATATTAATCTGCCGGCCAGTGATGAAACAACAAAAGAAGCCGTTGAAAGACTAATTACAACGGAACAGGAAATGAACAGACAGGTTTTCTCTTTGTTGGTTTTGAATAGATTTTTGCCTACAGCAACAATGCAGTATAATACGGCACTGGGATTAGGAGTCGGAACTACCTCTAGTGAATTATTATCAAATCAATTAAGTAATTGGCTTTCTCAAATAAGCTCGGAGGTGGATATTGGTTTCAATTATCGGCCGGGAGATGAAATTAGTGATCAGGAATTTGAGATGGCGCTTTCAACTCAATTGTTTGATGACAGGGTTATTATTGACGGAAATCTCGGTGTGGCTGGTGAAAAGCATGCTTCCAGTCAAAGAACAAGTAATGTAATCGGAGATGTGAACGTAGAAGTAAAAGTTACACCTGAAGGGAAATTCAGAGTGAAAGCATTTAACAGAAGTAATACTGCTGATGTCTTAAATCAAAATGCTGATTATACACAAGGCATAGGTGTGTTCTATCGTAAAGAATTTGATAGTTTGAAGGAGTTGTTCAAAAAGAGCAGAGAAAACAAACCTGATACTAATAGCCTTGAATTGCCTGCTGATTCACTCGACTTAAATACTCCTGAGAAAAAAACAGAATAAAATTACAACAAATGATGCATTTTATTCTTTTTAGTGTCCATGTATACTTTGCAATGACTGTTAGTAGGAACAATTATAGGAATATTTTGAGTGATTTCGATACCATATCCCATAAGACCGGTTTTCTTACTTGGATTATTCGTGATGAGTTTGATTTTTTTCGCTCCCAGGAATCTTAATATTTGTGCTCCTATACCATAATCTCTTTCATCAGCTTTAAAACCCAGCTCAATATTCGCTTCAACAGTATCTAATCCTTGTTCCTGAAGGTGATATGCTTTTAACTTATTTAGTAAGCCTATGCCTCTGCCTTCCTGGTTCATATAAAGAACGATTCCTTTACCCTCTTTTTCAACCATTTCCATAGCTTGATGAAGCTGGCCGCCGCAATCACATTTACATGATCCAAATATATCTCCCGTTACACAGCTGGAATGAACTCTAACAAGAAGTTCTTCGTTCTCTTCCCACTCTCCTTTTACTAAAGCAAGATGAAGCATATCATTTGTTGTTTGCCTGAATGCAATAAGTTTGAAATTTCCCCAATCTGTTGGAAGATCAACAGTTACTTCCTTAGAGATAAGACTTTCATTTTTAATGCGATATGCAATAAGATCTTCAATAGAAATAATCTTTAAATTGAATTTTTTAGCAATTTCCAATAACTCCGGTAATCTGGCCATTGTTCCATCTTCATTCATTATCTCAACAAGAGCACCTGCAGCCTGTAAGCCAGCCAATCTTGAGAGGTCAATAGAGGCTTCTGTGTGACCGGCTCTTTGCAATACGCCGCCAACTCTTGCCATTAGTGGAAATATATGTCCGGGACGTGCAAGTTCATTGGGGTTTGTTTTAGGATCGGCTAAAGCTTGAATAGTTTTTGCTCTGTCGCTTGCTGATATACCTGTAGTACAACCATGACCTATTAAATCAACGGAAACTGTAAATGGAGTCTCATGCACAGTCGTATTTTTAGAGACCATAAGCTCTAAGCCAAGATCATCACATCTTTGTCTTGTAACAGGAGCACATATAAGCCCTCTGCCATGTGTAGCCATGAAATTAACAATTTCAGGTGTAATAGTTTCGGCAGCGGCAACGAAATCTCCTTCGTTCTCCCTGTTTTCGTCATCAACTACAATTATTATTTTACCGTTTTTAATATCTTCAATAGCTTCTTCAATTGTATTAAGCACACTATTGGTTTCTTTTTGTTGGTTGCCAGACATTGGTATGTTCTCCTTTTACAAATTTTAAAAATCCTTCTAATAACGCCATATTCATAGTGAAAAAATGCGAAATAAAACGCAAAAGTACAATATGTATATGAAATTTCTTTAATAAAAAGTCAATAAATAGACTTGCTGCCATTAACAGTTGAATACCTAACAACACTAAGTAAAATATGTTGTAGCTTGCTAATAAAATATTTGTTAAAAATGCAGTAATTATTAAAAATGGGCCAAACCATCTTAATATTTTATGAGAGAAAAAGGCAAAAGAAACTCCTTTATATGGAGGCCACAATAGTGAAGCAAAATGTTTTAAATTTTGAAAATTTCCTACTGATATTCTAACTTTCCTCTTATATTCAATTTTCCAATCATTTGACACATCTTCGTAAACAAAGGCCTTTAAGTCGGTAATTGCTTTCTTTTTCTTTTTTAATACGCTCATTGTAATAAAAAAATCTTCAACTGCAAAATCAGGTGGAATTTCGGGCAGAAGTTCACTTCTTATAGCATAGCATCCTCCAAATGCCCCAATCATGCATCCCCAAATTTTACCCTCATAATATTTCATATAAACTTCCCCTTTTACAAATAATTTTTCCTGAACAGATATGCCATCCTTGTTAGTTTCGGGATTAATAATATTTGCTCCTACAATGCCAATCTCAGGGTTCTCAAAATGCATAATAAGATTGTCTAAGGTCTGTCTGTCAAAATACACATTTGCATCTGTTAATACAAGTAAATCAGCTTTCGTTTCTTTGCTTAAAATATTTAATTGTGCAGGTTTTCCTCTTCTCAAATCAAAAAAATATGCTTTTATTAATCCGGGAAATTCATCTTGAAGCTTTCTGATTATATCATTAGTTTTATCTGTTGAATTATCTGAACCAATTATTAAATCAAAACTTCCTTTATAATCTGTTTCAAAAACACTCCTTATCTTTTTTTCAATAACATCCTCTTCATTAAAAACTGCCATAATTATTGAAACATGAAAAGATTTTTTACTTTTAGATTTATCAGATATTTTGTTGCTTTTTAGCGAAGCCAATAAGAATAAAATAATGGGATAAATTATGTATGAATGGACAAGACTGCCCAAGGAAAACCAGAATAATATCTCGATAAATATCATTTGATAATAGACTTGTAAAAATGTGTTAAACTATTGGCTATTCTATCATTATCATAGTTTTGAACAACGAAAGACATTGCCCGCTTTCCAATATTTCTGCAAATATCAGGGTTTTCCAACACATAACATATTTTTTCAATAAAATTATTTGCTGTATTGGCAATTATTACTTCTTCATCATCTTTTGCATTAATGCCTTCAACGCCAATGGATGTAGTTATTATTGACAAGCCTAATGACATTCCCTCAAGAATTTTAATTCGCATGCCACTGCCGGCAAACAGAGGAACAATCATTATTCCATGCTCTGTCATGTATTTTTTTGCATCCGGAATTTCTCCGTGAAATATTATCCCGGGTTTCAAAAAAAACTTAATCAACCAATCTGGTGCATTTCTGCCTGCAATATGCAATTTCTTATCGGGAAACTTACTGTAAACTCCCGGCCAGACTTTATCAACAAACCACTTAATTCCTTCCTGATTGGGTATCCAATCTAAAGCCCCTATAAAAAAAACAGAATTACAGGATGTTTTAATTTTCTCATCTATTGTTTTAGGGTCAATTCCTGCAACTGCAACATGAATAGGGGTTTTGGAAGATATTTTTCTGAAAATATTCGCATCATGTTCAGTAATAGGGATGTATGCATCTAGTTTTTTTATCATTTTCTCTTCAAAACGACCTATTCTTTTACTCAAAATTTGATAGTAAATCTTCTTAAAGAAATTTTTTTCAAAAAATGAGTTCCTTTCCCATATTATGTGCTCTACATTATGCGATCTCATGACAATAGGAACATCTGATATTTTTCTGATATCATCATAGTATAAACCCATATAAAGGCCTTCCAACTGAATAATATCGAATTTTTCTGTCCTAAGAATAGAGCTTAATGCCTGAGTGAAATTCTTTTGGTAAAACCTAATTCCGTTGTATGGCAGTGAAGAAAACAATAAATTTACTAATGCATCATTTAAATTAATATCCGTGTCAATATCAACAATATGTATGTTTAGCTTTCTATGTATATCTTCCGGTATATCTTTAGTATTTACCTTATGCTTGGAAGTATTAGCTGCCAGTAAGGTAATTTTATTCCCTGCCCGTTCAAGTGATTTTGCTAAAGATAAACTTGCTATTGCACCACCGTCAATTGGAGGATAAGGTACTTTTGGAGATATTATAAGAATATTCATTATATTAGCAGTAGTTAAAACTTTATATCATTATAAAGGTAAAACAGCTTTATTTTTTTTTCTTTTTAAAAAACAGAATCATATTTTTAATCCTGTTTAAATAATCATCAACATCAAATAACGATGAATCTGTTGTTGCCTTAATAGTTAGCCAAATACCTATTGGTAATAAAAGAAAGGAACTTAACCACATTCCCTCAAATGCAGTTATAACAGTTTCTCTGGCAAATTTTTCTCCGGTTATTGATATTACGTGGAAAACAACAAAAAACAGTACCGACACTACCATTGGCAGCCCGAATCCGCCTTTCCTTATAATAGCACCCAAAGGAGCACCTATTAAAAACAATACGATACAAGCAAAGGATAATGTGAATTTTCTTTGATATTCAATTTCATATCGTGCAAGTCTTCTTTTTCTATGCTTTAAATCCTCGTTTCCAAATCTCAAACCATCCATCTGACTGCGTAAAATATTTTTTGATTGCGATAAAACCAGATGTTTTTGCCAAGCCTGAAAATCCAAATATCCTTTTTCCAAAAGATCGTCGTAAAATGAATGATCAATACTGTCAACATTAATTCTATTAAGAACAGTGCTGTCGAGCATTTCAAAATGCTTTAATTTGCTTAGGTATTTTGAATATATTTCTTTCTTTGATTGAGCAACCTTGTTTTCGAGCGAATCTATGAAAAAAGATAATTGATTCATGCTAAGCATCTGGTAATTATTTCTGAAAGCCTCTTCGTCAGTTCTGCTTAAATCAAAACCACTAAGATCAAATTTTTTAATCTGTTTTTGGAAATATGTCCTTTGAAAAGGCCGTACAGGATCTCTCGGATTATTAGTTTTTACATTCTGATAATTATATCCATCATACAAACTCATTACTAAATACCGCTGATCTTCTGTTGCGCCCATATGCGCCCATTCAGCAATTGTAAGATTTACATTTCCTCTTCTTTCGGAATGATCATAAATCATTACATTTCTTAATGTTGCTCCATCACTTTCTTTTTCTTCAGCTTTAATAACATAATTATCTATGCCTTTATAAAAGATTCCTTCCAAAATATTAAAAGCAGGCCTTTGATGTCGTATATCGTAAAGCAGAGAACCCATTTTTAAATTTGCAACCGGCAGTACATTATTGGAGAAATAAAAGGCTGTTATCACAAAAAATACCGAGATAATAACTAAAGGAAACATGATTTTTTTTAGCGATATTCCGGCGGATTTAAAAGCAACTAATTCATTATTCTCACCAAGATTTCCCATTGTCATAATCGAAGATAAGAGGATTGCTAAAGGTAAAGCCATGGGAATGAAGGTTATGGCCGCATAAAACATTAACTCACCAATTAAGTACCACTCTAAACCTTTACCAACAAGATCATCAATGTATTTCCACAGGAATTGCATTAAGAGTATAAATAGGGCTATGAAAAAAGTAGCTATAAACGGCCCTATGTATGATTTTAAAAGAAGGATGTGTAGTTTTTTCACAAATATTTTATTGTAATGTAATGTTTTGTTGTTCTAATATATAAACAGAAATTGCGAATTTCGTAATTTTATTCATTAAATAAAAACAATCTTTTTTAAAAACAATACATAGTTAAATTCGTTATTTATAGGAACGCAAAAAAATAATATATATTTATTTATAATCATTTTTTTTAATTTTGCATATTATTCTTTTATAATTGATTTTATTATTATCTTCAAATTTTACAGAGTAAAATATTTTTAAATTTATGTTTCATTTCAGGTTTAAGTTATTCTTAATAGTTTTAGTTTTTTTATTTCCTTCTTGTCATGTCTATTACACGGAATTTGCTGAAAAATGCCTTATTCAACATTTTGAAATGATTGAGATTGGCGGAGTTAAACAAGCCGTAATGGTAAGGGGTACCAATCCTGATAATCCTGTTTTGGTTTATTTACATGGTGGGCCCGGTTTCCCAATATTCCCAATAGATCAAACAAAGCATCATATGGAAAGTCTTGAGGAAAGGTATACAATTGTTTATTGGGAACAAAGAGGTACCGGAAAATCTTTCAGACCAACAATCCCGACTTCCAGCATGAAAATTGATCAATTTGTTGAAGATACAAAGCAGATTATAGAGTATGCACAAAAAGAATTGGGTGTTGAGAAAGTATTTTTATGGGGACATTCATGGGGTACAAACATTGGTGCACTTTTCGCGTCGAAATACCCTGAATATTTGCATGCATATATTTCTACAGGACAAAGTGTAAATCCTTTTAAAAACGAAAGACTTGGCTATGAGTATGTGCATTACAATGCTACAAAAACAGGTAATAAAAGAGCTTTGAGGCAACTTGAAACTATTGACACTATTCCGGAAAGATATTCACTTGAAGATGCATTGTTAGTTAGAAAATGGATAAATAAGTTTGGTGGTATTGTTCAGGAAATTGATAAGGAAAAACCTTATGTAGAGCTAAATGAAATCTATATGATTTTATCTGCAGTTGAGTATTCCGTTATTGACAGAATTTATTTGCTTTTATATCCTTATTATTCTGCAGAAAAGCTATGGGACGATCTTAAACGATTCGATTTAATGAAAGTTGCTCCTCAAATAGATGTCCCGGTTTATTTTCTTATTGGCTCCAATGATATTATAGTCTCTAATGTTTTGGCTGAACAATATTTTAATAAGTTGTCAGCACCTGCCGGGAAGGAACTTATTTGGTTTGAAAAATCTGCTCACAGACCATTTTTTGAAGAACCGGAAAAATTTCTGAATATTATGAAGAATAAGATTCCTAATGAGGTTTTACATACTGATAGCATTACTGCTTTCTAGCAATAATTTCGAATTTTCTTGTAATTGTTTCTCCTGATTCATCCACTACAGTTAGTGTATGCTTGCCTGCTAAAGGCTTTAAGCTTATCTCATGAAAAATTGTAGTAGCAGTTATAAATTCGTCGTTAAGATGCCAGTAAACTTCTTTGTTATTATTTCTATGAGCTAATTTAAAAACAACTTCGCCCTCACTGCCATCGATTTCGTATGGAATAAATATTTTTGCATTTTCAGGTGGATAAATTAAATCCATACTTTTTTGCAAACTTCCTGATGCTCGACAATCTGTTCTCAGAGGTGGTAGTTGTTTGTAAAATGAATTTTTTTGACGAAAATAATATTCCTGAACAGGAGGCAGCACAAACCATGGTTTTGAAATAATATTGCTAATACTTTCACATGAAGTGTTTACTCTGAATATTTCATTCTTATCAGTATGAAATATTTGATGATAGGGACATGCCGGAGATTCTAAACCTTTAGTAGGTATCCATATTGTATCAACACTTGGACAAATTCTACTTGCTCTGTGCCCGCTATATTTACATACAGCAGCTTTTTGCATATCATCGTATGGCATATCAAACCATTTAGTAGGCCTTAATAATTTTAATACATCAAACATAATTGGTGCTGCAGCATTTATTCCTGTGAGTCCAGGTCTGCCTTCACCACTTGCATTTCCTACCCAAATACCAACAGTGTACTCAGGTGTAACGCCAATAGACCATGCATCTCTATTTCCATAGCTGGTGCCGGTCTTCCAGGCTACGGGAAATGTGCTGGAGAAATTTTTCCAAAAAAGATCTTCTTCCGGACGATTAACTTCCTTTAATGAATTTAATGTATGATAAATTGCTCCGGCATTAAGGGGAAGCTTATAAGAGAAAGAACTAAGCTCCTTTTTGCCAATATCCGAATAGTAATTTAATGACCTGAATATTTGTTCATTATAGCTGTCTTCCGAATTATACGTTAATATTGCTCTGCCCATTGATGCAAATACCCCTGTTATCTCCCATAGCGAGACTTCAGCTCCACCAAGAATTAATGAAAGCCCGTAATGTGATGCTGACTTATTAAAGCTTGTGAAACCAATATCTTCCAATACTGCTAAGAATTTCTCTGTTGAATAGGACTGAAGCATTTTTACGCTTGGTACATTTAATGAACGTGAAAGGGCCTTAGAAGCAGGAACTGCACCATCATATGTGCGATTGAAATTCTCAGGAGAAAAGCCTTTGAAATTTGTGGGAATATCTTCAACCAAAGTATTAGGAAGTATAATTCCGTCGGAAAGCATTGCTGAATATAGAAATGGCTTTAGCAGGCTTCCCGGGCTTCTCTGAGACGAAATAATATCAACATGCATGCCTGTTGTAGGATTTTGTTGAGAATAAATATTGCCGGTATATGCAATAACATTTCCGCTGCTTGTTTCAGTCACCAAAATAGCTAAATTATTTATTTGATTTGCTTTGTATTTATAATGATAATTTTCTGCTATTCTGTTTGTCTTTAATTGAATATCAGCATTTAAAGTTGTTGTAATGTTTTTATCTCCAAATCCATCGGCTATAATCCTTTCAAATAAATGTGCAGCATGCTGGGGCAGTGGATGTGGTTTTCCGGGCAAAGGTTCAAGTTTTGCCAAATGCAATTCAAGACTATCTATGATATTTGCTGAATATAGCTTATTTAAAAGCCTGTTTCGTTTTTCAAGCAATTTTTCCCTGTTTTTTCCAGGATGAACAAGGCCGGGACTATTTGGTAATACGGCCAGTGTTGCTGCTTGTCCCCATGACAGCAGTTGGGGAGAATGATTGTAGTATCTCCAGCATGCAGCATCCAAGCCCACAACGTTGCCTCCAAAGGGCGCGTTGGAAGCGTATAATGCAAGTATTTCTTCTTTAGTATATTTTTGTTCAAGCCGTTCTGCCAGTATAAATTCAATAAATTTTTCTTTGATAGTTCGAGATTTGTTTTTTCTATATAATCGAATCACCTGCATGCTGAGTGTACTTCCGCCACTAACAATTTTTCCGGCACTTATGTTTTGAAATAAAGCTCTTATGATAGATAGTGAATTTACTCCCCGATGAAAGTGAAAATGCCGGTCTTCAAACATAATAATACATTCAGCAAATTTATCGGGAACTTCGGGGTTGTGAGGGAAACGCCATTGTTCGTCTCCGGCTGTTCGTGCGTTTAGCAATTGACCCTCGGATGAATATAAAACTGTTGTACAAGTTGTGTCGAACATCTTCTCCGGAAGACTTGTCAGATATAGGTATATGACTATGGCTGCCATAGTAACAATAATAAATATTACCAGCCAGTCTTTCAACTGTTTTATATTTGAGAAATATAATCGCACAATATTAGTAGTTTTATTTTTGTCAAAATTATTGTTTTTAATAAACTTATCGCAGGTTTTTTTAGTTAGCTATATTAAAAGTATTTTTATAAATATTTAAAAGATAAAGATTTTGACTTTAAAAGATAGTGCTGATATTGCAATCTATTGGATGCGCAGAGATTTGCGGCTTGATGATAATAAAGCATTTTATTTTGCTTTGAAAGGAAAGTATCCGGTTTTGCCTGTTTTTATTTTTGATGTTGAAATTTTATCATCACTAGATAAACATGACAAAAGAGTTTCTTTTATTTATGAAGAACTGATTGAAATAAAAAAGCAATTGAATTCTTTAGAAAGTGATTTATCTGTGTTTATTGGCAAACCTGAAAAGGTTTTTACTATGCTAATTAATAAATACAATGTTAAAGCTGTTTATTCAAATAATGATCATGAACCTTACGGTATACAGAGAGATTGTGATATTAGGAAAATGCTGAAATCAAATGGAGTTGATTTTTATCAGTATACTGATCATTTGATAATGGAGAAAGAACGTGTTTTAAAGGCGGACGGAAGTCCATATTCAGTATATACGTATTTTAAAAATAAATTTAAACAAGAAATAAATCATGAGGATTTAAAAGAGTTTCCAAGTGAATTATTATTACAAAATCTTGTAAATGTATCCGAATATACGGATTTACCATCTTTAAATTTGATAGGTTTTGACGCTGCTAATACAAAATTTCCATCAAAAACGCCAAGTAAATCTTTAATACAGAACTATCATAATACTCGCGATTTTCCTTTTGTGGAAGGAACAAGTCGTTTAGGAGTACATTTGCGTTTTGGTACAATAAGCGTAAGAAGACTCATGAAATTGGCGATGAAGCTCAATGAAACATTTTACGATGAACTTATTTGGCGGGAGTTTTATGCAAATATTTTATACCATAATCCCCGAGTTATTTCAGAATCATACAAAAAACAATATGATAAGATAGATTGGTTAAATAATGAAGATGATTTTGTTTTATGGAAAAGCGGACAAACAGGATACCCTTTTGTTGATGCAGGTATTCGTCAACTAAATGAAACCGGTTATATGCATAATAGACTTAGAATGATAGTTGCGGGGTTTTTGTGTAAGCATCTATTGATTGATTGGAGGTGGGGAGAAGCATATTTTGCAAAATTGCTATTAGATTATGAACTCTCGTCAAATAATGGTGGATGGCAGTGGAGTGCAGGAAGTGGTTGCGATGCGGCTCCGTATTTTAGAATTTTTAATCCCAAAACTCAAATCAAAAAATTTGATCCTGAATACATTTATGTGAAAAAATGGGTGCCAGAATTTGGTTCAAATAATTATGCAAAGGAAATTATAGATCATTCCAAGGCAAGACAAAGGTGTTTGAAGACTTACAAAAAGGCATTAAATCAATGAGTTAATTATTTTGGTGATTTATAATTATTTTGAATTTTTCTTCATTTAAAAAATGATAAAATTTAAGGTTTTCAACATTCATTTGATTAATGGATGGCGGAAATATCTCATCATCATAAACTTCTTTGAAAACCCGCCAAATTAATTCTGAGCAAAAGAATTTTGTTGTATCAGCAAAATCAAAAGAATGATCAAATGGAATTTTCAAATCAAGGAATTCCTGCGCTTGGGCAGAAATGCTATTTTTAGTTTCTTTTTTGTTTTCACCTTTATTATAGCGTACAACAATCACTGAGTTTGGCACGCTTTCTTTTATAAAATTGCTTAGATCTTGCACCTGAATTCCGTCAAAGTCTGAAAGAGTGCTTGAAACAGAATGGATAACATCTAATTTGCCTTCATTTGATTTTGTAATTATTCCGACATGAGATAATGCAAAATTTTCGTTGAGAGTTTTCATTATAAGATTACTCACAAGACCCTGGCCTTGCCTCAAAATTATATCACCGTCATTAATGAGGGATAATTCTTCTGTTGTTAATCGATAATACTTGCCGGAAACAGAATGTTCCTGTTGGGATGTATTATTACAGCCCAACAGGAACAAAAATATAATTAACAAGACTGAATAAATGTAGTACTTGTTCAAAGCTTAGATTAAGAAATATTATTCAATTACTTCTTCCATCTCTTCTTCCATCTCTTCTTCTGTGTCCATTTCCATTTCGTCAAAAGGAGATTCTTTTTGAAGGTCAACTAACCATTTGTCATCTTGTTTTACAAGAGGAATTTGGTCAAATTCACCATCTACTGTATAAGAACACATTGCTTTGTCACCTTCTACAACACATTCAATGTCTTCTATAACTCCTGCTTCAGTTTCTTCATCTTCCATCATCTCTTCGCCCATTTGGTTTAATGAAGCATACATGTCAAGAACTTGCTGAGTTTGCTCTGTTCCGTATTTTTTAGCTTCTTCAAACTTTTGCTCTTCTAAAAGGTTAAGGAATTTTTCTGAAACTTGTTCAGGTGTTAATGCTTTTTCACAGGCGGTAAAAATGAACAGACCGGCCATAACGATTGTTAATAATTTAATTGTTCTCATTTCGTTGGTTCTTTTTATTTAACTTTGTTTAACAACACAAAGGTATTCTTTTTTTTTTGCTGAATAAATTTTATTGATTTTTTTTTAATAAAAAAATTATTTCGCAGAATATTTAAATGTTTAATTAACAATAATTGTTATATAATTAATGATAGTTAATAGTTGTTTTCCTGAACACAAGCTTTTACCTGAAGTTTTGAAAGAAATTTTCTCATTGGAGTTGCCGGGAGTATCTTCTCAATTAAAAATGGCTCCTGATATAAGAAAAAAAGACATACTTAAGCCTTCTATAGATGATAATACAATGGATAGTGCGGTCTTGTTTTTAATATATCCCGAAAACGGAGTTTTAAAAACAATACTTACACAACGACCTGTGTATAATGGAATTCATAGTGGCCAAATTTCTTTTCCTGGAGGTAAAAGAGAGTTTAATGAAAGTTTAGAACAAACAGCCCTTCGAGAAGCAAATGAAGAGATTGGCCTTCAAAGTGATAAAGTTGAAATTATTGGGAGTCTGACTTCTTTATTTATTCCACCAAGTAATTATATCGTTAAACCTTTTATAGGATTATTAGAATCAAAACCTGATTTAATTGCAGATAATTATGAAGTGTCTGAGATTATTGATGTTGAATTGGATTATTTTTTTAAGCAGGAAAATAGAATTTGTGAATTGATTTCTCTTAGTAGTGGAGAAAAAATGCAAACACCCTGTTTTAATTATAAAGAAAGAATTATTTGGGGTGCTACAGCTATGATTATTATGGAATTTGTTGATCTTGTTGAATATTATTGTAACTCAAAGTTGTAGATTCTTTTTGATTAAAAACACAAATTTTATAATAAAAATAAATATAAATCATATAATTAAGTTTGGTGTAGTTGCTTTTTTTATATATTTTTGATTTAAACAAAATAGTTTGAAATTTATCTGTTTATGTTTATGAAAAAAAGAAACAAGTATATACATAGAGTTGCGATACTTCTGATAATATTAGTTTGCTCAACTAAATCATATAGCCAGCAATCTGAAATTAGGATGCAATCGGTGTTCTTATATAATTTTACAAGACTTATTTCCTGGCCGGCTGATTATCAAAGTGGAAATTTCGTTATAGCAGTTTATGGTCGCACTGCAATGTATGATGAAATTGAAGATATGGCAACTACAAAAAAAGCCGGTTCACAGCAAATAGAAGCAAAGCAGTTTAATTCTATTAATGATATTACTAAATGCCATATTTTATATGTTCCATCAAATCAATCCAGAAATATTGAAAGTATTGTAAATAATCTGAAGTCCAGAAATATTAAAGCTTTAGTAGTAGGAAACTCCAGAAGTGCAATTCGTAGTGGAGCAGTTATTAACTTTACAATTGTTGATGGCAGACAGCGTTTTGAACTCAGCCAGTCTAATGCTAAAGCACTCGGTATAACGCTGGGAGGGGAAATCACACGTTTAGCTATCCTGGTTGATTGAGATTTATAAACAAAAAATAATGAAACTGTCAAAATCTTTTTTGGCAGTTTTTTTATTATTTATAAGACTCTTCAAAATATTTTAATATTTTTGTTCCTAGCTTGGATTTAACTTATTATTTCTTAAGTTTACACATTGTTTTAAATATTTTTTTTGAATAATTGTTAAATTAAGTAATGTGTTGATAAAGTGCATTTTATGAATTTGACAAAAAAGTTATAATAGTTTTAAAGCTGGAATATAATTTTTAATCAATATATTTTTACTTATGAAAATCAAATTGAGCATTGGCAGAAAACTAAGCATTGGTTTTGCTATTTTGATAATCCTTTTTCTTTTAAGTAATATATTTACTTTCTCAACATTTAGAGAAAGTCAACGTATTAACGACCAAAACAGCAATGTTTATGTTCCGTCTATGTTGCTGCTTATGGAATTTAACAATATGATAGTTACAAGTGAAAAACTCATTGGAAATTGGATCTTCATTCAAAGTGACCCTGATACAGATGATAAACTTGAATTAAAAGAGCTAAACACAATACATTATCCTGAATTGAAATCTAAATTAATAGAGATCTCCAAACATTGGAATGATGATATGCAAGAGAAACTAGATGATATATTCAAACTTGTGGATGAACTTTTTGTGACTCAGAAATATGTTATGGAAGAACTGGATGATTGGATGAGTTATGACGATCCAATGACATTATTTTTAATTAGACCAATGATGGAACCCGGTGGCGATATTGTGAGTTATACAAGTGAGATAAATACTTTATTAGATGATCTTATTAATGTCCAAAATAATTACATAGATAGAGGTTATAATCAAATGAAAGCCTCATTGGATAATCTTGAAAGATTAACTATCATCCTTACATCAGTTTTAATTATTGTTGGTTTTTTAATCGCATTTTTCTTTATAAGAAGTATTGTAGGGCCTATTAACAAACTAAAGAAGGTAATTTATATAATGGGGCAGGGGAAAATTCCTGAGAATTCTGTTAAGGAAACAAACGATGAGCTCGGAGAGATGGCAAAAGCCCTCAATTATCTGATTAATGGCTTAAAAGAAAAGTCAACTTTTGCCACTGAAATAGGACAAGGGAATTTTATTTCAGATTTTAAACCTATAAGTGATGATGATGACTTAGGAATGGCTCTTATTAATATGAGAGAAAGCCTTAAAAATGCAAAAGAAGAGGAGGCCAAAAGAAGAATTGAAGATGATAAAAGAACATGGGCTACTCACGGAATTGCAAAATTTGCTGAATTATTAAGACAAAACAATGATAATCTTGAAGAACTTTCTTTTAGTATTATAAAAAATCTTGTTAAATATTTGGACGCTAATCAGGGAGGAATGTTTATCCTTGATGATGACGATGTAAAAGAGAAATTTGTAGAGCTAAAAGCATGTTACGCTTTTAATAAAAAGAAATTCCTTAAAAAGAAAATTTATTGGGGAGAGGGACTAGTTGGCACATGCATGCAAGAAGGAGAAACAATATTTTTAACTGATGTACCTGATACTTATGTTAATATTACCTCCGGCCTTGGCGACTCGAATCCAAGAAGTGTATTGATTGTGCCTCTTAAGCTAAATGATGAAATATTTGGTGTAATTGAAATTGCTTCATTTAATCAAATAGAACCATATCAAATTGATTTTGTTGAAAAAATCGCTGAATCCATTGCATCAACAATATCCACCGTGAAAATTAATATCAGAACTACAGAATTGCTTCATCAATCTCAAGAACAAAGTGAAGAAATGAGAGCACAGGAAGAAGAAATGAGACAAAATATGGAAGAGATGCATGCAACTCAAGAAGAAATGGAAAGAAAAGAATTCGAAAACCAAAGCTTCTTTAATGCAATTAATGATTCCATAGGTATTGTTGAGATTAGCATGGATGGAAATGTAAGAAGAGTTAATAAAATATTTTGTGATATTACTCTATTCTCTGAGGGAGAACTATCGGGTATCTCTCACACAAAGTTTTTTGATAAATACTTTATTGAAACCTCAACTTACCAGCAAATGTGGAACGATCTTAAAAATGGACAAAGATTTGTTGGTGATGTAAGTCTTATAAAAAGAAATGGTACTAAATTTTCAGTTAAGGCTTCTGTTAATCCTATTAAAAATAAATATAAAGAACCCGTTAAAATTATTTTTATCCTGGTTCAGGTTAATGAAAATAGTTAATTATTGTTTACAATCAATGAAGTATATTTATAATTACATATAAACATAATTAAATATGTTAGGCATCAACAAATTTTATAAAAGGATCAAAATTCAGAATAAATTATTGTTGTTTATTTTAAGTTTTACAATAGTAATTTATCTAATCGCCTTTAGTTTTATAATTCTTGGAATACGCGATAAGGTTTTTAAGGATGCTGAAAAACTTATACAGGCTCATGCCAGAGAGTATGCAAATTTAGTTACAGCAGAACTTAATTATGATTTTGACATAACACAAGGATTAGGCTGGGCCGCTCAATCATTTGAAAATGTTCCGGATACAATGTTTTTTGATTATTATGAAGAGATGCTTTATGATTTTGTCATAAGAAATCCAAATTTTTATTCAACATGGATCAGTTGGGAATTGAATGCGCTAGATCCT
This sequence comes from uncultured Bacteroidales bacterium, assembly GCA_964614525.1. Classification (GTDB taxonomy): domain Bacteria; phylum Bacteroidota; class Bacteroidia; order Bacteroidales; family UBA7960; genus PWND01. The sequence continues at coordinate 80,675 of CAZTPA010000002.1, read as the reverse complement.
GATTATACTCTCCCATACGGCCGTGTAAGGCAAACATATTATAGACAAGGAAATCAAATTTTATACAAACAAGATACTCTTAATTTAGAGGGAGATGTTATTGGAGGCCTTTATCATAATGTTAAAGTAGCAAAAGAAAATTTTCTCTCGGATCCTTATTATTATTCGTATACAGGGCGCTCTGAAGATGAAGTATTAGAAGTTAGTCCTTGTATTCCTGTTTTAATTGGAGATCATTTTGCCGGACTTGCTGGTACAGACATTGTTTTAAGCAGATTTCAGAAATTGACTGAAGATATAAAACCTTTTGATGTTGGATATACTTTTATTGTTTCAAATAATGGCACTTACGTTGGACATCCAAACGAATCTTTTGTAGGGCAATTAATTTCTGATATGAAGTCCGATTATGCTAATGAATATCAGGTTATAGATAAAATTAAAGAAGGTGAATTTTTTACACACACCTCTCATGATAATCATTTTGGTGGTGATGCATACATTGCATATGCACCTGTTTCTATAGGGAATACTGATTTGCCATGGAGCGTGGGCACAGCTGTGCCGATTCAAATTATTGTGAAGGATGCTAATGTAATCTTGCTGAGATCTATAATAGTAGGACTTCTTGGGCTAATATTATTATCATATATAATCTTTATTGTTGCCAGAAGAATTGCAAAACCTCTTGGAACTCTTACAAGGGTGATTGAGAAAATTTCAGTTGGCGATCTGAAAAATACAAGTAAGATTAAAGTTAAAACAGGTGATGAGATTGGTAAAATATCAATTGCACTGAATAATCTCTTAGAGGGTTTAAATCATACAGCAAATTTTGCAAATGAAATAGGACAAGGTAATTTGGACGTTGATTTTAAGCTGCTTGGTGAAAATGACAGTATTGGAGAAGCACTTCTTAATATGCGGGAGAGTCTGAAAGTTGCGAAAGAAGAGGAGGAGAAAAGAAAAGAAGAGGATAAACGCAGAAGTTGGGCCACTCAAGGACAAGCTTTATTTGCAGATATTTTAAGGCAAGACAATGATGACATGGAATCTCTTTCTTTTAGTGTTATTAAAAATCTGGTAAAATATTTAGATGCGAATCAAGGTGGAATTTTTATTCTTAATGATGATAATGAAAAGGAAAAATTTCTCGAATTAAAAGCTTGTTATGCTTTTGATAGAAAGAAATATCTGGAAAAAACTATTCAAATCGGAGAAGGACTTGTTGGTGCTTGTTTTCTGGAAAGAAAAACTATTCATATGTCACAGGTGCCGGATGATTATATTTCAATTACTTCAGGCTTGGGCGAAGAGAACCCTTCTACTATTTTAATAGTGCCACTGATTGTAAATGAGGAAATATTTGGAGTTATTGAAATTGCAGCTTTCTCAGATTTTGAAAAGTATAAAGTTGAGTTTGTGGAAAAAGTAGGAGAAAGTATTGCCAGTACAATTTCTACTGTTAAAATTAATGTTAAAACAAAATTTTTACTAGAGCAATCACAACAACAATCTGAAGAAATGCGAGCCCAGGAAGAGGAAATGCGCCAGAATATGGAGGAAATGCACGCTACTCAGGAAGAAATGGAGCGCAAAGAAAAAGCTTTGCAAGATCAACTTGAACTTAGTAATAAATTTTTAGCTTCATTAGAATATAATGAAAATGGAGTTATACTCAGCGCAAATGATTTATATAGTCAATTATCCGGATATTCTGAATCTGAACTGGTTGGCAATAATATAAGTATGCTGTTTGATAATAAGGATTTTAGAGATTCTGAAGCTTATAAATCATTTTGGGAAGATATGAATGCCGGTAATACCGTTCATATTATATTGAAAAGAATAGGTAAAAATAACAAAGCATACGTTTGCAAAGGAATTGCTTCCCCTGTTATTGACGCAGGAGGTAATCTTAGAAAAATAATTGAGCTTTCTGTCGATATTACTGATTTATCTCTTTAGTTTATTCGTCTTTTTTGTTCTGTCCATTTGTTTGTCGTGCTTAAGACAGACAATAACAATTATTTAATAGATCTACTTAATGGTAAAAGTTTCAGTAGTTTCTTATCTAAATTCAAAGCCATTTATATACGGCTTGCAAAATTCAGGTTTGTTAAAAAATTTAGAATTAAACCTTGATTTGCCATATGAATGTGCTAATAAAATTTTGCATGATAAAGCGGATATTGCTTTAGTACCTGTTGCTATGATACCTGCTCTTAAATCATACAGTATAGTTTCAGATTATTGCATAGGTGCTGATGGCCCTGTTAAGTCAGTATATCTGTTTAGCCAGGTTCCATTAAATGAGATAAAAAAAATTCATCTGGATTTTCATTCTCTCACATCAAAGCAACTTGCAAAATTACTTGCAAAAAATTACTGGAAAATATCTCCACAATGGGAGAATATAATACCATTTACAGGTGAGGATATAGTTTATGATTCTGTTGTCTTAATAGGTGATAAAACATTTAAAGCTCTTCAAAATTATAATTTTGCCTATGATCTTGCAGATGAATGGAAGAAATATACAGGCTTACCATTTGTTTTTGCTTGTTGGATAAGTACGAGAAAAATACCTGCAGACATACAAAATGCTTTTAATAATGCATTGGAATATGGTGTAACAAGAATTAGAGAAGTTGTACGGGAAAATTCTAATCAGTCCTATCTTTCTGAGGAAGAAATGTATAATTATCTATCCAAAAACATTAAATACAATTTAAATTACGACCTAAAAAAAGGCATGGATACTTTCATATCCATGCTCTAATTATTATTTTATTTTTTTCTTCTCTGTGCAGCCTGCTTTTCCTGAGCTAATTTTTGCATTCGTTGTTGCCAACCATTTTTCTTTTTTGCAGGCTTCTTCTTATTAGCCTCAATTTTTGCCCTTAATTTATCCTCATTTATAAATTTCTTAAACAAAAACATTTGAGCAAAAGTAATGATATTGGCAAGGAAGTAATAATAACTAAGTCCTGACGCAAAACTATTGAATATAAACAACAACATTACCGGCATAAAGTAAAGCATCATTTTCATACCCGGCATTTGGTTGCTGCTTCCCATCATTTGGGTGTTCATGTGTGTGTAAATAACCGTTGAAATGGCCATTAGAATAGTAAATAAACTAACATGATCACCATAGAAAGGAATGGTAAAAGGCAGATTTAATATGGAGTCATATGATGAAAGGTCATCTGCCCATAAAAATGCTTCTTGCCGTAATTCTATTGAAGCAGGAAAAAATCTGAATAATGCGAGCAATATCGGCAACTGCAATAACATTGGAATGCAACCTGCCATTGGATTTACTCCTGCCTTTTTATATAGCGACATGGTTGCTTGTTGCTTTTTCATGGCATCTTCTTTCTTTGGAAAGTTCTTTGCCAATTCATCAATTTCAGGCTTTAAAACTCTCATTTTAGCAGAGGAGATGTATGTTTTAAAAGCAATAGGCAGTAAGACTACTTTTAACATGATAGTAAGAAGAAGAATAATAAGCCCATAGTTTAAATTCATTGAATCTAACCAATTGAAAGTAGGGATTACTAAATATCTGTTTATCCATGACATAAGAAAGAAACTCCAGCCTAAAGGTATCTGACGTTCAAGATCCAGATCGTATGAGCTCAGAGTGTTATAGTGATTAGGCCCCAGATAAAGGCTCATTGGAAATTGATTATTTTCAAATTCATCAACTATAATAGATGTTTTTAAATGCTTGAGAAAATCAGGATTTTCTTCTTCTTCAAACATTACTGATTCAACAACAGAACTTCTAAAGCTATTTTCAGCTATTAGAGTTACGGAAAAGAATTGTTGTTTAAATGATATCCACTTAAGTTTGCTTAATAGTTCTTCTTTATCATCTTTAGTTTCACTCAGATATGAAACATCATCATTTTTATATTGATAATATATCGAAGTTGTTCTTTGCTCGTTGTCATAACTTTTTTCGTTTCGTGGTGATAATATATCCCAATCAATATTGAAAGTTTGTTGCGCTAAAATATTACTCATTCCAACAAAACGAATATCGAAATCAAGCATATGATCATTCCCTTTAATACCATAATAAAACTCAATATATGCAGGAGACAGATGTTCGTCTTTATTCACATATAAACGCATCGAGAAGCTTGTAGAGTCATTACCGTTTACAACTATATGATCTTTGTTATGATTTCTCGAATCATTATGAAAAGCTTCAAAGAAAAGATCTTGTGTTTGTATAAATCTGTTGGCATAATAAAAATTAACCGAAAAATTATTATGCTCACCATGAAACAGCATTAAGGGTTTTTGATCCCAGGTTTTGTAATCTTTTAATTCCGCGGAATATATATGCCCGCCTTTAGTACTGATTTTTAATATCAGGAAGTCATTTTCAATTGTAATTAACTCTTCTTCACCTTCAGCATTTGCTGCGAATACTCCATATTTTTCAACAAGCTCATTGTCGCTTAAAGTATCTATAAGAATGTCGGTTTCTTCTTTTGTTTGTTCAGCAGGCAATTGCTCTCCGGTTTGAGTATCGGTAAGAGTAGTATCTACTACTCTCTTTTCTTGTTCAACACGTGCAATACTGTCTTGGATTCTTCTGGCTTGCTTTTCTTCCTCAGAGGGAGCATTCCAAATACTGTAAATAATAATTATGGCTATTATAATTATAAAGCCAAGGATATTGTTTTTATTCATTTTATTGATTTTTTAAAAGGAGTGCAAATATAGTTTAAATTGAAAAAACACATAAATAAAGCTTAAATATTTTTTTCATTTTCTTTGTGTTTGATAACCGCTGCAACAAAACCAGCGAATAAAGGATGAGGCTGAGCAACAGTGCTTTTATATTCAGGATGAAATTGCACGCCCACAAACCAAGGGTTTTCGGGCAATTCCATAATTTCTACAAGTTTGGTTCCCGGATTTATCCCTGTTGGTATAAAGCCATATTCAATAAATTTCTCTAAATACTCATTATTAAATTCATAACGGTGTCTATGCCTTTCTTGTATTAAGGATTTCTTATAAATTTTAGACATTTTTGAATCAGGAGTTATCTGGCAGGAATATGCTCCAAGTCTCATAGTTCCTCCTTTGGTTGTTATGTTTTTTTGTTCTTCCATTATGTCAATTACAGGAAAAGGAGTGTTTTTGTTTATTTCTGTAGAATGGGCTTTATCTAATCCAATAACATTACGTGCAAATTCTATCACTGCACACTGTAATCCAAGGCAGATTCCCAAAAATGGAATTTTATTCTCTCTCACATATTTGATAGCTGCAATTTTTCCTTCTATACCTCTGTCTCCAAATCCCGGAGCAACTAATACTCCTGAGACTTCCCCAAGAATCTTTTTTACATTTTCGTTATTGATATGCTCTGACTGTATTAGTTTAAGCTCAACCTTGCAATTGTTGGCCGTACCGGCATGAATAAATGATTCAATTATAGATTTATATGAATCAACAAGTTCTACATACTTCCCAACGAGAGCAATAGATACAGTTTTTTTTGGATTTAAAAGCTTTTTTATAAACGTTTCCCATTTTTTTAGATCTGAAGCTGTCTTTGTTGACATATTCATCTTTTTAAGAACTACCTGATCTAATTTCTCTTCTCTCATTAATAAGGGAACCTTATATATGGAGATAGTGTCTATTGATTCAATTACAGAGGTAGGTTCAACATTGCAAAATAATGCAATTTTATTTCTTATAGTACTGTTTAGAGGCTTTTCTGTTCTACATACAAGGATGTCAGGTTGCACACCATACTCAAGCATTGTTTTTACAGAGTGCTGAGTTGGTTTGGTTTTTAATTCTTTTGCTGCAGCAAGATAGGGAACAAGAGTCAAGTGAATTACAAGGCTTTTTTTTCCTAAATCCCATTTTAATTGCCTGATTGCTTCAATATATGGAAGTGATTCGATATCACCCACAGTACCGCCAATTTCAGTTATAACAAAATCATACTTTTTTTCTTCGCCTAATAGTTGTATAGAATGTTTAATTTCATCAGTTATATGAGGAATAATTTGAACAGTTTCTCCCAGGTAATCACCTTTACGCTCTCTATTAATTACAGATTGGTATATTCTTCCTGTTGTAACATTATTAGCCTGAGATGTTGGAACATTAAGGAATCTTTCATAATGGCCAAGGTCAAGATCAGTTTCCGCGCCATCTTCTGTTACATAACATTCACCATGCTCGTATGGATTTAATGTGCCCGGATCAATATTGATATAAGGATCCAGCTTTTGTATTGTGACGCTAAAACCTCTGGATTGAAGTAATTTTGCTAAAGATGCGGATATAATACCCTTGCCTAAGGAAGAAGTAACGCCTCCTGTTACAAATATATACCTCGTATTGTTTTTGGAGCTATTCATAATAAAAAATATATTTTACAGATATTATAGAATATAATATCCGCTAATTTTTTTATAATAATTTATAGGTGATTTTTCGCTGCGAATGTAAGAAAAGATTACTAAAAATTTTAGTTAAAAATCAAATATTTTATTTTTTGATTGTTAATATGATTGCTTAGTGTTTAAATAATTAAAGTAATTTTGCATAAAATAGAAGCAGGTAAGAGATAATCGCTAAATATTATTTATTATGAATGTATTTTTCATTGTTAGAATTGCACGGATATTTTTGGGGCTGATTTTATTGATTTTTGGCTTGAACTTTTTTCTAAACTTTATGAGTATAAATTTACCACCGGGAGAGGCTACCGATTTCATGGCAAGTTTAGCTAAAAGTGAATATTTTATTCCAATGTTGGGATCTGTACAAATATTATTAGGAATATGCCTTATTGCTAATCTTTTTGTACCATTAGTATTGATTTTATTACTGCCATTGAATGTAAATATTTTTATGTTTAATATTTTTATGGCACCAAATAATATTTCAATAAGCAGCGTTATGATTGTCTCTCATATATTTCTGCTTTATATGTATAAGGAAAATTATTCTTCATTGGTCAAAATATGATGTTGCTGACCTGATATGGCAGCTATTATTTTATAATAATCAAGAATCAGAAAGCTGTTTCATCTTTTTTATATAATCTACAGGATCAGGGGCTTTAAAAATTGAACTACCTGAGACAAGAACGTTTGCGCCACTTTTTATAAGTTTTGATGCATTATTTATATCAACGCCGCCATCAACTTCAATTAAAGCTTTACTGTTTTTTTGAGATATCAGTTCCCTAAGTCTTTCAATTCTGCCATAGCTTGATTCAATAAAACTTTGTCCGCCAAAGCCCGGGTTTACAGACATTATTAAAGCTAAATCAACATCTGCAATAATATCTTGAAGCAATTCAACATTCACATGCGGATTTATAACAACACCTGCCTTCATTCCTAAGGATTTAATGCTCTGTATGGTTTTATGAAGATGCGTACAACTTTCGTAATGTACTGTTAATATATCTGCTCCGGCTTTTTTAAAATCCTCAAGGTATTTATCAGCCTCAGATATCATTAGATGAACATCCAGAGGTTTTTTTGCTACAGATTTTATTTGCGAAATTATAGAAAAACCAAAAGAGATATTCGGGACAAAATGTCCGTCCATTACATCAACATGAAACCAATCGGCCATGCTGTTATTTATCATTGTTATGTCTTTTTCAAGCTGTAAAAAATTTGCAGATAATAATGATGGGGCTACTAAATGATGCATATATTAAAGTTTTTCTTACAAAAATAAAGAATAAATCATCTATTTTAATGATAATAGCATAATTAAAATTTAGTTATTAACAAAAATAGGGTATTTGTTTATTCCTGTTTATAATTAAACTATGTGAATATTTAATATGGAAGCCTCATATAATACCATTTGTATAAACAGTATTAAGATAATAATTATGATTAAAAACATTGTCTTTCTATAAAGAACTTCTTGTTGAAAATTTTGTTTTTTTATGATAAAAAAAAATATGTATGTTTGTACCCAATTCTAAATTTCTGTTTTGCTCTTTAATAGAGTTTTGCAGTTTTTATATAGAAAAATAGTATAAACAGTGCAATTCTTATTTTTACAATATGGAAGAAAAAGAAACTATTGATTCAGAAAATTCATTCATTGGAGATAATCTATACATTAAAGGGACTGACGATACTCCTGAAGTAGTTATTGACCCTGTTAAAGGTTTTATAAAATTCGCAGGCCGTTCGCTACCGGAAGACCCAAAGGGTTTTTATACAACGGTTAAAGAACACATGGAAAAGTATATAAAAAATCCCCAACCCGGAACAAGAATAGTTTTTATGTTTGAATATTTCAATACTGCTTCCTCAAAAATAGTTATGGAATTAATTGATATGGCGAAGCAGATTTATGATAATGATGATTCAACAATTATTGAATGGCATTATCTTGAAGATGATGATGACATGAGAGAAGCGGGTGAAGATTTCGAAGAAATAACAGAAGTGAAATTTGAATATTTCACATATGATAACTAATAAGCACCTGTAATAGATGCTTATTAGTTATAAAGTTGAGAAAGACTTACCATAGGGGAGAAGGGTAAATTCCTTCATTTATAAATTTCTTTATTCTTTCAATGGCAAAAGGTTTATCTCCGGCGTATGTTACTCCAAACCATTCTGCAGTAGTAGGAAGAACCCTGCATTTTAATTTTCCTTCATCAATAAGTTTATTCACCAACATTGGAATATAAAACTCTGATTTATTATTATTAATTGAATTTTTCAAAAACTCTTTAAACAAATTATTTGCCTGTTCAAAATAATATGGAGTAAAACCCCAGAAATTCATTGATACTAATGAATCTTCATCAAGAGGGATTTCTTTATTATCATCATCTTTATAAACTACCTGATTATTTATCTTTTCAATTTTTGTTCTTTCAATTATGGAATCCAGATATCCGTTTTTTACTGTACAAACGCCACGTGAAACATAACCTTCTTCAGAAAGAGTATTGCCAAGTTTGTATGCAACCATAAAAGAATCTTCGTTTGTGAGATTATTGTTAGAAAGCTTTTTTGCCAAAACATCAAAAGCATCATAACCATAAAAATCATCAGCATTTATAACAGCAAAAGGCTCTTTAATTAAATCTTTGGCAACCCAAACCGCATGTCCTGTTCCCCATGGTTTTTCTCGATCCTTTGGGCATTCAAATCCCTCAGGCAGCATATCGAGTTCCTGATAAACTATTTCATAAGGTACCTGACCTTTAAATCGCTTTGAAAAAACATCGACAAACTCTTTTTCTATACTTTTTCTAATAATAAAAACAATTTTTCCAAATCCACACCTTAAAGCATCAAAAACCGAATAATCAATGATTGTTTCACCATTTGGACCAATGGCATCAATTTGCTTTAAACTACCGTAACGACTACCTATGCCGGCAGCCAAAATAACTAATGTTGGTTTCATATAAAAATAAATAATAAAAATCTAAAAATCATGAGTAATACCACCGCGAATTATGGGGTTTCTATTTGGCGAATCAGGATGCAGCAAAACATCATATAAAACCATACCATATGCTGTTGTTCCCTCACCAATAGGATACCTGTATCCTGCACCAATAGGCATAGAAACAGTCCACATTCTGCTTTCATCTTTTAAGCCAATATTCTCAAACTGAAGCTCGGCATGTCCGAAAATATCTTTATAGAAAGTTAATTGTGTAAAAATTCTGCCCCCAAAGGAATAACTTGATTCTGCATTTTCTCTTTGTGAATATGAGTAAAATGGAGAGGCTCCTACATCTACAATACCAACTCTGTAACCTATAAGTGGGGCAATATCAAGATAATATCCCTGGTCGTAATTTACACTCACGTTTCCACCTGTATATACCTGGCCGGATACATTTGTGCTAAAAAATATTATTGCAAACATGGCGATAATTATTTTCAAACTTCTTGAAAATAATTTACAAAAAGTGTTTTTTGTTTTCATATTCTTTTGTTTTAATGTTTACTAAATTTTATGTTTTTAACTTAAATGGATATTTTATTTTAGAAGTCTTTATAAACAATTAATTATCAGTAATGCTATTGGCCAATAAATCTGCAATATGAATTGTTTTTATTGGAATTTCGTTTTTTTCTATATATGATTGTAAATGCATCAGGCAGCTACCCTCTGTACTAATAATATATTCAGCGCCTGTTTTTACGGCATTTTCAACCTTTTGTTGAGCCATCGCCGTTGAAATTGCTTCGTGTTTAACAGCAAAAGTTCCACCAAAACCGCAGCAGACATCACTATCTTCCATTTCAATTATTTCCAGGCCTTTTACTTTTGATAATAATTGACGGGGTTCATTTCCTAATTTATACTCTCTTAAAGCTGAGCAGGAATCATGTATTGTTGCTTTTGCTGTAAATTCGGCATTAAGATCCGTAATATTTAATACATTCACTAAAAAATCTGTTAACTCATAGATTCTTTTTACCAAGCTTTTTGCTTGCAAATAATAAGCAGAATTATCAAACAGCATAGGATATTGATTTTTTACCATTCCTGCGCATGAAGCAGACGGACTTACGATATACCTGTCATTATCAAAATCAGTAATAAACTTTTGTGCTACTTCTTTAGCTTCGTCCAAAAATCCGCTATTAAGTGCTATTTGCCCACAACAACTTTGTTTTGCATTGTAATAAACTTTAACACCAAATTTCTTTAGTATTTTTACCATACTAATGCCTGTTTGTGGTGAAACCTGATCAATAAAACACGGGATAAAAATGTCTGCTTCCATATAAGAAATAAATAATCACAAATATATAAAATATAGATTTTAAAAATAAAAATACTCTTAAAAAGAACGTTGCCTGTTTACTTCAAATAAAACAATACCAGCTGCCACCGAAACATTTAGAGAAGCAATATTTCCTTTCATAGGTATAGAAGCTTGATGATCTGAAAGTTTTAATAAATATGACGAGATTCCTTTGTCTTCGGAACCCATTATTAAAGCTAAAGGCTTGTTAAGGTCTGTAGAGTATATTGTTTGTGATGATTTTTCCGTACAGGAAATAATTTTAATATCGCATAATTTAAGAAAAGTAATAGTTTCCAATAAATCATTTTCTCTGCAAACAGGAATTCTGGAAAGAGCTCCGGCAGAAGTTTTAATGGCTTCTGCATTTATTGGCGCCCCACCTTTTGATTGTATTATCAGCCCGTGAGCTCCTGCACATTCGGCAGAACGAGCAATAGCACCAAGGTTTCTGATATCGGTGATTTTGTCAATAACCACAATCAGAGCAGTTTCGCCGTTTTTTGAGATATTCTCAACAAGTTCTTCAACTGAGATGTAATTTATTAAAGGCAAATAGGCAATAATTCCCTGATGATTATTCTTAGTGACACGGTTTAGTTTTTCGATTGGTACCATCTGAAAAGGAATATTCTCTTTTCTTATTGCTTGAAAAAGCTCTTTAAAGTTTTCACCTGTCAAACCTTTTTGTATCAATACCTTTTCAGGCATTTTACCTTCCTTTATAGCTTCTGCTACGGGTCTTATTCCAAATATTATATTGTCCAAAATTTCTCCTATTTTCTCCAGTTTTCAACACCCAAATACCATGGGTTTCTATGTTCCGGTTTTCTTATTAATATATAATGATTATTTGTAAATTCATGTTCTTGATGTACGAAATCAAATTGTATTTCCATCATTCTCCATTTATCCTTGTAATGCCAGGTTTCTTTACCCTCATAAAAAAATACAATTTCAGGCGGTCCGAATATTGTATAAATCATTCCCCTGTCTGTTTTCCAACCTTCCTTATATGAAGTAAAATAAATGTTAGAATACTGTACATTCTGATAATAGCGACTTACTAATTGTTTTGCCCTTGCAGCATCGCCTGCAATACTAACCCAAAATCTATCTATTGCGCTTCTGAGATCTTGCTGCTTTTTTAATGCATCATATTCAGAATTAGAAACTAAATATCTAATTGGTGCAAGCATTGATTCGTGTGTAGTTATGTATGGAAAGCCTTTGTGAAAATTATATGTAGAAAAACCGTCTGTAGTATCATTTTTATTGAAAAAATAATAATGCCCAAAGCTTTTCATAGGTATAATGCCAATCCCTGATTTAAAATTAATATTGAAGACAGAGTCCGCTGTGATTTCAGAAGCTTCTTTGTTTTCTAAAAACGGCGGACTTGCTGTTCTATAGTCTTTTGTGAAAGTAAAGGCTTTCATTGAAAAGTTTGCCGGATGTTTATATTGTGCAATTAATATCCCCTTGTCGTCAATAAATGGATTATAAATCAGTTGACTCTCAGAATTGAAAAATTTGAAATTTTGCAGAGAATAATCACTTTTTTTATTTATGCTTTTTACGAAATGGTTTGCGGATTTGCTGTTATGATCATAAATTACAAGATGTAAGATGTAATTTTCGCCCTTTGGAGCAAAAATATTAATACTGTCAGAAATGTAATTTCCGCTTTCAAAATTAAGAGAATCAATAAAATATACAGAAGCACTATCTACAAGATTTGTTGAATTAAATGAAGGAATTATTCTGTATTGCAAAGAGAATTTTGCTTTAAAAGCATCCTCATCAGCGCCTTTTATGTATTGCAATTCATCGGAATTAATTCGGAAATACAATTTTGATTCTTCAATGTCATTATGAAAAATATATAAATCAGGGTTTATTGTTGCCAATTCAGAGTTATAAACACTATTGAAGTTAATTGTGCTCAAACGCTGAGTTGATTTACAAGTGACAAAAAAGATAGCAGTAATTAATAATGCAAGAAAAAGTATTTTTTGTTTCATAGCTAAAAATGAAATTTTTTTCAAATATCGGGTTTTTTTTGTAAACAGCTTAATTTCTTAGTTTATTAGTATTATTTTTAGTTGTATATGAATAATTTAAAAATGCCTTTAATTTCCGTATTTTTTTAAGGAAAACACTGCCATTTTTTATATGTTTTTTGTTTACATTTGAAAGTTAAAGCAAAAAAATATGACAAATGGACAGGGATGAAATTATTGAAATGATTGAGCTTGCGCGAGAACAGCGAGTAAAAAAATTGAGTTTATCAAATAGAGGTATAGTTGAATTGCCGGAAGAGGTTGGCAGATTAAATTTTCTTCAATCACTAGATTTGTCTTATAATCAAATTTCCTCTCTTCCCGAAAGTTTTCTTAGATTAACAAATCTGAAATCATTATATCTTAACCATAATGAAATAAAAGCTTTACCTAAAGGATTTGGCCATCTTAAGTGCTTAAATGTTTTAGATATCAGCAATAACAAATTAGAAACTCTACCTTCATCAATAGGCGAACTTACTGAACTAACTCAGTTGGATGTTAGTTTTAACAGTATAAAAAGATTGCCTATAGAATTAATAAATCTGACCGGTTTGAAAAAATTGTATATGGAAAAAAATCCATGCGAATTTCCACCGGAGAAAGTTTTAAAAAGAGGATTATATGCAACTATGCATTATCTTTTTGGTGAGTTGAGAAAAAAGGAGTCAGCAAAAGTTATGATTCAGGTTTACAATATGCCTCGCGATATTACTCAGCCTTTCACACAGTATCTGGAATGCTTTAATGATTTAATATCATCATATCAAAAGCATGATTTAAATTTCGAAGTTAAATATATAAAACAGGATTTTTCGGCTGATATGGATATGAACCTCGAAATGGAAAGTTATCTTTTTGATTTTATGAAATTTATAAAATCGAATATAGCTGCAGGCAACGATAAAAATAAAGAATTATCTAAGGATGTTTCTAAAGTTTTTGATGTACAGGTTGTTGAACTCAGAAGTCACCTTGATAATCTGCAAGGGATGTTAGAAGATAAAGTGCTCGATATAAGAGAATTGCAAGCGAGAATATCAAAATTGAGCCAGATTATTGATAAGAAGAAGTGAGTTTAAAATAAGCTTATGAATCCTATATGAATTTTGGAATTTCTGAATTCGAATTTTTTTTCATTCAAACCCAAGCCGTAATAAACTGACATGATTCCCGGTTTTGTTTTAAAGTTTAAACCGGCAGCTAGGCCCAATAGGAATTCCTTATTATATATTTCAATCGAATTAATTTCAATCCAGGCGGCATTTGATATGATGCTGAAGTATGTTTCTGCAGCAGTGTATAGTCTGTATTCAGCGGTCAGGATAGCGTAAGAACTGGTTTTTATAGATCCTTCATCAAAACCTTTTAAAGTGCTGAATCCTCCTATTCTGTTTAGTTCGTTCTCAAGGAATTTGTCTCCCGATTGAAGGTTTGACAAAAGAGAAAAGGAAAGGATACTTTGCCTGCCAATTTTTTCATGAAGTCTTAGATTAATATCCGATGTTAGTTGTGTGGTTTTTCCTGAAAGGATATTATTGTCATTCTCGTTTTTAATATTTTTTGTTCCTGCAGCTATGGAAGTTTGGATTTTCCAGCCTTCAGAAAATGAATGATCTACTTTACCGCTTATCAGCATGATTTCCAAGCCGTATAATGTTTTTTTGTAATCAGAGAGGTAAGTATTTTGTTGATTATCATAATCTACAGCTAAAAATACATTGTTGGATTCGATTATTGCAAATGTGGAAAAACTAAAGAGTTTGTAGACCTCAAAAATTAATGATGGTTTCTGTTTTACTGATAAAAACGTACTATCCTGTTTGTTCATTAAAAGTTCGTAACCTACTCCAAGCGGTGAGCCCAGAATGTATGGAATGTTGCTTGATATCTGCAAATACTGCGAACCATTACCCGGTGCTCTCCATTTCATGTCGAGCATTTCGCCATATCCTAAACTATTTATTAAATATAAATTCATCTGACCTGAAACTCTAAGTGTATTATCTGAGCTAGGATCTTGTTCAGACATAAGGCCTGCTATGCCGTCAAAACGATTTGCTTTAAGTTTCTCCAAAGGATAATCAATCTTAGCGCCGGATGGAGTGAACATCACTGATACCGGTCCGCTTAGATTTGCATATTCTAAATCAGAAATTTTTTTTCCGGTAGTTTTTATTTTATTTTCAGAATAGGGCATTCCTTCACGAATTCTTCCTAAACCCTTGATAAAACTGGGATATAAATTCACATTTCCTGAAAAATCAATTTTCTCTATTAGAGTTAATTGGCCTTTATCAAGTTCCCATTTAAAACTAACGGTATCCGAAAATATCTTAACATCTTTTTTCTTTAGGGCAGCAAATGGATATCCATTGTTCTCAAAATATTTAATAAGAGATTCCCGGATTCTGTTTATCTGTGATACAGGATAGGTTTTATTATTTTCTAATTTCTCATGCTTAATATTTCTAAAAATGCCTGCGGGAATATTGTGATTTTGTATTTTATAAAAAAACTTATTACCTGGAGTTACATGTATCGCTATTGTGTCGTTTTTAAATGCAATGCTATCTGCTTTTACTTTCAAATATCCTTTGTAAGTGAAGACCTCTAATGTTTTATTGATAATAGCAGCAGTGTCTGAAAGATTCGCATCTAGTGTCTTTTTTATCTCGGCGCTTAATTCATAATTGATTGAATCCTTATTCACAATAATGAGAGGAGTTTGATTTTGTGAATAAGTCGAAAATGCTAAAAAACTGAGCAAACATAAAAGAATAATACTTAATATATTTAAAAATCTGCCCATCTAATTTCGTCTTTTCCTTGTTTTTTTAATATTTGATTTGTTTTTGAAAAGTGTTTGCAGCCAAAAAAACCTCTCGATGCTGAAAGGGGAGAAGGGTGTGCAGCTTTTAGAATAAAATGTTTGCTTTCATCTATAAGTTCAGCTTTTGCCTGAGCATAATTGCCCCATAACAAAAAAACCAGTCCCTCTTTTTCTTTGGACAGTTTTTCTATAATTCTATCAGTAAATATTTCCCATCCTTTTTTCTGATGAGAAGCTGCCTGTCGGGCTCTTACAGTTAGCGTTGCATTTAACAATAATACTCCCTGTTTTGCCCAGTTTTCCAGATTTCCATGCGTTGGTGGAAATACACCCAGATCATTTTTGATTTCTTTATATATATTTCTAAGCGATGGCGGTAACATAACTCCATCATTAACAGAAAAACATAATCCATTTGCTTGTCCCGGTCCATGATAAGGATCCTGGCCTATTATTACAACTTTTACCTTGTCAAAGGGAGTATAGTTGAAAGCACTGAAAATATGTGATCCCGGCGGGTATATAATGTATTTGCTTTTTTCTTTTTGTAGAAATAGTTTCAATTGTTTGAAGTAATCAGAATTAAACTCATCTGATAATAAAGTTTCCCAACTTTTATCAATTTTTGGATTTACTTTCACATCAACCATTATAATCAGTTTTTTTGCTATTTTGAAAAAATTGAGTTTGTAAATTCATTCAAATCTATGCCGTCAAAATTACCTGAACTCATAAATAATAAGCAAGTATCAGATAAGCCGGCAGATTTTATTTTATCAAACAGAACTTTTGAATCAACAAATACTTCACTACCTTCTTTGTCAAATGCACTTTTTATATAATCAATATCAAGCTCGGGTAGCTTTTTAATTTTTAAAGTATGCGGATTATAATATATAAACGCTTTATCAGCCTTTTCAAGTGTGTTTTTATAATGCTGCAAAAACTCCTTATTTAAACTGCTGTATGTATGTAACTCAATTACAGCAATTAGTTTTTTTTCGGGATATTGTTCTTTGGCAGCTTCTGTTGTAGCTTTAATCTTTGAAGGGGCATGAGCAAAATCCTTAAATACAATATTTGAATTGTTTTCGTAAATAATCTCCATTCTTTTGCTTGCTCCTTTATAGCTTTTTATAGCCTCAAAAAACATTGCATCAGTAATACCCAGTTGATTGCAAACTTTTCGGGCACCATTTAAGTTTAAAAGATTATGTTTCCCGAAAATTGACACATCATAGGTTTTATCTTTAAAGATGATTTTTGTTTTTTCATTCTCAATTAAATATTCCGGTAAAGAATAAGGAATAGCTTCAATATTATTATTAGAGTTATCTTCACTCAGTTTTTTTACATTTTCATCCGCATCGCAGTATATTAATTTGCCTCCCGGTACAATTTTTTCAATAAATATTTTAAATTGCTTCATATAATCTTCAAATGTTGGAAAAACATTTATATGGTCCCAGGCAATACCGCTTATTAATGCAATATTCGGTTTATAAAGATGAAATTTAGGCCGTTTGTCAATAGGCGAACTCAAATACTCATCGCCCTCAAGAATCATATATGGTGCATCATCACTTAGTTTTACCATGATGTCAAAGCCTTCAAGTTGAGCACCCACCATATAATCTGTGTTTATATTATGATGCTTCATAACATGAAGAATCATTGCAGTAATAGTTGTTTTTCCGTGACTTCCGCCTATAACAACACGTATTTTCGATTTGCTTAGTTCATACAAATATTCAGGATAAGAAAATATTTTTAAACCCAAATCTTTTGCTCTAAGTAATTCCGGATTATCTGCTTTTGCATGCATGCCAAGAATTACAGCATCAATATCTTTATTAATATTTCTTTTATCCCAGCCAATCTTCTTTGGTAATATCCCGTATTTTTCTAGTCTGCTTTTTGATGGCTCAAATATTTCATCATCAGAACCACTAATAGTATATCCTTTTAGATGCAGGGCTATTGCAAGGTTGTGCATTGCACTTCCGCCAATGGCTATAAAATGAACTTTCATGTGTTTGTCGTCTTGTAAAAAATAATAAAATTAGTGTTTTTTGTAAATATAAGAAATAGATACCTTTTCTTTAAAAATAAAAATAATGTACTTTTGTTTTCGCAAAAATTAATAGAAATTTTTGTTTTTAAATTTTGTATGGGAAAACAATTGAAAAATATAGAACATCGTGGCATTGTTGAACAAATTCATGATGAAAACTTAATTGTAAAAATTATTCAGCATTCTGCTTGTGGATCTTGCAAATCGAAAGGCCATTGTACTATTGCTGATAATAGTGAGAAAATTATAGAAGTTAGTTCAATAGAAAACAATAAATATAAGATTGGAGATGAAGTTATTGTAACCCTTGAACAAAACCTTGGCTATAAAGCTCTCTTAATGGGCTATATGTTTCCATTGTTTGTACTGGTCGCAAGTATATTAATAATACTGGAACTTACCAATAATGAAGCTGTTTCGGCCTTGCTGGCAATAGGTATAATGGCGATATATTATATTTTGCTGTATTCTTTTAAAGATAAGCTAAAGAAAACATTCACTTTCAGAATAAAATCTTATTAAGAAAATTTTTTTTAGAATTAAAAAAGGTGCAATCTGATATTTTCAATTGCACCTTTTTTAATGTTAAGAATCTTGTTTTTATTCTTCTTATTCAAGAATTGTAACCCAATTATGTGTGTCTTCTTCTTCTCCGTATTGAATAGCTTGCAATTTCTTAAATAATTTAGTTGACATTGGGCCGGCTTTTCCATCTTTAGAGAACTCATATACTTTGCCCGATTCTCTGTCAACCAACTTCCCTATAGGTGAGATAATAGCAGCAGTTCCACATGCTCCTGCTTCATCAAAGTCGGATAATTCATCAACACCTACTTTTCTTCTTTCAACTTTCATCCCTAAATCTTCAGCAAGTTGCATAAGACTCATATTCGTAATTGAAGGCAGTATAGAATCACTTTTTGGTGTGATATATTTATCTTCTTTTATAGCAAAGAAATTAGCAGGACCGGCTTCATCAATATATTTCTTTTCTTTAGCTTCCAGAAACAAAACTGAAGCGAAGCCTTCTTTTTTTGCTCTCTCTCCGGCATAAAGACTTCCGGCGTAATTACCACCAACTTTTATATTACCGGTTCCAAGTGGAGCTGCTCTGTCAAAATCTCTGACAATTTGCAATGAAACAGGATTGAAACCTTCTTTAAAGTATGGTCCAACAGGGCCAACAAACACCATAAATAAATACTCATCAGCGGGTTTTACTCCAACCTGAATGCCTGTACCAATAAGTAGCGGCCTTATATAAAGAGCAGCACCATGTCCATAAGGTGGAACATATTTTTCATTAAGCTTTACAGCTTTTACAACCATTTCATAAAACAATTCTTCAGGAACTTTTGCCATCAAAATACCTTCAGCAGATCTCTGCATCCTTTTGGCATTTTCTCTCCATCTGAAAAGCCTTATCTTATTATCTTTTCCACGATAGGCTTTCATGCCTTCAAAAGCTTCCTGCCCATAATGAAGACAAGTAGCAGCCATGTGAATATTAATTTGTTCTGATGAGGAAATTTCTACCTTTCCCCATGATTCATTACGAAAATAGCAACGCACATTATAATCTGTTTTGAAATATCCGAAGGGGAGCTTGCTCCAGTCTACATTTTGCATAATATTAGTTGTTTTTATATTATTTATATATGATTTGCTTGTGTGCTAAATTATAATTTTTATTTAATTCTGCAGTTATTTTAGAATTATTTTTGATTTGAAAAGTAGTAAATCACTTTATAAATTATAAAGAAATTAGATTGCAAGAAATATTATAAATCTGAAAGGGTAATAGAGTTCATTAGACGAAAAATTTTCTTTCTCATAGCAGAAGATGATCCTTCATAGTTATTAACGATAATAGCGAAAGAAACTAGGGTGTTTCTTTTTGTAATTGTAAAACCGGTGAAAGCGAGAACATTATTTAAATACCCGCTTTTTGCAGAAAGGATGTTTTCTGAGGCTGTATTTTTAAATCCTGATTTTAATGCACCTGTTTGTCCTGCCAAAGGCAGCCCGTTTTTAAAATCTTCAAAAATTGATTCCTGTTTACTAAGTGCCATCATATGTGCCAGGGCATTGGTTGTTATTCTGTTGTTAGGCGATAGCCCGCTACCATCATAAAGATTCACACCAATAATATTAACTCCTTTTGATTGCCAGAAATTCATCATTTTTTCTATGCCATTTTCTGTTGTTCCTTCACCGGTATAAACAGATGCTATTGTTTTTATCAAGCTTTCAGCATAAGAATTAACACTATGCAGGTTCGTCCTGTGTGCAATTTCTTTTAATTGGGGAGAATACCAAGAGGCGACATGTTTTAATTTAATATTGATGATGTTTGTTTTGTGGGGATGTTGATGAATTACTTTTGGTATACCAGAAATCTCAATGTTATTATTTTTAAGAAAATCATAAAAAGCATTTACAAAATATAGAGCAGGATCCGGCATAGAACCTCTTACTTCAAACTTGTCAACTCCAAGCGGAATTGTTCCTCTAAGCCATCTTTCGTTAGAATATGGCACTCCATAGATGTAAATATTATCACCACTGCCTGCTTCAGCTGTTGTTGCATAGTTATGCAAAACCATCCCGGGAATTTCAGGTTTGGTGTGTAAGACAGTTGCAGGCTCACCTTCATAATCAGCCGCTTTGAAAAAAATGGAATATTCATTTTCATTTGCAGATAATCCACTTGTTCCGGCACCAAAATAATTACCTAAGTCTTCCCACAACCACTTTGGAGGAATAATTTGTGAATCAAAAATTCTGGTGTCTGCTATTATAGAACCATTTATTTTTCTTATTCCTGATGCGTGGATAGAAATTAAAAAATGTTCAAATACATTTTCTAATTTCAAGCTGTCATTCATTTTGTTTGAGCCAAGACTTGGGTCTCCGGCACCAATAATGTGAAGATTGCCGTTTAATGTTCCATTTATATCAATATCCCCTTCATGCATTAGCCTTGTTTCATACTTGTAATCAGATTCTAACAAAATTAATGCAGTTGATGTTGTTACGGCTTTTAAAGTAGATGCGGGTATAAGTGTAAGATTGCTGTTTTTTGAGTAAATTTCGGTTTGTGAATCTACTGAAAACACAGATAAACCCCATGATGCAGATTTAAGAGTTTCATCTTTGGCGAAATTTTCAACAGCACTGTCAAATGTTGACAATTTTAAAGTATTGTCATTATTCCACGAAGAAAACAATAATAATAAAGTTGAATATAGGAAAAACGACTTAATTCTTTTCTTACACATGTTATCTTCCAAAAACAGAAATATTAAAATACTTTTTTGGATCGTTTTTAATGTCTTCTATCAGGCTGTCCAATTGTTCTGATGTACCTTCCAGGTTTTTATAAAGCTTGTCATCATGAATTAACATACCCAATGATCCTTCACCTGTATTGATTTTTTCAAGAACTATATCCAGATTTTTAAGAGAATTATTGGCATTATTAATAGTTTGTTTTATTTCTGCGGCAGCAAGACTATCACTTACTGATTCAAAATTTGTTATAATTTTAGTAATAGCTTCATTGTTTTTTTCAAGATTGTCAGTAATGGATTCGGCATTAGAAATAATTGTAGCAATTCTTTTTGCCTGTGAATAAAAGGTTGTATCAAGAGTATAGGTTGTTCTTTCAAAATTACTTATTGAAAGCTTTATGTTTTCCATACTTTCAGCAATGTTATCTCTGGTCTTCTCATTAAAAACATATTGAATAACAGCAAGAACAGAATCAACCTGTGCTAAAAGGTTCTCTGCCTGTTTTTTAAAAGGCAACATTTGTTGACTTACTTCATCCTGTATTGACGCTTGAATATGAGTGCTTAGTGTATCTCCATCTGAAATATATGATTCGGCATCTCCTAATATAATCTCAATTTCTTTTGTGCCAAGCAAATCCGAGCTATAAAGTCTTGCCACAGAATTTTCCGGGATTTTAACAGAAGTGCCGATTATACATTCAACAACAACATTACCACTTCCACTTGGATGGAAATGAATGCTGTTTGTTTGTCCGATTTTTACCCCGCTGATTGTAACAGGATTCGATTCTATTAGTCCGCTTACTTTATTGTAAACTGCGTAGAACTTAATTTGGCGGGTAAAAAGATCCGTACCTTTCAAGTAATTAAGGCCCCAAATAAATAGGAGTATAGTGCCTGTCATTACAATTCCGATTTTAACTTCTCGACGTATTTTCAATTTATTTTTTTTAAAAAATTATTAATTTTTTGCTTGTAAAAGTTTTAGAGCTTCAGCTGCAGAAATTCTTTCATTATTATAAAAAGCCACTACAAAAGCATCTGTATATCCGGCTTCTTGCATTTGTCCTTGTATTAGTACTGCATTTTGTAGGT
The DNA here is from genome assembly GCA_964614525.1 of uncultured Bacteroidales bacterium. GTDB lineage: Bacteria > Bacteroidota > Bacteroidia > Bacteroidales > UBA7960 > PWND01. The sequence continues at coordinate 58,498 of CAZTPA010000002.1, read as the reverse complement.
CTTTTTCTTTGCCTACAGTATATTTGTATAAACCATCATGAAAATAATAATTAATGTCTTGCAGATTTTCAAACTCAGGTGAATTTAAATCTTTTTTTTCAGTTGCAGCAGCAAATTGTACACTAAAAAATATCTGATCGGTATCACTTGTTTTAGCAACAGAGTTCTTGTCTTCATTTTCTGTTTCTGTATCAACTATTTCAATATTATCATTTTCATTCGTATTTATATCAGAACTATCAATATCTTCATCATCTGCGAAGATATGTTTACTTATAGTATCTCCTATGATTCTGTCAGTAACCATTTCATCCTGCTGTACTTTATAATCTCGAAATGCTCTAAAGATAGCTGAAGCAATATAATCCTGCCCGGATTTACTAATTAAAAATTCCTCTTCTTTTTTATTATCCAAAAATCCTACTTCAACTAAAATAGCAGGCATAGTAACTCTCCAAAGCACAAGAAAGGGAGCTTGCTTTACGCCTCTGTCAATTCGCCTAACTCTTTCTCTGAATTGATATTGCACTTTAGAAGCAAATTCAATACTTTGATTTAGATGAGCATTTTGGTATAGTGAAAAAATAATATGTGATTCAGAAGAGTTTGGGTCATATCCATCATAGGTTTCTTTGTAATCATCCTCATAAAGAATGGCAGCATTCTCTTTTTTTGCTACTTCCAGGTTAGCCGCAGTTTTATGCAAACCCATAATAAATGTTTCAGAACCTATAGCCCTTGAAGATGGACTGGCATTGCAATGTATTGATATAAAAAGATCAGCGTGATTTTTATTTGCTATTTCAGCTCTTTCATTTAGAGGCAAAAAAACATCTGTATCTCTTGTGTAAATAACAGTGACATCAGGCAAGTTTTCATTTATGAAATTACCAACTTTTAATGCAATTGCAAGTGCAATATCTTTTTCTTTAGATTTACTTCCAAGAGCACCCGGGTCACGGCCTCCGTGTCCTGCATCAATAACAACAGTAGTAACTTTTCCTCGCTTATCAGCATATGCCGGCGAAAAGCAAATTACCTGTGAAATAAAAATCGAAATAACAAAAAGTATAAAATGTCGTTTCACTAAATATTGGCTATTTTTGTTTAGTTTTGCTGGCCATAAATTATATACGATAATTGCAGCATTATTATTTTGTTGTACAAAAATAACATTTAAAAAATTTGCTTACAAGACTGGTTGATAAGTTTTTTAGAGTTTTTTTTCTTGTTTTTATCCTGAACACACCATTTGCATTGGATGCCTCTGAGAAAAAGGATATAAGCAACGGATTAATTTTTAGCTCATTGTTAACAACTTTTGTTGATAATGACACTATTCAGGCTGCTGATACTCCAAAAAATACAGAAAATACAGAAAAAACAGATTCAATTACTGATGATAATGAGACAGAAGATGTTGCTGAAGATGAAAGAATCGAAGGTTCCGCAGTTGTTCTTGAAGATAAAGTAATTTACAGTTGTGTTGATTCTATAGATTTTGATTTTAAGCTTAAAAAAGTGTTCTTGTACGGCCAGGCTGATTTGAAATATCAGGACATACATTTGACAGCGGATTATATCGAAATTGATTTCACTAATAATGAGCTGTTTGCAAAAGGTTTGCCTGACTCTACTGATGTTGTCAGGGGAAACCCGATTTTTACAGAAGCAGGACAGGCTTTTCAATCTGAAAGGATTACTTATAACTTTAAATCCAAAAAAGGACGGGTAATAAATGTAATTACTGAGGAAGCTGAAGGATATTTGCATGGTGAGATTGTAAAAATGATGCCGGATAAAACGGTTTTTATTGCTGAAGGCAAATTTACTACCTGCGATAAGCCGGAACCCCATTTTCACGTGGGATTTAGAAAAGCAAAGGTTATTCCTAAAGATAAAATAGTTACCAGTGTTGCTTATCTGGAAATAAGTGATGTGCCAACGCCATTAATTGTTCCTTTTGGCTTTTTTCCCAATAAAAAAGGCCAGTCATCCGGAATTATTCTTCCATCATATGGAGAAGCAAGGAATAGAGGCTTTTTTCTTGAAAATGGAGGGTTTTATTGGGGATTAAATGAGTATATGGATTTGGCCATCAAGGGCAGCATATATTCCAGGGGAAGTTGGGGTATTGATATTGGCAGCAGATATAATGTCAGATACAAATATAATGGTTCCTTTAATGTAAGATATGCAAATACAGTTTTAGGAGAAAAAAACCTTCCGGGCTACGAGAAAAGTGAGGACTTTAGAGTATCCTGGAATCATGGACAAGATCCCAAAGCCCGTCCTAATAGCGTTTTTAGAGCAAATGTGAATGCCGGAACCAGCCAAATGTCCAGATTCAGCCCTTCTTCAGATCAGGACTATTTATCAAATACTTTGTCTTCAAATATTTCATATTCCGCCAATTGGGCAGGGAAATATAATTTTTCAGCAAATTTCAGACATTCTCAAAACACTATTAGTAAAACGGTAGATTTAAGTTTGCCTGAGATAGCTTTTAGTGTTAACCGGTTTTATCCTTTGAGAAGAAAGCAAGTATCAGGAGAGTATAAATGGTACGAAAATATAACCATGAATTATAACCTTAATGCTAAAAACCAACTTAGTACACTTGATTCACTTCTTTTTAGAGAAGAAACTCTTTCGGATTTTCGCAATGGAATAGATCACAGAATTCCCATAAGCCATACAATGAAGATATTAAAGCATTTTAACTTTAGTAATTCTTTTGATTACAAAGAAAGATGGTATTTTAATACCTTAGAAAGGTATTGGGATTATGATAATCTTGAAGATTTTACCGTGGTTGATGGAGATACAATATATGGAAATGTTCAGGAGGATAGGGTGAGTGGTTTTAGAGCAGCCCGAGATTTTAGTTATAGTACCTCTGTGAATACTCGTATTTATGGTTTAGTTAATTTTGGGAAAGGAGCATTAAGAGCTGTCAGGCATGTTATGTCTCCAAATTTGTCTTTTACTTATAGGCCGGATTTTGCAGATCCATTTTGGGATTATTACCGCTATTACGAAGACCCCAGATACGAAGACCCCAGGCAGTATTCTATTTTTGAAGAAGGAATTTATGGCTCTCCTCCTGCAGGTAGATCAGGTGCACTTAATTTTTCTATTTCTAATAATTTGGAAATAAAAGTCAGAAGCAGAAAAGATACTATAGCAGGTGAAAGAAAAATTGCACTAATAGATAACTTTACTATCAGCTCTTCATATGATTTTGCCAAAGATTCACTTAATCTTTCAGACTTAAGAATGTCAGGGCGCACAAGACTGTTTGGTGATTTTGATATTTCTTATGCCGGAACCTGGACACCATATGCAGTTAATGAAGATGGTCAAAAGATTAATCAGTTTCTGTGGGAAACAAACAAAAAATTATTGCATCTTAGTAATACCAGGTGGAGATTAAGTTTTGATTACACATTAGATTCAAATACTTTTGGTGGAAATGGAGATGACGGCACTGATTCAAATGGCAGGGAAAGTCAGGACACTGATAATAATCTGCAAGATCCACAACAAGAAGATAATAATAGTGTTGTTGTTTATGATGATATAACTGGACAAAGGATTATTGATTATTCTGTGCCTTGGTCATTGAAGTTTTCATATTCTTTTGATTATAATTCTCAAAATCCGCTCCACACAGGAGTTAATGAGAGAGAGTATATACAGAGTCTCTCATTTTCAGGAGATATTAAGTTAACTCCAAATTGGAGAATAGGGTTTAGATCCGGTTATGATTTTGATATGAAAGAAATTACATATACATCAATTGATATTTACAGAGATTTACATTGTTGGGAAATGACGTTTAATTGGATACCTTTTGGTTACAGACAAAGCTATAATTTTACAATTAGAGTGAAAGCCGCTGTACTACAGGATTTGAAGTTAAGTAGAAGGTCTCATCACCTTGATAATTATTAAAATTTAAATATATTTTGCATAACATTTAGTAATTGTTTGCGAATTTATTAGCGTGTTAAAAAAAAAATTAGAATATTTGCATAAAATTTGTGAATTTTGATTTTAGTTCATTTTTGTATTATAACTTTAAGAAATAAATTTAAAAACATTTAAAATATGAAGACTGTATTGCAAATAGCATTGTATGTGGTAATTATTGTATTAGGCTTTTTTATTTACAGAAGTATTATGGAGCCAATTAATTTCAGACGTGAAGCTGCTCATCGTGAACAAAGAATAGTTCAGAGACTAAAAGACATTAGAGATATTCAAGTAGCACACAGATCTGCCTATGGTAAGTTTAACGATAATTTTGACTCTCTTGTCAATTTTGCAAAATTTGACTCTATGCCTGTTATAAAAGCCGAAGGCGCAGTTCCTGATTCATTAACTGAAAAAGAAGCTATAGATCTAGGACTAGTTAGCAGGGATACTATCTGGATGGAAGTTAAGGATACAATCTTTAAACATAAGAAATATCCGATTGATTCAATTCCTTATGTTCCCTTTAGTGGTGGCGAAAAGTTTGAATTATCAGCAGGAATGATTGAACGTGGTTTAGTTGAACTGCCGGTATTTGAAGCAAGAACACCTGCTGAAGTGTATATGAAGGGATTGGACGACTATAAAGTTTATTATACAAAAGAAGAACTAAAAGTTGGATCAATGCAGGAATCTTCTATAGACGGAAACTGGGAGTAATTTTTTAATCAAAAAAATCTATATCTGACCATTGGAGAAAATTATAAGTATCATTGATAAATCATTCAAAACGGGGTCGGAGAAAAAGAACTTTTTATCCATCGAGCTTTCGCCCGGTGGATTTTCTTATTGTATTCTGGATACTGACAGGTTTGAATATCGGGTTTTAGAATCCGTTGCTTTTGGTTATCCTCTTGATGAGGAGAATATTTGCAATGCTTCTGAATATCTGATTAAAGCTAATCCAATACTTCAAAATGATTTTGAACGTATAAGTATTTCATACGTTTCTCCTCAGTTTGTTTTTATTCCTGATGATATATTTGTAGATTCAGACAAAAAATCATATATCAACTTTAATATCAATTTTGATGAGGAAAATTTTTATGTTAATTCAGAAAAATTGAATAACCTTAATGCTCACAGCATTTATCCCGTTGCTAAGGTTATTGTCAATATGCTCAAAAAATATTATCCCGAAATAAGAATACGTCATTATACAAGTCCACTTATTGAGTCAATAATGTATAATATCGCTGTAAACAATAATAATGCTGATATTATTCTTCATCTGAATAACGGTTTTTTTGAAATTGTTTTGATTGAAAATGGCATAATTAAGATTATTAAGACTTTTAACTTTGTTACTTATGATGATTTGATGTATTATTTATTCTTTACACTTGAAAATATGGGAATGAATGCAGAAGATTTGAATTTGAGTGTTATTGGAAATGTTAGTATAGAGTCTGAATTATATAAAAATGTAAGGTTATACTTTAAATCGGTTAATTTTGGGGGGAGAAACGATTTGTACAGATATGCTGATGTTTTTGATGATATCCCACATAGCTATTTTTATGGATTATTAAACTTAAACGCATGCGGATAATAGGAGGAAAGCTTAAGAGACGAATAATCACAGCACCTGCAACCCTTGATGTAAGGCCAACAACGGATATGGCTAAAGAAGCTTTGTTTAGTATTATTAATAATAATTTTGATTTTACAGATATTGATGTCCTGGATATCTTTGCCGGTACAGGTAATATATCTTATGAGTTTGCATCACGTGAGGCAATTAGTGTATTAGCAGTCGATTCTAATCCCAAATCAGTCTCTTTTATCAAAGAAACTTCTGATAAATTTCAACTGGATAATTTGCAGGTAATTAATAATGATGCTTTGCGTTTTCTTGAAATTTGCAAACGAAAGTTTGATGTTATTTTTGCCGATCCTCCATACGATTATGAGCATTATCATAAAATTCCTGAACTTGTTTTTAGCAAGCAGTTGTTAAAGGAAGATGGCTGGTTGATTGTTGAGCACCCCGCAAGTATTAAGTTTAATGAACACAACACTTTTTTTGAACACAGAAAATATGGGAAAGTTAATTTTAGTTTTTTTAGTAATGTAAGCTAATGCAAATTAGAATAACAGAAATATCTGATGTTGCTCAAATAGCTGATTTTCAAATGAAAATGGCTGAAGAAACCGAAAATCTTATCCTGGATTTTGACATTGTTGTAAAAGGCGTTACCCACATTTTAAATAATCCTGATAAAGGATTTTAAACTACTTTGTGAATAATTTGAAATAATTAAATTTGTGTAAATGGAGTGATTGGCGAATTGAAATTTTTGTTTCGATTTATTCTGCTTATATTAAAGCGAAAAGGAGAAAAAAAGACGATGTGAAATTAAGTGAATGTCTTTCAAAAACATTGCTAAGTGATTTATTTTAATAACAATAATAATTTTTTTATTTTTAATGACTTATTTTTAAATCTAACTAAATCAATTTTATAAACTAAAACAAATCAATTATGCGTGCTTTTTTACTTATATTTTTTCTGCTGACTTCTGTTTTAGCAAAATGCCAGGATATTATTATTATGTCTAATGGCGATATTTATGAAGGCAAAATAAAAGAAATAACAGAAAATCAAGTTAAGTATCAAAAAAAGGAATTGCCGGAAGGTCCTCTATTCAGTCTAAAAACAGAAAACATCTTAATGATAAAATATGAAAATGGACATACAGATGTATTCAATGAGCAAAATCAACTCAACAAAACAGAAAGCGAAGATGTCAATAGTGAAGGAGTATTTGTTGATCCGAGAGATGATAAAGAATATCAATATAAACAAATAGGTGATTTGATTTGGTTTACTGAAAACTTACAATATAAAACTCCCAACAGTGCATGTTACAATAATTCAAAGTCAAATTGTGATATATATGGTTATTATTATCCTTGGGAGGAAGCCGTAGAAGCATGTCCGGAAGGTTGGCATTTAGCCACTGATGAAGATTGGGTGGAAATTGAAGTTCATGCTGGAATGGAACTCCATCAAGCCTATAAGAAAGGCTGGAGAGGAACACATCCCGGACAAGCAAAAGAATTATTAAAAGGTGGTTCTACAGGGCTTGATTTATTAATTACGGGTTATTTACATCATAATAACAAGTCAAAAAATATAAGAAAAGAAGCATTTTATTGGACTTCCTCCGCAGACAAATCATATTGTGCATGGATGAGGCATTTTACATCTCGTGCCAGTATCGAAAGAGAAGAAATGACATTGTCTTATAAGTTACCCGTAAGATGTGTGAAAGATTAAAAATATAGTTGCTATCAATAAATGCAATTGCATTTATTGATAGCAACTATATTTTATAAAAAATTGGGTAGAAAAAGATAATAATTTGGGTGGTATTCGGTTATATGTTGAGAAAGAAAATTTGAATGCCCAAAAGGTTTACGAAAAAAAGGTATGCACTCAAATCATTATAAACTTTATGAATGGATTAAGGTTAAATAAAAAACTATAATATGAAAAAAATAGCTTTGTTCCCGGGTTCATTCGACCCAATAACAAAAGGACATGAATCCATTATCCGCAGGGCGATTACCCTTTTTGATAAATTAATAATCGGACTTGGTGTTAATAATGAAAAAAAAGGTTTTTTCCCAATAGAACAAAGGAAAAATTGGATCATTGAGGTTTTTAAAGATGAACCAAAGATTGAGGTGCAAATCTATGACGGCTTAACAGTGGATTATTGTGAGAAAGTTAATGCAAAATTTCTTTTAAGAGGTTTAAGAACTTCTGCCGATTTTGAGTTTGAAAGAAGTATCGGGCAGGTTAACAAACAACTTCATCCTGATATTGAAACTATTTTTCTTTTAACTGCCCCTGAACACACAGCACTTAACTCTTCCATTGTCAGAGATGTTCTCAAATATGGCGGGGATGTTTCTAAATTTGTTCCTGAAGCCGTTAATAAAGACCTGCCTAAATATATTTAATTTTAATGTTTTCACTCGAATTTGCTAATACCGCTATGTTGAAAGTCAGATTCTTATTATTCTCGCTATTTGTTTTGTTTAATTCATTTACATCCAATGCTCAGTTTGATGTAGAAATTTCAGGTACATTTCCCGGTGCTAATGGCAAAACTATTCGCTTGTTTGAATATGAGGATATGATTACATATCGAAAAGATATGATTGATACTTATGAAATCAGTGAAAAAGAATTTTTTGAATTTAAATTGGAAATTTTTGAACCCCAATATGTGTTTTTTAGAATAGACCATGCTAATATCGGATTTTTTATTGAACCCGATAAATCATATACGCTTGAGTTTGACAGTGTGAATTTTAATGAATTGAATGATAGAAGAAATCCCTATCTGGAACCATATCATTTTTCTTTTAAAATAGCAAATGCTGATGATGATGAACTGAATATTCTTATTGACTCTCTGGAAAATGTTTTTGATAAGTTTATCGCAGAAAATTTTTCTAAGATAAGGCGGGTGCGTTTTAATGACTTAATGCATAATTTCAGAAAAAGCACTGATTCTTTGTTCTCTAACATAGATAATCAATACTTTAAAAACTACTATGATTATAAGTTTGCCAAATATTATAGATTAACTAATGTAATGACAGAGGAAGATTTAGCTCGGGATTATTTTATAGAAAGGAAAGTTCTTTATAATAATGTCGAATACATGGACTTTTTTACTAACTACTTTAATAATTTTATATTCAGAAGCAGTAGCAATGTGAGATTAGAAGATGTTGAGTTTACGGTTAATGAACTGGGGAATTATTCTGCATTGATGGATTCACTCGGTAGAGACACAATTCTACGCAATGAAGTTTTGAGAGAAATGGTTTTGCTCATTAGCTTGAAGAATATTTATTCAAACCCTGACTTTGTTCAGGAAAATATTGATGCTGTTATGAATCAATTAATAGAACAAAGCCGTTTTGAAAAACACAGAAAAATTGCTCAAAACATCCTCTGGTCAAATAAATATTTGTCTCAGGGAAGTAATGCTCCGGATTTTAAGATAGAAAGTCATCGGGGAAATATCTATTCATTATCAGATTTCGAGGGGAAATTCCTGTACTTGAACTTCTTTACTTCATGGTGTATTCCATGCATGGCCGAATTTCCGGTATTAGAGGACATACACGAAAAGTATGGTGATTTCATAGAGATTGTATCAATATCGGTTGACAGGCATGAGACAGATTATATTAAGTTTTTAAAATCGTATGATTATCCCTGGAAGTTTGCTCATTTTAAAGGAAATTTTGAGATTCTGGATGATTATCTCGTAAGATCATATCCGGTATTTGTGTTAATTAGCCCGGATTCTAAAATTATAAATACTAATTTAAATCCCAGTATCGCAATTCAAGGTTACTTTGACCGGCTAAAAAGCATTCATACGAAAGAAAACGGACAAGGCAAAAATCAATTGTACTATGATTTGGAATAGTTATAGTGATTTCTAATCAAGACTTCAAATAAGTTTCTATTAATAGTTTAAGAGAAGCGTAAGTGCTTGATAATGCATCATTGAGCTGAGTAAAAGGAAACCATTTAATATCTTCTATACCTTCTTCTTTTTGAGGATGAAATGATTCTTTTTCATTTGCCAATACTTCATACCACCAGGTTTTTTTCAAAGCATAATTGATACCATCAAGGCTGTAAATATGATAGGTATGTGAAATAAATTTCGAAATTTTTATCTCAGAAATTCCACATTCCTCTTCAATTTCTCTTAAAGCTGCTTCTTCTGGAGATTCCCCTTTTTCAATTTTTCCTTTTGGAAGATCCCATTTATTATGCCTGAATATAAACAGAATATCATTTCTTGAATTAATAACAATACCACCGGCAGCTTCGATAATATTAAAATGACTTGCAAATTGCCTGAATAAATTGTCGGGTAAGTCGCCATAAATATTTAATGTATGTAGGTCAGGATTATTTTCAAAACTGGAAAATAATTCATAAAATTCGCCAAAGTCATTTTTGTTAATGCTTAATTCATTTGGCTTTTCTTCTTCAGCTTTATGTTGAAGAAAATTTATTTCTTTATGATTAATAAAAACTTTATACATTTGCGTTATGACTAGATATACAGAAATAGAACTACAAACAGCTGAATATTTATTACAAATTAAAGCAATTAAATTGAATTTGCAAAATCCATTCACATGGGCAAGTGGTTTAAAGTCACCAATTTATTGCGATAATCGTCGGATATTATCATTTCCGGAAGTAAGGGACTTTGTATCAAAGAATCTTGCAAAATTTGTAAAAAAATATTTTCCAACTACCGAAGTGATAGCCGGCGTGGCCACCGGAGGTATTTCTCACGGTGTTTTGGTTGCTAATATTTTGAATCTTCCTTTTGTTTATGTTAGAAGCCGGGCAAAAGGTCACGGATTGCAAAATCTTGTAGAGGGTTGTTTTGAGCCTGGCAAAAAAGTTTTAGTTATTGAGGATCTTGTTAGTACAGGCGGGAGCAGCCTGGAAGCATTAAAAGCTTTGAAAGAAAATGATGCAGAGGTTTTAGGAATGTTAGCTGTTTTTACATACGGACTTAATATTGCTAACGATAACTTTAAAAAGGCAAATTGCGAACTTCATACCCTTAGCAATTACCGGGCATTATTGCAACAGGCAAAAAACATGCAAATAATCTCTGATTCCGACGAAGCAGTTTTGCAGGTTTGGAATGAGTACCCTGAAAAATGGGGTGATAATTTTTTTAAATCATAACATAATAATTCTATGGCAAAATATAAAAGTAAAAACTCTGACATAAACGCTTCCTGTGAAACAGTTTATAATTTTATGGCTAATTTTAATAATTTCGAAAAATTAATGCCATCACAAGTAAAAAATTGGAAATCAGATGGTGAAACTTGTTCTTTCACTATAGAAAGTTTGTCAGAGCTTTCCATGAAAATTAATAATAAAGTGCCAAATAAGAGTATTAATATAATATCATACGGCAAAAATCCTGTTGATTACACGCTTGATTGTTTTTTTTGGCCTGTGGGAAAAGACAAGTGTGAAGTTGAAATTATTTTCAATGCAGATTTAAATGCTTTTATTAAGATGGTTGCTGATAAACCTTTGCAAAACTTCGTTAATATGCTTGCTGATAAACTAGGGGAGCAGTTTGAGTAGGATATAATGTTGAATTATGTTTTGCTTTCTAAACAGGATATACTACTTCTTTAAAATTGAATTCGTGTAAAACATTATCCGAACTCACAACCCGCAGCTGGCCGTATTTGCTTATTGCTGTTATTTTTCCTTCAAAAACCCCTTTATCAGATTTGAATTTCGCTGTTTGACGATATAAGTATAAATGATTTAGATAAGTTTTGTCAATAAAATCAAACTCTTTTAATTTTAAAATATCCCACCATTTTTTTATTTGTTCTGACAGGATTTTTAAGCAAACCTCAATATCGTGTTCTTTTTCTGATATTTTACTTAGAGAAATAGCATTTACTAATTCTTTGGAAAATTTTTTCTGATTTACATTAATCCCGATACCAATTACAGACTTAGTAATTTTATCTCCCATAATGCTATTCTCGATAAGAATGCCTGCAATTTTTCTGTCATTAATAAAAATGTCATTTGGCCATTTTATAAAAACATTATTTTTTCGATTCAACATCAAGGATATACTATCTCTTACTGCCAGGGAAATACATTTGTTAAGATAGAACTGTTCTTCAACTTCAAGAAAATCCGGATTAAGAATGTAAGTTGCAGCAAGGTTTTTATCTGCTTCGCTTTCCCAACTATTGTTTGCTGCTCCTTTGCCCGATTTTTGATTTTTTGTCCATATAAGGGTTTTGTCATTAGCAGTTCCTGCTTTTATCCGACGCCAGGCTTCAAGGTTTGTTGAGTCTGTTTCAGCAAGAAATATGACATTTATATTACACATTCTTTAATATTTATCAAATTTTGATTATCATGTGATGATAATTTACATAAAGTCTTCAAAATTACTTAATTTTGCAGCTTATCTGAAAAATCATTAATTTATATTTAAACACAGTTTTATACGTTATAGATTTGAAGATTAATAATTTAGTTTTAATAATTTATTTAAGTAATTAGTGAATGATAAAAGGAACAAAGAAAATTAATACCGATAATAAATCAAAGACACGAAAAACCACAAAGAAAGTTATTACAGATGTTTCTGATAAAATATTGAACTTCGCAATTGAAGGTATAAAGGAAAAAAAAGGTCATGACATAGTGTATATGGATTTGAAAAAGCTTAATAGCAGTATTTGTGATTATTTTGTTATATGCCATGGTACTTCAAGCACACAAGTTTTGGCTATTGCCGAATCAATAGAAAAGCAGGTTAAAATAAACACAGGCTTAAATCCTTCCTGGCGCGAGGGTGTGGCTAACGCGGAGTGGATTTTATTGGATTATGTTGATGTTGTAGTGCATGTTTTCAAGGAAGAAGTTAGAGAATTTTATCAATTAGAAACATTATGGGCAGACGCCCCTTCCACAAAACTGGAAGATGAATCTTAATGAACATATTATAACTATTTAAGTTAAATACATAGCAATATGAATTTCTAGTAAAAAAAGATAATTAACAATTAATTTAATGAGCAAAGATAATTTCAAAAAAAATCAAAACAATCCCAAGCCTCAAGGGAATAACAATAAAAAACCGGGAGAAAACGGTAAAAAGCCCGGATTTAACTTTTACTGGATTTATGGTATTTTAGCTGTACTTATTATTGCACTTCAATTTTATAATTGGGGTGGTTCAGCTGTAGAAATATCACAGCAAAGATTCGAGCAAGAAATACTAAATACAGGTGATGTCAGTAAAATTATTGTTGTAAACAAAGAATTAGTAGAAGTTTATATACGAGAAGAAAATCTCCACAAAGAAAAATACAATGATGTAAGAGATGCCGGTTCAGCCGAGTCAGGTCCTCATTATACTTTCAAAATAGGATCTGTAGATAACTTTGCTGAATTAATAAGCCAAGCACAGGAAGATACAGAACAAGGTAAACAAATACCCGTTTATTACGAGCAACGTAAAGATTGGTCGGGTGATATTTTAAGCTGGCTCATTCCAATAGGTTTAATCATTCTTTTTTGGGTGTTTATTTTAAGAAGAATGGCCGGTGGTGGAGCCGGAGGACAAATGTTTAATATTGGAAAAGCTAAAGCTCAATTGTTTGACAAGGATACCAGGGTCAATGTTAATTTTAATCATGTTGCCGGTCTTGAAGAAGCAAAAATTGAGTTAATGGAAATTGTTGACTTTTTGAAAAACCCCACAAAGTATACAAACCTTGGTGGTCAAATTCCAAAAGGTGCTTTACTTATTGGATCTCCGGGTACCGGCAAAACTTTACTTGCTAAAGCTGTTGCCGGAGAAGCACAAGTACCTTTCTTTTCTCTTAGCGGTAGCGATTTTGTTGAAATGTTTGTGGGTGTTGGTGCTTCCAGAGTTAGAGATTTGTTCAAACAAGCAAAGGAAAAGGCTCCTTGTATCATTTTTATTGATGAAATTGATGCAATTGGCCGTGCCAGAGGAAAGAATCCTGTGACAGGAGCTAATGACGAGCGTGAGAACACTCTTAATCAGCTTCTTACTGAAATGGATGGTTTCGGTACTAATGTTGGAGTGATTATTCTTGCTGCAACCAACCGTGCTGATATTTTAGACAGGGCACTTCTTAGAGCTGGTCGTTTTGACAGGCAGATACATGTTGAAATGCCCGATTTGGAAGAGAGAAAAGCAATTTTTAAAGTGCATATGAAACCCATTAAATTTGATGAGGATGTGAATGTGGAATTTCTAGCTCGTCAAACACCCGGATTTTCAGGTGCTGATATTGCCAATGTTTGTAATGAAGCAGCTCTTATCGCTGCAAGAAGAAATAAAAAGTCTGTCGAAAAACAAGATTTTCTGGATGCTATTGACAGAATTATTGGTGGTTTGGAAAAAAGAAATAAAATAATTTCTCCGCATGAAAAGAAAACAGTTGCATATCACGAATCAGGACATGCCGCCGTCAGTTGGTTGCTGGAACATGCTCATCCATTAGTAAAGGTTACAATTGTACCCCGCGGCAAAGCTCTCGGAGCTGCATGGTACCTCCCTGAGGAAAGACAGATTACTACTTTTGAGCAAATCTTCGATGACCTTACTGCTACTCTTGGTGGTAGAGCATCTGAAGAAGTTATCTTCGGTAAAATATCAACCGGCGCATTAAATGATCTTGAAAAAGTTACAAAACAAGCTTATGCTATAGTTACTTTCTTTGGACTGAATAAAAAAATCGGAAATTTAAGTTATTATGATTCAACCGGACAATCCGAGTATTCATTTACAAAACCTTATTCAGAAAAAACTGCCCAGACAATTGATGAGGAGGTTAGAAGTATTGTAGAAGCAGCATATGCAAGAGCATTGAAAATACTTCAGGAGAATAAAGATAAACTTATTTTGCTGGCAGAAAGTCTTTTGCAGAAGGAGGTTATTTTTAGAGAAGATCTTGAAGATATTTTCGGTAAAAGAGCATTTGATAATCAGGAAGGTCAGTTTCCCCAACGAGAATCTGAGAAAAAGAAGATAACAAAAAAAGCTCCGGCTAAATCAAAAGCTAAAACAAAGGAGAAACCTGAAGTAAAATCAAAAAAAACATCAGACACAAAGCCTTCTAAAACTAAATCAAAATCAAAAGCAGAAAATAAGTCAAATTCGAAAAAAGAATAAGAAATGCAAGATAGCACATCAAAAGAAAAAGTGCTGAAAAATATCAGGGCTGCATTGGTAAATAAAATGGAACCCCCATTTTCTACTCAAGATATGGATTCTGATGTGCTAAATGCACTTAAAGATGAAGATAGCCCGGAAATTGATTTTGCAATGGCTTTTAAGGATGTTCAGGGACAATTTGTTTACTGTGAGAATGATAAAGAACTAGCTTCAAATCTGTTGTCGCTTCTAGAACAAAAAGAATTGAAAAAAGTATTTTGCGCACTGGATAATGTTCGGGAATTTTTGATCCAACAAGAAGATATAATAGTTGTTGAGGACGAATCTCAAATGCCATACTGTGATGTAGTGATTACTGATTGTGAGTGCTTAATAGCCAGGTTCGGCTCACTATTGATGAGCAGTGCTCAAACTCTTTCCCGCAAAGGAATTGCCGGCCCTGAAGTTCACATTGTGCTTGCAAAAACAAATCAGATAGTTAAAGACATTAAAGATGCTTTTACTTTTGTAAAAAACAAATATGATAATGATTTGCCATCCATGTTGTCAATTGTCACAGGTCCAAGCAGAACCGCTGATATTGAAAAAACACTGGTAATGGGTGCTCATGGTCCAAAAGAGCTTTATGTTTTGCTAACAGGATGAAAATCCATTATTATTGAAAATTATGAATGAAAATTGGGAAAAAGTTTATACTTCAGCGATAGAGCATAGAGTTGAAATTGTGAAAGCTGTTTTGAAAGATAATGAAATTGATGCGGTGTCTATTAATAAAAAAGACAGGAGTTACCTGTTTGGTGAAATAGAACTATACGTTCATGCAGATCATGTAATAAAAGCAATGTCTATAATAAATAAGGAAAATTTGTGAGAAATCTTATACAGCGTACTGTAACAGGTGTGGTTTTCGTTTTATTGATAATTCTATCAATTCTGGCCGGTCAAATATATTTTGCTGCTTTATTCTTAATAATTACAGTAATCGGTTTGTGGGAGTTTTATTCCTTGATAAAGCTTAGGGATGTTACCGGAAATAAGTTTGCAGGTATTATTGCAGGAACTTTTTTATTTGCATCAAATGCTTTAATCGCATTAAACCTTTTGCCACGCGAGGTTATTCATATTAATTTCTTGTTTATTTTTCTTATTTTTTTACTTGAATTATACAGGAAAGATCCAAATCCATTTACGAATATTGCTTTTACATTTTTTGGAGTGCTTTATGTTGCCGTGCCTTTTACTTTATTGAATTATTTGCCAAATCCCGGGCTTGAGAATAATACTTATATGAAGTATATACTAATTGGCTTTTTTATTCTTGTATGGGTTAATGAAACCGGTGCTTATGTTGTTGGAATGTCTATAGGACGTACAAAACTTTTTGAGAGAATTTCTCCAAATAAGACCTGGGAAGGCGTTATCGGTGGAGGGATACTTAGTTTAACTGCAGCTTTTATAATGTCATACTTCTTTAAAGGAATAACATTAATTGATTGGCTTGTAATTAGCAGTATTATTATTGTTTTTGGTACTTATGGTGATTTATTCGAATCAATGTTTAAGCGTAGCATTAAGACAAAAGACAGTGGAGCTCTACTGCCCGGACATGGTGGTGTCTTAGATAGATTTGACGGGGTTTTTATGGCAGCACCTTTTGTATATGTTTATTTATTATTGATTTTTTAAAATACATTACAGTTCCTATATTTATTGTCTGTAATTATTTTATTTCCTTATAATAAGCTGAATCAAAGCACTTTTTAATAATTATAACAGAACAAATTAGACTATTATTTGTTTTTTTAGTACTTGACAAATTAGATTTTTTAAATGAAAATACACAAAGAAGGATATACCAGCATTATATTATCTACAGTTTTTGCTTTGGCTGTAATTACTGTGATGCACTTGGCAACAGGTGGGTTTCATTGGTTGCATTCGATTTTGTACGCTGCTTTATTTATTGTATGGTTTATAATAGTTTATTTTTTCCGTGATCCTCAGGTAGTAGTTGAAAACGACGATAATATAATTGTTAGTCCCGCTGATGGTAAAATAGTGGTAATTGGCGAAACTATTGTAAATGAGTTTTATAAAGAAAAGAGATTACAAGTTTCGGTTTTTATGTCGCCTCTTAATGTTCATGTAAACTTAATTCCTTTTAGTGGAGTAGTTAAGTATTTTAAATATTACCCCGGAAAATATCTTTTTGCATGGGCTCCAAAGTCATCTGATATTAATGAACGTACAAGCATTGTTATCGAAAAAGATGATAAAAGGAATGCTCTTATCAGACAAATAGCAGGAGCACTTGCCAGGAGAATTGTATGCTATTGCAATGAAGGTGATCAAGTAGAGCAGGGGAAACAGCTTGGATTTATTAAATTTGGATCCAGAGTTGATTTGTTTTTGCCCCTGGATACTGAAATTAATGTGAAGTTGGGGCAGAAAGTAATTGGAGGAAAAACCATTATAGCTTCCTGGAACTAAAGAATCTCTCTTATTTCAGCCAAGTCTTTTATTGTATAAGTTGCTTTTGTTTCCGTATTTTCGGAATGATAGTTCTGCTTAAACCATACTTGATGAATTCCTGCATTTGAAGCGCCTAAAATATCTGATTCCGGATCATCTCCAATAACTAAGCATTCACTTTTTTGTGCCCCGGCTTTTTTTATGCTATACTCAAAATATTTTTTATCAGGCTTTAAGCAGCCGGCATCCTCACTGAAAATTATTTCTTTGAAATATTTGTCCAATCCGGTATTTTTTAACTTTGGAATTTGAATTTCACTAAAACCATTAGTGATTACATGTAAATTATAATTTACTGATAAGTATTTTAAAATATCCTCAGCTCCAATAAAAAGAGATACATTTTCAGGACTGTATTTTATGTAAAGTTCAGCCATTTTTGTTCCTAAAAGTTCAGCTTTCGGACTGTAGTGTTTTAATGTATTGATAAATCTATTATTATTCAACTCAAATTTACTTATTTCACCTGCCCGGTACTGATCCCATAATCCGGAATTTAAAGCTTTATATGATTTTATAAAATCATCAATTCCGGGAACGCCATTTTTTTCAAATTCTAACTCTACAAATAATCTCTGAATTACTTCAAGAGAGTTTTTTCTGAAATCCCATAGGGTTTGATCCAAATCAAAAAAGATGTGCAAATAATTATTTTTCAAAACTATATAAATCTTCTGTTGTTAATACTTTTAAGTTGCAAAGATAAGGTTTTTGAAGGGAATTATTCATTCCAATTCAGGATTCCGGTTTCAGGATTCATTAGTATCTTTTTATTGTCAATCAGCCATCTAATAACTCTTAAAACTTTTTTTTCTTCATTGCTGCTGCTGACTTTGCCTAAAACATCTTCCATCTTTAGCGGTTTATCTTTTAGTATTGGTTTCAACCATTCAAGGATTCTGTCAACCTCAAGTTTGCTTAAATTTACTTTATTCCTTTCAAGGCAAACATCACATGTACCACATCTTGGAGGTGATTCTTCTCCAAAGTATTCTATCAAATATTGACTTCTACATTTTGTTACTGATGTAACATAATCTTCCATAGCCTTAATTCTGAATTTTGCATATTTCATTCTATCGTCATAAGTCTCAGGAGAAAGCGAAAAATCTCTTTGCTCTACACGTCCCATGCAAAATATTAATTGCGGTTTATGTTTCTGTTGTTCATAATTTATAACCGACATTTGATTTAATTGCTGTAGTTGTTTTATTACTTCAGATTTTGGCACATCCAACCTTTTTGCAATAACTGTTTCATCAATCTTAACCATTTCAGAAAACAAAGCAGTATAAGAACGAAATATGGTTTTCAGCAATTTCTCATAGGCAGGATTCAAAACCTGGAAACGATATATCTGCTCTTTACTCAGTAAAACAAGCATTTTTGAAGGATTACTTAATGCTCCTGATAAGAGAATGTAACCTTCATTTTCTAATATTTTTAATGCATTATAAGTGAGTAGGGGATTTAACTTATAAGTTTGACAGAATTCAGAAAGTTCAAAATCGAAAGACATATTATCTCCGCTGCCAACGGCCAATTGAAAGTAATTTCCCAGAGAATTATAAACTTGCTTTATATATTTTATCTCCGGATAAGAAGATTTCCAGAACATTTTTGCATCAACAATATCAGCTTTATTGTATAATAATACGGCATAAGCTTTTTTGCCATCTCTTCCCGCTCTTCCCGCTTCCTGAAAGTATGCCTCAGGACTGTCGGGCATGTCCATGTGAACGACAAACCTTACATTGGGTTTATCTATTCCCATTCCAAAAGCATTGGTAGAAACTATAAGCGGTGGATTTTCTTTCATCCAGTTTTCCTGCTTTTTGTTTCTCGTCATAGAATCCAGGCCTGCATGATAAAAATCAGCCGGTATTCCATTTTTTTTCAAAAACAGGGCAGTCTCTTTGGTTCTTTTTCTATTTCTAACATAAATTATTCCTGTGCCTTTTATGTTGCGACAAACTTTAAGAAGCCTCTTAAGCTTGTCTTCTTCTTTTAATACGGCATAAGTAAGATTTTTCCTTTCGAAACTGCTGCGAAAAATATTTGGTTCATTAAATTCGAGTCTCTTAACAATGTCTTCAGCTACCTGTACAGTTGCTGTTGCTGTTAAAGCTATTACCGGCGTTTTTGGGATAATCTCCCTTACTTCAGCAATTCTTAAATATGGTGGCCGAAAGTCGTATCCCCATTGAGAAATGCAGTGAGCTTCATCAATGGCGAGTAGATTCACGTTCATTTTTGCAAGCCTTGCCCTCATAAGCTTGGTGGTAAGTCTCTCCGGGCTTATATATAAAAACTTTATATTGCCATAAATACAATTGTCAAGTGCAATGTCAATTTCCCTGGAATTTAGTCCTGAATAAACTGCAACAGCAGGAATATTTTTTGCTTTAAGATTTTCTACCTGATCTTTCATCAAAGCAATTAATGGAGAGATAACGATGCATACACCTTCTCTTGCAAGTCCGGGAACCTGATAGCAAATAGACTTACCTCCGCCGGTTGGAAGCAAAGCCAAGGTCTCTTTTCCAGACAACACAGATCTTATTATGTCTTCCTGCATTGGTCTGAAAGAAGAATAACCCCAGTATTTTAAAAGTATTTGCTTGATATCCAAAACAAAATTAATTTTTTAAGAAGCAGATTATATAAAAAACTATAATTTTGAAATAATTTATTTACTATCTCCTTATTTGTTTAATGAGGCTTTTTATTGCAATTATTTTTACTGTTATGTCAAAAGTAATATTTTTTTTATCGCTTTCCGCACTTTGTTTTAGCACCATAGCAATGTCTTTTGGTCGTTCCTTAGACGATGAACCCGCGAACGAATTTAACGAAGATCTGCTCATGGCAATATATAATGGAAATGTTGATAGTGTGGCAATATTGCTTGAGCATGAGGCATCACCAAACAGTACTGATTATCTTGGCAATTCTGCTTTAATTTATGCAGTACAAGGTGGTTATGAAGAAATAGTTGTATTGCTTATTGATGCCGGTGCAGATATTGATTATAAAGGATATTTGGGACGCTCTCCAATAATTGAAGCAGCAAGATTCAACTATTTTAGCGTAGCCGAAATTTTATGTTCTGCAAATGCTGATGTAAATGCCGAAGATTCGTATGGTAATACTGCTTTGTTTTATGCATCAGCTTTCGGAGAATTTTATCTCACTGATTTATTGATTTTTTATGGTGCAAATGTGAATCACAAAAATAAAAAAGAAATAACTTCACTGCATATTGCCTGTTGGTATGGTCATCCGGAAATTGCCGGACTTTTGCTTGATTATGGTGCTGAAATTAATGCTGCCGATGAATTTGGAAACACTCCTTTATTAGTGACTGCATTTGCCTCTGATATAAACATGCTTTGGTACATGATTGAAAGTGGGGCTGATCTTCTGATGTTAAATAATGATAACCTAGATGTCTTTACTATTGCCGCATTTAAAAGAGATTATGAAATGTTTGAGTTTCTGCTTGAATACGAGATAATCCCTGAACAATACCCTAATAAGTACTATAGTCCTGCAGGAATTGCACTTTTTTATGAGGACAGACAACTCCTAAATATTATATCAGAGCATAAGTTTCTTAAGCCTAAAGGATTATATTTTACACATATGGTATATGAACCTCTTTTTCATTTTAATAATAATGAATTTATGTTTGGAGCGCAAGGCGGTATCTTTGAATCGCGTTTTGATGTTGCTTTGTCATTAGGTTTTCAATCAAGAATAAACCCCAGACAGATTTTAATAGAAAAAGATGAAAATGTCTTTGTACAATACTGGGAAATCAGAAGGCATTGGTTTGTTTCTTTAGAAAAACAACATACATTATTAAGATTTAATGAGTTTCGTTTTGGTTTTAATTATGGAATAAGAGGCGCTTATACTTATGGTTCATACAGAGGAACTGAAAGCAATCCGGTAAATAAGTTTTTAGCGGCTCCTTCTGCCGGTGTTTTTGTTGGGAGCAGCTGGTTACGATTAAGTTTTAAGTATGAATATATGCCTCTGATGCAAAATAATATTTCTAATAACAGGTACAATATAGGCCTTCAGTTTAAAATTCCATTATACAACTTAGATTATTATAATACTCATTATTATATTGATTAAATAACTACGATAACACTGAAAAAGTAAATAAATGAAACGAATTTTCTCAATATTGTTAATAATATTTGTTTTTGTTTTAGGTTCATGCCGTAAAAAATCAGATAAAAACAAGGATTGTACTGATTATGATTATGAAAATTGTGACACTAGTGAGCCCTTTTATGGCAAACTCAACCTTAAGCTTACGATTAATAATGAAAATGAGTCAGTCAGAGTGCTTGTTTTTGAAGGAAATTATGAATCAGGTGTGATTATATTCGAAGATGAAATAAATGCTGCTGAAGAAACTTATTACCTCGAACTAAATAAAAAATATTCAGCGGCAGCATATTATTCTCAGGGAAATGATACCATTATTGCTGTTGATGGTGGAAAATTAGAATCATACTCATATACAATGTGCGAATATACTTGCTATGATGTTCTTAATCTTTCATTGGATTTAAGATTAAAAGAATAAACTCGATTTATAAATTGTATGTTTAGACTTTAATGTCAGGAAAATCTTTCACAAGAGAGCACGAACTACAATCAGAAGAACAGCTGCCACAAGCAGTTTCATTTTTTTGCAGCTTTCTGAAATAGTTTACAATCCTGAAAAAAGCTACTCCAAATGCAATAAATACAATTACTAATGTTATTATATACTGTGTCATTTTTAATAATTTAAAAACCTAAAATACTTCCTGTTTGATATACTACTAATGAAACGAGATAAGCTACTAAAGTAGTGTAAAAAACAGCGAATAATCCCCACTTCCAGTGGCCGGCTTCACGACTGATAGCCGCAATACTTCCAATACATGGAAAATACAGTAACACAAAAAGCATAAATGATAGTGCTACAAGAGGGGAGAAGACCTTTTCTCCTTTTTTGCTGCCTGATTTATACTCTTGTTGCTTAAGATTATCTACCAGCGTTGGACTGGCAGTTTGCTGAGTTTCATCAGTATGGTATAATACGGCGAGCGTACTGACTACAATTTCTTTTGCCGCAACACCGGATAATATACTAATTGTCATTTTCCAGTCAAACCCCAGTGGCCTCATAACAGGATTTATAGCTTGCCCTATACGTCCGATATAGCTATTGCTTTGACGTTCACCTGTAATATTTTTTTTGAGAAGATCAATTTGTTGATCTTTTTTTAAACCAAGACTGTCAATTTTTGAAGCTTTGTCTTCATGAAAACTTTCAGCTGTGTTCTCGAAATCTTTTATGATAAGCTCTTTTTGTTCCATATATTCTTTCTCCAGCCTTGCTCCATGGGGAAAGTAACCTAATGCCCAAATTATTATGGAGGCAATAAGTATAATACCACTAATTTTTTTGAGGTATTGAGCAGCTTTTGACCACATATGAATAAGTGTTGATTTTGCGGTCGGAACTCTATAAGGTGGAAGCTCCATAACAAAAGGTACTTCCTGAGTTCTGAAAAATGTCTTTTTAAGAAATATTGCCGTGAGTACTGCCACAAGAACTCCTGTAGTATATATTAAAAACAATATTGTTCCCTGATTATTAGGGAAAAAAGCACTTATGAATAAAACATATATTGGCAACCTGGCACTGCACGACATAAACGGATTTATTAATATTGTTATTAAACGATCATTGCGACTTGATAAGGTTCGTGTAGCCATTATAGCAGGAACATTACATCCAAAACCCATTAATAAAGGAATGAATGATTTTCCATGTAGCCCTATTTTGTGCATGAGCTTATCCATTATAAAAACCGTCCGTGACATATATCCTGTATCTTCCAGTAGGCTTATAAAGAAAAACAATAGCATTATGTTGGGAAGAAACACAAGGACACTTCCAACTCCATGTATTATACCATTTATCAGTAAGTTTTTTAATGGCCCATGAACCATCAGTTCATCAACAACTCCGGCTAATTTCTCAACTCCGGTCTCAATCCATTCCATAGGGTAACTACCCAATACAAATGTTGCAGTAAAAATCGACCACATGATTAGCAGAAATATAGGGAACCCCCATATTTTGTGAGTGATAATTCTGTCAACAATATCGCTCTTTCTAATTCGCTTTTCAACAGCAGGAACTAAAGTTTCTTTTAAAGCACCCGCGATAAAACCATATTTTAAATCAGTGAATAAGGTTTCGCTGTTTTCATTATACTTGCTTTCAATTTTTTCAACCTCTGATTTAGCTGTATTTATAATTTCAAGACTATTTTCGCATGACCTGCTAATAGTTTCTTCAGCTAATTTGTCCTTTTCAAGTAGTTTAATAGATAAAAACCTTGAAGAAATAATGTCTGTTAAGTTATGATTGTCGGGTATTTTTATTTTTTCCTGTATCCTGTTGATAGCTTTCTCAATATCGTCTCCATAATTAATATGAATATGACGTAAAGTTTTATCTTCATCTTCAAAAACTTCGATAACTTTATTCAATGTTTCTTTTATGCCTATTGCTTTTGAACTCACAGTCGGTATAATAGGAATTCCTATCATTTTTCCCAACATATTATGATCAAACTTATCACCCTTCTTTTCGAGCTCATCATACATGTTTAATACCATTACTACCTTAATGTCCATATCGATAAGCTGTGTAGTAAGATATAAATTGCGTTCAAGGTTTGATGCATCAACAACATTAATCACTACATCAGGAATTCTCTTAGTGATAAAATCTCTAACATATATTTCTTCCGGTGAATATGGAGAAATAGAATATGTTCCGGGTAAGTCTGTAATATTAAAGATATAACCTTTCTTGCGAAGCTTTGCTTGCTTTGCATCTACCGTTACACCACTGTAATTTCCAACTCTTTCACGTGAACCTGATGCCTGATTGAAAAAGGTTGTTTTTCCACTGTTGGGATTTCCAACAACAGCGACGTTTATAATTTTTTCCCTGTTTTTTAGTATTTTGTCTGATTCAGATTCAAGAACTCCTGAAAATTCACTACTCTTAAATTTTCCAAATTCGCTTTCAGGAAGCACTTCAATTAATGACGCCTCTGATCTTCTCAACGACAAATTATATCCCATGATGTTATACTCAATAGGATCCTGCAGAGGTGCTTTTTTTACAACCTGAATAACTTTGCCGACAATAAAACCCATCTCAATTATCCTTCTGCGAAAAGCCCCGCGACCTCTGACTTTTAGGATAATTCCCCTTTCTCCATTTTTAAGATCAAGTAATGTCATATTATGAATTCGACGTCTCTGTTAATTTAGATTTAATTAAAATAATGCAAAAGTATTTAAATATAACAACAAATAAAAGAAAAAGTTTAGAGTTATAAAAGGGCAAAGGATTAATACATTTTAAAAGAAATACACCAATATTTAGCATATAATTTATTTGTTTATTATTTTGTTAAGATATACGTGATTGCCGGTGAACAACATCAAAACATTTTAGTTTATATAATAAATACAGTCTTTTTTGTGTAATTTTGCATAAAAATATGTTTTATTAAAACATTTTTGCGAATGGCAGATGCCTCGAAAACTTTATTATCTAAGATTAATTCCCCCGCTGATATCAAAGATTTTACAGAAGATCAGCTTGTTGAATTATGTACTGAATTACGTCATTTTATTATAGATTCAGTTTGTGCCAATCCCGGACATTTTGGTGCCAGCCTTGGTGTAATTGAATTAACAGTTGCTTTGCATTATATTTTCAATACTCCATACGACAAATTGATTTGGGATGTTGGGCATCAGGCTTATGCTCATAAAATTATCACAGGCAGAAAAGAATTATTTGATAAAAACCGGATATATAAAGGTATAAGTGGTTTTCCAAAAATGGCTGAAAGCGAATATGATGCTTTTGGAACCGGGCATTCATCAACCAGTATTTCTGCTGCTTTGGGTATGGCTATTGCTTCTAAGCTCAAAGGAGAGCATGATCGTCAGCATATTGCAGTTATAGGTGATGGTAGCATGACTGCCGGAATGGCTTTTGAAGCGCTTAATCATGCAGGTGTTGCTAATTCTAATCTTCTTGTTATATTAAATGATAATGGGATTGCAATTGATAAAAATGTAGGTGCATTAAAAGATTATCTTACAGATATCACAACATCTCAAACTTACAATAAACTTAAGGACGAAGTTTGGAATATTCTTGGTGCCATTAGCAAATATGGACCAAATACCCGATCATTAATACAGAAGCTTGAACATGCTTTTAAAGCAACTCTTCTAAAACAGAGTAATCTTTTCGAATCTTTAAATTTTAGATATTTTGGGCCTATAGATGGCCATGATGTGCATTATCTTACGAAAGTTCTTAAAGATTTGAAAAATATTAAGGGGCCTAAGTTGCTGCATGTAGTTACGGTAAAAGGCAAAGGATATCCCCATGCAGAGAAAGATCAAACAAAATTTCATGCTCCCGGATGTTTCGATAAAGAAACAGGAGAAATCAGAGTTTCTCTAAAGGACAAAGACACTCCGCCAAAATATCAGCAGGTTTTTGGTGAAACAATTTTGGAATTGGCAAAAAGCAATCCCAATATTATTGGTATTACACCTGCTATGCCCTCAGGTTGTTCTATGAATATTATGATGGCAGCCTTACCTGAAAGATCTTTTGATGTTGGTATTGCAGAGCAGCATGCTGTGACTTTTTCTGCCGGCTTGGCAGCACAGGGTTTTATTCCATTCTGTAATATATATTCCTCATTTTTCCAAAGAGCATATGATCAGGCTATTCACGATGTTGCTTTGCAAAATCTTCCTGTGGTTTTTTGTCTTGACAGGGCAGGCCTTGTTGGTGAAGACGGAGCTACTCATCATGGTGCCTACGATTTGTCGTATATGAGATGTATTCCTAATGTAAACATTGCTTCTCCTATGAATGAAGAATACCTTAGAAATCTGATGTATACTGCGCAGATTGAAAAACAAGGGCCGTGGATTATTAGATATCCAAAAGGAAATGGTGTGATGAAAGATTGGAAGACAAAAATGAAGAAGTTGAAAGTTGGGAAGGGAAGAAAGCTGAATAGCGGAGATCATTTAGCCGTTATTTCTATAGGACCGGTGGGTAATGATGCCCTGAAAGCCTGCAAGAAGTTGGAAGATAAAAAAGGGATAAGGGTAGATTTTTATGATTTAATATTCTTAAAACCTATAGATGAAGATATCCTGCATGAAGTATTTAAAAAGCATACTAAAGTTATTACCATTGAAGATAACTCTATAGTAGGTGGCATGGGTAGTGCGGTTTTAGAATTTATGTCTGATAATGATTACAGTGCTCAGGTAAAAAGATTAGGAATACCTGACGAATTTATTGAACAAGGCAGCATTCAGGAATTACACGCTGAATGCGGATATGATGTTAATGGAATTTTTAATTTAATAGAATCGGTTTGTAAACAAGATTTTTTATTAACTACTTAAAGGTTTCTTGAATTGGATTATTACAGTGATTTTTGGTTTGATTACCAAAATATAATACTTGCTTTTGGAATTACATTATTGGCAGGATTGGCTACAGGAATTGGTAGTTTAATTGCATTTTTTGCAAAAAAAACAAATACTTTTTTCTTATCTATATCCCTTGGCTTCTCGGCAGGTGTTATGATATATATTTCTTTTGTTGAGATTTTTATGAAGTCGCAGGAAATCTTAATTTCTGAAAAAGGAGACTTGATAGGACAAATTCTTACAATTACTGCTTTTTTTACTGGAATGCTGTTAATCGCTGTTATTGATAAGATAGTGCCTTCATTTGAAAATCCCCATGAAATAAGAAAAGTGGAGGATATTGATCAAAACCCTGAACTACATAAGAAAAACAAACTTTATAGAATGGGTGTTTTATCTGCTGTTGCAATTGCAATTCATAATTTTCCTGAAGGTATTGCAACTTTCATGGTTTCTCTGCAGGATTCTTCTTTGGGCCTGCCTATAGCAATCGCAATAGCAATTCATAATATTCCCGAAGGAATTGCGGTATCTGTTCCAATATTTTATGCAACCGGCAGTAGAAAAAAAGCTTTGAAATATTCATTTCTTTCAGGCTTGGCCGAACCGGTGGGGGCAGTCTTTGCTTTTTTAATTCTTACTCCGTTTCTTAGTCAGTTGGTATTCGGATTTGTTTTTGCATCTGTGGCCGGAATTATGGTATTTATTTCCATAGATGAACTTTTACCGGCAGCCAGGGAATATGGAAGGCCTCACATGGCTATTTATGGCCTTATTGCAGGAATGGGAGTTATGGCAATTAGTTTAATTATTTTGTAATTTAAATGCTTTTGTATGTTTGTTAATGAGACTAAGCTTAGAGTCAGATATGCTGAAACTGATCAAATGGGATTTGTTTATTATGGTAATTATGCCCAATATTATGAGGTTGGCAGAGTCTCAGCGATGAGAGAACTTGGTATAAGTTATAAAGAAATGGAGGAAAAAGGAGTGATAATGCCTCTCGTTTCAATGAATGTTAAATTTATAAGACCTGCACATTATGATGATTTACTTACTGTGAAAACATATGTCAAAGAAATGCCAAAGGTTCGCATGACTTTCGAATATGAAATATTTAATGAAGAAGGTGTTTTGCTTAATGTAGGTGAAACTGTTCTTGTTTTTGTGGATCCCATAAAAACTAAACCTTGTGGGGCTCCTAAATGGTTCTTGGATATAATTACTGATAAGTTTAAAATGATTCAATAATGTCTGGAAGTTATAAAATAACAGAAATTATATTAATCTATTTTGAATAATATAAAAAACAATTGTTGAACAACTATATTTAATGATTGTTACAAATAACAAAGGAAATAAATTATATATATAGATAATTAAATATATTGCATTATGAATATGGAAGTTATATTAGGAGAAAACATGAAAGTGGACGTAAAGTCCAGAGGACAAATAATTAAAACAGATCAGCCTCAAATAGCAGGAGGTGATGGAACAGCACCTGCTCCCTTAGATTTGTTTTTTGCATCTATTGCTGCTTGTGCCGGTTTTTATGCCAAAGCTTTTTGTATGCAAAGAGATATTTCTTATGAAGGTATAAAAATATCTTTAAGAATGATTAAAAATGAGCAAACAAGGCTGGTAGATACTTTTGTGATTGATATGAAACTACCTGCCGATTTTCCGAAAAAATACAAAGCAGCAATTGAAATGGCTGTTAATGCATGTGCTGTGAAAAAAACAATCGCCGCAGCTCCAACTTTTGAACTAAATACTGTTTTTGAAGAAAAGTAAATTTTTAGTAATTTAGATTGTATTAATAATTTTATAAAGCTTTAATTGTGAGCAAAAAAACTTTGGTTATAGGCGCAAGTGCTAATCCTATGCGATATTCTAACAGAGCCGTAAGAAGACTCCTGGAAAATAATATTGAAGTACATGCAATAGGCAGATTTAAAACTACAATAGATGGTATAGAAGTTCAAACTGAACAAAACTATATAAAGGATATTCACACTATTGCATTATATATAAATCCATTATATCAGAAACAATTTTATGATTATATTGTAAAATTGAAGCCAAAAAGGATTATCTTTAATCCCGGTACTCATAATGATGAGCTAAAAAAATTAGCAAGAGAAAATGATATAGAAGTTGTTGAAGATTGTGTGCTTGTCATGTTGAGAAGTAATTCTTACTAATTATTAACAAGCAATTTTTGTAAAAATGTACGCAAAAAGGTTTTTCTACATTTTTATAAGTCTATTGGTGTTTTCTTCTGCATCATTTAGTCAGCCGAATGTTGACAGTCTAAAAAACTTACTTTCAAAATCAAAAGAAAAGGCTCAGCTCTACAATCAATTATCTGAAGCTGTTAGAGATAGTTCTCGCACAAAATCTCTTGAATATAGCAAACTGGCTCTTGATTATGCAATAGCCGAGAAAAATGATGAACAAGAAGGTTTTGCTTTATCTTTAATTGGGCAGTATTATTTATATACGGCCCTTTATGACAGTGCCTTAATTTATTTAAAAAATGCTTATGACATTTTTTATCCTTTAGATTTGTACTCCGAAATTAGTGAAGTTCTTAATAGTATTGGCGTAGTATATTATCACATCGGTGAAATAGACAGTGTGTTTCATTATTGGGACAGATGTATTCATTATAATGAAAAAAGTGGCAACATTAAGGATAATGCTGTAACCTATAATAACATAGGCACACTGAATCACCACATGGGCAATTATTCTGACGCTCTTTTTAATCATGAAAAATCACTGGAAATTAAACTTGAACTCAATGATAAGAGAGGTATAGCATATTCATATAATAATATTGCCAGTGCTTACGATGTTCTTGGAGAATACACAAAAGCCATTGAAAATTTTCAGAACTCACTTAAATATAGTGAAAAAATCAAAGACAGCTATCTAATGTCTGTTTCTTATAATAATATTGCTTCCATATACAAGGCTTGGAACGAATATGATAAAGCCTTGGAATACTATCAGAAGGCTTTAAATATGAAGCAAGAAATTGACGATAAGAAAGGCGTAGCTAATGTTTTAAATAATATTGGCAGCATATATGATAAAAAAGAGAATTTGGATAAAGCATTTAAATATTATTTTGAAGCAAAAAATGCATATGAAAGTATAGGTGATAAATTGGGATTGTCCGTTTCTTATAATAATATAGGTGGTGTATATTACAAAAAAAGAAAAACGGCAAAAGCCATAGAATTTCATAAATTATCTTTGAAAATTTCCGAGGAAGTTAAATCGCATTATGGTATTTCAAGTGCATATGTTCGCTTAGGTAGAGATTATATTAATTTGAACAAATATGACATTGCAGAAGAATATTTTATAAAATGTATTAATTACAATGCTGATTATGGATTTACCAGAAATAAAATCGAGGCTTTTGAAGAATTGGCAAAGCTTTATCAGATTCAGCATCGGTTTGAAGAAGCCCTAAGTTCATACAAAAAATATACTGAACTAAAAGACTCAGTTTTTAATGAAAAAAAACATGAGCAATTCGCCCAAATGCAAACTTTGTATGAGTCGGAAAAGAAAAAACAGGAAATTCAAAAGCAACAATTAATTATTGAAAATCAAAAAATTGAAAACAGGCGACAAATTACGGTAAGAAATTTTCTGATAGCAGGATCTGCCTCTCTGCTTGCGCTAGTATTTTTGATATTTGCCGGCTACAAACAAAAAATGCGCAGTAATAGATTCATAAAAGAACAAAACCAACTTCTCGAGCAAGCCAACGAGGAAATACGTGCTCAAAAAGACGAAATTGAGGCACAGCATAGAACTGTTAGCGAGCAGAAAAATTTCATTGAGAATCAAAAGAAAAAAATTGATGACTCTATAAAGTATGCTCAACATATTCAATCAGCATTAATGCTTTCTGAAAAAAATGCAAAAGCATTGCTTGGTGATTTTTTTGTAATATTCCGTCCTAAAGAAATAGTTTCAGGTGATTTTTATTGGGCAACAAGAGTTAATGACAAACTTATAATTGCCCTGGCAGATTGCACAGGTCATGGTATCTCAGGTGCTTTAATGAGTATGTTGGGAATTAGTTTTCTTAACGAAATTGTAAGAAGCAAAAAAATAATTGAACCCGCAAAT
Organism: uncultured Bacteroidales bacterium; assembly: GCA_964614525.1. Classification (GTDB taxonomy): domain Bacteria; phylum Bacteroidota; class Bacteroidia; order Bacteroidales; family UBA7960; genus PWND01. The sequence continues at coordinate 27,416 of CAZTPA010000002.1, read as the reverse complement.
ATTCTTAATGAACTAAGAAGAATATTAATAGATGCCTTTACTCAAAACTCTGATGCCGATATGAAGAGAGAAGGCATGAGTATTAGTATTCTGTCTTTTGATACTAAATCAATGGAGTGCTTATGGGCAGGTGCAAGAAGTCCTCTGTGGATTATTCGGAATGATAATAATAAAATTATTGAAGAAATAATTCCTGATAAAACTTCGGTTGCGATACATTTAAAAATGAAGGATTTCCAAACACACACAATAAACCTCAAAAAAGGAGACAAACTATTTATGTTTAGTGATGGAATTATTGATCAATTTGGTGGTCCCGATGGTAAAAAATTCACTAAAAAACAATTCAAAAACATTTTGCTGAAATCTGCATCAAATTCTTTAGATAGACAAAAAGCCGACATTGAACATGTATTGAATATATGGCAAAAACCAAATCCTGTAGAACACTTTGATCAGGTAGATGACATAACTGTGTTAGGAGTTTGCATTTAAACTCATCGTAGTTTGATGTTATTATTTGGCAACTTTTATTCTTTTTATTAATTTTATCACAATAGTAAGAAGATTAACCTTATCTTTATTTTATCAAAAAGATTATTAATTTTCAACAAAAAATTATTCATAAGCATATTAGCATATTATTAATCTAAAATCATAAAATATGAAGCGAGTATTTTTCTTATTATTCATAGTAGTTTTTTTTACAGGCAATGCACCTGCACAACTTCCCGAAACATGGAGAGCACATGATTCTGAAATTTTCACATTGGCTTTAAGTCCTGATGGTAAACATTTATTAACCGCTTGTTATGATGGTATCGTAATTATTTGGGATACAAAAACAGGAAAAAAAGTTAAGGAAATTTTTGCCCATGAAGATGCAATTAATGCTGCAGTTTTTTCTCACGATGGAAAGCAAATTTATACAGGAAGCAGTGATTCAAGAATTAAAATCTGGAATTGGCAAAGCGGAGATGAAATTTCTAATGCGCCTGCTCATAGTGGTTCTGTGAATTCATTAGTTCTTAATCCTGTTAAAGATGAATTCATGACTGTTGGTGATGATAAAAGCTTTCGTATTTGGGAGCCTTCACCGTTTAAAATGCTTTTAAATCAGGTTGTGCATTCTACGCAAGTATATGATTGCGCATATAGTCCCAACGGACATAACTTAATAACTGTTGGCGAAGATGCATATATAAAAATCATGGGAAGAAGCAGAGGCAACATTATCTCAACAATCAAAGGTCATGAAGGCCCTATTAGAACATGTAAATATAATAGTGATGGACGATTTCTCGCTACCGGCAGTGCTGATATGATTGTAAAAATCTGGGACATTAGAACACGCAGAGAAAGACATGTTTTAAAAGGACATATAGAAACAATTTATTCTTTGGCATTTATGGAAAACAAAAATATTCTAGCTTCAGCCGGAGATGATCTTTATGTTATTATTTGGGATGCAGCAAGAGGCGATAGGTTAAAAACCATTGAAACAAACGTGCGCACTAAATCGATAGTTTTTTCTAAAGATGGAAAACAACTATTTCTTGGAGATACCTCAGGTGACGTTCATGTATTTGATACTTCAGAATTTGCCGAATAGTATTTTTTTGTAATTTCACGCCTGTTTTATTGCATTTATTTCAGAAACGAAATAAATGTAATGTTTTTGCATCTTTGCAATGCATTTTTTATGGAATTTATCCTGGAAATAATATATTAATAATTAAAAAATTTACAATATGGATACTAAGAAAGCAGGTTTTAACACAAAATTAGTTCACGCAGGAATGTTTGATGATCAATTCGGGAGTGCAACTGTACCTATTTATCAAACGTCAACTTTCAGATTCAAAAGCTCGGATCATGGTGCAAAATGCTTTGAAGACAACGCTAATGGATATATTTATACCAGGATTAATAATCCAACTATTGATTCTTTGGAGAATCTTGTAGCTGAACTTGAAAATGGCTACAGAGCTATAGCAACCGGCTCAGGCATGGGAGCTGTCAACACTATTTACATGGCTTTATTGAGTCAGGGAGACCATATGCTTAGCACAGCAGCTGTTTATGGACCGTCAAGAGTAGTTATGGAAAAACATTATTCCCGCTTTGGTATTGAATCTACTTATGTTAATACTTCAGATGTTGAGGCTGTTAAAAAAGCAATTAAGCCAAACACAAAAGTTTTGTTCTTAGAAACGCCTTCTAATCCTACAATGGATATTACAAACATCAAAGAGATGGTTAAAATAGCTAAAGAGCATAATCTTATAACTGTTGTTGATAATACTTTTTGCGGCCCTTATTTGCAAAAACCACTTGATATGGGAATTGATATTGTTTTCCATTCTGTTACGAAATCCATGAATGGACATGCAGATATTGTAGGAGGTATTATTATTGCAAAAGAAAAAGAATTGTATGATCAGCTTAGAGCTATGATGATAAATCTTGGTTGCAATATGGATCCGCACCAGGCATATATGGTTATAAGAGGTTTGAAAACCTTATCTCTTCGCGTTGAACATTGTCAAAAAAATGCTATGGTTGTTGCAAAACACTTGGAAGATCATCCGAAAATTGAATGGGTTAGATTTCCCGGTTTAAAATCGCACCCACAATATAATCTTGCACAAGAACAAATGGAAGGACCCGGTGCAATGATAGCTTTTGAAGTAAAAGGCGGATTAAATGCAGGTAAAGTATTAATGGATAATGTTAAGCTTGCTATTCTTGCAGTTTCATTGGGCGGGATTGAAAGTTTAATTCAACATCCGGCATCTATGACTCATTCAAAAATGGAAAAAGAATCCAGAGAAAAGGCTGGAATTACCGACGGACTTGTAAGGTTTTCTGTTGGGATTGAAAATGTAGAAGATATTATTGAGGATATTGATCAGGCATTAGCCAAAATAAAGTAAGACTTTTGTTTTAATTCGCCTGAATTCCAAAGCTTTAATATTTAAAAATGTGTTTGAAATCAATTAAAATCAAAAGCATTTCAAGCACATTTTTTTGTTGCCTTAGTTTTTTTAAAAAATCATTAAAAACCACATAAGCCCAAAGAAATTATTGCTATTTTTGTGACATAAAAGAAAATTTACAAACAATTACACGATTTTGTAATTGTTATAGATAGTCAATCACATTCAATTATTCCCATCTAGGGAATATATTGTTACTCATAACCAAAGTGTTATTTAAATATTACTAATTCTAATGGAAAACAAAGACCAACTTAACCCTGCAGCTGAGGAAGTTAAAAAAGCTCAAACAGGGGAAGAGATTTCTGATCCGGCAAAAAATGACGGTGAAAACAAAAAGGAAACAAACAAACCTAAGGCTAATAAAGAAGCCGATGCAGATGCAAGCACTGACAAAGATGTTTCAGATGTAAAATCAGCAGAGGAAGAGCCGGAAAAGGCAAAAGAAAAAAAGACTACTAAAAAGGAAGCTAAGCCTGATGAAACTTCAGCTAAAGAAAATTCTGTTGCTGAGGATACAAGTAAGGAAGTCGAAAAAGAAAAAGCAAAGGATACTGAAAAGCCTGCTAAAGAAATAGACAGCGAAAAGTCTGAAGAGCCAAAAGAAGAAATAAAAGCTTCTGAACCTGCCGGAGAAAGCACGCCACCAAAAAAATCTCAAACCGCTGATTCAAAACAATCAGAAGAAGTTCAGGAAACCGAAGAAGATATAGCCGCAAAGTATGAAAATCTTTCTAAGGAAGAACTTGTTGAAGCTATTGAAGCCTTAGTGCAACATGAAGATGTTAACTTTATACGAAAATATATTGGCGCTGTAAGGGTTTCTTTTAGAAAAATATTGAAAGAAGAGAATGTAAATTCCTACGAAAATAATATTGAGGAAAAAGAAGGAGAGCAACAAGAGGAAAAAGCTGAGACAGTAGAAAAAGATCCTTTGGTTGAAAGATTTGATGAAGCTTTTGCTATTTATAAAAAGAAAAAAGCAGCTTTTGATCAGGCTTTTGAAAAGCAGAAAAATGAGAATTTAAAAGAAAAAGAGGCTATTCTTGAAGAACTTAGAAGTTTAATTGATTCTGAAGAAGAGCTTAAAAAAACATATGATCACTTTAAAGAACTTCAGGAACGATGGAAACAAATTGGACCTGTACCACAAAATGCCAAAAGTACTCTTTGGAATAACTTTAATTTTTTGGTAGAAAAGTTTTTTGATAAGGTAAAGATTAACAAAGAGCTAAAAGACCTTGATCTTAAAAAGAATTTTGAACTAAAGACAGAACTTTGTGAAAAAGCAGAAGCTTTAATTCTTGAACAGTCTATTACAAAATCTTTTCAGCAAGTGCAGAAATTGCATGAGGCATGGAAAGAAACCGGCCCGGTTCAAAACGAAATGAAAGATCTTCTTTGGGAGAGATTTAAAACAGCAACAGATAAGCTTAATAAGCGCAGACAAGAGTTTTATGAAGGCGTAAGAGAAGAACAGCAAAAAAACTATGCTGCAAAAGTTGTTTTGTGTGAAAAAGCTGAGCAATTATCCGAGAGTTTGCCTGATAATCCTCGTGAATGGCAGGCAAAAACAGACCAAATTAATGAGCTTTTTAAAGTGTGGAAAACTATTGGCTTTGCTCCCAAAAAGCAAAATAATGAAATTTGGAATCGCTTTAGAGCTGCTATGGATAAGTTATTTCAAAGCAAAAAAGCATTCTTTAAAAATTACAAGGATCAACAAAACGAGAATTATAACCAAAAGATAAATCTTTGCATACAAGCTGAAGCTATTAAAGATAGTGAAGATTGGAAGCAAACAACAGATGACCTGATTTCATTACAACAAGAATGGAAGAAAATCGGGCCTATTCCAAATAAATTCTCCAATAAGGTTTGGAAACGATTCAGAGAAGCTTGTGATCATTTCTTTAATCGTAAATCTGAATATTTTGCTAATATTGGCGAAAAACAAGAGGAAAATCTTAAGCAAAAACTTGAATTGATTGAGCAGGTTAAGAATTTTGAGTATACTGATGATAATAAGAATAATCTTAAAGTTTTAAATGATTTTCAACGCACCTGGATGAATATTGGACATGTTCCTATAAAGCAAAAGGACAAAGTTCAAAAGGAATTCAGAGATGTAATCAATGAGCAGTTTGAAAAATTAAAAATAAGTCAAAAAGCTCAAAAAACTTTCTCTTTCAAATCTAAAATTGAAAATATTAAAGGCAGCCCTAATGCAGATAATATTATTTATAAAGAGAGAAATTTCCTTCTGGGAAAAATAAATCATTTGCAAAATGATATTAAGCTTTGGGAGAATAATATCGGTTTCTTTGCTTCATCAAAAAAAGCTGATGTGCTAAAAGCTGAGTTTGAGCAAAAAATCAGTAAAGCGAAAGAAGAGATCCAGGTTATTGAGGCAAAACTCAAGATTATTCAAGGACAGTAGTCAGTAGTATTTTATTAAATAAACTTAATGACATAAAGCTATGGCAAAAAAGCTTGTACTTTCACTGGCATTTTTTTTAATGCTTATTATTTCTGCAAATTCCCAAACTCAATATGGGATTAGAGGTGGAATAAATTTTTCTTCACTGGGCAACAATGAAGTTACTTTTGGAGATTACAAACTAGTTGGTGAACCGGATAACTATTTTGGTTACCATATTGGAGCAACTTCAATGTTTGATGTTTCATTTTTATATTTACAACCTGAGTTGCTTTTTTCTTCTGTTGGTAGTTTCCTGAGGCTCGAAGATATACGTGATGGTGCCGGTATAGAAGATAGAGTATATTTTAAACAATCTGTTTATAAAGTTGATGTTCCTGTAATAATTGGTTATGAATATGGCCCAATCAGATTTGGTGCCGGCCCGGTTTATACCATGATTATTGGCAGTTCGAATGATTATGATGAGAGCATTTTAAACGTATCCTATGAGCAAAATTACAATTTGTCAAGTCTAGCGTATCAAGTTGGAGTTGGTTTGGGACTTGGAAACCTTCTTTTGGATTTAAAATATGAAGGTGGAATTACAAGTTTTGGCAAAGATGTTAAAATTGGAGATATTTCAAATCCTTTTAATGCCAGACCGCGACAGATTATTTTAAGTATTGGGCTTCTTTTCTAGATTGTAATTTTCTATTTCTTATCTGAATCGAATTGCTTTTACCGGAGCTATCTTTGAGACAATAAAAGATGGTAACAGCAACATTATAAAACAAATTACAAATGTGCCCGCATTTAATAATAGAAAATAAACAAAATCAAAGTTAACAGGCACTACTGTTACAAAATATGATTCCTGGGAAAGTGTTATTATACCAAAATAATACTGCAGAAAACAAACTCCCAATCCTAATAAATTTCCCCAAAACAGTCCTTTAAAAATCAGGAAAGACGCATTTATCAAGAAAACTTTTATCACAAACAAATTTGTACCGCCCAAAGTTTTTAAAATTCCAATCATATTTGTTTTTTCCAACACTGATATTAACAAACTCGTTATCATATTTATTGAAGCAACAATTACCATAAGTATTAGGATAACATAAACGTTCATATCCAGCAATTGAAGCCAATCAAAAATCTGAGGATACAGCTCACTAATTGATCTGGCAAAAAACTCATAGCTGATGTTATCCATAACATAATCTGTCAGTTCATCAAGTCGGGAAAAGTCATCAATAAGAATTTCAAATCCTCCGACATCATCAGCTTCCCATTTATTTATCCTTTGAATATGCTTTATATCGCCAATAACAAATAGTTGGTCAAGTTCTTCTAAACCTGTTTCATATATTCCGGAAATATTAAACTTACGCACACTTCTCATGTCTTCCTGGATAAAAAACAAATGCATAGGATCTCCAACAGACAACATCATTTTCTTTGCAATATGATTACTAATGAGAATATCGTTGGAATAGCTTGTGTCGGATATTTCGGGGAGTGTACCTGCTTTAAGGTATTTGGAAAAGTAATTCCAATCAAAATCAGTAGAAACTCCTTTCATAATTACACCATGAATCTCGCTTTCGGTTTTTATAATTCCCGGATGATTTGCATATACCTGTATATGCTTAATCCCATCAACTTTTGTAATGTCGGGATAGAAGTCCTGATCTTTTTTTATTGCTTGTGAAGCAGTATTTACGGTATAATCATATTTTGTAATTTGAATATGTGAGCCAAATCCGATGGTTTTTTCTCTGATCTCATTCTGAAAACCTGTTACAATAGCCACTGCTACTATCATAACGCCCAGACTTAAAGTAATACTTAAAACAGATATCCCTTTAACCAGGCCGGTGAAAGCTGTGCCTTTCTTACTTGAACTTGTTCGATTTGCTATAAAATATGCTAACTTCAAAATATTTTTTTTACAAAAATAACATTTTGCATATTCGATTGTTAAACTATTAGACATATTAATTAAAATGAGGATGAAATATTTACTTTTTGACTGGGGAGATACACTTATGGTTGATTTTAAGCAGTACCCGGGCCCAATGGCTAAATGGCCTCATGTTGAGTGGATTAGTGGTGCTCAGGAAGCACTGGAAACCCTATCTGGAACTTACCATTGTTACATAGCATCAAACTCCGGCGATTCTGATTCCGAGATGATCAAAAAGGCTTTTGACAGAGTTAATGGAGCTCACTTCTTTGATAAAATTTATGCCAGTAAAAATATTGCTTATGAAAAACCTGATTCGCGATTTTATCAATATATACTTGATGATTTAAAAATTAATGCCAATGAGGTCATTATGATAGGTAATGACTATATAAAGGATATTTGCGGTGCAAAAAATTTGGGTATTAGTACTGTATTTCTTTCTAAAGATAAAGACAAAAGTAAATATCCCGATGCTGATATTATAATCGATACCATGCATAAATTACCTGAAGCTTTAAATAACGCATTATTAAATAGTTGCAAATAACTTCAAAATATATTATTTAATTAATCATTATAAAATCCACATATATGAACAGACTTTTTTTAAACAAACTGCTAAAAGTAAATGAATATCCATGTGTTTCTATTTTGTTAAAAACATATAGAACCTCACCGGATAATCAAAAGACAACTTTAACACTTAAAAAATTAGTTAAAGAAACTGAAGAAAAATTGTTGGAAACTATGACTAAACGAGAGGCTGAGCCATATATAAATGAGATTAAAAAAATAATTGAAACAGTTGATGTAAGAAGTAATATGGATGGCTTAGCTTTGTTTGTCAGTAAAAATTTCTCCGATAAAGTTGATCTTCCATTTCCTGTGAAGGATAGAGTTATTATTGATAAAACCTTTGCTACCAGAGATATAATAAAGGGACTTAACAGAAGTACAAGGTATTACATATTAGAACTCAGCCTTCATGGTGCACGACTGTTTTATTGCTTTAGAGATGAAGCCATAGAAGTTAATAATGATATTTTTCCGGTTAAAAGTGAGTTCGACAGCCTTAACCTTAATCCCGCAGATATTAGCCGTGAGAAAGAGAAGTACATAAAGGAGTTTTTTAATAATGTAGATAAATTGTTTCAGAGTATTTTTAAGGAAGATCCTGCACCACTTGTATTAGCCGGTGTGAAAAAGAATATCGCTTATTACACAGAAGTTTGCGATAATAAAAGTGCAATTGCTGGTACATTGGATGGCAATTATGAAAATGCAAAAGCTCATGAAATGGGCAAATTGACCTGGCCAATAATTGACAGTTTAAAGCAAGAGGAAAGACAACGATTAATTGATGAACTTCACGAAGCTACAGGCGCGCATAAATCTGCTTTTGATATTAGTGATCTGTGGCGATTTGCAAAAGAGGGCAGGGTCAATATCTTAATAATCGAGGAGGACTTTGAACAGAAAGCTTATTTGAATAATAAAGGTGATTTAATTTTAAATTCAGAAGATTCTATAAATGGTGCTATTGAAGATGCTGTTGACGAGTTAGCTGAAATTGTTATGAATAAAGGAGGCCGGGTGGTTTTTGTAGAAAAAGGACAGCTTAATGATTTTGGTAAAATAGCCGGAATATTAAGGTATTAATATAAAAGCGCACTACATTAATAAATATGACTCAGTATTAATGTAGTGCGCTTTGATTAATTATTTTGTTTGCAATTACTTGTTTTCAAAGATTAATCCACTGTCATTGGCATCAATTAGCACTTTTGTATCCTTATTGATATTGCCCTTCAGTATTTCTTTTGAAAGTTCATTTAATATACTTCTTTGCAATACTCTTTTTAGAGGCCTTGCGCCAAATTGAGGATCATATCCCAGATTTGTTACCCAATTAATTGCTTTATCAGACATTTCAACTGAAATTTGATTTTCCCGAAGCATCTTATTAATTCTTCTCATCTGAAGATCAACGATTCCTTTGATTTCGTCTTTTAATAATGGTTTAAACATTATTACTTCATCAATCCTGTTAAGGAATTCCGGCCTAATGGTTTTTTTAAGAATTTCAAATACTTCATACTGAGTATTTTCAATTATTTCAGCTCTATTATTATCGTTTAGCTCCATAAAGCGTTCCTGAATCAATGTTGAGCCAATATTTGAAGTCATTATAATTATAGTATTCTTAAAATCAGCAGTACGGCCTTTATTATCCGTAAGTCTTCCCTCATCTAATACTTGCAGCAATATATTAAACACATCGGGATGTGCTTTTTCAATTTCATCTAGCAGCACTACCGAGTAAGGCTTTCTTCTTACTGCCTCTGTAAGTTGTCCGCTTTCTTCATAGCCAACATATCCCGGAGGTGCTCCAATCAAACGGCTTACTGTATGTCGTTCCTGGTATTCAGACATGTCTATTCTAATCATAGAATTTTCATCATTGAAAAGAAACTCTGCCAACGCTCTGGCCAGCTCAGTTTTACCAACTCCTGTGGTACCCAAAAAGATAAATGATCCAAGTGGTTTCTGTGGATCCTGCAATCCCGCACGGCTCCTTCTTATTGCATCCGATACTGATTCAATGGCATGATCCTGGCCTACAACTCTCTTATGCAACTCATCTTCCAGCTTCAGTAATTTTTCTCTTTCACTTTGAAGCATTCTGCTAACAGGTATTCCTGTCCAACGTGCCACTATATCTGCAATATCCTCTGCTGTTACTTCTTCCTTAATCATTGCAGAAGAGACTTGTAATTCCTGCAATTTTTGATTATAATCTGTAAGCTTTTCTTCGGTTTCTTTTATCTTTCCATAACGTAGTTCAGCTACTTTTCCGAAATCACCACTTCGCTCGGCTTTGTTTGCTTCGAACTTGTAATCTTCAATAGCTTGTTTAAGATGTTGAATTTCATCTACTACTTCTTTCTCTCTTTGCCATTTTGCTTTAAGTTGATTTCTTTGTTCAGAAAGATTAGCCAATTGTTCATTTATTGAATTTAGCTTTGTTTTATCCTTTTCGCGTTTGAAGGCTTCTTTTTCAATTTCAAGTTGTCTGATTTTTCTTTCAGCTTCATCCAGCTCCTCCGGAACGGAATTCATTTCCAGCCTCATCTTTGAGGCTGCCTCATCAATCAGGTCAATCGCTTTGTCAGGCAAGAATCTGTCTGAAATATATCTTGTAGAAAGATCTACAGCAGCAATAATAGCTTCATCTTTTATTCTAACCTGGTGATGTGTTTCATATCTTTCTTTTAATCCTCTGAGAATAGAAACAGCATCTTCTCTGTTTGGCTCATCAACTACAACAGTTTGAAAACGTCTTTCCAAAGCTTTATCCTTTTCAAAATATCTTTGATACTCATTTAGGGTAGTTGCTCCGATAGCTCTGAGTTCGCCTCGTGCAAGAGCCGGTTTTAGAATATTCGCGGCATCCATTGCACCTTCTCCACTGGCACCGGCGCCAACTAATGTATGAATCTCATCAATGAATAATATAATCTCACCTTCCGAGTTTATTACTTCCTTAATAACAGATTTTAACCTTTCCTCAAATTCTCCTTTATATTTTGCTCCCGCAATTAGTGAACCCATATCGAGAGAGAAAATTTTCTTTGATTTCAGATTTTCAGGCACATCTCCATCAATAATTCTATGCGCTAACCCTTCGGCAATAGCAGTTTTACCCACACCGGCATCTCCAATTAGAATAGGATTATTTTTTGTTCTTCTGGAAATAATCTGCAAAATTCTACGGATTTCATCATCCCTGCCTATAACAGGATCAAGCTTGCCTTTTAAGGCCAGTTCATTTAGGTTTTTGGTATAACGGGATATTGCATTATAGGTGTCTTCAGCAGTTTGGCTGTTAACAGTTTGTCCTTTCCTCAAATCATTAATAGCAGATTTTAAAGCATTTTTTGTAATACCACTGTCTTTTAGCATTTTTGCAGCCTGATCATTTCCATCTATCAATGCAAGAAAAAGATGTTCCGTAGAAACAAACTCATCTTTAAATTCAACAAGCAATTTTTCTGCTTTTTGTAATGTTTTCGCACTATCCTGAGATAAGTAAACTTCAGCACCTGTTACTTTTGGCAATGATTCAATAACCTTGTCAAGTGCAAGAATAAAATTTGCACTGTTCACTTCAAGCTTTTTAAGAATGTATGGAGTTACATTCTCATCAACAGCAAATATTCCTTTTAATATGTGTATAGGTTCAATTGCTTGATGATTATAAGCCATCGCTATTTCCTGGGCCTTTTGAATCGCCTCTTGTGCTTTTATTGTATATTTATTAAAGTTCATATCAGATTTATTTTTTTATAATTTCCAATCATTTTTTACAATTTTCATCAAAAAATAATCCATAAAATATTTAATGCCATAAGAAGTCAAAATGGCTGATTATGTGAGTTTTACACTATAGCAATATGTCATTTTGGCATTTAGCTGAGAAGTTTTTATAAAAGACAAACAATTATTCTCATTAATTTTTTTTATGTATAAAGTTGGTTTGATAAAATGTTTGTAATTTGCAATGCTTTTTTACAAACTGAAAAATCAAAAAAGATTCAATATGAAAAAGATTCAATTACATTGGCAGATATTGATAGCATTGATACTAAGTGTAATATTCGGAATTGTTTTTACTGATTATGTCGGATATGTCACATGGATGGGGGAATTGTTTTTAAGAGCTTTGAGTATGATAATTGTCCCACTTATTTTTTCAAGTATAGTGACCGGTGTTACAGGTATAGGAAGCGGAAAAAATTTAGGCAGGATGGGCTTGAAAACCATATTGTATTATGTAACAACAAGTTTTTTTGCAATATTAACCGGTTTATTTTTTGTTAATCTTATAAAACCCGGAGTAGGGGTAGATTTGGGTTTAACTTCAAGTGTTCAGGAAATTGATGTTTTAGAACAATCATTTGGAGATACTCTTATGAATATTATTCCTGTGAATATAATTGATTCGATGTCTTCAGGAGATATGTTATCGATAATTTTCTTTGCAGTTATGTTTGGCTTTTTTGCTACCAAAGTACCCGAAAAATACAGAAATACTATTGATAAGGGTTTTAATGCAATATTTGAGGTAATGATGAAAATCACCATGTTTGTTATAAAGTTTACCCCAATCGGTATTTTTGGATTAGTTGCCGGTATTGTAGCAGAGCATAGTGATAACTTGCTGGAGGTTTTTACCAGGATGGGTATCTATATGCTCACAGTAATTGCTGCATTGGCAATACATTCTATTATTACATTACCTGTTATTTTAAAATTGTTTGGTAAATCAAGTCCGTTGAAACATTTGCATGGGATGTCTATTCCCTTATTGACAGCTTTTTCCACTTCAAGCAGTAATGCTACCTTGCCTTTAACATTAGAAGCAGTTGAATATAATTCCGGTGTGTCGAAAAAAGTCAGCGGATTTGTGCTTCCTCTGGGGGCAACAGTTAATATGGACGGCACTGCATTATACGAATGTGTAGCTGTGTTATTTATAGCTCAGGCTTATGGAGTTGAGTTAACTTTGATTGAGCAGTCAATAGTTGTGATTACTGCATTACTCGCTTCTATAGGTGCCGCAGGAATTCCAATGGCAGGTCTTGTAATTATTACAATAATACTGTCTGCTGTTGGCTTGCCTTTGGAAGGAGTTGGGTTGATTTTAGCAGTAGACAGAATTTTAGATATGTTCAGAACAACCGTAAATGTATGGAGCGACTCCTGTGGAGCTGTTATTATTGCTAAATCAGAGGGGGAAACTCTTAATGTGTAATTTTTCAGATAATAATTAATAAATAAAATTGCATTAATTATTTGATAAGAGATCTTCCAATGCCAGCATTTCATCTCTTAGTCGAGCAGCTTCAATGAAGTCAAGCTCTTTTGCTGCTTTTTCCATTTCCTTTTTAGTTTTATTAATTGACTTTTGAAGTTGATCCTTACTCATATATTTAACAACAGGGTCAGCAGCTATATCAATAGTATCTCTTTCTGTATAAGGTATAGGTGCTTTGCTTTTGGAGTCTGCAACTGAAGTTTGACTGTGAATTTGCTCAACAGATTTTTTTATTTGTGCCGGTGTGATATTGTGTTTTTGATTATATAGTAATTGCTTCTCTCTCTTTCTTAAATTTTCTTCAATAGTTAATTTAATTGATCTGGTAATTCTATCTGCATACATAATCACTTTGCTGTTAATATTCCTGGCAGCTCTGCCGGCTGTTTGAGTCAAAGATCTTTCTGACCTGAGAAAACCTTCTTTATCAGCATCAAGAATTGCAACCAAAGAAACTTCCGGCAAATCCAAACCCTCTCTGAGTAAGTTTACTCCAATTAACACATCAATAGAGCCAAGCCTCAGTTCTCTCAATATCTCAACTCTCTTAACGGTATCTACATCAGAGTGAATGTATTTTGATTTAATGCCGTTTTGCACCATATATTTGTTTAGTTCTTCTGCCATTCTTTTGGTAATGGTAGTTACAAGAACTCTTTCGTTTGATTTTGTCCGAAGATCAATTTCATTGAGAAGGTCATCAATTTGATTTAAGCTTGGTTTTACCTCAATATTTGGTTCCAATAATCCTGTTGGCCTGATAATTTGTTCTGTAACTATTCCTTCAGATTTCTGCAATTCATAATCAGCAGGAGTTGCACTAACATAAATAAGCTGATTCATCAGGGTTTCAAATTCCTCAAACTTTAATGGCCTGTTATCTAATGCTGCAGGCAATCTAAAGCCATATTCCACAAGGTTGATTTTCCTTGATCTGTCACCGCCGTACATTGCATGTATTTGAGGAATAGTAGCATGGCTTTCGTCAATAAAAGTAATATAATCATCAGGAAAATAATCAATCAGGCAGAAAGGCCTTGATCCCGGTTTTCTACCGTCAAAATATCTTGAATAATTTTCTATGCCGCTGCAATAACCCAGTTCGTACATCATTTCAAGATCATAATTGACCCTGTCTTCCAGTCTTTTAGCTTCCAGCTCCATGTTTTTGCTACGCAGAAATTCGGCTTGCTTAACCATGTCATCCTGGATTTCACGCATTGCGCGATGCATCGTTTCTTTGGATGTTACAAATATATTTGCAGGATAAATTGAAATATTGTTATGATCCATTAATTTATGACCCTCAATAGGATCAAAGGATTCCAGACTTTCAATTTCATCACCCCAAAAAATAATTCTGAAAGCAAAATCTGCATAGGCAGGATAAACATCTACAGTATCTCCTCTAACTCTGAAAGTACCACGTATAAAATCAGCTTGTGTTCTGTTGTATAAGCTGCCCACAAGTTTGTGCAAAAGCTGTTGCCTGCTTACAATTTTTCCTTTTTCTATTTGAATAATATTAGAATGAAAATCATCAGGATTACCGATACCATAAATACAAGAAACAGAACTAACTACAATCACATCTCTTCTTCCTGAAAGAAGAGCACTTGTGGCACTGAGTCTTAGTTTTTCAATCTCATCATTTATGCTCAAATCTTTTTCAATATAAGTATTTGTTGAAGGCAAAAAGGCTTCCGGTTGGTAGTAATCGTAATATGAAACAAAATATTCCACAGAGTTATTCGGAAAGAAATTTTTAAATTCACTGTATAACTGAGCTGCCAATGTTTTGTTATGACTCAGCACAAGTGCTGGGCATTGCATTTGTGCTATAACATTTGCCATAGTAAAGGTCTTCCCGGATCCGGTCACACCTAATAAGGTCTGGTGCTTGGTACCTGATTGGAGTCCTTTAACAAGCTCATTTATTGCTTGCGGCTGGTCGCCTGTTGGTTTAAAATCTGATGTTAATTCGAAATCCATAAGTAAATTTTACTACAAAATTAGCCGAAAAGATTCAATAATTTAAAACTAATATTATTGTATATTTAAATTAGAAAATCATCTGTTATGGACGCATTTTTTAGTATAAACCTTCATGAACTAGTAGTAAATCTGCAACTCATATGACCTTATATGTCTTATATGTTTCAAAAAAAGAATCACCATATAAGGCCTATAAGGAAATGTAAGGGTTTTATGTTTTCTTAGTCCCTCTTCTTTAACAACACCCAAATAGGATAGTGATCAGAATATTCTTCTTTTCCGGTATTATACTGCAGAGTTTCGAATTCCTCCGAATGCATTATATAGTCAATTCTAAAGCCGGGTATTGCTCCTAAATAAGTTTGTCCCAGTCCTCTGCCTTTTTTAAAAGAATCATAAAGCTGCTTAGAAAGTAATCTATATACATAAGATGATGGTGTGTCGTTGAAATCACCGGCAAGAATTACCGGGAATGGACTTTCTGAGATGTGTTCAGCAACTTCTTGAGATTGCAGAGCCCGCCGGATAAAAGCAATCTTTAAGCGCCCCAGTACTCTTCTGCCTGATGATTTTATATCATCATTAGTATCCGAATTTGCACTAATAATGTTTTCCACATAAATGTGATCCTCAGGACTTAAACCTATTGATTCAAAATGAACATTATAAACCCTTACAGTATCATTATTAATTAAAATATCAGAATAGATACACAAATTGCCGCCATGAGTTTCGAAAACAATTTTTCCCCTATTAATTATAGGATAAGAAGAGTATGTTGCTAAACCAAAGAAATTAACATTTCTGGATGATTTTGAATATTCACTGTGAAAATTTTTAGCCTTCAAAAATGATGATAAAGTATCTTGCGTTTTAAAATTACCTGATTTATCATGCACAAATTCCTGAAAACATATTATATCAAAATCTTCCCGTGTAAGAAAGTTAAAAATATTATCCCTGTTTCCATACCTGTGTTTCCAATCAGAGCCATAGTTATAAATATCAAAAACTCTGACATTATAACTGAGTAATTTGATATTTGTGTTTTTTTCGTTGATTTCTGTGGAGCTGTAATTCCATTGAAAAAGACTATTCAATTGAGAATACCCCAGCAATACCGCAATTAGAGATAGTATAAAATATTTTTTATACCTCAGTATCCAATATAGTATAAATCCAATGTTTATAAGCAGTAAACCCGGATACGATAAACCAATAAAAGCAAGAGGCCAGAATTTTGCAGGACTTACAAAAGGGGCTATGTATGACAATAGCAGAAGTATTATTGCTATACCATTAAATAATAGTATAGTTTTTGTCAGAAAAGATTTCTTCTTTTGCTTCTTCTTTTTCAAAATAAATTATTGCTTTTTACTAAACTTAAACAGAAGCTCTTTTTCTTGTTTTGTCAGGCTATCATAGCCGTGTTTTGAAATCTTATCGAGAATTACATCAAGATTTTTCTGCTCAGCAGCTTTTCTCTTATAATAATCATCATCAGATTCAGGTCGGGGGCTTTTACTTTCGTAATAAACTTTCATTCTGGGTTTTGGCTTGAACAAAGCAGCTATACCACTAATAAAATTCCCGACATATTTTGCAGGATCTATTCCCGCATTTAAAAATTTTATATATAAAAATCCCCAAATAGCGCCTCCCAAATGTGCAATATGTCCTCCGGCATTTCCCTTGTGAATGCTAATCAAATCAATGCCCACAAATACTATTGCAATATATTTTAATTTTACCGGACCAAGCAATATCAGTGGAATTTTAAAATTCGGCATATAAGTAGCTACTGCAATAAAAATTGCAAGAACAGATGCTGATGCACCCAGTGCTACAGATAAACCGAGTGTTTCACGAAAAACAGGGAAAATATTAAATGATACTACATAAAATATAGCTCCAATTATACCGCCAAGTATATATGTTCCGATAAGCCTGTCTTTACCGATAAAATCGCTAAACATCCTTCCACCTACATAAAGAATTATCATGTTAAAAAGGATATGAAAAAAATTAATATGCAGAAACATATACGTGATTATTGTCCAAGGCTTTGATATCAGGCTGTCAAAAGATGCCGGTACGCTCAAAGCATTAGCCAAAGAATCATAATATTCAAAAGAATCAAAAAGATATAAAAGGCCTCCAATAAGGTTAATTATTATAAAAACGGCAATATTAATTCCGATAAGCCTGGCAACTACAGAGCCTTTTAAAAAGAAACGTTTTATTTCCTGCAAAAAAGAGTTCAACATTTTGATTAAATTAATAAAAAATTATGAATAAAAATTTCCTCTTCTCTTTTTCCAATACCACAGCACCAATAAACCAAACAACATACCCCCAAGGTGAGCAAAATGAGCGATATTTCCATGGCTTGTTAATCCAAAGTATAATTCTAAGCCACCGTAAATCATAACAAAATATTTAGCTTTAACGGGTATTGCAAAGAACACATAAATTAAAGTATTTGGGAACATTACACCAAAAGCCAATAATATACCAAATACAGCACCGGATGCACCAACAACAACCGGAAGATTCATGAAATCAACTTTATACTGAGACATATAATTAACGGCCAAACTCATGGCCTCGCTTGGATTTGAATTTATTAGTTCATTGTAAGAATTAAGAAAATGTTTAAAATTTGTTTTAGAAATAATTTTAAAATTATCTGATTCAATAAAGGCTTTTAAAGTTTCAGGATCAGGTGCACTTAGAAATTCATTAAGCATATTTAAAGTAGGCAGCATTTGGTAATATATAATTCCGTAATGAAGAATTGCTGCTCCAAAGCCGGTAATGAAATAATAAGCTATAAAACGTTTTGTACCCCAAACATTTTCAAGGACATTGCCAAACATCCATAAAGCAAACATATTAAACAGCAAATGCGTAAAATCACCATGCATAAACATGTATGTAACAAACTGATACGGACTGAAGTTTTGTGAAAAAGGCATATGAAGCCCAAATACATGGTATAAATCTATTTGAAAAGCACTTTTAAACGTAAGAGTGGCAAGAAAAAATAAGCCATTAATTATAAGTAGGTTTTTTACAACAGGGGGTAATATTTTGAATCCACCGGGACTATAATTTCTCATTCTTATAATTTTTTATTTATAAATAAACAGCAAAAAGACTTCTTTATTATAATCGGCAAAAATACAATTTTAAGGAATTTGCCGGACGATATTTTAATCTATTAATCTGTTTAATGAAAGTTTTCGATATTTTAACAAATGAAAAGCGAAAGATGTTTAGGAAATATTATTTTTGAATTATAAACAGAACACCAAGTATCACGGTTTTACCGCCAATATTGGCTTTTTTCAGGGAAATTTCTGCACGGAATTCTTCTTCTTTAATACTTTTCATATCACATATAAACTTTTGTTTACCTTCTTTAACCACATCACTAAAAATATCGAGAAGGTCTCCACAAATACATTCATCATTATCTTTATTTGATTTTATAAAATCTAATAAACTCCGACTCTTTAGATCATCTTTAGTTTTACAATCAAATATATCCATTGCTGCTTTATTTGCGTCAATAATTTTTCCTGTTTCAATATCCTGAATAATAATACCTTCGGCAGTAGAGTTGAAAATCTCTCTGTAGTTTCTTTCGCTTTGTTTTAGTGCTTCCTGGCTTTTCTTTTTTTCGGTGATATCATTGAAAAGCATTGCAAATTGCCCTTTTTTAGGTGATACTACCCAAATATCGAGATGCTTGCCGAATGTTTCTGAGTAATTCTCATAATTTATGCAACCACCTGTGACTGCAATATCCCACCACAGATGTAACCAATGTGATTTCAAGTCAGGCATTACTTCTTTTCCTGTTTTACCAATAATATCAGAAACTTTCATGCCGGTTTGTTTTTCGAAAGCTGGATTAGCTTTTAAAAAAATGAAATCAATTGGTACATGATTATTATCAAAAATAATTTCATGGAGAACAAATCCTTGCGCAATATTGTCAAACAGAGTGCGATAATCCTTTTCACTTTGTTGTAAATCCTCTTCTGCTATTTTTCTGGCTGTGATATCTCTGACAAATTCAACGACGCCGGTTATTTCTCCGCTTTCATTATCTTTTAAAGGGTAACTAAAAAGTTCAAGCCATTGTTTGGACTCGGGATATCCTCTAACAATATCGCTTTCGGGCTTACCCGATTTTATGCATCTTATTGTAGGACAAATCTCGCAAACTTCATTTCGATTATGATAAGCTTCAAAACATTTTTTTCCAACAAGAGGTATGGATTCTTTATACCATTCCTGCATTATCCAGTTTGTTTTAATAATGTTCAAATCCTTATCTAATATACTTATCCCATCTTGAACACTATTAAATACATTTGCAAGAAACTGCTCCTCTTTTTTTAGTCTTTCTTCAGCAATCTTTCTGTCATGAATATCAAAACAATGACCAATATATCCAATAAACTCCCCTTTACTGTTATTTATAGGCATACCTGTGTCATTTATCCACCTGTATTCTCCGTCGTGCCTTTTTAATCTGTAATCTATACTGAACTTCTCACGTTTATCAAATGCGGTAGAATAATCATCCATCAACTTTTGCAAATCATCCGGATGTATTCCTTCTGTCCAGCCAAAACCTGTTTCCTCTTCTAAAGAGCGCCCTCTAAAATCTAACCAGGGTTGATTAAAAAAATTGCAGGATTTATCCAAGCCGGAAGTCCAGATTAAAGCATAACCGGAATTTGCCAAGGTTTTAAAATGCAATTCACTCTCAACTAATGCATTGTGCATCCTTTTATTTCTTTCTCTGGATTCCCTTAATTTAAGGGCATTTATGACAGAGTTTCCAAGACGATTAATCTGATCTTTAGTTATATAATCAGTAGCTCCAGATTTAAGGCATTTTGCAGCGGTTTCTTCATTTATTGAACCCGTCAAAATAATAACAGGAGTTAGTGGGTTATTCTTCAAAACAGTATTTATAACCTCAATACCATCGAAATCATTCAAAATAAAATCAGAAATAACAATGTCAGGTTTAAACGTCTTTAAATTTTTTAATAAGTCTTTCAGAGAATCAATAATAATAATATTGCAATCAGGTATTGCTTTTGCTATGTGCTTTTTAGCTGCTTCAGCATCTGAAGATTGATTCTCAATAATTAATATACGAAATTTACCTTTCATGTTTATTAATTGCTAAATTGCACAAAGATTATTCAAAAAGAAATGAAGCATATATGAATAATATATGCCTATAAAACTAAATATTATTTCAACAAAGTTAGTAATTAGTATGATATTGTGTTAAGTGATTTACGCAAAAATTTGAGAATATTAATATAATTAGATACTGTTGTCAGGATAAATCTACTAGGTAATTCGCTTCGTTCAGTATGACAAGGCATTTGGTGTTTTTATGGGATATGGGCTGGCGGCTTCGTCGCCACCAACACACACCCTCCCGGATATATAAAAGCTTGTCTTTCTGAACGTAACTAAGTGAAGCGAAGAACCGAGCTTGCGAGCTCGCCAAAGGCAATCTGGATATTATGTTACCATTTTTAATCGGACAATATTGATAATTAC
Organism: uncultured Bacteroidales bacterium; assembly: GCA_964614525.1. Classification (GTDB taxonomy): domain Bacteria; phylum Bacteroidota; class Bacteroidia; order Bacteroidales; family UBA7960; genus PWND01. Next base: position 6,549 of record CAZTPA010000002.1, on the reverse strand, counting down.
AAATTCATCATAATATCTTCATACTTATCAATCCAAATTATGTCAAAACCTTTACGTTCCATTCTTCTAAACCAGGTCATTTGCCTTTTTGCGAACTGATGAATTGCGGTATTTAGTAATTCAAACATTTTATTATAAGAAATTTCGCCTATTATAAATTGTGTAATATACTTGTATTCCAAGCCATAATAAATTAAGTCATCAGGAGTTAATCCACTATCAAGCAGCTTTTGCACTTCATCAATCATACCTGATGCCAAACGATATTTAAGTCTTTCTGTAATTCTTTCTCTAACAGTAGTTCTGGAATAATTTGTTGCAAAAAAAATATGATTAATACTTGGCATTACATTTTTCTTGCAAGGATTGTTTTTATAATAAGATTCAATCTCAATAGCTCTTATCAGTCTGGCTTTTTGTTTAATATCTGTAGTATTATGAAGCTTTTTCATCTCGTTAAGGATTTGGATTAGCTCCTTCATTGTTTTTAGTTCCAGTTCATTTCTTAATTCTTCATTTTCAGGAACCTCAAGCAATCGGTATTTACCAATAGCTGCTTCAATATATAGGCCGGTACCACCGCATAATATCGGAACTTTATTCTTTCCTTTAATAAGATTATATGCATCTAAAAAGTCTCTTTGAAATTCAAAAACACTGTATTTATATCCAGGTTCAACAATGTCAATAAGATGATATTTAATATCTTTCCCTTCAAAAATATAATCAGAAAGATCTTTACCTGTACCAATATCCATTTTTCTGTAAACTTGCCTGGAATCTGCACTGATTATTTCTCCATCAATATCAAAAGCCAGTTTAGAAGCTAAAGAGGTTTTTCCGGTCGCTGTTGGCCCGCTTATAACTATAAGGTCATATTTGGATGTCAAATTCATTATTTTAGTTGTTTTCTTAGCCTGCTTTCTATTTGAAACAATTGATTCCTAATTATGTTTATATCATTAATAGTTGAATGTAAGAAATTGAATGTTTGCAGATTAACATTTGTGTTATTTCCTCCTGTTTTTTCAAATAATTTTCTCAAATTTTCAACATCATTTTGTTTATTATTTAAACTTCTCCATTTCAAATATTGAAAAATTCTCAATCCGTCAATTTTATTATGACAGGCGTTAACAAATTGCGATACAGTTTTATAATTATTTCTTAATGGAGTAAAAATATCCTCATTATTAAAGATAATATGTAAAAAATCTGACATGCTGGTTTTTACGTCTCTGTGAAACAATTCCTCAAATTTCAAATTTGTAGCATATATTTCATCAAAATACTCAGGATTGAATATAGGGTAGGAGTGTTGTTGTTCTTCAACAGTTTTTGCAATAGCAGGACCTGTTCCAAAGGGTACTCTATCGGAAACCCTTGTTGCCGGAGATACTACCTGATCATTTGAAAGTATGATTTTTCCTGTTTTCCTTAGTTTTTGAAGTAAGTAAAAATCTTCGCCACTTTGTTTGGGAGTTATTCCATTAATCTTTTTATAGGCCCAAACCGGAAAAGCAATTGCAGACCCAAAAGCTGCAAACGCATATGGAGATTCTATTCTTAAGAGATTAATTGTATATGATCGCATATATATCTCATACCGCAGCATTGATCTGTCTATACTATCAATACCTGAAAGTTCATGATAATATGGATTTGCAATAGCAACTGCCTTTTTATTGTTCGAAAAAATATCTGCAATAGACTGAAAATATTCCTTTCCAAAGGTAGTATCGGCATCCATACTAATAATTATATCCTTTTCATCTGAATTGTTAATAATTAAATCCATCAATATTTTCCTGGCATGGCCAACACCTCCTTGTTTGCCTAACCATCCTTTACCCTTGCTGCTTTTATCTATTACCTTAATATTAGAACCGGTAGAATTAATTTTATTAATATAATCTAATGTATTTTGATTATTTATGCATACATGGATTTTATCGTCTTTAAGCCACCAATCGTCAGCTTGATTAATGCATATCCAAACAGTAAAGTTTTTGTAAGTTTGTTGTTCTATACTTTTTAATGTATCCTTAAGGTATAATTCTTCTTGCATTGCAGGAATAGCAATATGGATATGGGTATTACAGGAGCTAGACATCATCTGCAAATTTAATATTTTTATGTAAACATTTTCTGCATAAAACTTTAGCATTTATTAATAAAAAATGTTCAAAACTATATTGCTTATAGCCTTAATAATATTTCCAGAAAATATTATCTTAGCAGATTCATTTAAACACTTTGAAAAATGATAAATATAAATACTATCAATGATTATAAATTAAAATATTAAAAAGATGAAGAAAAAGTTTGGATTATTTGTTTTACTGGCTATTGGAATTTTTTGCAATAGCTTGTTTGCACAAGAGCTGGAAATCACCGGAACTGTTACTGATTTTACTGATGGGAGTACTTTACCGGGTGTTACAATTACAATAAAAGGAACCACTTCCGGTACTGTAACAGATATAGATGGCAGTTATAAAATTAATGCTTCAAAAGGCGATGTTCTGGTTTTTTCATTCGTAGGCATGGTAAGCGAAGAAATAGTTGTCGAAGATAGTAACATCATTGATGTTGCTTTAATGCCTGATATTACAACTTTAGATGAATTTGTCGTAATTGTTTCTTCAATAGCTAAGGATAGAGAAACACCTGTTGCCATTTCTACAATTAAAGCAATTGAGATTCAAGAAAAGCTTGGTACCCAAGAATTTCCTGAAATGCTAAAATCAACACCAAGTGTGTATACTACAAAAGATGGTGGAGGATTTGGTGATGGACGTATAAATATGCGTGGTTTTGATTCAAATAATATTGGAGTACTCATAAATGGTGTTCCGGTTAATGATATGGAAAATGGTCAGGTTTATTGGTCAAACTGGGCAGGCCTTTCAGATGTTACACAAACAATGCAAGTACAAAGAGGTCTTGGTGCATCAAGACTTGCTATTAGTTCGGTTGGTGGAACTATAAATATTGTAACACAATCTGTTGATGCAAAAAAAGGTGGTACAGTCTTTTATGGAATGGGCCATGATGGTTACCAGAATAAATCACTATCATTGTCAACCGGATTAATGGATAACGGATGGGCAATTACTGCATTAGGCGGCCTTAGAACAGGTGAGGGATTTGTTCAGGGAACAGAGTTTGAAGGATATTCATATTTTTTGAATGTTTCAAAAAGAATAGGCGATTCTCATACTGTTTCACTTACAGCTTTTGGAGCTCCTCAATGGCATAATCAAAGATACCCAAGGTCTCGTATCCAAACTTATCGGGAGCATCCTGAGGGAATCAGATATAATCCTTCATTAGGTTATTATAAAGGAGATGCATATGCAACAGCATATAATGAATATCACAAACCACAAATTTCTTTAAACCATTATTGGTCCATTGATAGAGAAACAACCCTTTCCACATCAATTTATACATCTCAATCATCCGGTGGCGGACGTAGAGTGTCAGGAGATAATTCAAATTGGTTAAGGTTTGACAGTAATACCGGAGAACCTATGGATGGAGCAAAGTTAACCCCTGATGGATATCTCGATTTAGATGCGGTTGCTGCATTAAATGCTGAATCAGAAACCGGTTCTAAAGCAATTATTTCCACAGCTGTTAATTCCCACGACTGGTATGGTAGTTTATCAACTCTACAAAAAGATATCAATAATTTTACGATAACCGGAGGATTGGACCTTAGATACTATAGAGGATATCATTATCAGGAAGTAGAAGATCTTTTGGGAGGAGATTACTTTCTGGATGTAGCAGGTTCAAGTTCACGTAATATTAATCGCGAACCTAATACTTTGCTCCACAAAGGAGATAAAATTAATTATCACAATATGGGTGAAGTTGGTTGGGGAGGATTATTCCTCCAAGGTGAGTATATATCTGATGTTTATTCTGCCTTTATTTCAGGCACTACATCAAATACATATTATAGAAGAACAGACTATTTTAGCTATGAAGATGGTTCTCCTGAACAGCAAACAGACTGGGTAGACTTTTTTGCATGGAGTGTTAAAGGTGGAGCAAATTACAATATTTCAGAACAACACAATATTTTTGCCAATGGAGGTTATTTTACAAGAGCTCCGTTTTTTAGATGGGCATTTATTGGGTTTACAAATGATATTAACGAAGCTGTGGAACATGAAAAAGTATTTTCTACAGAAATTGGGTATGGCTATCGAAGTTCTATTTTTGCGGCAAACTTAATTGTATATCGTACTGAATGGATGGATAAAGCCTTAGTACGTAATATTGGAGAAGTTACTGCTAATATTACAGGATTAGATGCTCTTCATCAAGGCGTGGAGTTTGACTTTACTTTTCGTCCAACTAAAAAAATAGACATTAGAGGTATGTTTTCATACGGAGATTGGACATGGACTGATGATGTTATTGCTGACATATATGATGAATTTCAAAATTTTATATCAACTGAAACAGTATATGCCGGAGGTGTTAATGTTGGAAATTCTGCACAAACAACAGCTGCATTAGGCATGGATTATGAAGTTTTGCCTAAATTAAAATTAGGCTTTGATGCTAATTATTATGACAGACTCTATGCTTATTTTGACGTTGAAAATCGCTCAACAATTGACGATAGAGGTGTAAATGCATGGCAATTACCTTCATACGAACTTTTCGACCTAAATGCAAGATACAGTTTTAAAATTGCAAATTTGTACGCTACTTTAATGATAAATGTCAATAATATTTTTGATACTGAAGTTATTAGAGATGCTACAGATGGAAGTAATCATGATTTTGATACAGCTACTGTTTTCTATGGTTGGGGAAGAACATGGACTACTTCTGTTAGAGTCAGGTTTTAATTAATTTGTTTAAGAATATATAAAAGAGATTATTATGAAAAAATTGATATATATAAGTTTTATGCTAGCAGCCATAGGCTTTACAGCATGCAATCCAAATGAGGACATATACAATATGCTTGATGAAATGCAGGAGCCATATAATGAAGAAATTGAATATACTTTAACGGAAAGTGACTATAATTCTTTAGGTGGTACTATTTCTGAATATAATGCTTTTAATGATACTCTTCCTGCAAAGGATTTTGTGCCAGAGATACTTACATCTAATTTCCTTGCCTTAAATGTAGGCAGTAGGGCTTTGGTTACTTTTAATCATCTTTTGCTAAGCCCTGATTGGTGGGATGCCGGATTTGGCTATGTATTAACCGATGATGATTATGATGTTATGATTGGTGGAGGAGTAGATTACTTTAGTGAAACTAATCCGGCTTCAGATCATCTTCCTGAATTTCTTAACAGGGAGTATCCTCCGGCACAGGACCCCTCAGAAGGAGATCAAATTAGTATTATTTACAATTTCGATATTGACGGAGAGTTTCTATTATATCTTGATACATACGAATTTGATGGAGAGAAATGGGTGTTAGTTGAAACAATTGAAGATATTCCTTATATCGGACATGAATTAACAACTGAAGATTATCAAAATTGGGGAGGAACGATTGCAAATAATAATTATTTTAATGAGGATTATCCCCCGGAAAACTTTATCCCTGTGTATTTAAAAAATGAATTTCCTTATGCACCCATTGGTGATGAGAAAGTAGTTAAATATAGATATAATGATGGTAGTGACACGGAAAATATTATTGATAAATACAATTTTGACGGAACAAAATGGACTGTAGAATCTTATATAGAAGAAAGAACAGAGCAATATGTGTTTGGTGAAATTGGTTGGGCTTTTGACCCCACAGTAGTGCATTTAATGGTATCTGATGATTATTTTTATATATCAAATGCTGATCCAATACCTCACCCGGTATATGATGACTTTGGATATTACTATGGTGCAAGCGCTTATTATTCTAATTTTGATATTAGATTGGCCGGCAGAAGATTAAATAAAGATGAAGAGGGTAATTACTACGATCCGGAATTAGCTGAAATATATAATAATGAAGGAGAAGAAGCAGCATTAGATGAAATGTTCCGCAGAATTGTTGAAGAAGGTTTGATTCTTTTATTGCATCATAAATATCCTGATGCTGTTCCGCAAGTTGGTGGAATAGATGTTCATTACATAATTCAATTTGAGACTTTTGGAGACGGTTTTGACCGTCAATACCTGGAAGCAGAATATAAATGTGTTAGTGCAGGCAGTCCGCCCCAGTTTGAACTTGTTGAAGGGCCAAGAGAACGACAATAATTTAACTCTCGTTTGTTTTTAAATATAAAAAAGAGGATGATTTTCAGATCATCCTCTTTTTTATTATGGTTTACTATTCGACATCCAATAGAGGTTTGGTCATAATCAAATAAATTTTTGCTTGCTAAGTAGCTATATTTAAAAAATTGCGATTTAATTGTTTTGTCATAGATAAAAAGTTGTTTAAAGATTTTTCTATTTAATACTTTCATCTAATTTTTGACAAGAAGTATTACCGGATACATTTTTTGCTTATTAACTAATATGAGTATTAAGCATTATATTATAAACAAAAACATAGCA
>CAZTPA010000001.1:152034-216296 GCA_964614525.1 uncultured Bacteroidales bacterium | reverse complement strand
CGAAGTGAACCGTTCGGGTATTGGGAAAGTGTATTATAAAGGTAATCCTATTGTTATAAAAGAGATATTGGGAATTGGGGAAGTAGTCAACGCAGATTAAAATTGCTTAAAAATTATTAAATGTATTCAATAAAGTAACTTTTTAAGACATCTTACGTCTTACGCGTGAATTCTTTAAAAATATACCTCTAATAACAAATAAGTTGTTTAAAGAGTATGTTTTGGGTATAAAGAGTCTGTCATATATTACAAAGTTCAAAATATCATTTATTCATTTTAAATATTTAAGCTATGAAGATTTTTAAATTTTTTAGTAAGATAAAACTGTTAGTTGTTAGTTTTTTCTTGTTGGTCCTTTTTTCTATAAATCCAACTTATGGTGAGACAGGCAATTCTGTCTCCGAAATAAGCAAAGGAATTTCCGGCAAAGTAATAGATGCAGATGATTCCGGATTAATTCCGTATGCCACTGTAGCATTATTCAAAGAGGCAGAATCTAGTCTTGTGACAGGTACAATTACTAATGATTCCGGTGTTTTTCTTCTGGAACAAGTTCCTTCCGGAAATTATTTTCTTGAGGTAAATTTCATGGGTTATACTAAGACAATTATAGAGGACATTACCATAGATAATAAAACCAAAAGTTTAGATTTAGGACCTGTTTTCCTTAAAAAAGCTTATGAGTTGTTGAATGAAGTTGAGATAACTGCAGAGAAGAGTGCGATGGAATACAGAGTGGATAAAAAAGTTTTGAATATTGATAAGAATCTTCAATCAGCCGGGGGTACTGTTATAGAAGCCTTAGAAAACAATCCCTCAATAAATCTGGATGCTGAGGGGAATGTTCTATTACGAGGTAGCAGCTCCTTTATTGTTTTGATAGACGGCAAACCCAGCCCGCTTAGCGGATCAGAAGCATTAAGGCAAATTCCTGCATCTGCAGTTGAGAAAATAGAGATAATTACTAATCCTTCTGCCAAATATGATCCGGATGGAACAGCCGGTATTATAAACATTGTTATGAAAAAGAATCATACAGACGGATTTAACAGCCTTTTAAATCTTGCTGCAGGTACATCCTGGAAACGTAGTGGCGACTTTGCCGTTAATTACCGAAAAAATAAATTCAATTACTTCCTAAGTGGTCGATATGCTGAAAGACCAAGGTATCCGCATACAGAAATTATTAATGAAACAGATTTTGAAAACTCAACAAGATACGTATATCAATACACTGAGAGACAGGAAAACAATAATCCATATGCTATTTCTGGTGGTGTTGATTATTATTTGGATAATGGAAATATGATAACTTTAAATGGTGAGTTTGGCCATTGGGGAAATACATTATTAATGGATGCTGATGTTAATGAAATAACAAAGCCAAATGACCTTGAATTTTTTAAAAATACTATCTCAACTTTACTTATTGGTGGTCAATATGTTAATGGTAGCTTATATTATGATCATGATGTTTCTGAAGATTCAAAGCTAGTATCCTCAGTTTATGTTTCAAAATGGGATGGAGGCAATTCTACGGAAATAAATGACCATGTCACTGATGAAGCCGGACAAACAATTATAAATACAGATTATTACAAAACAACAAATAAAAGTGATAATTACGAACTGAGGTTTAAGTCTGATTATACAAAATCCTTTACAGAACAATTTAAATTTGAAGCTGGTTATCAGTACAGGTTAAAAGATGAAACCAATGCTTTTAAAAAATTTGATTATAATAATGAGCAAGATATTTGGAATGAGAATCCTGATTTTTCTAATAATATTTTGTATGACAGACACATACATTCACTATATAGTACCTTTAACGGTGAGGTAAAAGGTTTTCAATATCAGGCTGGTTTAAGAGCTGAATATACTGACAGAATGATGTTTGCCGGTCAGGATTATAAATATGATAAAATTAATCTATTTCCTACAGTTCATATTTCCAAACCTTTGCCTCATAATCAGCAACTGCAGCTAAGCTATAGCCGCAGAATCAACAGACCTGAAATATGGTTGTTAAATCCACTTGAAGTATATTCAGATGCTTATTTGGCTCAATCAGGAAATCCAGGATTACTTCCGGAGTTTACCAATTCTTATGAGCTGAACTATATGAAATATAATAAGTTAGGTTTTATCTCAGGAGAAGCTTATTATCGTCAAAACTACAATAGCTTTTCTCAAAATATCAGCTTGATGGATGATGGAAGAACACTTATTAATCATGAAAATATTGATGAAACACTGGCATATGGTGTCGAGTTATCTTCTAATATGAGCCTTGCAAAATATTTAAGTTTATATGCAACTGCAAATATTTTTAATTATACAATAAATACAGAGAACAGCTATAGAGATGCTGATATGAGTACGTTAAGATATAATTTGATGTTAAATGCAAATGTAATACCTGTTAAAGGGACACGTTTTCAACTCACTGGTTTTTATAATAGTCCCGGAATCACTCATCAAGGCACAAGCAATGCTATATTTGGAATGAATGTAGCGCTTAGCCAAGAGTTATTTGAGAAGCAATTAAATATCACCCTTAGTGTACGTGATGTATTTAAAACTATGGTTTATTCTTTTGAAGCTTTTGATGAAGGAAGTAGTACAAACTTTATCTATAACATGGAACAACAAATTGTGATGCTCACTTTGAGTTATAAAATTAATAATTATCAAAATCGTCGCAAAGAAGATGATGCTACTCCTCAAGGAGGCGGAGGTCTGTTGTAATTATTCAGGAATAAATAATAACTATTCATGGAAGAAATTCCGTCATTCACAAGCAATTATTTTTTAAATGGAACAGCGATAAGCATATTTGTACTGAAACTAAATTGTATAATTATGAAAACCATAAATACCAAAAGCTTTTTGCAATAAGTATTTATGGTTTTTTTAAAAAAAATATTTGAAATGAAGGCGATGTATTTAAATGTAAAGTGTTTATCTTTTTTAAGAGCTATTTGTGATGATATTGGCGAAAGACCTGTTGGCAGTGACGCTAACAGAAAGGCAACAGACCTGTTAAAAGAGGAATTTGATTTTTTGGGTTGGGATATTGAAATACCCGAATTCGCGGTAATTGATTGGAAGCAAAATGGAGCAGAATTAAGCCTTAATGGTTCTGGCTTTAATGTTTTTGTTAGCCCATATTCTCTGGGATGCTCAGTAAATGCACCATTGAAAGTAGTTGAAAAAATATCAGAACTTGAGAATGGGAATTTCAACAATACTGTGTTGCTTCTCAAAGGAGAGATTGCCAGTGAACAGCTTATGCCAAAAAATTTTGTTTTTTATAATCCGGATAATCATAAGAAAATAGTTTCATTGTTGGAAAATAGTGGTGCAAAAGCAATAATATGCGCTACAGGTAGAAATGTTGCTCTTGCCGGCGGAGTTTATCCATTCCCTCTTATTGAAGATGGCGACTTTAATATACCTTCTGTTTATTTGACTGAAGAAGAAGGCAGTAAGCTTTGTCAATTTGAAGGTCAGGAAGCCCAATTAAATATTTATTCAGAACGAATTAATAGCAAAGCCAATAATGTAATTGGTCGAAAAGGAAATACTTCAGGTGAAAAAGTAGTTATTACAGCCCATATTGATACTAAAAGCGGAACACCGGGTGCTCTGGATAATGCTTCAGGTGTTGTCACAATGCTGCTTCTGGCCGATTTGCTAAGTGATTACTCAGGTGATAAATGCATTGAAATGGTTGCTCTAAATGGCGAAGATTATTATTCAAATCCAGGGCAAATGAACTATATTCAAGCTAATAGAGATAAGTTTGAAGAAATAATGCTAAATATAAATATTGATGGTCCCGGTTATAAAATTGGCAAAACATCTTTCTCTTTCTTTGATTTATCCGAAAATCAAGAAAAAAAAGCTGTTAAGGTAATGCGTGACTTCCCTGGTATTGTTAAAGGTCAGCCATGGCCACAAGGTGATCATAGTATTTTTGTTCAGAGAGATAGGCCCGCTATTGCAATTACATCCGAATGGTTGCTGGACAATTACGATCAGGATATCACTCATACTGACAAGGACAGAATATCCATTATTGATTGTTCCAAGCTTGTTGATCTTTCGCAAGCATTGAACAGTTTTATTAGGAGCATATAAAAGTAATATAATAGCGTTTATAAGAAATAGTTTTATAATTTTTACTGAATAACATTGTTTCAACACAAATAATTTTTGAAGTCATGAAAACAATAAGCAAAACAAATTTATTTTATGTTATTGTCGCTGTGATAAGTTTAATTTCAGCAGGCACTTTCTATTTTTCCGGAGCAAAATATGATTCTACTGCCGGAATAATCTTAGCAATTTTTTACATGTTTATTCCAACTATTTCAGTTTTAATTATTGAAAAACTGATATACAAGGAAGCAATAAAAAAGAAATTGCTCATATCTTTTAGAATTAATAAATGGTTTGTGGTTGCATGGCTAATTACCCCTGTAATCGCTTTTGTTGCAATGGGAATAGCTTTGCTTTTTCCGGATGTTAGCTTTTCGCCCGGTATGGAGGGAATGTTTGATAGATTTGAAAGCATTTTAACTCCTGATCAAATGAGGGAAATGAAAGAATCTATGGAAATAATGCCCTTTCATCCTATATGGATAGCTTTGATACAAGGTTTATTTGCCGGTATAACCATTAATGCTGTTGCAGGCTTTGGTGAAGAGCTTGGTTGGAGAGGTTTTCTTGTTAGGCGGTTTGAAAATCAAAAATTTATGAAAGCTGCATTGATTATTGGTTTGGTATGGGGCATCTGGCATTCACCACTTATATTAATGGGACATAATTATCCAACATATCCTGTCTTTGGAGTGCTTATGATGATAGTATGGTGTATATTACTAAGTCCGCTTTTCCTTTATATAACAATCAAAGCGAAATCGGTAATTGCTGCTGCAATTATGCATGGAACATTAAATGGTACAATAGGTATTTCTATTATGACACTGAAAGGTGGTAATGAATTAATGATAGGTTCCACCGGGTTGGCCGGGTTTATAGCCCTTTCAGTAATCACTTTGTTGTTTCTGCTTTATGATAAATACATAAGTAAAGAAGATATTTTCTTTAAAAATATTGATTTAAAATAATTTTTATGCTTTAAAATTTGATAAAATGCTAAAAGATAATAAACAAAGCACCAAATATATTGGATTTGGATTAATTTTAGGACTTGCAATTGGTTTTGGATTAATTATATATAATCCAACCTATGCCCCGTATTTGAATTAGTTGGAGCCGGATTGGTGTTGTGCGGAATTATCAAAATAATCGCTACAGAGAGGATTCATCATTATAGGGCGGCGGAGGCTTGTTTTTAAATCGGAAATTTTATAATTAATCAAAAAACATAAAACACAATAATCATGAAAACGAAGAATTTTTTAATTGCAGTGATAAGCATAACTGTAGTTATGAATGCAAGAGCAGTGTCAAAACCAATAAATCTATCTCAAAAGATCGATTCAATCATTTCTTTGCAGCACACTGCCGGTCAGCCGGGAGGAGTAATTGGTGTAATATCGGGTAGCGACGTAGTAGTGAAGAAAAGCTTTGGGATTATGGATGTCGAAAATAACAAAGCTATTACCGAAACAACTCTTTTCGATATAGCATCTGTTGCAAAACAGTTTACTGCTTTTGCTATTTTGCTACTCGAGCAGGATGGTAAAATTGAACTTGACAGGGACATCAGGTATTACCTGCCTGATATGCCTGATTACGGACATATAATAACTGTGAGGCATCTGATGCAACATACAAGCGGAGTCGCATCAACTGATTGGTTAAGGCTTCTATCCGGGATTCCATTTGATGTTAAATGGACACAGCAGGATGAGATTGATATTATTTATAAATATTCCTGTCTTAATTTCGAGCCAAATACCAAGCATGTTTATTCAAACTCAGGCTACTCCCTCCTGGCTGAAATAGTTAATTCTGCGAGTGGAATGCCCCTTCCTGGTTTTCTGAAGAAAAATGTTTTCACTCCTTTGTCGATGGAAACAGCAATAATTTACTATAGCCCTGATATTGAACAGAAAAACACTGCATTTGGATATGAAATGCTTGATGATAAAGCTGTTTTAATTAGCTCTTCCGAAGATTATAGCTATGGACAAGGTAATATATTTGCCAGTCTCAACGATATGATTAATTGGGGTCAGAACTTTATAACTCCTAAAGTTGGAGGTCATGAACTTGTCAACAGGATGCTAACCAAATACAACACCCTTGAAAATGGTGACAGCTTGTCTTATACATACGGCTTTTATGTTTCCACTTACAAAGGTGTAAAAATGGTTTCACACAGTGGAGGCATTCCGGGATTCAGAAGTCGCATTACGATTTTCCCTGATGATGAGCTTGTAGTTATTACTATGCTCAATAATGAAAGCATAAACTCACGCGCAATTGCTACCGGAGTTGCTGAGCTGTTTCTTGCTGATAGAATTTTTGTAAAAGAAGTAGCCCCAAGAATTGCTGTTGATCTTAACTATGAAAAAATTGAAAAATATGCTGGAAACTATAAAATGCCTGATGGAATGGAACTTGAATTTGCTTTTGAATTGGATACATTTTGGCTACTTTTACCGGGAGATCAAAAATTTGAGCTATTTGCCGAGAGTGATAACGAATTCTTTTTAAAAGACTTTGACGCACAGGTAACTTTTATTGATGGTTCCGATGGAGAAGTAAATGAAATCATATGGCATCAAGGAGGAAACGATTATCATGCATCAAGAACATCTGAAAAGGTGCTTCTGTCAATTGAAGAAATTGCCTCTTTTGCCGGAGATTATTACCATCCGGATTTGAGCACTGATTACAATGTTATTTTTGAGGATGAACAGCTGAAAATAATTCCTCCGGCAACTTTTGAAAGATACTTTAGAGCATCAATTATCCCTTTAAATCACGTAAACGGAAACATTTTTGCAACCGACCGTTTTGGCATGGTTGAATTCACCCGCAATTCCGATAAGGATGTAATTGGCTTTGTGATGTTGGACATTGGAAGATTACAAAACGTGAAGTTTGTGAGGAGATAGACATTGTGTCGCCGCTATGCAGATTGTTTTCTATTAGTAAGCTTTCAGCACTTTATCGCAATCGGCTTCCGTATAAGAAAGGCCATTTTCCCTGATTCAACCATAAAATTCCGTCATTCACCAGGTTTTTGTTACCTCATTAAATGTTTGTATATATTTTTGAAATGTTTAATAAAGCAATCTATTTAGATTAGGAAGTAAATAAAATTGTGATGAAAGCTCAGCTTAAAATTGAAGAAAATTTTAGAAAAATAGCAAGAAAAGACAAAAATGTCAAAAATGCATACTTACTTGTGAATTCTGAAAAACTTGGTATTGATATTAATATTGCAGAAGGAGCAACCGGAAATTTTCCTGCTAATAATCAGCAACCAAATTACCTGGCTTCTGTTGGCAAGTTATTCACCGCAACGATAATCGGAATGTTGCACGAGCGGAGAGTTTTGGACTATGAGGCAAAAATCAATAATTACCTTGATTCAGAGATAATGAGTGGCCTACATATTTTTAAAGGCGTAGACTATTCAGGTGAGATAACTGTAAAGAATTTGCTAAAACAAACATCCGGATTAAATGATGTTTTTTACCACTTGTTAAATAAATTAAAAAACGACCCTGAGTTTAAAATTACTCCAAAAGAGGCTGTAATATGGAGCAAAAACAATTTGCAACCCATAGGAAAACCCGGTGAAAAGCATTTTTATACAGATACTAATTATTATTTACTTGGCTTGATTATCGAAAGTCTTACAAAAGTACCTTATCATGAAGTTTTGCATGAAATGATTTTTGAGCCATTAGGCATGAATAGAGCTTATATGTTTGGATATTCAAAGCCAAAAGTTGAATCTCAGTTTCCAACTGCTGGAGTGCATGTTGAGAACCTTAATTGTATTGAAGATGTACGTTTTGCACAGATTGATTACGCCGGTGGAGGCGTTGTAGCTCCCCTGGAGGAATACCTGGTTTTTATGAAGGCACTGGTGACTCATAAACTCGTGAAAGAAAGCACTCTTAATAAAATGATTTATGATGATGTAAAAATGGGTTTGCCTGCCATTGCCTTTGATTACGGATATTCTATATGGAAGCCAAAGGCAATTCCGGTATTACTCCCGAAAAAATATTTTTGTTGGGGTGGAGTTGGTGTTACAGGTGCTTTTATGTTTTACCATCCATTAACAGAATCATATATAATAGGAACATTTAACGATATTTCATATACTTCAAAAGCTTTGCAATTTATGCTTAGGAAAGTGATCAGAGAGCTAATAAAATATAGTAACAACTAAAAAGTTTCAATAATCATGACTTATGTAATTTTCAGTTTCCTGTTTTTTGCAATTCATTTAGCCTGCTATATTATGGCAGGAGTTATTGATTTTCAACTTTCAAAAAAGTTTTATTCAGGTAAAAACCGTTTGTACAAGTCTTTTTTCAGAGACATGGACGACAAGAAAGAAAGCATGCGAATTGCTAAACTTATGTTACCTTCCCAGTTTGTAAGAGGAATTATTATGTCTATGGTTCTGTACCCGATTCTTCCGTTTTTGGGAGAACTTTCTTTTGGGATGCAGTTTGTTTTTATGGCTTCCTTGATGTTTGTTTATGCTGATTTTGCCAGTGCAATCCCTTTCTCTAATACCATTGAAGGCTTTGTTTATTTGAAGAAAGAGTTTGTCGAAAAAAGAGTTTTTTGGACGATCCAGCTTGAAGCAATAATGTACAGCATAATGTTCGGACTTTTATCAGCATGGCTGTTGATCTAAAAAAAGATATAGCTTTGAATTTCAAAATGACAAATATTTGAGTAAAGTAAGAATTAAAACAATGTAATTTAAATTTATACATTATTTAAACAAAATCACATGGCAAAAAAGATTTTTAAGAAAGCAGCAAAAATAGTTTCGTATTTACTTGGTGGAGCTATTTTGATTGTTGGTATATTAGCCATAATCTTATGGGCAAAAAGTCCCGGGAAGTCAGACCTAATTAAGGATGCCCGGGGAGAAACAATTGAAGGAAGTATATCTGAGATTATAACGATTAATCTCGGAGGTTTGGATCAGTATTTAATTATTCGTGGCGTAGATAAAACTAAGCCTGTGATGCTATTTCTGCATGGTGGTCCCGGAAGCCCTGAAGCTGCATTTATGAAACATTTCAATAGGGATATTGAAAATGACTATGTAATGGTTTACTGGGAGCAAAGAGGAGCCGGCAAATCATTCTCAAAAAACATACCTCCGGAGAGCATGACGCTTGAGCAAATGATCTCTGATACGCAAGAATTAAGTGAATACCTTATAAAACGCTTCAATCAAGAGAAACTTTTCTTAATGGGACATTCCTGGGGTTCATTTTTGGGGATACTCACCGCATACAAACACCCTGAACTTTATTATGCATACTATGGCATTGGGCAGGTTGCAGACCAATATCAAGCCGAAAAAGTATCTTTTGAATGGGTTAAGGAACAGGCAAAACTAAAAAATGACCAATCCGCAATCTCAACTTTGTCAAAGCTTAGTTTTCCTGACTCAACTGCAACAGTTAAGGAGTGGATAGACTTTTTAATGGTGGAAAGAAGGTATGTAAGTAAATTTGGAGGAGGCGTTACCCGCGAAATAACAGGCATGTGGCCTTTGGTCAAGATTGTACTTTACTCTCCTGAATATACTTTCCGTGAAAAACTAAACTTCATGAATTCAAGCATGTTTTGCCTTGAAAATCTTTGGATGGAGGTAATAAATACTAACCTATTTAACCATATTGACAGCATGCAAATACCTGTTTATATTTTTAACGGAATTAATGATTACCAAACATCGTATACTGTGGCTAAAGACTTCTTCGACCAAATGGACGCTCCTGTGAAAGAATTTTTTACTTTTGAGAATTCAGCTCATAGCCCTTGTATGGAAGAAGTGGATAAGTTTAATTCTATTGTTAAAGAAAAAGCACTAAAAGCTATATCGTGTCATTAAAAACAAAAAATCAGTCATTCATTAATAATGAGTTTTATAAAACCATTTTAAGGCTTATAAATCACAGCTTCAGACATCTACAATAATGTATTCTTATTAGAACTGTAGTTATGCATAGATTTAAAAAATATTCTTTGTCTTAATAATATGATAAAATGGAAAAAGAAAATAAAAAATATGTTGGTCTTGGTTTGATCATGGGTGTTGCAATTGGGTTTGGTCTTGGATTAATCATATCTAATCCAATTTATGCCCCCATATTTGCAGGAGTTGGAGCCGGTTTAGGTATTGTGTCAGGAGCTATGTTGGGCAATGTGAAAAATAAAAAAAAGCAAGACTAACAATTTTGGTGAATCCAGAAATGAATTAATGTTGAATGCTTTTTTAGCATAGGCATACATCCCTGCTATTCATAATGCTTTATTAACAAATTCAAAAAGCAATAATGCTTAATATAAGGAGATTGTTGCCGTGAATTGAATCAGTTTCAAAAAGAATATATAATGAAAAGAATAGTATTAATTATGACACTAATTTCAATTTCAATTAATGGCCTTTTTTGCCAGAATCTCAAGCGAACTTATAAAAATGTTGTTAATGAGGGCTTAGCTCGAACAGCACAATTTCCTCTAGATATCATTAATGAACAAGATATTGAACACTTGCCTGAATTATTACAGAGATATCTTAAATTAGCTGGTGTTGTTGGACAAGAGCGGGTGCATAATGTGAAAATTACGTTTAAGGGCAGAATGCGTTCAAATCCTGATGAGCCATGGATGAATTTTATATCAGAACAGTACAATTTCTTTGACAAACCAACACGAGCATTTTATATAAAGGCAAAAAAAATGGGTATTCCGGCAAATGGATTGCACATGTACCAAGATGGAGAAGCCTATATGAAAATAAAACTTGCACGGATTTTTAAAATTATTGATGTTTCTGGGGAGGAAATGAATCAGAGCGAAACAGTCACATTTTTAAATGACATTTGTTTTTTTGCGCCTGCAGCATTGGTTGATTTAAATAATATTAGTTGGGAACTAATTAGCAATACACGTCTAAAAGCAACCTATACAAATGGTTTGCAAACTATTTGCGCTGAATTGATTTTTAATGAAGAGGGCTGGCTAACTGATTTTATTAGCAATGACAGATACGAAATTAATAATAAGGAAGCATTCCTAAGGCCATGGTATACACCCGTAAAGGAATTCGGAGTCTTCGGAAGAAACACTTTGCCAAAGCGAGCTGAAGTTTATTATAAAAGACCGGACCAAGATTTTTGTTATGGTGAATTTATTACTGTTGATGTTGAATACAATTGTAATGTTTTAGGAAAATAATAATAAGATGATATACTTCCTATGTTTTTCCTCGCTTATACAAATATGTAAGTGAAGTATGTTGCTTTCTTTGAAGTTTTATCTTGATAAACGGGATTATATGCTGCAGTATGACGGATGTAATATGGCATTAAGTTATGTCTATAATGTATTAAGCTGTGCGGATATAATAGTTTCGCTTTGCTTTAAAATAACAATCTTTACATTTGTGGAGTTTTCAATTTTTTAGTTGTTAAATTTGCCATGAGAATATTATAAAAAAGTAATTTAAACAAATTGAATACATTATTTTATGTTGCATAATATATTGTATTTTAGTCAATTAATAGAGTATGGAGAGTAATTAAACAGTGGAGAAAAGAATAAAAATCCCCGAACAACTATTGAAGGAGGAACGTTTGAAAGGATTCCGAATATCTGTGTATTTCAGATGGGCTTTCATTTCTTTATTAACTGTGCTTCTGTTTGTGCAGTTTTATATGGGACATACTTTAATATCAAAACAAGCCATAGCATTATTATTTATCTATATATTAGTAAATATAATTTTGCACTGGGTATTGATTAATAAATATGACCCCAGATATTTAAAGTTTTTAAGTGCTACTCTTGATATTGTCGTTATTTGTTATCATATATATGGCATGGCTGCTTTGTCCGATTACACTGCAGTATCTGCAGCAGCAACGATATTTTTTCTGCCGATTTTTTTTCTAATATATACCTTCAGGCTTGACAGAGGACTTTTAATTTATATTATTATCATTGCACTGATAGGATTTAACCTTATCTATTTTGCAAACTATTTTCAACAGCCTGAATTTTATAATCAATTCCTTTCTTTGTCTCCCATATCTCAGTTGTTTAAGTCGTTTTATTTAGTATTTATTGGTTTGTTGTGTATCTATCTTCAATTCTCTGTTTTTAAATTTATTAATAAGCAGTTAATTCATGCTGAAGAAAAAGCAATGTTGGATACTGAAATTAAACTTCAACATGAGAAGAACAGATCAGCAAAACAACTAATAGAAAAGGAAAAAATATTAAATCAAGAACTTGCAAATGAAATAAAGAAAAAAGATATACTGGCAAGTAAACTTGAAAAGAGCAAAGAACAGTTAAAAAGTATTATTTCTAATTTGCTTGGTTTTACATATAGATGCTTACCTGATGATGAATGGACTATGCTGTTTGTTAGTGATCAAGTTGAAGATGTTTGTGGTTATAAACCTCAGGATATTGTTTCTGATAATAATATTATTTCTTTTAATAAACTAATATTCCCGGATGATGTTGAATTTGTGGACCAACAAATATCTGAAGCAATTACAGCAAGGACACAGTTTGACCTGGAATACAGAATCAAACACAGGAACGGAAATGTTGTATGGGTACATGAAGCTGGTAAAGGAATTTATGATGAAAAGGGCAATATCCTTTTCATTGATGGGATTATTACAGACATTACTTTAAAAAAGCAAGCAGAGATCGAGCTTGAAGAAACCCAAGGATTAGTAAATAATATAATATCAAACCTTGTTGGAGCTGTTTCAAGATGCTTAAATGATAAAAAATTTACAACAAAATTTTACAGTGATAAGATTTACGATATAACAGGGTACTATGCAACTGATTTTATAGATAATAAGAATATCAGTTTTACCGACATTATTTACCCTGGTGATTTAGAATATTTGAGCCGTTATTTAGGTGAATGCATTAAAGATAAGAAGCCATACTCAATAGAATTTCGTATAATTCATAAAAATGGAAAAATTGTGTGGATAAATGAAAATGGCCAACCGGTTTGCGATAACGAAGGGAATGTCATTTATCTTGATGGAATTACAACAGATATAACTCAGAAAAAAATTGCGGAACAAGCCCTATATGAAGCTAAGCAGGAGTTAGAAAAACTAAATGAAGATTTAGAATATAAGATTGAAGAAAGAACAACGCAACTTACTATGGCAAATACTCAATTATTGAAAATGCAAAAAGAAAATTTGCAGTCACAATTTGAAGTTTTAAAACAGCAGGTAAATCCGCATTTTTTATTTAACAGCCTTAATGTATTAACTTCATTGATTAAAGTTGACTCCGATCTGGCTGAGACATTTACGGAAAGATTATCAAAAGTGTATCGTTATGTGTTGGAGAACAAAGATAAAGATATAGTTACTCTTAAAACAGAAATGGAGTTTCTAAAAGCTTATGTGTTTTTAATTGATATTAGGTTTGCAAATAAAGTTTTCGTAAATATTGGCTTCGACAATGATTATCTTGATTTATATGTTGTTCCTCTGGCTCTGCAATTGCTGATTGAAAATGCAATAAAGCACAATGCTTTTTCAAAAAAAAGTCCTTTAATTGTTGATTTGTTTGTTGATGATGATTTTCTCAATGTTGTAAATAACTTGCAAAATAGAGATACTCAAAAAAAATCAACAGGCATTGGACTGGATAATATTAGCAAACGCTATAAGTTACTTTGTGGCAAAGAGCCGGTGTTCGAAATAACTAAAAAACAGTTTATTGCAAAGATACCCTTAATTAAAAACTAAAAAACAAATTAAAATAGTTTCCATATGAAAGTAGTAATTATAGAAGATGAAGTACTCGCATCAGAAAGATTAAAGAAAATGATACTTGCTTATGACAAAAGTATTGAGATAGTGGCTCAATTGGAATCTGTTGAGGATTCTATTAATTGGTTTGAAAATAATGAGCAACCGGAACTTATATTTCTTGATATTCATCTTGAGGACGGACTTAGCTTTACTATTTTTGAAAATGTAAAAATAAACAGCTCAATCATCTTTACAACTGCTTTTGATGAATATGCAATTAAAGCTTTTAAACTAAAAAGTATTGATTATTTGCTTAAGCCTATTGTTCAAGAAGAACTTAATGCTGCTCTTAAAAAATTTCATGACTTAAAAGCTGATAGTAATGCTGATCAGGAATTACACAAGCTATATAAATTGATAGTCAACAATAATGCAAGTTACAAAGAAAGGTTTTCTGTCAGAGTCGGTCAAAGAATAAAGACCTTTGCAACTTCAGATATTGGCTATTTTAAAAGTGAAGGAGGTTTTACTACTGCATATTTGTATGATGGCAATTCATATTATGTTGATTTTAGCCTTGATGCTCTTTTAGGAGAGTTGAATCCAGAAAGTTTTTTTAGAATCAATCGCCAAATGCTCGTCGCTCTTAATGCCATTAAAGATGTTCATATTTATTCATCTAGCAGATTGAAACTCAATATTATTCCAAAGCCTGAAGGTGATGTCTTAGTGAGTATAGATAAGACTTCTTCATTTAAAAAATGGCTCGGAGGAAATGAATAATATATTTGGTTTTATTCCTATTCTATCTTGTGAGTTTGAAAATTAGTTGCCTGTATCCATTTATTCTGGTTCATACAGATTTTTTCGTCATTCATCTAGTTTTTTTTTAACCTAGCTAAACCTATATCTAAATTTGCTTTAAATCAAATTTTACAGATATGAACTACTTTCAAATTCTAGGTCTCGGTTTTGGATTGGCAGCTTTTCTGAAACCTTTTTATATGCATCTCTTACCATGGGATGAAAACAGATTTATTGCAAAAACATATTCAGGGAAAAGACCAAAGTGGATACCTTTTGTTGCACTTATTGGATTAGCATTGGTTGGTTTTACTTGGTATATGGAGTTGACTACTGATATAAAGTATTCTGTTATTATCAGTGTAATGTTTTCTTTAACTGCAATCAAAGCTATCTTTTTTATTTTTAACTATCAGAAATTTCAAAAATGGGTTGCAGATATGCTAAGTAAAAATAATGGGAAAAAAATAGTGGCTGTAGATGTATTGGCTGGAGTGTTCGGCTTGGTTCTTATGGTACTGTCAGTAATTCTTTTATAATGTTTTGGGTTCAATATATTTCCTAAGCTTACTCCAATTTTTTTCACATAATTTTTCAATATTTCATTGTGCAAATTATATCCGGTAAATGGATTATTCAAATTCTAATAAAAATACAAATTAAACTTATTATCATGAAAACTTTATTTAAAACTTTAATTATTGCCTTCGTATTAATTAACACAAAGGCATTAGCCCAGGATACTATAAAACAAGAAAATGAAACAACAATCTATACGGTGGCTTTGAATATTGTACCGGATGGTTTCAATGCTCCTTTAATTGGCTTTGTTAATATAGCTAAGGGGCATCACAAGAGTGCCCATGTCGGGTTTGTAAATTTTAATTATAAGAGTTTTAGTGGGTTGCAATTGGGTTATGTTAACACTTCAGGAGGCTCTGCTGAAGGAGTTCAAGCTGGATTCGTTAATACAACAACCTCTTCTTTTAAAGGTTTGCAATATGGGTTTGTTAATACAATTACGGATACTACACAAGGTGTACAAGTTGGTTTTGTAAATACTTCGGCAAAGGAGGCAAAAGGAGTGCAAAGTGGTTTTGTAAATGCTTGTTCCGAGAAGATTTCCGGAGTGCAAATAGGTTTTGTTAATGCTGCACGCGATGAAATTGAAGGCCTACAGGCCGGTTTTGTTAATGTGTCGGGAAATCTAAAAGGCTTGCAAATAGGTTTTGTCAATTTAGCAGATTCATTAGACGAGGGTTTACCTATTGGTTTTTTATCCATCGTCAGAAAAGGAGGGTATCAGGCTATAGAACTTAGTGTAAATGAAATGTATCCTCTTAACTTATCATTTAAGATAGGGGTTCCTATGTTTTATACCTCATTTATTACATCTTATAATCCAGGTTTTGAAAAGAAATTCGCAGTAGGTGCAGGTATGGGATCTGTAATTTCTATAAATGAATCACTATTTTTTAATCCCGAACTTGTATCTTTAAATACACTTGGAAATAGCTGCCAACAAACAACTTCATTTACCGCAGGTTTTGGTTATGCAATTACTCCAAATATCCATATTATAGCAGGCCCTTCAGTTGCATGGAATTATAATCCTGATAGTATAGATTCATACAAACCTTTCTTACCTATTTTTGAGCATCATATTAATGACAAGAAAGATATGATAGTTGGATTTAGATTTGGACTTAGATATAGTTTTCAGGGATTGTAAAAAATGTGAATGCAAATATTGTTTTAGGAATTTGCAATTGAAATAAATAGTTGATGCTATTAAGATTTTGTAGTATTCTTTGTTTAATTCGATTGCAAATGTTTTTTTGCGCTTTATTTAATTCAATCATTATATAGTAAAATTGTTTTTAATACTTTTGCGAAAACAATAATGTAATGCGATTAATTTATATCTATATATTTCTTTGTATTCCTTTTTTTCTTAGTGCCGCTGAAAAAAGTGAAAAAAATGACCGAAATATTTATAGCGGCGGAATGCATATTCTACAGCCATCTTATTTGATGTTTCAAAATTCACACGGGAGTTTCTCTACTGTTGGAAGTGGAATAGGTGGTATTTTGCGTTTTTATATTGGCTCAAACTTATCTGCAGGAATATACGGAGGTAGCCAAAGAGCATCTTATGATACTGAAAAGTCTGAGGCTTCATATATTAACCTGGGGCACGGTGGCTTGTTTTTAGGACTCACTCATAAAGCCGGCAGATGGCGCTATAATGCATCAATGGGTGTTGGAAGGGGAGGTATAAATAATTTGCATGTGGAAAGCCAAAATGAAAATGAACTTTCTGAAGCTTTTTTATATGATTTTGGAACAGCAGTGTATGTGCCATTTGTTGGTGTAGATTATGAACTCACCAAAAGACTACTTCTTACCTTGCAAACCAGCTACTTCTTTGCAGATAAAATGAATTATCAAAATCCTGTATTACAAATCGGACTTTTATTTAATAGGTGATTTTTGTATATTGCATCTTGTTGAACATATAAAGATTTTTCATATGACAAAGAAAGTGTATTTAATTACAGGCGGTAGCTCAGGTATAGGGCTGAGCATTGCGAACTTACTGGTATCTGAAAGCCATAGTGTTATATCCCTTAGCAGAAGTCAAGAAAAGATTGACAGGGCTTTGAAACAAATGCCGCATCTTAAAGGAAAAGTGGATTTTATTAGTTGTGATACTTCCTGCGTGGAAGATATGGAGGAGATTTTTAAATATTTGAATAAGAAATATGGAGTTTTGCATGGACTTGTAAACAGCGCTGCAGTGCTTAATAAAGGCACAATTGAAACAATAAGTATTGATGATTGGCAGTCTTTGCTTAATGTGAATTTGTCAGGGCCTTATATTGTTATAAAAATGCTGTTGCCCTTACTAAAAAAAGCTGATGGTGCTTCTATAGTTAATATTTCTTCAGTTGCCGGGCTAAAACCCGGCACAAGCATAGCATACTCTGTTTCAAAAGCAGGCCTTGATATGCTTACGCGTTTTCTTGCGGGTGATCTTGGCCCTTATAAAATCAGAGTTAACGCTGTAAGCCCGGGATTGGTTAAAACTAATATTCACCTTGATAATGAAATATTTTCCGATAAGAGTTCATATGATAATATGATTGTGAAGTCGGCGAAACGATATCCAATCGGGCGGATAGGAACCCCCGAGGATATATCGGAAATGGTTGGGTTTCTTTTGTCTGAGAAAGCTTCCTGGGTTACAGGTAGCATTATTACAGTTGATGGTGGAATTATGGTGGAAAATGATCTTATTCCACCGAAATAGTTTTTTATAAGAAGCTGTTTTGACTTTGAGAAGTTTATTTTTTTCTATGATTCTCCTTTAGAGGTGTTAATAAATATTCCAGGCCGTTCATTTTTATTTCGTACATACTTTGTAACAGCATTCCAAGTTTGTTTTTTGGAAAGCCTTCACGATTAAACCATTCTAGATAAGATACAGGCAAGTCACACAGAATTCTGCCTTTATATTTTCCAAAAGGCATTTGCATTTTAACCAAATCAAGTAATAACTCAGGCTTAATGTTATCCATCTTCTTTGTGAAAATTGCTTTGTTCGTTATTTACAATATTTTATAATTCTTAATACCTTAGAATTACAAAAATAACTTCTAAATTTGTGCAAATTACTTATTTATGATGAAGTTTTTGTTTTTTCCGGCTGTTATTTTCTTATCCCTGCAATTATCACTTTATGCTCAAAAACATAGCAATGATAGTCCTGTGATTTTTGTAAAAGATACTATTGTTGATTTTAAAACTGTTAATCAGGGAGATAAAATTAACAGCCAAATAGAAGTGATTAATAAAGGAAATCGTAAATTAAGAATTTCTAATGTTAGAGGAGGTTGCGGACTTATGGTAGTTTCTTATCCGCGAGAGGATATTGCTCCGGGAGATACAGCTGCTATAAATATAAAATATGACTCATCAAGATTAGGAATCTTTGAAAGATATCTGACTATTCATTCAAATAGCGAGAATAACACATTAAAAATCAGAATAAGAGGTGAGATTGTTCCGGAGTGATTTTATCTTTTATATAAGAATGTATTATTAATAAGAAATTAAATTTATTCAGTAAATCTAAATATTAATTTTTATGAAAAGATATATTATAATAATTCTTATTCTTGTAGTGATTATTATTCAAATAATAATATTAAAAAATATGCTTACACAAAAGAATTACTGCGTTTTACCTAATAAGTTTATTTATGAAATGACTGAACCTGATTTTAAACCGGAAGTGTTTGAAAACCGCAGGAATAAGCTACTAAGCGAAACAAAGGATGGTGTTGTTATAATGTCAACCGCAGCAGCTGCAGATTTTAAATACATGACCGGTTTTGATGAGAGAACAGGAGTTGCATGTTTTAGACCTGATGAAGAAAATCAGTTTGTAATGTTTCTCGAACCCTATAATCTTCATGCAGCTCAATGGACAGGCGAACTATACGGTCTGGAAGGAGCTGTGGAGAAATTTGGTGCTGATAAAGCCTATAATATTGATTCACTTCTGGATGTTTTGCCTGATTTACTGAAAAATACAAATAGAATATACCTTCATTCTAAGGATAAATCAATTAAAAATCAGTTACTTGAAATTTATGATATAATAGGAAAAGCTATTGATATTAAAGAAATTGATCCAATAATTCATGAAATGAGAGTAATAAAAGATGATTGGGAGATTTCTCAGATAAAACAAGCAGTGCAGGTAACAGCCTTTGCTCATCAAAGAGTTTGGAAAACTGTTTCTCCCGGTCAGAAAGAGTATGAAGCTCAGGCTGAAATTGAATATGTATACAGAAAGAACGGACTGGGAGTGGGTTTTTATTCTATAGTTGGATCAGGTCCAAATGCTACAGTATTGCATCATTTTAAGAATAATAGGGAAATGCAGTCAGGTGATCTCTTGTTAGTTGATATTGGCGCCTCCAGCAGAGCAGGATATAGTGCAGATATTACTCGGACAGTACCCGTAAACGGAAAGTTTTCTACTGAACAAAAAGTTCTTTATAAACTGGTTTTGAAAGCTTTTGAGGAAGGTGTTAAGGAATTATCTCCGGAGAATAAAATTCTGGATGCTAATCATAAAGCGAATAGTATAATGGTGGAAGGCTTGTATAATATGGGGCTTATCACTGATACCACAAAATGGTGGCAAAAACGTTTCTATATTCAACACAGAACAAGTCACTATATTGGTCTTAATGTCCATGATGTTGGAAGTTACGGTGATTTTGATATTGATAATAGGGATGAACATCTTCTAAATCCTGAATTTCGCGGTAGGGACTTAAAACCGGGAATGGTGCTTTCAATGGAGCCGGGTTTGTATTTGATGGATAATAAACTTGATCAACTTCATGAACTTTTTGGCGATATTGCTACTGCTGATGAATTGGATGAGTTTGCAGATAAAGTCAGGCCGATTTATGAAAAATATTCCGGAATTGGTATTAGAATAGAAGATGTTGTTTTAATAACTAAGGATGGAAATGAAATATTATCGGGGCATTTACCAAAGAAAATGCGTGAAATCGAAAACTTTATGAAATAACAAAGGTGTCTGGTATCGGGTGTCTGGTGTCTGGTATCGGGTATCGGGTATCTGGTTGTCCATGCCCGAATAGGTTGACCGTTTTTAGGTTAAACAAGGGTTGCATTTTTTAATTTATATTATTCTAACTTTTTATTTCTTGATTGAATTAAACGTGTGAGCATAGAACATATTACATTGCACTCTTGTTCTATAGTTTGCAAATCATTTTTTGATAAATATTTAATTTCTTCTGCTATAATTGCTT
Source organism: uncultured Bacteroidales bacterium (assembly GCA_964614525.1). Taxonomy (GTDB): domain Bacteria; phylum Bacteroidota; class Bacteroidia; order Bacteroidales; family UBA7960; genus PWND01. Next base: position 195,625 of record CAZTPA010000001.1, on the reverse strand, counting down.
GTGTTAAAAGTTCAGAAGCAGATCCTCTCGCAATATAAAATGTCTAATTGATTGTTGATTACTACCAAGTTGATCTCCTTCTGCAATATTACTAGGAATACTCACAGCAGCTCGCATCATTTGATCAATCAAGCCATAATCTTTTGAAATCCTGCCAGAACTTGTTAAGCTATATATTAATACACTTAAGGCTTTTGACTTACTCTAAACCTTTAAATATCTAAAATCACCCATAGATACAACATATATTTATGCAAATATGAGTAAAATATAATATAAAAAATATTTATTTTAATTTTTCCCGATACCCGATACCTGACACCTGATACCTTCTAAAATTATTAGGATATATATAAAATTTTCCTCAATTTTGCCCAAACAATATTATACAAATATAAAATTATATAAACATGCCAAATATATCAGTAAAAGGGCAAATGATGCCCGAATCACCAATTCGTAAATTAGTTCCTTTTGCAGAAAATGCAAAAAAAAGAGGAATTAAGGTTTATCATTTGAACATAGGGCAGCCGGATATTCCAACTCCCAAGAGTATGATTGATGCTATGCATAATCTTGATGAAAAAGTTATTGAGTATAGCCATTCAGCCGGTATTCTTTCATATCGTGAGAAGCTTTGCGGATATTATAAAAAGCATAATATTAATATCACACCGGATGAAATAATAATTGGTGCCGGAGCTTCTGAAGCTATACTATTTGCTGTTCAGACATGCCTTAATCCCGGTGATGAAATTATTATTCCGGAACCATTTTATGCAAATTATAATGGCTTCGCAATTAGTGCCGGTGTTAAAGTAAAGCCTATAAAATCTACAATTGAAAATGGATTTGCTTTGCCTCCTATAGCTGAATTTGAAAAAGCTATTACATCCAGAACAAAAGCCATAATGGTTTGTAATCCTAATAATCCTACAGGATATCTGTATTCTAAGAAAGAGCTTGATGTTTTGCGCGAAATAGTGAAAAAACATGACCTCTTCTTATTTGCCGATGAAGTTTATAGGGAGTTTTGCTATGATGGCACAACTCATTATTCTGTAATGAACTTAAAAGGCATTGAAAATAATGTTGTGCTTTTTGATTCTGTCTCTAAACGTTATAGTGCTTGCGGAATAAGAATAGGAGCGATGATTTCAAGAAATAAAGATGTAATGAAAACAGCATTGAAGTTTGCCCAGGCACGTTTAAGTCCACCCTCATTAGGGCAAATTGCCGCAGAGGCAGCTATCGATACTCCTGATTCATATTTTACAGAAGTTATTGAAGAATATTTGGCACGCAGAAATACCGTGGTTGAAGCTTTAAATAAAATTCCGGGAGTTGTTTGTCCAAATCCTAAAGGTGCATTTTATGTGACTGCAAAACTGCCTATTGATGATTGTGACAGATTCTGCCAATGGTTACTGGACGATTTTAATTATAAAAATGAAACTGTTATGCTTGCTCCTGCTACCGGATTCTATTCTACCCCGGGCTCCGGTAAAGATGAAGTTAGAATTTCTTATGTTTTAAATGTTGAGGATCTTAAGAAATCTATAAAATGCCTCGAAGAATCATTGAAGGTATATCCCGGCAGAATAAAGTAAAGATGTAACTATTATTTTTATAATATTAGAGTTCAGATTTCATTTCTATGATCTCTGAACTCTTTTTAGATTATTATACTTTTATAGCCATAATGGTAACATCATCAATTTGTTCATTATCCCCTTTCCAATCTTCAAAAGTTTTATCTAATATTTCTTTTTGATTTTGTAATGAATAATCAGAGATACTTAAAAGTAAGTCTTTAAGATTCTTTCTTTTAAATCTTTGATAATTTTGGCCTCCGAATTGATCATGAAATCCGTCAGTAGATAAATATATTTTGTCTCCCTTTTCGAGTTGTATCTCTTGTAAAGTAAATGCTTGAAGCTTTTTGTGGGTTGCGATAGGTTGCTTATCTGCAGGTATGGTTTTTAAGGTTTTCTTGTCTTTAATGATTATTATGGGATTTTTTGCACCTGCAAAATATAATTTATTATTTGCTGTATCCCATGTACAGAGTGACATATTAATTCCTTCACTCTGATCAGCAAATCGTCCTTTTTGTTGTAATGCCTCAATTACTGATTCGCGCATTAGGTCTAAAATAATATTCGGCTGTGTAATTCCTTTTTTACTAACTATTTCGTTCAAAAAAGACAAGCCCAGCATACTCATGAAAGCGCCGGGAACTCCATGTCCCGTGCAGTCAGCTACCGAGAATACTATAAGTCCGTTTGTACTGCTAACCCAATAAAAATCACCTGAAACAATTTCTTTGGGTTTGTATATGATGAAATAATCTTTGAGTATTTTGTTAATATTTTCATCAGAAGGTAGTACCGCTTTTTGAATTACTTTAGCATAGTTTATACTGTTCGTGATTTTTTCTTTTTGTTGTTCAATGCGTTTATTTTGATGAACAACAGTGTCTCTTTGAGCTGTCAATTCATCTTTTTGTGCGTTTATTTCCTCATTTGCTTGTTCCAGCATATTATTCTTTATTTCAATGGCATTGTGACTTAATCTTTTGTTTCTGTATGCAAAAAGTATAACGATTATAAGTATAAGTAGCAGTATTACTATTATGCCAAGCAAATAATGCAACATCACTTGCTTTTGCTTATCAGACTCTTGCTGCTCAATAATTAATCTTTGATTTTCAATTTCTTGTTGCTTTTTTACTGTTTCATATTTAGTTTGGATTTCTGTAATAATTTTAGCTTTATCCTCATTAAAAAGGCTGTCATTAGTTTTAATGTAAAGCTTTGAATATTCATAAGCTTTTTTAAAGTCTCCTAAGCCACTATAGGCAGTATGCATATTTTTGTACTGGAAGTTTTCAATTAGTAAGGCATTTAATTCTTTTGCTATTTCCAATGCTTTTTCAGAATATTCCAGTGCTTTTCTATAATACTTATTTTTCTTCTCTTTTGTTAAAGATTCCTGTCCCATCCTGATATTAATATCGGCTAAATTCCCTAAAGAATGTGCAATGCCATTTTTGGTTCCAAGTTCTTCTTTTATTTTTAATGATTTAAGATGATAGTCTATAGCCTTAGCATATTGTCCCTGTTCCTGATAAGCCATTCCAAGATTACTGTAATTTAGACTTATTCCGTATTTTTCAGAAAATTCTTCATTGATTTTTAAAGCTTTTTTATAATGCTCAATAGCGAGAGAATAGGATCCTTTAGCCCTGTATGAATTTCCAATATTGTCATATGCTCTGGCAATCCCTCTTTTATCATTTCGTTGTTTCTCAATCTCAAGGGCTTTATTATAATAAACAATTGCATCTGAATATGATGATAATTGATGATGAATTCCACCTATACTATTATATGTTATACCCATACTTCTATAATTCTCAGCTTCTTCATGAATCTTCAATGCTTTGTGCTGATAATCAAGGGCTTCAGCATACAGACCCTGTAATCTGTATATGATTCCAATATTGTTATAACATTGTCCTATTGCTGTTGTATCTTCGAGCTCTTCGCTTATTTTCAACGATTTTTGGTAGTATTCAATAGCATTTGCAAGTGATCCCTGAAGCCTGGAGACAACTCCTAAATTATTATAACAGGAAGCTATTTTGCTTTGATCTCCTAATTCTTTCCTGATTGTTAATGATTTTTCATAATACTCTACTGCAGTTGAATATACTCCCTGAAAGTAATAAAGATTACCTAAACTATTATAACAATCAGATAAACCCGGTTTGTCTTGAAGTTTTTCATAAATTTCAATTGATTTAAGAGTACAATCGCGTGCTTGGTCATAATCTCTAATAAAAGTAGAGGCAATTCCCTTATAATACAAACACTTTGCCTTTCTGTCTGATATAAAAGTGTTTAATTCTTTCTTATTATCTAAACTTTCAATTAGATTATTAGCTCTTTGTAAATAGAAAATTGCGCTATCAGGCTTGTTGTAAATATGTTTTGACCCAATTTGAATATTTATTTTAATGCGGGTAGTATCATGGCGGGCTTTTCTGAGTTCATTGTGTAAAGAATCAATAGGATTAAGCTGTCCAAATAAACCTGTAATGGAAAAACTAATAATAGTAAGAAAAACAAGAATGAACTTTTGCTTCATTTTTCCATTAGATTTTTACTTCATAAAAATAATGAAACAAATATAAACAAAAAAGTCTTTTTATTCTGGGATTATCAGGATAACAAATATAAAAAATTAACATATTTAGATACAATCAATGTTAATTATGCTTTGCTTAATATTTATAGTTATTAACTTATTGTAGTTTATCAGCAATAAAATGTCCGGTAAAGGAATTTTTATTGTTAACAATGTCTTCAGGAGTACCCTCAAAAAGAATTTGTCCGCCTTTATCTCCGCCATCGGGGCCGAGATCAATTATCCAATCGGCACATTTAATTATGTCAGGATTGTGCTCTATTACTATCAAAGAATGTCCTCTGTCTAAGAGCGCATTAAATGAACTTAAGAGCTTATTTATATCATGGAAATGTAAACCGGTGGTTGGTTCATCAAAAATAAATAATATGTTACCATTTTTAGAGCCTTTAGATAAAAAAGAAGCCAGCTTGATTCTTTGAGCTTCTCCTCCTGACAGAGTGCTTGATGATTGTCCCATGGTAACATAGCCTAGTCCAACATCCATTAAAGCTTGTAATTTATTTGCTATTCTTTTGCTATTGGTTTGATTGTCTTTTGCCTCATTAAAGAATGTTATTGCTTCTTCAATTGTCATACTCAAAACATCCCATATATTTTTCTCTTCAAACTTTATATCCAAAACCTCATCTTTAAACCTTTTGCCATTGCATGATTCACAAACAAGATTAATATCAGCCATAAATTGCATTTCAATCTTCACTTCACCTTCACCTTCACATTCAGGGCATCTGCCGCCCTCTACATTAAATGAGAAAAATCCCGGAGTATATCCTCTGCTTTTTGCCAGAGCTTGAGAAGCAAATAATGTTCTTATATCATCGTATGCTTTAATATAAGTCACAGGATTGGACCTCGATGATCTGCCAATAGGATTTTGATCAATAAATTCTACATCAATTATACTATTAAAATCTCCGCTTATATTATCGTATTTCCCTGTTCTTTCACCATAACCGCCATGAATTTTTTTTAAGGCAGGAAAAAGAATGTTTTTTACCAATGTACTTTTCCCTGAGCCGCTTACTCCGGTTATAACAGTAAAAGTTCCTAAAGGAAACTTTACATTAATATTTTTTAAATTATGCTGTCTTGCGCCTTGAATCTCAATAAACTCTTTCCATTTTCTTCTTTTTGGCGGTGTTTCTATTTCTAATTCTTTATTCAGGTATTTTGCGGTGAGACCTTCTCCGTTTTTTATTAAATCTTTGACAGTTCCCTGAAAAATAAGCTCTCCGCCATTTCTTCCGGCCAAAGGGCCAATATCTATTACCTGGTCTGCTTCCCTGATAATCTCTTCGTCATGTTCAACAACTATTACAGTATTTCCTATATCTCGTAGATTTTTTAAAACACTTATTAATCTTTGGTTATCGCGCTGATGCAAACCTATGCTTGGCTCATCGAGGATATATATAGAACCCACTAAACTACTGCCTAATGATGTTGCAAGATTTATTCTTTGAGATTCGCCTCCCGAAAGAGTCGATGAAAGACGGTTTAGTGTTAGATATCCCAAACCTACATTGCACAAGTAATCAATTCTGTTCTGGATCTCTGTCAGTAATCTTTTTGAAACATCAAGCTGATATTGATCCAACATAAGATTGTTGAAAAAGCTTTTTAATTCTGAAATAGGAGTAAGAACAATTTCGGAGATTGACTTGCCGGATATTTTAACGTAATTAGCATCTTGCCTTATTCTTGTCCCATTGCAATCAGGGCATATAGTTTTTCCTCTGTACCTGGAAAGCATAACTCTGTATTGTATTTTATACATTCCCTCTTCGAGCATTTTAAAAAAAGCATTCAAGCCTTTAAAATACTTATTCCCTTTCCATACTATATCCTTTTGTTCCTCGCTTAATTGATAATAAGGTTTGTGTATCGGGAAATCAAATTTGTAAGCATTGTTAACTAAGTTGTCTCTCCATTTACCCATTTTTTCGCCTTTCCAACAAGCTATCGCATTTTCATAAATAGACAGATTTTTGTTTGGTATAACAAGGTCTTCGTCTATTCCAATAATGCTTCCAAATCCTTCGCATGTTTTACATGCTCCATAAGGATTATTAAATGTGAAAAGATTTACCGATGGCTTTTCAAAAATAATTCCGTCAAGTTCAAACTTATTAGAGAAATAATAATTTTTCTTGTCATTCTTATTAATTACTTCAAGGAAACACTCATCGTTTCCTTCATAAAAAGCTATTTGAACAGAATCGGCTAGCCTGGTTGCCAGTTCATTATCTTCATTGCTTACCTTTAGTCTGTCAATTAGTATTGAAGGTTTTTTCCCGATTTTGTAATTTCGAATTTGTGGAAGAATTTCCTCTATTCTAACAAGTTCATCATTAATTAACAACCTGTTAAAACCTTGCTGCAAAAGTATTTTTAATTGTTCGTCAATGCTTCTTCCTCTTTGAATATCTAATGGTGAATAGATTGAAACTTTTGTGTTTTGCTCTAAAGAGAAAACAAAATCCACAACATCTGTGACAGTATGACGAACAACAGGATTACCTGAAACAGGGCTATATGTTTTGCCAATTCTGGCAAATAATAATTTCAAAAACTCATAAATCTCAGTGGAAGTCCCAACAGTAGATCTGGGATTTCGGGTATTAACTTTTTGTTCAATAGCTATTGCCGGTGATATACCTTTTATATAGTCAACTTCCGGCTTATGCATACGCCCTAAAAATTGACGCGCATATGCACTTAAACTTTCAACATATCTTCTTTGTCCCTCAGAATATAAAGTGTCAAATGCAAGGGAGGATTTTCCTGAGCCCGACAAACCTGTTATTACCACCAACTTATTACGTTCAATGGCAATGTCAATATTTTTTAAATTGTGAACACGGGCTCCTTTTATAAGGATATGTCTTTTTGGATCTGGTTTTTCTATTTGTGTTGCTTTTTGCATTTTCTTTTTCTTTCATTGCAAATTTATCAAAACAAGAGCGAAATCTTCTCTTTCTTATTATTATTTATGAAATTTAGAATACATTTTCTGTATTTGAAAATGGGGTTTCGTTGTTTTAGGCCACTTTTTTTGTGAATATCTTTTAATTTATAATGAATGGCATTAATGCCTGCTTCTTTTGCTATTTCACGTCCTGTAATTATTAAATGGCATATTTATTGATTATAAAAACAATATAAATATTGCAGAGTTTAAAATAATATTTATATTTGTATTAAATAAATACTGCCATTTAGGCACCTGCAAACAATTTTTTTAACTAAAAATGGAGGACAGCATATAGATTAGAACTTTTACTCTTGATTATTAACTTAAGGAGGCCATTATTATGAATGACCAGATTACTAGCGATCAGGAGTTAGTTCGCCGCTATATTGCAGGTGACCACACTTCACTGGAAGATCTTATTAAAAGACATCAACGAAAAATTTTTTCGTACATTCTTATTATCGTAAAAGATAAGCAATTAGCTGAAGACCTGTTTCAGGATACCTTCATTAAGGTTATAAATACCTTAAGAGCCGGTTCTTATAATGAGGAAGGAAAATTCCTTCCATGGGTTATGCGTATTGCTCATAATCTTGTAATTGACTTTTTTAGAAAGTCTAAAAGGATGCAATATGTCGAAACTCAGGAAGATTACGATATCTTCGAAACCCTGGATATGCTTGAGGATAATGTCGAAGATAGAATGATTATTGATCAAATTCATGCTGATGTTAAAAATCTCATCAAGTATTTGCCTGATGAGCAAAAAAAAGTTTTGATTTTGAGGCATTATCTAGACCTTAGCTTTAAAGAGATTGCTGATCAAACAGGTGTCAGTATAAATACCGCACTTGGCAGAATGAGGTATGCACTAATTAATCTCAGGAAACTTGTTGAGGAAAAATCTGTCGTAATTACACGATAAAGATTTCTTTTAAATGTTTAGAGGCTGCAATTATTCAATTGTAGCCTCGTTTTTTGTACATTTGAGATTAATTCTACAAAACTTATTATGTTATTGAAAAAAAACTACCCTCTTCAAAACTTGAATACTTTTAAAATTGCAGCAAAGGCTAAAGCATTTGTTGAGCTTAAGTCTCTTGATGATTTTAAAACATTATATGAAAAAAAATATTTCGGTTATAAAAATGTTTTTTTTATTGGTGGAGGTAGCAATGTTCTTTTTGTTGATGATTTTGACGGTCTGCTAGTGAAGCTTTCTAATAAAGGTGTTGAATTATTAAAAGATGAGCCTGATTTTGTTCTTGTAGAGGCTCAAGCCGGTGAAATTTGGGATGATTTTGTTGAATATTGTGTTGGTAATAATTGGGGAGGATTGGAGAACCTATCTTTGATTCCGGGGCAAGTGGGAGCAAGTCCTGTCCAAAATATTGGAGCATACGGTGTTGAACTAAAAGATGTGTTTTATTCTCTCAAAGCGATGAATGTTTTCTCCGGAGAAGTGCTTGAGTTTTATTCTAATGATTGCAAATTTGGGTATAGAGATAGCATTTTCAAGAAAGAAAAGAAAGGTAATTTTATAATCATATCAGTTGTTTTTAAATTAAATAAACTCCCTCATAATCTTAATCTTAACTATGGAAGACTTAAAGAGGAGATGGAAAAACATAATATTTCATCTCCTACAATTATGGACGTCAGAAAAATTGTATGCGATGTTAGAAGTAATAAATTGCCTGATGTTGAAAGTATTGGGAGTGCCGGTAGTTTTTTTAAAAACCCATATGTTTCATCCGGCAAATATCAACAGCTTATTGAGAAATTTCCTGACATTGTTGCTTTTAAAGAAGAAGGGAATTACAAATTGGCAGCCGGTTGGTTAATTGATAAAGCAGGTTGGAAAGCATTCAGAATAGGTGATGCCGGAGTATATAAAAATCAGGCATTGGTGATTGTTAACTATGGAAATGCGACTGGAAAGGAAATCTTATGCTTGGTTGAAAAAATAAAAAATTCTGTCAAAGAAAAGTTTGAGGTCACTATTGAACCGGAGGTAAATATTATTGGCAGCAAGTAATTTTCTTCTAATAATATTACTTATTCAATTAATGATTGATATCATAAAAAAAACTGATTAAATTTGCCTGACAATTTATTAATGATAAGATTGAAAGATAATTTATTTACTGATGAGGAAATTTGAAAGAATAGTTGGGATTTTTGTTTTTTTGCTATTTATATATAAAGTATTGTTTGGTTCTTATTTCGATGTATTACTTCGGATTGTTTTGATATTATTCGCTATTTTTTATTTATGGTGCGGATTTTTTCTCTTTAACAGAACTAGTTTAGTTGATTTATTAAACAGAGAAGTAAGACAACGAATAAGTGCATTTAAAACTGCCGCCGGAATTGTAATGGGAATGGTTTATTCATTTTGCATTTTGGCAATTATGTATAATATCTATTTTTATTCAGCAATGAACTTTTTTTTAATAAGCGCTATAATAGCATTAGTATCATCTACTACACTTGTCGGGGTTTATAATACACTGAATATGCCCTTGCAAAGTTTTTATAACCAAATATACCGGAGATCATTGATATTCGGTGTATTCCTTTTTGCATTTTGGCTTACACCCATAGATACAAGGTTAGAAGTCTTTTATAAAGACCATCCCGGATTTATTGAGGCATACAAAGAATACCGAGAAAATCCGGATGATCCTGAAACGCAGGAGAAATTAAAAGACGAAAGACGCTATATAAAATAGTTTTATTCTATCCCCAAAGATTTTATTATTGATTTTACCTTGTCGTCAAGTCTGCTATTTACAGAATTATAGTCCTGTCGGTTGTTTAGCTTCCCTTTTACACCAAAATAGAATTTAATCTTTGGTTCTGTGCCACTGGGGCGCATGGTTATTCTGCTGCCGTCTTCAAGGAAAAATTGAATCACATTTGATTTTGGTAAATCAATATTTGATTGTGAATTTGTTTGGGTGTTTTTTTCTATAGATAATTGGAAATCTTTAATTAGCAGTACTTTAGAATCATTAATTTCTGACGGTGGATTATTCCTGTAATTCTCCATCATAGATTGAATTTCCTCAAGACCTTCTTTTCCTTTTTTTGTAAGAGAAATCAAAGTTTCTTTATATAAACCAAATTCAAGATAAATGTCAATTAACAGTTCCTGCAAAGATTTACCGTTTTCTTTTGCCCAGGCTGCTGCTTCAGCAATTATACAACACGATATCACAGCATCTTTATCTCTGGCATGCTCACCTATCAAATATCCATAGCTTTCTTCTCCGCCGGCTATGAACTGCTTCTTACCCTCTAATTTTCTTATAATCTCAGCGATGTATTTAAATCCTGTTAAAACATTAAAGCATTCAACATCATACTTTTTAGCTATATCAAATAAGATGTCGGATGTAACAATGGTTTTTACAATATATTCTTTACCTTTTATTTTTTCTTGTTTTTTCCATTGTTCTAATAAATAGTATATAATTATTGAAGCTGTTTGATTACCGTTTAGTGTAATAAATTCATCATTTAGATCTCTTATTGCAACTCCGACTCTGTCACAGTCAGGATCTGTCGCCATTACTAAATCTGCATTTCTTTCTATTGCTTTATCAATAGACATTTTCAAAGCTGCAGGTTCTTCGGGATTAGGATATTTAACAGTAGGAAAATTTCCGTCAACAACATCCTGCTCAGGAATATTGATGATATTATTAAACCCGAATTTTTTTAAAGCTAGAGGTACAATTTTGTAAGCAGAGCCGTGAATAGGGGAGAAGACAACTTTTAAATCACTATGTTTTTTTATTATATCCGGTGACATTGAAAAAGAGGATATCGCTTTTAAATAATTCTCAGTTAATGATTCGGGTATAGAGAAAATATTGCTTTCTATTTTGTCAAATTTCACTTCACTGATATTATTTATTTTCTTAACCTCATCAATAACTTCCTTATCTTTAGGAGAAATTAATTGTCCTCCGTCATCACCGTAAACCTTATATCCATTATATTCTTTTGGATTATGTGAAGCCGTTATGACAATACCACCCTGACATTTTAATTCTCTTACGGCATATGAAAGTAAGGGAACAGGAGTTAATTCCGGGAAAATATGAACCTCAATATTATTTGACGATAATACATTAGAAGTAATTTCTGCAAAATACTGGCTGTTATTTCGGCAGTCATAGGCTATGGCAACTTTAATTTTTTCTTTATCAGAGTAATTTTTTATAAGAAAATTGGCAAAGCCTTGAGTAGCCATGCCAACAGTATATTTATTCATTCTGTTTGTCCCAACACCCATTATTCCTCTGAGGCCACCTGTTCCAAATTCAAGATCTTTGTAAAAGGACTCGATAAGTTCATCAGGATTGTTTTCAATTAAAGACTCGACCTGCTTTTTTGTTTCAGCATCATATTCGTTTCCCAGCCATTTTTCTGCTTTATTAAGAATGTCTTGATCTATTTTTTTCATAATGAATTTCTATTAATATTTGATTTAAAATATTAAATTATCAAAGTATAAAAATAAAAAAAAGTTGCTTAGTTTGTTAAGCAACTTTTTTTATTTTTAAATATTTATTAAGATTATGGTCTTGTTCTTTCCATAATTTTTTCTGCATCAAGATTTCCTAAATTATATGATTTGGTCGCGTATTCGTGAGCAAGCATGTCTTGTCTTAAATTTGTATAAGCCATTGCAACATTAAGAAACATTTTGCTCCATTCTTCATCTGTTAATCTAAAATCATATTTTTCAATTAATTCAATAGCTTTCAGATAATCCTGTACTTCTTTTCTGTAATCTTTAATATTATTGTATGCAACAGCTCTGCCAAGAAAGCCATCCCAATTTTGATCATTATATCTAATAGCTAAAGTATAATCATCAATAGCTGAATTAAAGCCGGATCTTCTGCCTGATTGCATTTTTACGAAGGCTCTGTTAATTAGAATTTTAGCCATTTCTTTTTCAAGTTCTTTTCTTTCCTGTGAATTTCTTGGCGTGTCATTAATGCTTCTTTCCGTAATTCTAATAGCATTTGTGTAATCATTAAGCAAGCTGGAGTAATCTCTGTTTCTTTTTCTTTCAATTCTTTCTTCTAATACTAATCTTACAGATCCTCTGAATTTGTAGGCTTCGATATTTCTGTCATTATACTCTATTGCCTCATTTAGCAATACTAATGCATCTTCAAAATTGCCTTTTTGTATTTCTTTTTCAGCTTTTCTTGTAATTTCTGATGAGCGTATTATATTTATATTTCTTTCATCTTTCTTCACTGCAATTTTATGAAGCATTTCTCTTCCCCTGTCAAACATTTCAATAGCTGCTTTTTCATTGCCCGATTCCATTTTTTCAATACCTTCTAGCATTAAACGTTTTACAGAAAGAGTATCTTCCTGTGCTCTTATAATACCGGGGTTAGTTAATATAACCATAAATAGAACTAAAGTAATGAAGTAGTTTATATTTTTCATGTGTTTCTTGTTGTTATTATTATTATTATTTGCTTACAATGATTCCTATGTGGAATTTTTGAATATTAAGCAGGGTACAAAAATAATCAAATTTGTATAATTGGAATAAATGTTTGGACGTTTATTTTGTAACGCTTAATTAAAATGTTTGTTGTTAACAACTGTGATTCAATTTTTCTATTTAGAACCACCAATCATTATGGAACCGCCTATGTTGTTTGCTGAACTACCTGTTACTGAAGCAAGGCTATTGACTTTTTCAAGCGTTCTAAGCAAGCCCATAAACGCAAATATCAGGGCTTCCTTATATTCTATTATTTTTTTTGGAGGGATACATATCTCTTTTTCAATATGTCGCTTTAATAATTTTATTAGATATTTATTATATGCACCGCCTCCTGTTATTAAAACTTTATTGCCTTTTTCTTTATCAATTGTATTTTGTATTTGCATTGCAACATGATGGTAGTATGTGCACAAAGTGTTTTCTATTGAAAGATTGTAAGAATTTAGTATTGGCCATATATTTTTTACAACCCATTCCTCTCCAAGACTTTTAGGGCCTGATGTATTATAATGCTCTAAATTATTTAATTTGTCCAGCAAATCCATGTTTACGCTTCCTTTTGAAGCAATAAATCCGTCAGGATCACATTTTAAATATTTTGAATCGCCTTCACAATTAAAATAATCTTTTAAAGGTATTTTTTTTTCAATTACTAGCTTATTGATAACAAAGTTTACGGCGCAAATATCATAAGCAATAGCTTTACTTTTTTGTGTAAATGAAATATTTGCAAAACCTCCCAGGTTAAGACAAAAGTCATATTCACTAAATAAATGAATATCTCCAATTGGAACCAAAGGTGCACCTTGTCCACCCATAGCTACATCCAAAGTTCTGAAATCTCCTATTACGGTTTTTCCGCTCTCGGCTGCCAGAGAGGCGGGGCTGCCAATTTGAAAAGTCATCTGTTTTTCCGGTTGGTGAAAAACCGTATGTCCGTGACTTGCAATAAAATCCGGTTCAGAGTCTTTGTGTTTAGATAAAAATTTATTCACTTGCTGACCCATATATTTACCATATTCATTATGTAACAATATGAGTTCTCTGCCATTTAGTTCTGTTGCTGATTTTAGTTTCGTTTCCCACTCTTTATCATAGGGAAATGTTTCAGCATGTAATATCTCATATTCCCATTTTTCATCATTATTCTTAAAAATGCAATATGCAATATCAAGACCGTCAAGAGAAGTTCCGGACATCAAGCCTAAAGCTTTATATTTCTTCATGTTTAAGCGAATTATTGTGAGGCAATAGTATCCTGTTTGTAATTATGTTTTGTGATGTATTATTTTATTAAGAAATGCTGTTTAGAACTGATTCAAGCTTAATTCCACGTGAACCTTTTATTAAAATAGTATTATTATTTATCGGGTTATTCTCTATCCATTGGGATGCACTTTTTGCATCCTTAAAATAATGATAGTTGCTAAAAATATTCTTAAATGAGAGAAACTCACTTCCAATAAGTATTACTTTGTGAAACCTATGCTTGTTAATCCAGTTTAAAATGATTTTATGTTCGTTTTTTGCATATTCGCCCATTTCCAACATATCTCCAAGTATTAATGATTTTGGTTCTTTGCCAAAGCTCAGAAAACTTTCCAGGGAGGCCATCATACTTGTTGGATTGGCATTATATGCATCAAGTAATATGAGATTGTCTTTTGTCTTTATAATCTGTGAACGACTATTGTCGGGCACATAAGATTTTATTGCTTTTTTAATTAATTCGGGTTCAACGCCAAAGTATAAACCGACTGAAACTGCAGCTAATACATTCTCGAAATTATAATTTCCTGTTAATGCAGTTTCAATTATTGAATTAATATTGCCCTTGCATTTACCAAATGCTTTATTAGCACTATAGCTTATTGTTAAGTAAGGTGTTTGCTTTTGCAAATCGCCCTGCAAATCATTCTTTGTATTTTTGCCGTAAGTAATTATGTTGCTATAATTACCTGATATGTCTTTAAGGATTTGATTATCACCATTTTGAAATATTATACCTTTGTTTTTTATTATATAATGATACAAAGCTGCCTTATTATTTTTTATAGTTTCTAAATTGTTGAAACCTTCAAGATGTGCTTTACCAATATTAGTGATTATGGCATGTGTTGGGCAAGCAATTTCACTAAGCATTTTGATTTCTCCGGGCTGATTGGCTCCAATTTCAATTACTGCAATTTCATGAGATTGGTTTAGCTTAAGAAGAGAAAGAGGGACGCCAATGTGATTATTAAGGTTCCCTTTTGTATATAGCACATTAAATTTTTCAGATAAGACTTTACTGATTAATTCTTTTGTGGTGGTTTTTCCATTTGATCCGGTAATTGCGATAAGCGGAATAGAGAATTGTTGCCTGTGATTTTTTGCAACTTTATGCAGTAGAGACAAAACATTTTTTACGTATATAATTCCTTTTTTATCGGTATTAATTTTTTTATCAACAAAAGCATATTCACAACCCTTATTTAAAGCATCAATTGCAAAGTCGTTTCCATTGAAATTATCACCTTTTAGAGCAAAAAATAAGTTGTTATTATTTGCCAGCCTACTGTCGGTACAAATGCTATAACCTTTGTTTATTAACTTTTGAATAAATTCTTCTGGTTCTTTCACTTTATAATTGTAATATAATTTGCAAAAAATAAACAATCAAATATATAAATGATTTTGATTTAAATGTAAGAATAAGAAATAAAAAAACCCATCTGCAATATTGCAAATGGGTTTAATATAAAATCTTTATATTTTAGTATCCGCCAACAGAACTACCAACTCTGTTCATAGCACAACGGAATCCAATAGTGCTTGTAGCTTCACTTTCATCAAGGAATCTTCTTGTACCGGGGACAATCCAGTAAGCACGATCTCTCCAGCTACCACCTTTATAAACTCTTGAGTCATCATTTATCAAAGAAGTAACTCCGTATTCATACATTAGTTTATCAGGTTCATTAGCCATATCTTCATTGTCAAAATAGATACTTGATGCGTGATCACCATCACGATAACTGATATTGTCAGCATATCTGTAGTTTCTACGAGTAACATTATCTTCCATTGATACATCTTCCCAGATAAGACGGCCTAAGCTGTCTTTTGGCAATATCTCACCTTCTTCATCTGTAGCTAAAGTTTGGAAAACATTACCTCTAAAAGGTCTGAAATCAGAAATATCTTCATGGGATATAGGTCTGTAAACGTCTTTAACCCATTCGCTAACATTACCTGCCATATTATATAAACCGTAATCATTTGGCCAATATGCATAAACAGGAGCAGTTATATCAGCAGCATCATTAAGATTACCTGCAACACCCATTAAGTCACCGCGTCCTCTTTGAATATTAGCCATGAAGTTACCCATTGAATTGCTTTCAGAGCTGCGAATATTATGACCATCCCAAGGATACATTCTTTTTTCAACGATTCTCTCATATACAGTATTACCTATTAATCCAAGCGCTGCAAATTCCCATTCAGCCTCAGTTGGTAATCTGTATGCAGGAAGCAACATCCCATCTTCTCTGCGTACTCTTCTTTCGCCCGTACCTCTTGGATCCAGGTCGCGAAGATTAACCCTAACAACTCCTTCATATTGACCTGCAAGATAAGCTTCAGTACTAAAGTTTCTTTCATTAACCTGGTCAGGATCCCAATCAAGGATGCCTTCACGAATAAGAATCATTTCGTTAACCCTGTCAGTTCTCCACTGAGAGTAATCAGCTGCTTGTCTCCAGCTAACACCAACAACAGGATGATCTCTGTAGGCAGGGTGTCTTAAATAATCATATATATATGGCTCATTATAAGCCAGCCTGTCTCTCCAAACAAGAGTATCAGGCAAAGCATTTTCATATACTTCAGGATATGTATCGCCGAATACACGACTTACCCAATATAGATATTCTACATAGTCCAGATTTCTGACTTCTGTTTGATCCATATAGAATGAGGCCACTGTAACTCGACGTGGAATATTATTCCAGTCAAACATAACATCTTGTTCTGATCTTCCCATAACAAATGTACCACCTTCTATAAATACTAAGCCGGGGCCTGTTTCCTGGCCTGCATATGGTTGTACTTCAAAACCGCCTGTTCTGGGGTCATTATAATACCATCCGGTTTTTTCGGAATACTCATTTTTACATGAGGATATAAACATCATTGCAAAAAGAAAGAAAACAATTAACGTCAGGTTTTTGGGTTTCCTTGTCATAATACTATAGATTTAATGAATTTTCACAAAAATAACTAAAATGTTGGACAATTTAGTATACGATATTTTGATTTTTTTGTTCTACAATTAAATTTCAGTGAAACACTGATTTCGTGTACGCCTGATGTAATTCCATAAAGGCCTGATAATGAATAGTCATAACTATAGCCTATGCGGTAATTACCTTGATTTATACCTGCCAGAAAAATTAAATAATAATTATTCTTAAAATCATATCTTAACCAAGAACCGATAGTCATTATACCATAATCAAAATAAGCTCCTGCATTAATTCTTTGATATTGACTCTGTCTTTGATATATTATATTAGGCGATATTGTCAAGCTTTTGTCATTCTGAAAATTTCTTCTGCTATTCCCGGAAAGCAAATTAAAACCTAAATGTGCTGTCAGTTTATAAGGTAATCTTTGAGTTTCATAAAATCCCATATCCGGTTGTGACAGATGATAAGCAGAAATTCCACCAAATAAATTATCGGAAAAAATCAATATCCCCGCAGCAAAATCTACATTATATCTGCTGTCTGATTGAGGAGGAGATTCCTGACTTGGTAAAACAGTGTTGTTAAATGGATCATACTGATCCGCAAATATTAAATTGCCATAGTTTAATTCTTTCCTGTGGTAGCCTGCCATCACACCAAAACTTGCAGAGTAATTATCTGAGAGTTTTAAATGATATGAATATATGCCACTAACATCATAAGTGGCTAACATACCGGCTTGTCTGTCTGCATATGCCATTATACCCAAGCCTCCGGATAAAACAGGAATATCTGTGTCATAAGCAATGCTATAAGTTGAGTATGTGCCAAAGGTTGGCCAGGGATGATTACGATAACTTAATCTGACATTTGAACATTGTGTGCCGGCAAAAGCAGGATTTAAATATAATGGATTTGCGTAAAACTGAGAGAATATTGCATCCTGTGCGTATGAATTTCCTGAAATTATCAATATTATGAAACTTATAATGAAAAGTATCTTAATGTATATGTTTTTTAGAATATCCATTTTTAGTAATAGATTTTAGTGCCGGCTTATCTTGAACATTGTATATATTATACTGTTCAAATATATAACTATATAATTAAAACTTTATTTTTATAAATACAAACTTATACTAATTATTTAGAATTTTATTCAGTAATATTTCTGTTTTTTTATCGTTTGTAAAAATATTATGTTTTATGAAAAATACAAAATATTTATGCTTTGCATAATTACTTGATTATTACAGGTTTGGAATTGACAAAAAAATACAGTAATATTTTTATTTATATTTTACTTCTTTTTTAGGCCTTTATAATAAATATCTATCATTATGGCTATTATTGAAAAATGCAATTACAGAACATTTTGGTCTGTGTTTTTTGTATTATTTTTTTCTGTCTTTTTATTTCAAAAGGCTAAAGCCTATGAATCTGATACACTATACTATGAGTTGGAGTGGGAAGGTGTAAAATCATATAATTATGATGAAGAGAATTCTGTTGAGTTTCTGTCTTTTAATGGCTCTGTATATGTTGGAAAACCTGAAGGTATTGAGGTCTTTAATAAGCTTTTTCCTCTGAATATTCCCCATTTTTCGCCTGAAGTTTTATTAATACCACACAAAATTGTTAATGTTAAACCTGAAGAAGATGCTTTTCTTAGAAAAATTGGGTTTTCAAACTTGGAATTTGAAGAATTCAGTGTTTTAGAAAGTGCGCGGAAGTCTCATTCCATGAATTATTTTATTGTTCCAGTGAGATATAATAAAAATAATGATGTATATGAAAAACTCATTTCTTTTGAGATAGCTTATAATTATGTTTATGATTCGAAGTTGTATTATGACTCGGCAAATGATTATAAAAACAATTCTGTTTTGTCTTCAGGAAATTGGTACAAAATATGTGTTGACGAAACAGGAGTGTATAAAATAGATTATGATGATTTATTGCAACTTGAGATAAATCCGGAACAAATTCAAAAGTCTTCGATAGCTCTTTATGGAAACGGTGGTGGAATGCTGCCTGAAGCAAATAGTGAACTCCATATTGATGATTTGGCTGAAAATGCTATTTTTGTTAGTGGTTCAAGTGGAGTCTTCGATCAAAATGATTATATATTATTTTATGGGGAGTCTCCTCATGAATGGTCTTTTGATGAATCGCAAAATCTTTTTTACCATCAAAAACATTTATATTCTGAAGAGACTTGTTATTTTCTTACTACTAATGCCGACAATCCAAAAAGAATTTCCACAAGATCTTCATCTTCAGCATCTGCCACTCATCAAATAACAAATTTCCAGGATTATTTATTTTACGAAAAAGATAATCATAACTTAATCGAAAGCGGCAGAATTTGGTATGGCGAAATATTTGATGTTACCTTAAACAGAAATTTTGATTTTAGCTTTCCTAATATTGATACGGGCTCAAAAGTCTTCATTACTGCTGATGTTGCTGCCAGATCTTCAGAAACCAGTAGTTTTACTCTTAAATCAGGAAGTACACAATCCGGTATTTATGTTGATCCAATTAATCCTGCTGGTGTTACATCATATTATGCAAAGGGAGCATCAGGTAGTATTAATTTTTATCCGGGTTCAGGAAATAATATCAATGTAGAGCTGACCTATAACAAAGCAGTAGCCGGTGCTCGTGGGTGGCTGAATTATATTAGTGTTAATGCAACAAGAAAATTGCACTTACATTCATCTCAGATGAATTTCAGGAATGTTCATAATATAGGAGAAGGAAATGTTTCTGAATATACAATTAGTAACGTTAATAATTCTCTGATTATTTGGGACGTAAGTGATAAATTTAATATTATAAAACAGAATTATCAATTAACGGGATCTGATGCCAGGTTTAAAGTAGAAACCGAAAAACTTACAGAATTTGTTGCCTTTAATGGTTCTTCTTTTTTATCGCCGATGTTGAAAGGAAAGATTGCCAATCAAAATTTGCATGCACTGGAATACAATATGGATATGATTATTGTTTGTCCTGAAGAGTTTAGGACGGAAGCTGAAAAATTGGCTGATTTCAGACTTGATAATGATGGAATTGTTTCAGAAATTGTAAGTCCCAATCAGATATATAATGAGTTTTCATCAGGTGTTCAGGATATTTCTGCCATTAGAAATTTTATGAGAATGTTTTATGACAGGGCTGCCGGAAGTGATGATTTTCCACAGTATTTATTGTTATTTGGTAATGGCACTTATGATAATAAGGACATTCTGGGTTATGGTGGCAATTTAATTCCAACATTTCAAACAATAGCATCTTTGAATAAAGGCTCATCATGGATGAGTGATGATTTTTTCGGTTTGCTTGATGAGCATGAGGGAGAAGAGGCTGAAGGAATTTTAGATATCGGAATTGGCCGCTTGCCCGTTAGAACAATTGAACAAGCAGAGGATATTGTTGATAAGATAATTAGATATGATAAAAGAATAGATGGATGGGAGCCGGGCAGTGATGATCTTCAGTGGGTTGGAAAAATTTCGAATTATGCAGGTTGGAGAAATATGATAACTTTAATAGCTGACGATCAGGATAATAATTTGCATTTTGATGACTCTGAGAAATTGGCATTAATACTAGAAGATGACTACCCTGTTTATAATGTAGAAAAAATTTATCTCGATTCATATGAGCAAATTACAATGGCTGGCGGTTCCAGGTATCCGGATGTTAATAAAGCCATAAATAGCAGGGTAAATCAAGGTGCTTTATTAGTTAATTATATTGGACATGGAGGAAAGCTCGGTTTAGCTCACGAGCGTGTTGTAACTTTTGATGATATAAATTCCTGGAATAATTATTACAATATGCCGGTTTTTATGACTGCTACCTGTGAGTTTAGTGCATTTGATATCCCTTCTCCGGAAGATTTATCGGCAGGAGTAAGAATTTTTCTTAGAAATAATGGTGGAGCTGTAGCTCTTTTTACAACAACAAGATTAGCCTGGTCGAGCAGTAATTTTACTCTTAATAACAGATTTGTCAATAATGCTTTTATCCCTATGGAAAATGGGAAAATGCCACGTTTAGGTGACCTGCTGAGACTTTCGAAAACATCTTCTGATAATGTTAAGAATTTTGTTCTTTTGGGAGACCCCTCAATGAAAATGGCTTATCCGGAATATAATGTAGTGACAGAATCTCTGCCTGATACTATCAAAGCATTCCAGGAAGTGACCGTTTCAGGATATATTACTAATGAATACGGAGAGCTCGCAGAGAACTTTAATGGTGTTGTTTTTCCAAAAGTTTATGATAAAGAAAAAGTAATCAGCACTCGCGCAAATGATCAAAATAGTTTTGAGGATACTTTTATAATGCAAAATTCACTAATCTATAAAGGGAAAGCAACCGTAAATGACGGGAAATTCTCGTTTTCTTTTGTTGTTCCCAAAGATATTGTTTATTCATATGGAAATGGAAAGATAAGTTATTATGCAGATAATGGTCAACTCGATGCAAAAGGATATAGCTATGATTTTATTGTTGGAGGCACTTCCGATGATTATATTCCCGATAATGCAGGGCCTGTAATTAACCTCTTTATGAATGATACTACTTTTGTTTCCGGCGATAATACTGATGAAAATCCTGTTTTATTAGCTCTTCTTTATGATGAGAATGGCATTAATCTTACCGGTAATATTGGACATGATCTGGTTGCTTATCTTGATGATGACAGATCTACTTCTTATGTCTTAAATCAATATTATGAATCTGATTCGGACACTTATAAAAGTGGAAAAATCGCTTATCCTTTTTTCGGTATTCCTGAAGGACGACATTCAGTTACACTTAGAGCATGGGATGTTCATAATAATTTTTCGGAAGAGTCTATTGAATTTGTTGTAGCCAGTTCTGCGAAACTTGCATTGTACGAAATATATAACTATCCGAATCCATTTAATATAAATACTAATATCGTTTTTAAACATAATTTTCCTTCCGAAGATCTTGATGTTGAAATAAATATTTATAATTTGAATGGGCAAATTGTGAAAAACCTGCAAACAAATATAATGTCTTCAGGATACCAATCGCCTCCTATAGAATGGGATGGCAATGATAATGGAGGAAGACCAATTGATACAGGAGTTTATATTTACAGACTCATTGTTAAAACACAAGATGGAACTAAAGTTTCGGGTTCAAGCAGAATGGTAATTATAAGATAATTGCAAAAATAAATTTTTGCAATATGCGTTTTATTTTATCGTTATATTTGCGACTTATTTCTTTTTTGAAATTTAAAAATTAATTTTGCAATTTTATTTATATATATAATTGATTTCCAGAAAGTTTTTATTTATAAAAATAACAGAATATGAATTACAAATTTTTAAAAACATTAGTAATTGTAAGTTTTTTATTTGCATTTAATCTGAATTTATTTGCTCAGGACAATGATGATAATACAAATACAGTGAATACCGTTACTACTGCTGTTCCTTTTCTTATGATTACTCCTGATGCACGCGCCGGAGCAATGGGAGATGCAGGGGTTTCTTCAACACCGGATGTGTTTTCTATGCATTGGAATCCAGCTAAATATGCATTTGTTGATGGTAAAATTGGTGCAGCAGTGAGTTATACACCCTGGTTGCGTAATTTGGTTAATGATATAGGCTTGTCATATTTAAGCGGTTTTTATAAAATTGACGAACTTCAAACTATTGCTGCTTCTTTGATGTATTTTTCGCTTGGTGAAATTCAGTTTACTGATGAAAATGCTGTTCCTACAGGTATATATAAGCCAAATGAATTAGCTGTTGATTTTGCTTATTCAAGATTATTAAGTGATAATTTTTCCGGTGCTGTTGCTGTAAGATATATTTATTCGGATTTAACGCAAGGACAATACGTTGGTGGCGGTACTATTGAGACTAGGCCGGGCAGAGCTATTGCGGCAGATGTGGCAGCATATTATAAAAAAGAAATTGAAATGAAAACTCCTGCTTTATTTTCTTTCGGAGTAAACATTTCTAATATTGGAAATAAAATTTCATATACAGATGATATTAATTCTAACTTCATCCCAATTAATTTAAGGCTTGGGCCATCTATGCTGTTTGATCTTGATGAATATAACCAGTTTGCAGTAATGCTCGATTTAAACAAATTGCTTGTTCCAACTCCAAACCCCGACAGGAGAGAAGAAATTGAGGAAATGGGTGTAGTTTCAGGTATGTTTAATTCCTTTTCTACTGCTCCCGGTGGTTTTAGTGAACATTTAACCGAAATTACTTATTCTGCCGGTTTAGAATATATTTATGACAAGCAATTTGCTATTAGAGCCGGTTATTTTAATGAACATCAATATAAAGGAAACAGAAAGTATTTTACTGTTGGTCTTGGTTTGAAATATAGTGTACTTGGATTAGATTTTAGTTATCTTGTGCCTGTTGGCACATTAAGTCCGCTTCAAAATACAATGAGAATATCTTTGTCGTTTGATTTTAATGCATGGGGAGCTGCTCAGCAAATATAACAGCTTTTAGCAATAATGCATTTAAACTCTTTTGTGCCCGGCAATTATCTCTGTTATAATTATTTTATATTCTTATTATAAAAATTATTCTGTGAATATTAGAGTAGGTATCGGTTACGATGTTCATCGTCTTGAAGAAGCTTGTTCAATGATTATTGGAGGAGTAAATATTCCTTTTGAAAAAGGTTTGCATGGCCATTCGGATGCTGATGTTTTAATACATGCGATTATGGATGCCTTGCTTGGAGCTGCGAGTCTTAAAGATATAGGTGCTCATTTTCCCGATAATGATAATCAATACAAGAATATTGACAGTAAAGTTTTGTTGAAGAGGGTACTAGACTTGCTTACTGAAAATAGTTGGAAGATAGTTAATATTGACTCGATAGTTTGTTTGCAAAATCCCAAAATTTCTTCATTCATTCCTGAAATGCAAAAACAAATTGCGCTTGTATTAGGAGTAGATACTGACAGAGTCAACATTAAGGCCACAACTACAGAAAAACTTGGTTTTGTTGGTAAAGGTGAAGGCGTGTCAGCTCAAGCAGTTTGTTTAATTACTAAATAATAAAATCATCCCGGCATAGGACTAATTTATATTAAGCATAATTTCAAATTAGCATTAATACTTATCTGTCTAGTTTAAAACTTTCACCCAAATATACTCTTCTCACTTCTTCATCTGAGGCTAGATCTTCAGCTGTGCCTGATTTGAGAATTTTACCTTCAAACAACAGATATGCCCTGTCTGTGATATTAAGAGTTTCGTGTACATTATGGTCAGTAATAAGAACACCAATATTTCTTTCTTTTAGTTTACGAACGATACTTTGAATATCTTCAACGGCAATTGGGTCAACTCCTGCAAAGGGCTCATCAAGCAGGATATACTTTGGATCAACCGACAATGATCTGGCAATCTCAATTCTTCTTCTTTCACCACCTGAAAGAGTATTTCCTTTACTTTTTCTAATAGCTTGTAAGCCAAATTCATCCAACAGCTCTTCAAGTTTTTCTTTTTGCTCTTGCTTACTTTTATTGGTAAATTCCAAAACTGCCTTTATATTATCCTCAACACTTAAATGTCTGAATACGCTTGCTTCCTGTGCAAGGTATCCGATTCCCTTTTGAGCTCTTTTATACATAGGCAGTTTTGTTATATTTTCGTTGCCTAAATAAATATTGCCTTCAAGTGGTTTTATCAAGCCAACTATCATGTAAAAGGTTGTTGTTTTGCCGGCACCATTTGGACCGAGCAAACCAACAATTTCACCTTGGTCAACCGAAACAGAAACATGATTAACAACTGCTCTGTTCTTGTATTTTTTTATCAGATTCTCAGTATATAACTTCATTTTATTAATTTTCTTCTTTTATCATTAATCTTAAATATAGTCTATAATATTCTCAGCTAAGGAAGTTTTTGGATTTTAAATAATCCCTTCCTGTAAAATATCATGCAAATGAAGAACGCCCAAATACTCTCCATTATTTTCCACTATCAATTGTGTAATATTATGATTTCTCATAATTTGCAAAGCATCAACAGCCATAGTACCGGGAGAAATTGTTTTAGGGTTCTCGCTCATAATATCTTTGGCTTTTACATTGGCAATATTAAGATCTTTTTCGAGCATACGTCTTAAATCACCATCAGTAATTACTCCAACGATTTTGTTTTTGTTTAACACAGCAGTTGCTCCGAGTCTTTTGGTGGAAATTTCAAGGATAACTTTCTTAACATCAGAATTTATATCTACATGTGGTCTTTCATTAAATAAATATAAATCCTCAACTTTAAGATATAACTGTTTGCCCAATGAACCTCCGGGATGATATCTTGCGAAATCGTTTTGGGAAAATCCTCTAAGTTCTAGCAATGAAACTGCAAGGGCGTCGCCCATAACTAACTGAGCTGTTGTACTTGTTGTTGGTGCCGGGTTGCCCGGTGAAGCTTCTGAGTCAACTGAAGTTTTTATAACAAACTCGCTCTGAAACGCAAGAAAAGATTTTAAATTTCCTGTCATTCCAATAAGGCAGGTTCCCAGGCTTTTCAACATAGGCACCAAAACTTTTATTTCAGGAGTATTTCCGCTATTACTAATACATATAACAATGTCATCTCTTTGGACTATGCCTAAATCGCCATGTATTGCATCAGCAGCATGCATGAAAATTGCCGGTGTTCCTGTTGAATTTAAGGTTGAAACTATTTTTGAGGCAATTATTGCACTTTTCCCAATCCCGGTTATTACAACTCTGCCATCACAGTTAAAAACTTTTTCAACAATGCGTGCAAAATCATCATCGATATAATCTTCAAGCTTGCTAATGGCATTTGCTTCCAGCCTGATTGTATTTTTCGCTGTACGTTTTATGTTTTCAATACTTTCCACAACTCATAAAAATAAAAAAATAAATAGATTTAATTTTGCGCTGATATATATAAATGCTAAATTTACGTTACAAATGTATCGAATTTATTAATAAAGTTAAAGAATGGAAACAAAGAGTGATGTTTCACTAAGAGAATTATTAAAGAAAATCTTCGGGTATAGCAATTTTAAAGGTGATCAGGAAATAATCATTCAAAATTTGTTGCAGGGTAAGGATACTTTCGTAATTATGCCAACGGGAGCCGGGAAATCTATGTGTTATCAACTTCCGGCATTAATTAGCGAGGGAACTGCTATTATTGTTTCTCCGCTTATTGCTTTAATGAAGAACCAAGTGGATGCAATACGCAATTTTGCCAGTTATAGAGGTATTGCTCATGTTTTAAATTCTTCATTGACGAAAAGTGAAATAGTTCAGGTAAAAAAAGATTTGAAAGAAGGAATTACTAAGCTGTTATATGTTGCTCCGGAGTCATTGACAAAAGATGAAAACGTACAGTTTCTTAAAGAAATTAATATCTCCTTTTTTGCTGTTGATGAAGCGCATTGTATTTCTGAGTGGGGACATGATTTTAGGCCTGAATATCGCCGGTTGCGCCCTATTATTAATGCTTTTGAGAAACCCGTGCCTGTAATTGCTCTTACAGCTACTGCTACTCCAAAAGTGCAACAAGATATCAGGAAAAATCTTAATATGCAAAATGCTACTGTCTTTGTTTCTTCTTTTAACAGGCCAAATTTGTATTATGAAGTTAGACCTAAAACTGAAAATGCAATTAAAGATGTTATCAGGTTTATAAAAAATAATACCGGCAAATCAGGAATAGTTTATTGCCTAAGCAGAAAAAAAGTTGAAGAAATTGCAGAAACTCTTCAGGTTAATGGCATTAAAGCATTGCCTTATCATGCCGGACTTGACAGTGCTGTTAGAGTGACAAATCAGGATAAGTTTCTAATGGAAGATGTTGATGTTATCGTTGCAACTATCGCTTTCGGTATGGGTATTGATAAGCCGGATGTGAGGTTTGTAATACATTATGATATTCCCAAAAGCCTGGAAGCTTATTATCAGGAAACCGGCAGATCAGGCCGTGATGATGGCGAAGGAAATTGTATCGCATTTTATGCTTATGAAGATATTAAAAAATTAGAAAAATTTTTAAAAGGAAAACCTGTTGCCGAGCAGGAAATCGGAATGCAATTATTATATGAAACTGTTGCCTATGCTGAATCTTCAATATGCAGGAGAAAGATGTTGCTAAACTATTTCGGTGAAATATACGTAAATGAAAATTGTGGAACTTGTGATAATTGTTTATATCCTAAAGAAAAATTTGAAGGAAAAGAATATATTTGCCTTTTATTAGAAACAGTACTTGAAATTAAAGAAATATTTAACGCAAAACATGTAATTAACATTCTTATGGGAAAAAATACCGCAACAATAAAATCCTGTAAACATAATAAACTGGAAATTTTTGGCAAAGGAGCAGATCAGGATGAGAAATTTTGGAATGCTGTTATCAGGCAAAGCTTGGTTGAAAGGCTGCTTGAAAAAGATATTGAGAATTACGGTCTTTTGAAAGTTTCACCTAAGGGTAAGAAGTATCTCGATAAACCCACTTCGGTTAAAATAAGTAAAGACCATGATTATAATAATCCTGATGAAGAAGAATCAATGGGAAGAGGAGGCCAAAAGACCAGTGCCAGCGATAAAGTGTTATTTGCTCTTCTTAAAGATTTAAGAAAAGAGATAGCCAAAAAGAATAACCTACCTCCATTTGTTATTTTTCAGGATCCTTCACTGGAAGATATGGCGATTCAATATCCAGTGAATATTAGTGAACTTAAGCAAATAACAGGTGTAGGCTCCGGTAAGGCGGAGAAGTTCGGAAAGCCATTTGTTGATCTCATTACAAAATATGTTGAAGAAAACGAGGTTGAAAGACCTATGGATATGATTGTGAAGTCGGTTGTTAATAAATCCGGACTTAAAGTTTATATTATTCAAAATATTGACAGGAAAATTCCTTTGGAGGATATCGCTTTTACTAAAGGCGTTGAATTGGAAGAGGTAATCGCTGAAATAGAAAGTATTGTTGCCTCAGGAACCAAAATTGATATTAGTTATTACATCAATCAGGTTATTGAAGCAGATAAACAGGATGAGATTTTTGAATATTTTACTACTGCTGAAACCGATTCTTTTAGTGAAGCTTTAATAGAGCTTGGAGAAGATGATTTTACTGAAGAAGAAATAAGATTGATGAGAATTAAATTCTTGTCGGAAATGGGTAATTAATATTTTTTAATCATTTATAAATACTGAAAAATACTAAGCATGGAAAATACTAGTGATAAATTAGAAAATCAAAACACTAAAGGAAGAATCCCTTTTTTAGTCGCAGGTCTTAATATTGTTCTAATAATTGGATTGGTAGCTCTTTATATATTGTTTTTTGCTTCTGAAAGAGGTGGGTTTACAAAAAATGAAGATGGAAAAACTACTCTTGAAGAGAAAATTGAACAAAAAATGCCTGCTATTGCATATGTAAATAGCGATGTGATTGTTGAAGAGTATTATTTGTCGGATGTTTTAAGCTCTCAACTTGAT
The DNA here is from genome assembly GCA_964614525.1 of uncultured Bacteroidales bacterium. Lineage (GTDB taxonomy): Bacteria > Bacteroidota > Bacteroidia > Bacteroidales > UBA7960 > PWND01. Next base: position 167,114 of record CAZTPA010000001.1, on the reverse strand, counting down.
GAAGAAAAAAGAAGGTTAGAAAATGAATTTTCTAAAAAACAACGAAACTTTCAAAGTGAGGTAGAGAAATTCCAGAGAGATGTTCAAACCGGTGCAATTTCATCCGTTAATGCACAACAAAAAGAACAGGAGCTTATGATGGCTCAACAGGAACTTTATAATCTTAATGAACAGTTTTCTGAGCAATTGATTCGCAAAGAAATGGAAATGCAAGAACAGCTAACAGATAGCATTTCTATGTTTTTGGAAAGATATAATGAAGATAAAGATTACGACTTTATTTTTGGATATGCTCGTGGTGGTGGTATCTTGCTTGCCAATCCTGATTTGGATATTACAGATGAGGTTATTGAGATGCTAAAAGAAGAAGAAACGAAATAGAAGTTTTCCAGGATTTTATTGTTTTTTTTTAATATCATGTGTTTTTAAAAGTATTATTTCCACAGAGTTTTAATCAAAACTTAAAAACAAAAAGATGATGAAGCATTATCGTTTAATTATTTGTCTGTTTGCATTTCTGTTTTTAGGTGTTTTTCAACTTAATGCAAAAGAAAAGTACACCTTAGTTATACACGGTGGATCAGGTAATATCCCAAAAGAAAGTCTCAGTGAGGAAGCAATTCTGGAATATGAAAAAGTTCTTGAATCTTCACTAAAGACAGGTGAAGAAATGCTTAAAAACGGCATGGATGCTTTAGATGTTGCCGTAGCTGTGATAAAGCTTTTGGAAGATTCCCCTATGTTTAATGCAGGTAAAGGAGCAGTATTTAATATTGACGGTAAAAATGAACTTGACGCTTCAATTATGTGCGGTAAGACCGGTAATGCCGGAGCAGTTGCCGGAGTTACCAATATTAAAAATCCGATAGAAGCAGCAAGAAAGGTAATGGATAATTCTCCTCATGTTATGCTTGTTGGGAAAGGAGCAGAGCAATTTGCTGTTGAACAGCATGTGGAAATTGTGGATCCTTCGTATTTTTTTGATCAGCGAAGATGGAATCAATATCAAAAATATATTAAGAAAGATCAGGGCTATATTCCTCAGGATAATAAGATGGGAACTGTTGGTGCTGTGGTTCTTGATATGCAAGGTAATCTTGCAGCCGCAACTTCAACGGGAGGAATGTTAGCCAAAAAATATGGCAGAGTAGGAGACAGCCCCATTATTGGTGCAGGTACCTATGCCGACAATGATGTTTGTGCAGTCTCTTCGACAGGTCATGGCGAATATTTTATCAGAAATGTTATAGCTTACGATATAGCCGCACAAATAAAGTATGGAGGAAGCAGCCTTGTTAATGCCGCAGAGAATGTTATTAAAGGAAAGCTCGTAGAACAAAAAGCTAATGGTGGTATAATTGCTGTGGATAAAGATGGTAATGTTGCAATGATTTTTAATACTACTGCAATGTTTAGAGGTTTTGTAAAATCAAGCGGCGATCAGGGAGTATTGATTTTTGATAATTAAATTATTATTTTATTACATTTTAAATCTGAGCAATAGTTTCTTTAATTGCTTTTAACCTTATAATTACTTTATATTTTAAGATCTTTTGTTTTAGAATAGATTCAGAGAATTAAAGAATAAAAACTCTTTATTATCAGAATATGAACTGGAACTTATATCTCAATTTTTTGGCTGCCATGATGGCTATTATGAATCCATTGGGATTAATTCCATTATGGTCAGAGCTTACAAATGATTTAACCAAATCAGGCAGAAGAGAATTAGCACGACTGTTAATTGCTACTGCAGCAATTATATTGGTTACATTCATGATTTTTGGCAAAACTATTCTAACTTTCTTTTCTATTGAGCTGCCTGTTTTTCAAATGGCAGGAGGAATATTATTGCTCTTCACAGGATTATCAATGGTAAATGGGAAAATATTTCAAATAGAATCGCGCAAGCTTGAAGCAAAGGATCCTCATCAACTTGTAAGAACTCGTTTTAGGGAAATACTTGTGCCTTTGGCTATTCCTATGATGTCAGGTCCCGGTTCAATTACTACTGTCTTATTGTTCGGTAACAGGCTAAGCAGCCCTTTGGATTATTTTGTTCTTTCTTTGATTTTATTGGTGATATTGGCAATAGTTTTATTTGTATTTGTATTTTCGGTAAAAATTGAAAAACTAATAGATCCCATTTTCTTTAATGTTCTTACAAGGCTGTTTGGGATAATTGTAGTGGCAATATCATTGCAGTTTATTGTAGAGGGAATAATAAAAGTTTTCAATATAGGGTAAAGCTCAAAATACTATGTGGCTTTATTTGCAAGCTATTGATTATCGTATTTCATATAATCTTCACTAAAGTAAACTAATTCAACATTAGCATTTTTAAACATAATTTCGGATTCGCCGCCGGCGTGATACTTTTTTTCGCAAATCACTTTTTTTATTCCGCAATTTATAATTAGCATCGCGCAAACACGGCAGGGTGTCATTCTGCAATATAATGTTGCTCCTTCAATACTAATTCCTAATCTTGCAGCCTGACATATTGCGTTTTGCTCAGCATGTACTGTCCTGACACAATGCATGCTTGTGGAACCATTTTCATGTAATACCTTTTTCATTTCATGGCCAACATCATCGCAATGTGGCAGGTTTTTGGGTGATCCAACATAACCTGTTACGAGAATTTGCCTATCACGAGCTATAACACAACCACTTCTGCCACGATCGCATGTTGCCCGCTTGCTAACTGTATGCGCAATTTCCATAAAATACTCATCCCAGCTTGGTCTGGAATATTTTTCTGCTTCTTTTTTCATTAAAAAAATATTATAAATTAATTATAGTTTAATGCTTCTTGTTTTTAGTTTTGTTTATCGTTCAAAATTAAAACAATTACTCCAAACTTCGTGTTTATTTATTGGCTTAAATTAAGTGTAATTACTAAAATTATTTAACTTTGATAATGATTAATTTTGATTTGCTATAATTATTGTTGCGGCAATATTTAAATTAGTATTTCAAATTATAATTTTCTGTTTAAAAATGTATTATCAAACAATTGCCACAGAGGAGAATGAGAATAATGCGAATAATTCCCTCACCGGGAAAGAAATACAGGCATATGTTTATTAAAAATAAATTTTAAAATGATGAAAAATACTTTTACTTTTTTACTCTCTATGGCGATTATATTAGCCGCTGTTTTATTTAACAAACTTAATGCCCAGGTTACACTTGCAGAATATCAGGCGCTTGAAGCTATATATAATGCAACAGATGGCAATAATTGGACAGATAATACCGGATGGGATTTTACAGGAGATGAAAACGACGTCACTGATGCCTGGTACGGTTTAATTGTTGTAGCCGGTCATGTAGAATTGATTAACCTGCAAAATAATAATTTAAGTGGAACCATTCCAACAGAAATAGGTGATTTCCTTGAGTTGAGTGAACTGAGAATTAATAATAACTCATTAACGGGTACAATTCCTGGTGAAATAGGAGGGCTTACCAATCTTGTGAGGTTGGATTTGAATGATAATTCTTTGACAGGAAATTTGCCTGCTGATATGGGTCTGTTGAGCAGTGCAGAAATTATTCAATTACAAAATAATTCATTTACGGGAATTGTTCCGGCTTCATTTCAGAATTTGTTAAATATCAGAAGATTAATTTTAAGTAATAATGACTTAACAAATTTGCCTGATTTGTCAGCTTGTGTTTCGTTAGAAGTTTTAAGAGTTCAAAATAACAGTATGCAATTTGATGCTATTGAGCAAAATATAGGAATTGCTTCCTCGGAATTTACTTATTCACCACAGGCCAAAGTTGGTAATTATGAGGAATATACAATGGTTTTTGGAGAGTCAAGAACTATTTCAGTAACAGTAGGTGGTGTAAATAACACATATCAATGGTATCTTGATGGAGTGGAGATCGTGGGAGCTACATCAACATCATATACTATTGCCAGCTTTGATGATGCTATAGATGAAGGAACTTATCATTGTGAGATTGAAAATACAGTTGCTACTGCTTTAACACTTATTTCTGAAGATATTGTCTTAATATATTTTGGTGATACAGAACCAATTGTTGAAACAGCAACACCACAGGATATTACAACAGAATCTGCAAGATTAGGTGGTAATGTGACTTCATCAGGAGGAGCAAGTGTTAGCGAAAGAGGTGTTTTTTTAAGTGATATACCTGATGCAGTCACTAATGGAGTTCAGCATACTATGGGTTTTGGCATTGGGACCTTTAATGATGTGATAGAAAGCCTGCTTCCGGGAACAACTTATTATGTGTTGGCATATGCAACTAATAGTGTTGGAACAGCATATGGAGATGAACTTACTTTTACAACATCGGCAGCAATGCCTACTGTAGTGACAGATGATGCCACCAGCATTACTGCAGAATCGGCAAGACTTGGTGGTGAAGTAACCGATGATGGTGGAAGTGACTTATATACCAGGGGAGTTTATTATGGCCTCGACCAGAACACAGAAACTACAGGTGTTGAATATGTCATCGGAAATGGAATGGGTGAATTCTCAGATATTGTAGAAGGCTTAAATCCCGGTACAACTTATTATTTTCGTGCTTTTGTTGATAGCTCAGAGGGAATTGCATTAGGCGAGGAGAAATCATTTACTACCTTAGGTTTGCCCCCGGAAGTTATTACAGAACCGGCTTATGATATTACTAATAATTCTGCTATGATTGGAGGAATTGTTGATTATGATGGCGGCGTTGCCATTACCGGCAGAGGTGTTTACTGGGGTACAGATTCTGATCCTCAATCTTCGGGTGTTCAAATGGATTTAGGTGCGGGATTAGGAGAGTTTTCAGGATTGTTGGATGGATTAGAGCCGGTGACAACTTATTACTTCGTCGCATATGCTACAAATAGTGCAGGCACAGGATATGGTGAAGTTGAGGAGTTTACTACTGAGCCAAGTGTTCCGGATGTTATTACAGTTGATGCCTCTGAGATAACAAACAATTCTGCAAGGATAAATGCTGAAGTTCTTTTTAATGGCGGCGCTGAGGTTACTGAGAGAGGATTTTACTGGGGATTAAATCCGGATCCGATAGATGATGGTGAAAATATTAGCCTTGCCGGAGATGAAGGCTCTTTTTCTGAAATGTTAAGTGGCCTGGAAGCCGCTACAACTTATTATTTCCAGGCATATGCTGTAAATAGTGTGGGAGCAGAATACGGAGAAGTTTTGTCTTTTATTACTGAGCTTGAACAACAAATAGTATTCTTCCCTAATGCATTTAATCCAAACAGCCATATTGAAGTTAACAGGACTTTTAAACCTATTTTTGAATTCGTTCCTTCAGATTATTCTATGATAATTTTTAATCGCTGGGGTTCTGTTGTGTTTAGTTCTGAGGATTTTACTCAAGGATGGAATGGCACAGCGGATGGAGCAAAGGCTCCCGTTGGCCCATACTCTTATAAAGTTCAATATACTGACGAAAAAGGAGAAACTCACACTGAAATTGGCATTGTTACTCTGGTAAACTAGCTAAATACTTGATAAAAACCTTTATAATTGCTGATAAAAATATTCAGTTTTTTTATTAAGCTCCTCTATATTACCATTATTGATAATTACAAAATCAGCTTGTTTTATACAAGCACTAAGGTTTTGTTTGTTTGGGTCATTTGATTGCATTTCACGTTTTTCATTTGCAAGAAAAGTTTCATAGCTAATGTTGTCGGTTTCGGAGTTCCTTAAAACAATCCTCTGATATCTTATTTTTGGATCAGCATCAACAGCGAGAAGGAAAAAGTTCGGTTTTTTTCTTAGCAATTCAATTTCTCCGGGAGTTCTAATGCTCTCAATTATGCAATTTTTCCCGTTTTCAACTGCTTTTTCATATAATAGTTCAATAAGGTAGGCGGGAGAGTTCCCGGCTCTGAGTTTGTTTGCCAGATTTGTTAGCGAGTCTCTATTGACAGTTTTTCCGGCCTCATGAAGTTTTTCTGTAAGTAAGCCCCTTACAGAATAATGAGTAAATCCTTTTTCATTAACCAGATAATTGACAACTGTTCCTTTACCTGCACCTAAAGTGCCTGTGATACCTATAACTATCATGTCTTTTTGACAAAAGTAATAATTTAAAATGTATAATTCTTAGGCCTTATTTATGTTTTGTATTAATAAGGCAAAGTAAAACTGATTTTATGAATTAGTCTTCATTATCTGACTGATATCCTGCTTTTATTAAAATGTCTTTTCTGATTTTTTTAAATTTCCTTTTTGATGATAGCAAGATTTGATACATACTTGGAACCACAATTAATGTTAAGAATGTGGCTAATGTTAAACCAAAAATGATAGTCCATGCCATTGGACTCCAAAAAGCAGCATTATCGCCACCAAAATATATTTGTGGATTAAAATCAGTGAATAATGTTATAAAGTTGATATTTAAACCAATTGCTAAAGGAACCAAGCCTAGCACTGTGGTGATTGCAGTTAGAATAACCGGTCGAAAACGAGTTTTTCCGGCTTCCTTTATACATTCTAATGAATCAGCAGGCTCAAGATATTTTTCTTCGGGAATATCATTTTCTATTTTTTTTCTTAAATGCAGATAGTCGGTATAATCAATTAATACAATAGCATTATTAACTACAACCCCAACAAGACTAATAATACCAATTCCTGTCATAATTATTATAAAATCCATATTAAACAGCGCAAGGCCAAAAAAGACACCAGCTGTGCTAAATATAACACTCATAATTATAATGAAAGGTTTAATAATCGAGTTAAATTGAGTTACCAATATCAATGCTATAATTGCCAGGGCAATAAATAATGCCTGTATTAGAAAAGCCATAGATTCTTGCTGTTCTTGCTGCTCGCCGGTAAATTCATATGCATAGCCCTCCGGTAAAATAATATTCTCAAGTACTTCAGCAATTTGATCATTAATCCGGTTTGCATTATATCCTGGTAAAACATTAGAATATAGTGTTATTACACGATCAAGGTCTATCCGACTAATAGAACCATAAGTTTTGCTGTATTCATAGGATGCAACAGCGGATATTGGAACCTGCATTAATTTTCCTGTACTTTGACTTCTGAATGTAATAAATTGGTTCATTAGCGAAGACATGCTGTTCCTGTATTCCTCTTTAAGTCTTAGTTGAATAGGGATGTCTTCTTCTTCCAATTTGAAGGAAGAAACTTCAAGTCCAAACAAAGCAGTTCTGATTGTATTTGAAACAGCATAAGTAGATACTCCATATCTGCGGGCTTGTTCCCTGTCAATATTAATAATAATTTCAGGTTTGTCAGTATCTAAGTCCATTCTTAAACCTTCTATTCCTTCAATTCCTGCATTATTAATTCTACTTTTAACATCTTCAGTAATTGAAATCAATCGTTCATATTCTTTTCCACTAATCTCAATATTGATAGGTTTTCCAGAAGGTGGACCCATACTGTTTTTTTCAACCTTTATATCCATTCCCGGATATTCTCCAATGAGTTCATCACTTATTTCAGCAATTAGTGAGTTTGTATTAACACCCATTCGGTCTTCCTGCTCAACAAAAGTGATTGTAATGCGCCCACGATTTGGTGTGTCACCTGCACTAAACTCCATTTCACCAACAGCACCACGTCCAACAGTTGTATGAATCGACTTAACTATATTTTTGTTGGGTTCAAGAATTTCTTTAAGATGATTTTCAACGGCCTGAATTCTGATGTCAGTTTCTTTAATATCTGTACCTAAAGGCAAATCGACTAAAATATTAATAAAGTTAGGTTGATTGTCCGGAAAAAACAATATGTTTGGACTTTTAATAAAGAAAAAAGAAGTTGCAAGAATAAGGAATACAAATGTTCCGAATACAAAGTAATATGGTCTTTTGCCTCTTAATGCATAATTTAATGTTCTTGAATATAATTTTTCATTAAAAGGTAAAATGCTATTTTGAAACCATTTTGCTAATGGTGAAAACACATATTTTGCAGCTAAAACTACAAGAGCAATAAGAATTAATATATTAGCTAACAATGTAACTCCTAAAATGTGCAATAATCCGCCAACAGCTATAATAGCAATAGAGATTAACAGCCTTCTCAAATTATTTTTTCGCTTCTTAATTAAAACATCAGCTTCAATTTCTTCATTTGCTTTAGCTTTTTCATTTCTAAAAAATGTATAAGATAATACCGGAATAATAATAAGAGCTACAAATAAAGAAGATAATAAAACAATTATTAGTGTAATAGGCATGTACTTCATAAATTCACCTACCATGCCCTGCCAAAATGCCAACGGCAGAAATGCTGAAAGTGTTGTTGCTGTTGATGTAATGATGGGTATTGCTATCTCGCCTATTGCTTTTTTTGAAGCTTCAAAAACCGGATAACCTCTTTCAATAAATCGAAAAATATTGTCAACAGCAACGATTGCATTATCTACTAATAATCCTAATGCTAAAATGATAGAGAAAAGTACTATCATATTTATTTGGATATCTAATATTCCCAAAACCATAAAAGATGTTAGTATTGAGAGAGGTATTGCCATGCCAACAAATAGAGCATTTTTAATACCCAAAAATAAATACAGCACAATAATTATTAGAATAACAGCCATTATTACGCTGTTTTCAAGATTTGATAACTGATTTCTGATATTTTCAGATTGATCGTTAGTTATAGTTATGTTAAGATCATCAGGGATGTTGCCGTTTTCTTTTGATTCTTGCAATACATCAAATATTTTATTAGTTGCTGCAATTAGATTTTCTCCTGATTTTTTAACAACCTGAAGTGAAACAACAGCTTGATCGTCAAGCCTGGAAACACTCATAGGTTCGGCATAAGTGTCAGTAATCTCTGCAATGTCTCCCAAATAAACTATATTTCCAAATTCATGCTTAACAATTATTTTTTCAATTTCTCTAACATCTGTAAACTCGCCTACACTGCGAACAGCCCACCTTGTATTGTCTTGGAAAAGAATTGTACCTCCTGATATTGAAACATTTTCCATTCTTACCGCATTCTCAATATCTCCGAAACTAAGTTCATTAGCATTTAGCTTTATTGGATCCACGTTAATTTGAATTTCTCTTTCTTCAATTCCTGTCATTTCAATTTTTGAAATTTCAGGGATTGCTTCTATATTTTCAGTCAAAAAATCGGCATAACGCTTTAATTCGTTTAGAGAATAATCTCCTGAAATATTTATGTTGATTATAGGAAACTCGGAAAAATCAATTTCCATAACCATCGGGTCAACTTGCAAGTCGCTTGGTAATTCTGACTTTGCCCGGTCGACAGCATCTTTTACATCCTGAAGAGCAGATTTAATTTCAACATCGGTTTGGAATTCTACAAAAATATCGGAATTATCCTGGGTTGATTCTGATGATAGTTTTTTTATTTCACTGATTGTATTTATTTCATTTTCCAACGGTCGTGATATGAGGTTTTCCATATCCACCGGAGAATTTCCTGGATATATTGTTTTTACCATAATTGTTGGTATAACAACATCCGGAAACAGTTCTTTCGGTAAAATTCTGTATGAGATTGTGCCGAATATTGCCAATATAATCGCTAATAAAAAGATAGTATTTTTGTTTTTTAAAGCAATCGTTGTTGGTTTAAACTCTCTAATATCTGTTGTTTTTACTTCTTTTTCTGACATTGTATGATTATTTGAGTATTAAATAAATCTCAGTTTTAACTTTGGTTAGTATCTGAAATACTAAGCAGAGAGCCGTCATTGACCTGGTTATGCCCTTTTATAATTAAAAGATCACCGGCACTTATCCCTGATTCAATTATTGTTTGTCCTTCTCCATCTAATCCTCTTTCAAGGTAAACTTTCTTAGCTCTTAAATCTTCATTTATTTTTTTTGCGATAAATACATAATGACCTTGAGTATCTTGTTTTATAAGGAATGAAGGCGCAATCACCGCTTCATCTGTTGAAAAAGTCATTAAACTGACAATAGCTGTCATGTTTGGCTTGAACTTTCCTTCCTGATTATTGATTTTTAATTGAATATTAAATGTCCTGTTATCAGGATTAATTACGTTACCGATTCTGTTTACCGCTACTTTTTCTTCATATTCAGGGTATGAAGGGAATCTTAGTATTACCTCTTTGTTTTGATTCATAACAGGCAAGTACCTTTCCGATACATCAGCATTAATATAAAGAGCTTCCAGATTTATTATTTGCATCATAGGCGCTCCCGGAGTTGCCAGTTCGCCTTGCTTTTGAAAAGTGTTTTCAATAATACCGTCAAAAGGAGCTTTTATTACAGACATTTCTAATTGTGATTCTAATGTTTTGAGTTTTGAAACCAGGCTTTCGTAATTATTTTTTGCTTGCAAATACTCAATTTCACTGCCAATCTCTTGTTCCCACAAACTCTTTTGTCTGTTATACATTGTTTCTGCTAACTCCATAGAGGTTTTTACTTCCTTAATATTATTTTCAATAACTTCAGAATTTAGCCTCGCCACTACTGTTCCCTTTTTTACTTTATCGCCTTTATCAACATTAATTATTTTTATATGACCACTAATTTCCGGCGTTATAGTTGCTGATTTCACTGCCTCAACTGATCCATTGAGCTTGACGTAATGATCAAAATGTTGTTGTTCTAGCTTTGAAACAGTAACAGGTATGCGGGTTCTGTTGTTTGAAACTGCGCCCATGCTTTCCAACTCTCTTTCAAGCTCTGCAATTTCTTTTGTTAATTCATTAATAGAATTGTTTTTTTCTGTAATTCTTTCTTTAATTTCATCAGGGCTTTTATCTGCATTTTCGCTGCATGAATTTAATCCGAATGATAATAGTGCCAATACAGCTGTTAATATGATACTTCTTACTAAGAAGATACTTTTTAAATTGTTTTTTATGCTTTTCATACCTTTATTAGTTTCTTGGTTATTCAATGATATTTTTATTAAATTTTGTGATTATAATCTTCCTAATGCTTTGTCCAGCTCATTTTTTGCATTTAACAGTTCAAAAATTGCCTGCAAATAGCTGCCTTGTGTTTCCAGCAACTGATCATTCGCTTGTGTAAGCTCAAGGCTGGAAGCAAGCCCCTCTTTATGCATTATATTTGTTCTTTTTAAAATCTTGTTTGCAAGCTCAAGGTTTTCTTTGTCGTTTTGATATTTTTCCATTGCTGTATTAAATTCCGCACGGGCTTCTTCCATTTGCAATTGTATAGAACTGGATGTTTGCTGTGTTGAGATTTTAGCCTTATTCAGTTCCAATTTGGCCTGCTGTACCCGGGAATTTTTCATGCCTGATGAGAATATCGGGATGCTTATACTAACCCCAAAAAATGAAGTAGGAAACCAGGATTCTTCACTATCTAAAAAGTTAAACTCATTCCTCATTGCAGATTGCTGATAAACGTAGTTTCCTGATATTTTAGGCCAATATGCAGATCGCTCTCTCTTAAAATTCATTTCCTGCATGTATTCATACGACTTAACTATCTTGTAATCAATATGGTTTTCATGATTAAAGTTTTCTGATTTAACTGTTTCAAGATTTATCTGCTTTATTAGTTCTGTTAAATCATCAGTTAATTCCAAATCTGTTTGCATATCCATTCCTATTTGGAACTTTAGCAGATTATTTGTTAGTTTTTCTTGGCGCTTAAGGTTAGATAAAGTGTTCTTTAATCTTGACACTGCCAGAATAAGCTGTTCCTTATTAATCTGATCAGTAAAGCCTGCTTCAAACATCTTCTCGGTTTCATAGTAGATTTTATTCATATTTTCAAGATTTTCCTGTAAAATCTTTATATTCTCTTGAGTAATAAGGGCGAGATAGTATGTTTGTGATACACTTACTTTTATGTCAATTTCTGATTTTTCAATGTTTTTGTTTGATATATCCCTGTAGATTTTAGCCGCTCGTAAGCCAATAAAATAGGATCCGTCAAAAATCAGTTGATTTACATTCAGGTTTGCTGATAAGTTTTGTTCAGTACCAAATTGGATTTCGGCAAACTCTCCGGGCTGACCACCAAAAAATTCTGCGGGAATAAGGCTTGTGGGAATCTCAAAGTAATACTGATATTCGGCTGAAGCATTTATTTGTGGTAAACCGATTGCCCTGGTTTCTGCAATTTGTTTTTCTGCAATTGATGCGTCAATTCTTGCATTTTTCATAGATGCGCTATTTTTTACAGCATATTCATGAGCTTCCTTTAAGCTTAATGGAGTGGAATCGCTTATGCTTAAAGAATCAGCATTTGCATTCAACTGTGTCAGAGCTATCAATAGTGATAATAAAACTAGTTTCATTGTCTTCATATTTTTGTTTTTACATTTATAGAAGCTCCTTGCTTTCTTTTAATTTCTTATTAAGATATTTATTGCCATTTTCATTACAAATACCTCTTATATGGTAAATAAATAAGGTTCTGAATATTTCTTCATTTGAGAATTTTTTTAATTCAGCATATTTGCCACCTGAAAATATTTCCATCATGTTTACATAAATGCTTGTTATAATCTCGTAGTTTAAATTTTTTTGATATAAATCTTCTTTTATGCCTTTGGAAATATTTTCCATTATTTTTTTATAAACATGTTCCCTTTTGAATTTCATAAGTTTTTTCCAAGCATTTGGATAGTATTTTTGTAAATCATAGGTGATTGAAGGATTCATATTTTTTATGTTTTCAGAGATATATCTGCTCATATGTAGTAAATGATCTATTGCATTATACTCTTTATCTTTCAGTATCTCTTTAATCTCCTGCTGTTGATTTATTATATGATGCTGGATTACATTAAAAACGACATCTTCTTTATCATTATAATGCTGATATAGCGTTTTTTTACTGACACCTAACTCTCTTGCAAGATCATCCATTGTAACGCTTTTGATTCCATACTTGAAGTAAAACGCGGAAATTTTTCCTATATATTCATTCATTATTATTGCTGTGCTTTATGCTTATATGTTAATCTTGCTTGTTTTTTTTTTTGCAAAACATTGCAAAGGTAAAAAAAGAAATTATCGGAAACAAAAAAAACAAAAAAAGTTTCCAACGTACAACAATTTTATTTGACAATTTGTTTAAATAGAAAAAAATAATTTTTCAAAAGCATATTATAAAAATAGAAATTAGTTTTATAAATTGTATTTTCGCATAAAACTCTAAAGGCAATAATAGACCTGTTTTATTTCTGAAAAGAATAAAGTGCGCTTTGATTTTAATGGCAATTATGAATTTGATTATTAAGGTGTTGAAATTTAAATTTATAGCATGATTCATAAAATAAAAATCTGGTTCTCAACAAATGTTATTAATAAAACAATACGAATAATATTGATTTTAATAGCGTTTACAATAATTGTTCAGGCCAGGTATAACAGGGGCGAGGGAGTCATAATCTGGGATATAAAATCTTATTATGCTTATTTGCCTGCTACTTTAATATATAATGATTTATCTTTCGAATTTATGGAAGATGGGACCGGCAAGTTCAGTAAATGGATATGGCCTTTTGAAAGCCCATCCGGTAAAAAAGCTATCAGAGCATCAATGGGCATGTCAATATTATATTCACCTTTTTTCTTAGTCGGACATTTAGTAGCATTGGTAACTAACTATGAAGCTGACGGGTATTCACGGCCGTATCATGTAGCACTAAATTTCAGTGCCATGTTTTATTTATGGCTTGGATTGATATGCCTGGCAAGGGTTTTACGGCGCTTCTTTAAAGATAATATTGTAGCATTTACATTATTCGCAGTTGTGATAGGAACAAATTTGTTTTACTACACAACCAGGGAAGCTCCAATGTCTCACTCATTCGGATTTTCTTTATTCGCAATTTTTTTATGGCTCACAGTTCGTTTTTATGAAAAGCCATCTGTTAAAAGAATAATTCATGCAGGATTGCTTGCCGGATTGATCACCCTGGTGCGTCCTACAAATATTATCATTCTTTTGGTTTTTTTCCTTTGGGGAATATCTTCATTTTCAGAATTTAAAGAAAGAATACTGTTTTTTTTAAAAAAGTATTATTGGGTTTTGATAATGGCGGGAGTCTTTATTTTGGTGTGGGTGCCTCAATTCCTTTATTGGTATAGCATTTCGGGAAAGATTCTGTATTTTACATATGGGGAAAAAGGAGACAGCTTTTTCTTTCATAATCCCCAGATATTTAATATTCTGTTTAGTTATAAAAAGGGATGGTTGGTTTATACTCCAATCATGATTCTTGCATTTATTGGTTTGTTTTATACTCCTAAAAGAGTTCCGGGAGCATTATTGCCAATAGCTGTATTTAAAATCATAAATATATATATTCTTGCTTCATGGTGGAGCTGGTGGTTTGGTGGAGGTTTTGGGCTCCGAGCTTTTATTGAATCTTATGCTCTTTTGGCATTGCCAATGGCATGTATGATTGATTATGCATACAGCCGGAAAAGATTGTTGAAGTCATTTATAATTGGAGTATTTGTCCTCTTGATTGCATTTAATCAATTTCAAACATTGCAATATAATAACAATGCAATACACTGGTGGTGGATGAATAAAGAAGCATATTGGGAAACTTTTCTTAAACTAAAACCAAGTGAACGCTTTTGGGTGGTTGTAACACTGCCGGATTATGAGGCAGCAAGGCAAGGAGTGTATCGTGAATTAAAATCGCCTGAAGCAATTAAATGGGATGAAAGAGGAGAAGAATGGTTTACCTGGAAGGAACCTATTCCTGAAAAAAATATAAAGAATTGGATTGTAAGAAAGATAAAAAATGACAGCTCTTTTGTTGAAACTTATTCTACATACCTTGATGGCGATATTGATACAAATTCAACAGCTGCAATTGAGCAGGAAGCCCAAAAATTATTCAATGCAAAAACTTATGAGTATTGGGATAAAACAATGGCAATGGATCTTATAATGGAAGAAATAAGTTCTAAGGATAATATGATGACTAAGATAGAAGAGAAAGCAAAATCATCAGGATTGCCTGTTGATAGCCAATTGGTTAAAGATGCCAAATGGCTGTTTGAACGTGAACGGAATTCTTGTTTTTTGAAAAAGCTGTTTTAATTTA
>CAZTPA010000001.1:0-151934 GCA_964614525.1 uncultured Bacteroidales bacterium | reverse complement strand
TTTGCCGGAACGCCCCCAACTGTAGTGTTGTCTTCAACATCTTTTGTTACAACTGCTCCTGCTGCTACAATTGCATTTCGACCTATAGTAACTCCCGGCAATATAATAGCTCCGGCACCTATATAGCAGCCTTCTTTTAAAGTGATAGCAGAAACTATCCTGTTATTTGTTTTTTGCACATTGCCTGCTGATTCACTTGAAATTCCATGGCAAATTAGCATTATCCTGAATGATGTGACAACATTGTCTTCTATGGTAATGAGCTCAGGATACGATGAATCTAATATACAATCTAAACCAATAAATACATTTTTGCCAATTTTAATTCCCATTAATTTGTAAAGAAGTATTCTTAATTTTGGAATTATAGTAAATCTTGCCATACCACTCAAAGCCTTGTATATGAAGCGAATGACAATGTTTCGTTTTCTTTTTTTGCAGTAAATATTTCTGTCTATCTTTTGGTTCATTTTGATATTGTTAATCGAGATTTAAATTTTTTCTTACAAAGGGGCCCGCAATATTTGTTATAAACACAGGTGTCTTTTTCCAAATACTTATTATGCTGTTATATTTACTTTTCTTGTTTTTAATTCCGGATTGTTTTTGAAAGCTAAAAACAGGATATTCTTCAACAATGGTTTCTCCCCATGATTTTTTAAACATATGCGTTCCTGAGTCTTTTTGACTCCTGCCCATATTATAAGTAGAAAACTTATTTTTAATTGCGTAGGTTAATGCATGATAAATTTGATAATCGTTAATTCTTGTGTGAAAATATTTGCGCAATGTTGCCGAATCATTGCTTGTTACAGTTGATTTAAAGCTGTATAGAAGTTTTACACAGACAGCTTTATTGTTTTGATTATAAACGATAAACAACCTTATGTAGTCTTTCAAATATTTTATTTGATTATAAAAGAATTTTTTTGAGTGAACAGGTGTGCCCAAGTCTCTGTAATTAATTCCGTAGATTTTATAAAATATATTAATGTCTTTTTTTGTTGGAACAATCACTTTGTGGTAAAACCCGGTTTCATTTGCTTTTTTTACTCCCCAGCGTCTTTTTTTTCCAATGTCTTTTTCCAAACTTTCTACGGATGAAGGTAGCTTCTTTATTATCCTGATATTTTCATTAGAAACATTCATCTCAGGTGATAAATTATAGTTGTTATACAAAACAACATCAGAGGCTTTGGTTTTATTCTTAATATCTTTAATAAAGTCTAATATTTGATTTTTATGTTTTATTTTATCATTTAATAAGATACCTGCCGGTGGACTTGCTAATATGTTTTTGAAAAAGCCTTTTTGATGAAATAAAGGAATAACCCCAATTATTTCTGAATTTTCTTTTATAAAATAATAATAAGGTTTATACTTATAGCTCTCTTTATAAATATGATACCATTGTGCAAGATGAAATATTTCCGAATCAGGATGAGATAAGACATAGTCATTCCATGTTTTAAAATCCTGATTTTTTAACTTTTCAAACTCTATCATATTTGGAGAATATTAGAACAGCTTTTTTTAAAAGTACTTATATTTTTTTGTTTGCAATAATGCTTCTAAATTTGTTAACCCTGTTAAATAAATATGACGCACCACCTACTAGCCCCTGGAAAATTCCAACAAAAGATACTATTAATGCAATTGCAAAAGCATACTCTTCTGCAATGCCTATTTGTGGAAAAACAATAACTGCAATATACTCACGAAGTCCTATGCCACCAACAGACAGGGGAATTATCCGTGAGAGAATAATTGAAAAAACAGTTAAAATAAACAAGTGTAATTTAATATCTAATGGATGCATAAGGGAATAAGCAATTGCTAAGTACAAAAATGCTGTCAGTACGTGCCTTGAAACTGCTAATAAAGTGTTTATTGTTATTTCTAAAAGATATCCTTTTCTCTTTTCAATACTGATATTGAGAACTTTTTTATTAAAAATTTTATTTATAAGATTTAGTATTTTGTGAATCAGAAAAGGCTTATTTATAACTAAAATAATTGTTAGCACAACAATTAATACCCCGGCAATCAACAATTTCAATAATAAATTTACTTCTATAATATTAAGCAGCCATATTGGAGTTAGTACAATTAGTAAGGCTAGTAAAAAAACCAGCCTGTCTAATAAAATGACAAGAGAATTCTTTGCATAGCTGGCTCCATAAATATTTTTAAATGTTTGTATTTTATAAAAGTCTCCAACAAAAGGGAAGAGTAATGCGAAAAAGATACCTTGTAGCTTTACATGTATTATTTTAAGCAATTTTGTTTTTACATTATAAAACCAGTATAAACGAAAAACTCTATAGCTATTAATCCACAGATCTACTACGAGAAAAATAGGTATAACTATAAACATGTAATAATTTGCACCTTTAAGAGCATCTCTGAATTCATTTACATTGATTCTCTCAAATGCAAAATATAGTAAAACAAAAGTTACAATAATTTGCAACATCCACTTTATTAAATTTTTATTCACTTTTTATGCTTTTGTAGTAAATATCTTTACAGCTTCTAAATCTGCCTTTATACTCTTTTAATAATTTAATAAATCTGCGTTCGGTCTTTGGCCCTTTATTAATCCAGAAAAGAGGCCGTTTGCCATTTTCTGCGGGTATTTTTTTTGTGGATATATCATATGGATGCATATAAAACATAGAATCACCATGTTTTAGAGCTTTATTAAGGGCATATTTAAAGTATTTATAGCCCAGTAACCTAAAAAAATAAGCCCCTCCAACAGGAAGTATTATGTTTTTAGTGACTTTTAAGTTACTCCACGGCAGTTCCGTTAAATTACTTGATGGTGCAGAATTATCGAGTCTTTCCGCATTTAATAAGTAAGGTACAGATGGAATATCTTTTAATTTAATATTTGTTTTTCTGTATAATGAATTATATGCAATTGAAGAATCATATTTAAAGCCTGCCTTTTCCAGTAATGGCACCATCCAGTTTGCAAAATATGCACCCGGAGCCCTATAACCGATAATTTCCGTTTCAAATATCTTTTCTAAAGACATTTTTGAATCGATTAGCTCTTTATACCAGATTTCATGTGACTGAATATCTTTTTTAGTTTCAGAGTTAATAGGGATTTTGTGAGTAGAACTATGAGATGCTATTTCATGTCGGCTTCCTTTCAAGGCATCTCTGATCTTTTCATAGCGTTGAGCAACATCTGAAACAATAAAAAATGTAGCACTAACTTTATATGAGTCTAAAATATCTAATAACCTTAATGTTTCTTCTGTTATACAATCTTTAACATCAATGTTGTTGTCATTTAAAAAATCTTCTATGTCTTTGTATTTAGAAAAGGATGAGCCGGAAACCAGTGGTGTGTGATACCAGTCTTCGACATCAAAAGAAAGTGCTATATTATTGTCATTAAATTTAGACATATTCCATCTTATTTATGTAGCCTTTCATTATTTTGAATATCCATCCACATAGCAAAAAGCAAGGATTGAAAACAACTGACAAATAAGAACATAAACATTATAGAGTTCAATATTGGCCTCTCATGGGTATGGCTACCAAACATATAATTCAGAATTCTTATTGCAAAGGGTATGCTTGCGAAGAATAAAACAAAACCCATATGATATAATAAAAACAAAGGATGAAAATCTTTAATGAAGTATTTTATCCATAACCTTTTGAAAAATAATTTCAGCAAAAGAAATGATAATTTAGGTATAACTTTATGAATCTTCATTTTGGATCGTTCACCAATTCTATAAACAGGTTTAATGTTCACTTCTCTTATTGTACATCTGCTGATATTAAGCTTTACCAGGATGTCATTTGGCACACCATAATATGGGTAAATTTTTGTTACATCTATTGTTTTTAAAGCATTTTTAGAAATTGCAGTATATCCTGTTTGGGTGTCACTTATATTCCAATATCCGCTCGCTATTTTTGTTAGAATAGACAAAACTGAATTTCCAAAATATCTTACAAATGGAATATGCCTGAATGATTCAGGATGGCTTAGCCTGTTGCCTTTGGAGTAATCTATGCCTTCTTTAACTATTGGAGCGCAAATAGATTCTAACTCATCCGGATCCATTTGTCCGTCTCCATCCATAATTGCAGTGCAATCAATTTCGTTTTCTTTTGCCCACTTGTATCCAATGGCTACAGCATTGCCCTTTCCGGACTTTTTTTTCATATCAATCAAGACAATTTTTTCGTCTTTTTCTGCATGAAATATTTCATGGGGTGGAAACTTTTCCCATTCTTTTTCTTCTCTTTGTATTCTGTATATTTCTGCCTGGTTATGTAAATTACTTTTTATTTTTTTACCGGGCTTTGGGATAGAAGCATGATTAAACTTGCCAATGTGGTTTTTGATTATTTGCTTTGTGTTGTCCTTGGAGCCGTCATTTATTACAATGATGCGATCTACAAAGTCCGGCATAGTTTCTAGTACCATCCCAATTTGGCTTTCTTCGTTGTACGCCGGGACTACTACAGCAATTGTTTTGTTTTCAAGCATTAATGAAATATTAAGTGTGATTTGGTGATGCTCTTTATTAACCACCTTGATTACAAAAATACGTTATAATGAAGAATAAACAAAAGAATATTAAATACTTCAGTTGATTGGAATAAGTTTGCCTGTACCATGCTTAACTTGTATTATCGAATCAGGTTCTCCTTTATAATATATATTGCCCAGCATATGCAACTCAACAGAAAGTATCTCTCTGGCATAAGTATATAAATCATTATTGCTCATTTGATTGATATATGCAAATCGTGTTTTCAAATTTCGGGAGTCAAATTTTCCATAAGCACCGGCAAATACTCCTAAGTAATCAACATTTTCTCCCGAATAATAAACATCGGCAGTTCCTGATTTATAATCAAGATAAACATGATGCGTATTTGCTTCAATTTTGATAATTCCATGACCTTCTCTAATCCATAAACGAAATGATCGTCCTTCTATGGGATAAGTTGTTTCGATATTGCCTGACCCTCTGTATCTTATTGAATTTAGCGATCTCGTATGTAAATGAACAGAAACAGGATAGTTTGGATTACGAACCCAATTACAAGTATTTTGATTGCGCATTTCTAATATACTGTCAGAAACATTCAAATTTATTT
Organism: uncultured Bacteroidales bacterium; assembly: GCA_964614525.1. Taxonomy (GTDB): domain Bacteria; phylum Bacteroidota; class Bacteroidia; order Bacteroidales; family UBA7960; genus PWND01. The sequence continues at coordinate 146,789 of CAZTPA010000001.1, read as the reverse complement.
TATCAATAATATTACTTCCTGCAGTTATTATTGCCTTGTCAACAGTGTCAGGAATAATATATAAATCAATATTATCATATAAATTAACCTGGCAGAACCCGCCCATACTTATTGTTTCACTTGTCATATCACCGGTGTTTTTAAAACAATCACCCGGAAAATCATCCTCGCATGATGAAACTGAAATAATGAATATTAAACAAATTATGGTTCTAAATTTATACATTCTAATTTTGAAATATTTTATTTTAAATTCTAATTCTAATTCTAATTAAATCTATATCCTATGCCTGTTTCAATGAATTGGGCACGAGAAAAATGTGTTTTCATTGACAGATTTAATATAATATTTTTGTATATGCGGTATCTGAATCCTACACGATGGTACAGCAAACTCTGCTGATAATTATATTTATCATATAAATAAATACCATTTTGTATTACAAATGCCAATCGTGAAAAATCAAATTGAAAACTAATAAATAGTCCATGATTAAATAATTCCTTTACATAAGTTTCATCTATATGTGACAATAAATTCTCCTGATTATAATAATAGAATATATCATAACCAATTCCAAGCCTATGCTTTTTGCTTATCGGATAATTTAATAAACTTGAAATATCGGCCCTGAAATTATTGTTACTACCCGGAGGATATTCGGCAGCCAAACCGCCTGATGCTATAACAATTATTTCAGATGAACGTTCCTTGGGCTCTGTGTAAGCCGGTTCTTTGACTGCTTTTGCTTTGGGATTATTATATGACATCCCTAGCTTTAATGAAGGAATATTTACTCCCAGGTTAGGTGTTCGTGTACGGCCATTGCTGAAATGTAATACACCGATGCCGGCTGAAACAGAGAATGTTTCTCCAATTAAAAAGCCATTTTCAAGAACAAAATTTACTGCCACATTTAAATTAGAACCTATAGCAGTATTTCTATAATTCTCCAGCCTGTCATATTTTTTTGTTAAATAAGCTAATCCTAAAGCTGTTTTTAGATTTAAACTGTAAGTGCGATAATTAATTAAAGGAAAAGTAGCAGAGGGGAATACAGAATAAGCTTTGCCAAGTACTTCAGGGTATGCCATGTCTGTATATGCAAAACCTATACCCAAATAAGGATAATTATATAAATGATGCCAGGATTGTGACCCCTTTGTTTTCCATGAAACGGTAAATTCATATGTAGGAGAGTGCCCTTTAAAAAGATGTTGCATGGCGTCGTGATGAGGAGCAACATATCCATAATGAATTGAGGCTTCTGCTTTTGTAAATGATAAATTTTGAGATAGTGATACGGTTGGATATAATAATGACAATGAGCACAATAAGAAAATTGCCAAAACCCGTTTCTTTCTTTTTAATTTAGTTTTATTCATTTTTATGACGCTTGCTGCGAAATTAATGCATTTTTTAGTTTGAAAATTTATTTTTTGTTGCATGTTTAAAAAATATTAATTTACTTTGCACCATGTAAACTAAATAAGGCGAATTAGTGTATTTTTGATAATGGAAGACAATAATTTAATATCACGTAGAATACTAAACAGCGCAGAAAATCTCTTTTTTCGTTATGGGTTTAGCAAATCCACAGCCGATGAGATAGCCCAAGAAGCAGGGATATCTAAGCGCACTTTGTATAAGTATTTTGGCAGCAAAGTAATAATTCTGGAAAAATTAATTAATTACAAACTGAACTACATTCATGAGCAGATGCAATTGATATTGAATTCTGATTATGATTTTCCTGAGAAGTTGAAACAAGTAATGGGGATAGTTGCCGACACTCTTACTTATGTTAGCAGGGATTTTTTGGAGGACATTCGTAAAAGCGTACCTGAGGTTTGGATGAAAATTTTTGATTACAGAAAAGAACTTGTTGAAAAATATTATACCAGGATTTTAATAGAAGGCAAAAATGCAGGTCATTTCAAAAAAGACTTAAATACAGGAGTTGCTGTACTGTTGATGATTAGTGCAATGGATTTAATTATTAATCCTCCTCCAAAAGGGTATTTGCCACCTGATTTGGAAAAACAGGTTCCGCTTGATTCATCTGTTCTTTTTGATGAAATGCTTTCACTAATTTATGATGGAATATTGACAAATAACACATCTACGATATGAACAAGAAAAATCAGTCATTTATCTTCATAAAGCTGCATAATGTCAGGGCAGTCAGTATTTTTATACTTTGTTTCATTTTTGCAATTATTTCACAAGACTCTTATGCTCAAAGAGTATTAACTCTTGAAGAAAGCATTGAACTGGCTCTGGAGAATAATCTGGGTATAAAAATATCTAAAGAATATGCTTCGGCAACAACTTCATTAAGAAAAGCCTCTTATACTAAATTTTTTCCTTCTTTAGATATAACGGGCAATTATACAAGACTGAACAGAGAGTTTAGCTTGCTGCAGGAAGATCTTTTATTGCCGGTTATTCCCGTTAGCGCAATAGACCCACAAACCGGTGAAGTTGATCCAAATCGCTTGTTTAACCCTGAGATTTCACCTCCTCCTACAGGAGTTGTATTTAAGCCAAATTCATCTGATTATTATACAGACTCCGAAGGTAATCCTGTGTTTTACAGGTATACTTGGTTGCCGCAAAATCATCTGAACTATGGTGTTAAAAATACATATTTTGTTAATGTAGGACTGCTGCAGCCTGTTTTTACCGGCGGAAAAATAAAGGCTCAGTATAATATTGCCAAGTATATTGAGAGCATTACAGATAATGAAAGTAAGATAAAAATAGCAGAGGTTATATTAGAAACGCAGGAACTTTTTCTCACTTTATTGAATGTTCAGGAGAAAAAGATCCTTGCTGACCAATATAAAGAGATGCTGAATGCACTGGCTGATGATGTTGAAAATCTATATGATGAAGGTTTTATTTTGCGCAATGATCTTTTAAAAATCAGAGTAAAGCTTAATGAAGCTGATTTAATGGTTCTTAGAGCAAAAAACGGAATGAATCTGGCAGCTGCCGCACTGAAAAGAAACATCGGAATACCTCCCGGAGATAGCATTGTTGTTAATCATGAATTAACTTATAATGAAGTTTTTAATTCAATGGAAGGTTTGATTGAAGAAGCACTGCAAAACAGACCCGAACTTAGTATGGCAAGCGATGTGCTTGGAGTTTCACAAAATGTTGAAAAGATGGCCAAGGCAAGATATTATCCTGATGTTGCTTTTACAGCTAATTATTTCTTTGCCAATCCTAATCCATACAGTGGGTTTGCCACTGAGTTTGGTCATGATTATGCTTTGGGAATAACAATGAGAATTCCGGTTTATGACTGGAATGAAAAAGGGCATGTTCTAAAAGCCGCTCGACATGGGCGGAAAGCCCAAGAACTACAGTATGATGATGCCCTGAGCCTTATCGAACTGGAAGTTACTAAGCTTTATTATGAAATGACTGAAGCCGCCTCAAGTGTGAATTTAAATGAAAGCTCATTTATAAAAGCTGAAGAAAACTTGAATTATGCTCAAGATAACTTTGAAGAAGGCTCTATTACTTCTGCCTCATTATTGGAAGCCCAAACTATTTGGCAAGAGGCTCATTCCGATTTTATTGAGGCAAAAGCCGAATATCAGATTGCCGTGGCAAAATTAAATAAAGCCCTTGGGAGAATGCCGTAAATCTTTTTATTAATGAACTAAGACTTTAATGATATTATTTAAATAATTTAAAATTCAAAATATAAACAGATGAAAAAAGCTAAAATTCTTGGTTTATTATTAATTGCTCTGTTTTCATGTAATGATGAAACTGAAAAATCAAGCGTCAGCGACGATCATGCAAATGTCAGTGTATTTAAAGCAGAAAAGCGATATCATAGCGATGTGTATGAATATTCTGCAACCATAAAACCTTTCCGGGAGGCAAATCTCGGCGCCGCAATTCCCGGAAAAGTAGAGAAAATTCATTATGAAAAAGGTGAATTTGTTAATAAAGGAGAGATTGTGATAGAATTATCTGCAGAACCTATGCTTATGGCACAGGCAGAAATGGATGCTGTAGAAAAAGATTATTTGCGTGTGAAAAGATTGCATGAAAAAGGTTCGGTTACCGCACAGGATTTAGATCATGTAAGCGCAAAATATGAAGCTTCAAAATCTAAATTGGAACTTTTTACGAATAATACAAGGATTAAAGCTCCATTTTCAGGAATAATAGCTGATTATTTGCTAAATGAGGGTGAGAATTTTATGTTTTCGCCGGGCCTTGAAATTGGATTGTCGCACACAAGTGGTATAGTTAGATTGGTGCAGGTAAATCCTTTACTTGTATCTTTTGATGTTAATGAAAAAGATATCAGGAATTTCAAAAAAGGGATGATGGTAGAATTATCCTTAGATGCTTTTCCGGGAAAAACTTTTAAAGAACCGATTAAACAAATTGGTCCTCTTGTTTCCAGTATGACAAGGACTGCAGAAATACAAGTTCAACTGCCCAATCCGGATGCCGGAATTATGCCCGGTATGTTTGCAAGAGTAAAAATTGAAATGCCCGGAGATTCACTGATTTTTGTTCCCAGACATGCGGTTATTGAAAGTGATGATAAGAATTTTGTTTGGATAGTTGAGAATGGTGCAGCACAGCAAAAACATGTTAAACCAATTCTTACTGAGTATGGGTTTACTGCTGTTGAGAATTTATTGGAAGGTGAAAAAGTTATTATAGCCGGAATTAATAAATTGAGTCCGGGAATTGCAGTAAGTGAGTGATTTATCTTAGTTTGTTTTTATATAAATAGTATTCAAAATACACTTTCATAATTTATTTTAAATGAGTTTATTATTATGAAGCTTCCAACAATAGGTGTTAGAAATCCTGTAATGACCATAATGGTGTTTTTAGGATTATTTGTTTTCGGAACTATTGCTTATCAAATATTGCCCCGCGATGTGCTTCCCGATATAGAGATGCCTGTATTAACAGTTGTTACAGTTTATCCGGGGGCATCAGCTTCTGATGTTGAGATAAAGGTAACAAAAGTGCTGGAAACTACTCTGGCAGGTATTTCAAATCTGGAAAACATCAAGTCGCAATCTAAGGAGAATGTTTCTTTTATTACCCTGCAATTCGATTGGGGAAGTAATTTGGATGAGAAAGCAAATGCAACACGTGATTTGCTCGAATTTTCTCAGCGCTATCTGCCGGACGAGGCTCAGCGGCCTGTTGTTATGAGGATAAATAGTGATATGTTTCCGGTTATTATTTATGGGGTAAATGCTGTTGAAAGCTACAATAACCTTGGGAGAATTGTTGATCAGGATATATCAAATGCACTTGGACGAGCTGATGGTGTTGGTGCTTTACTTGTATTGGGAAAAATTAATAAGCAAATTCATGTAGAGCTGGACCCTCAAAAACTAAAAGCATATAAATTATCTCTTGCGCAAGTAGTTGCTGCAATTAAAACTGAGAATATAAATATTCCGGCCGGTAGCATGCTTACAGGCTTAGATGATTTAGCCGTTACTATTCCGGGGGATTTTATAAATATTGAAGAGCTTGAAAAAACACCTATAGCTTCACTTACAGGCAAAACAGTTTATCTTAGTGATGTTGCTGCAATTAGTCAGGGCATCAGGGATAAGCATGAAGTGGCAAGGCTTGAAGGTGAATCAGGAATTGGCATTTTTGTTCAGAAGCAGGCCGGAGCAAATACCCTGGAGGTTGTTAATTCGGTGCGGGAGCAAGTGGAAAAGATTCGCGAAAACCTCCCCGCGGATGTTACTATTGAAGAGCTTATGGATAACTCAGAATTAGTTGTTTATACTCTTAAAAATCTGACTTCCACAATAATGTATGTGGCAATTTTTGTAATTCTTGTTGTGATCTTTTTTCTTAGAAAATGGAGAAGTAGTCTCATTATAATATTAACTATACCATTCTCGCTGATTGTTGCTTTTATCTTTATGTATTTAAGTAGTTATTCTATCAATATATTTTCCTTAATGTCGCTTGCAATTGCACTGGGGATGGTTATTGATAATGCTATTGTGGTTTTTGAAAATATCAGTAAACATATTGAGAAAGGTGTACCTTCCAAGCAAGCTGCTATTATTGGCACTCGTGAGATGGGAGGTGCAATTACTGCTGCTACGCTTACAACAATTGCTGTATTCTTTCCTTTATTGTTTTTAGATGGTATTGTTGGTATAATGTTCCGACAATTGGCAGTTATAACTGCCATAACATTGCTGGCATCATTATTTGCAGCACTTACATTAACTCCAATGTTGAGTTCTGTTCTCATAAAAAATGCAAACGATGACAACAAAAAAAATAAGTTTTTTGAATATAGCGAGAAGATTTTTCTCGGTATGGAAAAGTTTTATTTAAAAACTTTGAAAGCCGGATTAAATAACAGGATTATTGTAATTGCATTAGCACTGGCAATTTTTGTCGGCTCACTCTTTCTAACAAAACTCATTGGTACCGATTACATACCTGATTTTGATGCAGGAGATCTTAGTGCTGTTGTTGAGACAAGAATTGGCGCCAGCACTGAAGAAACAATAAAGTTAACCAAAAAGATTGAAGCTATTTTCAGAGAAGAGGTTCCTGAAATTCGTAGTTTGTATAGCCTAACAGGCCAAAGCGAGGAAGGAATTCTTAGTTCGGTGGGATTTAAAGAAGGAAAGAATGTAACCACTGTTTTTGCCCGAATTGTACAAGCAGAAGATAGAGACCGAAGTTCTGCAGAGATTGCTGATGTTTTACGAAAACGTATTTCAGAACTTCCGGAAGTAGAAGATTATGTTGTTAGTGGTGGCAGTTTGCTGTCAGCAGCAGTTCTTGGTAATGTACGCCCTATTGAGCTGAAAATAATGGGCAGCAATATTGAACAATTAAATGATTTTGCTATTCAGATTCAGGATTCAATGGAAGCAAGTGGTTATTTCTCTAATATTCAAAGTACTGTGGATAGAGGAAAACCCGAACTTCAGATAAATGTTGATAGGATCAAAGCTTCTTCCTTGGGTTTGAATACTGCTATGCTATCAATGCAGCTTAGACAAAGTTTGTATGGAATGTCTGCAGGAAACATGACCATTAATGATGAAGATGTTGAAATTTGGGTTAGATATCAAAAAGAGTTTGCATCATCGCCTGAAGATATTGATAATGTGATGCTGTCAACTTTGCACGGAACACAAATTCCATTAGGTTTGGTTGCCAATGTTAATGAGGGTAGGGGCATGCTCGAAATAAGAAGAGAAAATCAGCAAAGGGTTGTTTATATTAAGGCTGAACCAATGGGTATTTCATTGGGTGGTGCCTCAGAAATACTCAAAGAGGAAATAGAGAAGCTTTCTGTTTCTCCTGATATTCAACTGGAATTTGGCGGGCAGATTTCTGAGCAAACAGAATCTTTTAGGAGTTTATATATAATGTTCGTTATTGGCTTATTACTTGTATTTATGGTTATGGCATCACAATTCGAATCGCTCAAAAATCCCTTTATAATTATTTTTACTATTCCTCTTTCTGTGACAGGTGTTATTTTAGCATTTTATATTACCGGTTTAACATTAAGTGCTGTTACGTTTCTTGGGGTAATTATGCTATTGGGAATAGTTGTTAATAATGGAATCGTAATTGTCGATTATACAAATCTTTTAAGGGCAAGGGGATTAAAAGTATTTGATGCGGTGCTTGAAGCCGGTAATAGTCGTTTGCGTCCTGTATTAATGACTTCTTTTACAACTATGTTGGGTATGCTGCCAATGGCTTTAAGCAAAGGCGTGGGGTCCGAAATTTGGTCACCTTTAGGAGTTACTATAATCGGAGGTATGCTGGTTTCAACAATGATTACACTTATCCTTATCCCTGTAATTTATTCTTATTTTAACAAGGATTAATATATAAAGATATGTTCATGTTTGTCGTAAGTTGTTTGACAAAAAAGAGCTTTGTTTGTTAATATTTGATATTTATCTTATAACTATGCTTGTGAAAATGTCATTCAAAAATATTATATTTGTTGATATTACAGCAATTTTATAGCTTATGGATTGGATTTCATTACTTGCGGAAAATCCCTTTTATGAATTTACAATAATTCTGTTTCTCGCAATTGCTTTAGCTGCTATTGGGCAATTGTTAAAACAGCCTATTATTGTGATGTTTATTTTGCTTGGTATATTAGTCGGCCCTGCAATGCTGGATGTTGTTAAATCAAGAGATAATATTCACCTGCTTGCAGAAATTGGGATAGCAATTCTTCTTTTTATTGTTGGACTAAAACTCGACCTTAGGATTATTAAATCTGTTGGTAAAATTGCTCTTTTAACCGGTTTAGGTCAGGTTCTTTTCACGTCATTAGTTGGATACATTATAGGTGTCTCCATGGGATTCTCTCATATTCATAGCTTTTATATTGCTGTGGCATTGACTTTTTCTAGTACTATTATTATTGTTAAACTATTAACCGATAAGAAAGAAATAGATTCTTTGCACGGACAAATTGCTATAGGTTTTTTGATTGTTCAGGATATTGTTGTGATTCTTGTTATGATAGTCCTGTCAGCAATGGGACGTGAAGGTGACACTACTGTTTGGGAGAGTATCATCCATACAACACTTGCAGGAGTTGTTCTAATTGCTCTCACAATTGTCATGATGAAGTGGGTAATACCAAAAATAAGTTTTTTTCTGGCTAAATCTACTGAAATACTGACTCTATTTGCTATTGCTTGGGCTATTTTGCTTGCTTCTGCCGGAGAATTGATGGGCTTTAGTCGAGAAGTTGGTGCTTTTCTGGCAGGTGTCAGCCTTGCTACATCGCAATTTAAGGATGTTATTAGCAGCAGATTGATTAGTCTTAGAGATTTTCTTTTGCTATTCTTTTTTGTTAATCTTGGTTTTAATATTGATCTCGGAATTATCGGAAATCAGCTTTCACCTGCGATAGTTTTTTCTCTATTTGTCTTATTTGGGAATCCCCTGATTGTCTTAATAATTATGGGTATTATGGGCTACAGAAAAAGAACATCCTTTCTCGCCGGCTTAACGGTTGCACAAATTAGTGAGTTTTCATTGATATTCGCAGGATTGGGCTTGATTGTCGGGCATATCAATAAAGAAATAGTGGGATTGATTACACTGGTTGGTTTGATTACTATTGGTTTGTCTACATATTTAATTTTATATTCTCATCAAATTTATGACTTTATTTCCCCTGCTTTAAAAATATTTGAAAGGAAAATTCCATATCGTGAATTAAATGCCAAATTAGAAAAACCTATGAATTTTGATGTTATAATATTTGGTCTGGGACGATTTGGCAGCAGCATAGCGGATATGTTTGATAATTATTCAGGGCTTAAATATCTGGGTGTAGATTTTGATCCGCAAGTTGTTAAAGAAAATAAGAATAAAGGCAGGTTTATGATTTACGGTGAACTTGATGATCCTGAAATAGTAGAACAAATCCCTCTCAAAAAAACAAAATGCGTTATAAGTACAGTACGCGACAGTGAGGCTTCTATTAAGCTTATAAAATCTCTTAGAAGATTTGGCTTTAAAGGTAAAATATACTTAACAGCTCAGAATGAAAATGATGTTGAAATGTTGGCTCCCTGTAAAGCTGACGAAATTTTATTTCCACAGGAAATGGCAGCAGCTAATTTTTATAATGCATTTATAAAGGATATAGTTTGTCCTGAATAATAACAAGTAATTATTATTCAAAAAATTATCTCTTACCGAAAATTGCACTTCCCACTCTTACCATTGTTGTTCCGCATTCTACAGCTATCTCATAGTCATCTGTCATGCCCATTGAAATTTCTTTAAAAGAATTATCTTGAGAAAAGTAACGTTCCTTGATGCTTATAAATAGATTATGCAGTTCATTAAACTCTTTCCTGATTTGTTTTGTATTCTCTGTAAAAGTAGCCATTCCCATCAGTCCGCATATTTTTACATTCTTAAAATTCTTGAAGACTTGACTGCTTAAAAGCTCATTCAATTCAGCATTATCCATCCCAAACTTAGTTTCTTCTTTAGCGATGTGGATTTGAAGAAGACAATCTATTGTTCTTTTGCTTTTTTCTGCTTCTTTATTTATTTCTTTGAGAAGTTTCAAGCTGTCAACAGAATGTATCATTGATATAAAGGGAGCAATGTATTTTACTTTGTTTCTTTGTAAATGGCCTACAATATGCCACTGGATATCTTTTGGAAGTTCTTCGTATTTTGGGATAAGCTCCTGAACTTTGCTTTCTCCAAAAAGACGATGCCCGCATCTGTATACCTGCATAATATCATCTGTCGGCTTTGTCTTGCTGATAACTATTAGTTTTACTTTTCCGGGAATGTTATTTCTGACCGATTTGAAGTTTGCTACAATATTGCTCATATATCTTCTAAATTTATGATTTTAACATATCAAAAATATATCAATATTTTGAGCAAAATTAGTTTTAATATCTACAATTGAAATAAAAACAGCAAAAAAAAATGTTAATATATTATCTTTTTTTAATCCAACTTCAGTAAGTCAGATGATTTGCTGAAGAAAGCGTATAATAAGCTAAACAATGTTTTTTCTAATTGCTGTTTAGCGGATTGTTATTAACATATTTGTTCCAAAAAAAAACAGACTCTGCAAATAGAGTAACAGAAGCTCATTATTAATGCTTGTAGAATATAATTCTCACATTTTTAAAAGAAAACAATCAAAGAATAATAAATACCAACAATGATAAATAAAATAGCTACTATTCTTCTAAACCATTTCTCAAAGGTTTTAATTTTATTGTAAAATGATCCAACACTTGCAATACTATAAGCTAAAACCCAGGCAAATATTATAACAGGCAATCCCGTTCCAACAGCAAAAATTACAGGTAGAAAATAGCCTGAAGAGGAGGAAACCGACAGTGGAATTAGTCCGCCAAAGAATAATATACCACTATATGGGCAAAATGCCAAAGCAAAAATAATCCCCAAAAATAATGAGTTCCAATATGTTCCGGTTTTCTTTTTTTCCTCTTTTAGCTTAATATTTATCTTTGGTAAGAAATTCAATTTAATGAAATCAAGCATAAAAAAGCCCATTAAAATTAATAAAGGGCCTATTATCATAGTTCCATAGATGCTGATGAATTTCTGGATTTTATATATGCCGGCACCTTGCTTTAAAAGATATATAAGTATAATTCCCAGTATTGTATAACTAATGGCTCTACCTAAGATGTAAAGTAAGCCATTATATAATGTTTTTTTCTTATCCTGAATGTCTTTACTGATATAGCCTAATGCCGTAATATTTGTTGCCAGTGGACAAGGACTAATTGATGTCATTAAGCCTAGCAGAAAAGCAGTTATAATAGGAAATTGAGAGTTATTGGCCAGATCTTGTAAAAACTCCATTCTATTTTAAACTTTTATTAATTTTAGCCAAAAGCTTTGATTCAAATTCTACTTTGTCTTTTTTTCTTGTATATGACTTCACGATATCCGAAACATCAACTGTCGTTTCATTTGATACAATAACTACAGTTTGAGATTTTGCATTATACTTTTTTATTAATTCGGAATTATTAGAGTCGGCTATTTTTATCGTTTTAAAAACGATTTCATTATCTGAATAGTTATTTTCAATAATTTCTTTTATTTCTGCTTCTAATATATTACATGCTTTTGCGGGGCAGCAGGGTAGGTTTGCTTTAAAGTATAATACTTCAGATTGTTGACTAAAAGCACTTAGGCCAATAAATATTATAATTGCCAGAGTTAATAGATTTTTGCGCATAATGTTTATTTTAGTTAGTTAGAAAATTATTTGTTTCATTAATTATTAATTCCTTTAATGTATTTGGATCTTTGTATAATAGATCAAAGGCTTCCATTGTAAGGTTTACCTGATTATCTTTTGTTGCAAGAATAACACTGCTAAAAGAAATCTCATACTTATCTGCAATTTCTTGATTTGATTTTTCAGAAACGTCTATTTCAAAATACTTCACTTTGTCATTATCCGAAAATTCATCTTCAACAGTTTTTTCAACAAATTTCTGGAGGTCTATGCAAGTAGCACATCTCATTTTACCATAGAAGTAGTAAACAGCAACTTCTGTATTTTCAAATATTTTTTCTTCAGAAATAGTTTCATCTGTTTTCTTTGTTTCTGCTCCTTGATTGCAGGCAAATAAAAACATTGAGAACAGTATCAGAATACTAATTTTTTTCATATTATTTGATTTAAATTATTCGCCAAAAAAATCTTTAAATAATGTCTTTGCAGTTTCCCAGTTTTCTCTGTTAATGCAATATTTAATAAATGGAGGCTTAATCTCACCCTGAATCAATCCTGCATGTTTTAATTCTTTTAGATGTTGCGATAATGTTGACCTTCCGATAGGTAGTTCTTCTACAAGGTCGCCACTGTAACAACATGATCCCATACATGAAAGCTTTTTGAGTATATGAACTCTTGCAGGGTGACTAATTGCTTTCGCAATTCTGGAGATATCTTTTGTTGAATCATCCAGTTCAATTATTTTAGCCATGAATTTCTTTGCTTATTAGTTTTAAAATTTCTTCTTTAGATGGTGTTTGGCCTTTTAAAACAACTTTATCATCTACTAACATTGCAGGTGTAGACAAAATATTGTAGTTCATAATCTCTACGATGTCCTCAATTTTAACTACTTCAGCATCAATTGAATTTTCTTCTACTACATCTGTAACTGTTTTATAGAGAGTTTTGCATTTTTGACAGCCGGGTCCTAAAATTTTGATTTTCATAATTACTCCTTGTTTATTTTTATGTTTCGCAAAATAACGAAATGTTTTTATAATAAACAAATATGAGTGAAATTAATTTTTTTTAAAAGCTCCAACCTAAATTTAAATACGGCAGAACTTTTCCTGTTTGAGGGCTGTATGCAACAGTGATATTAATTGGCCCGATTGCAGAGTCATAACCGATGTCTAAACCGCCGCCAATTACAAGATTGTCAGTTGACAGCAGTGTTATTTCCTGAAACTCAAAATCAAACAAAGCAGCATTAATGATGGGTGTGAGATAAAAGTCATCCCAGACATTATATCTTATTCCCAGTTCACCTGCAATGATACTATTAGAGCTAATTCCGTACTCTTCCAAACCGGCAAAAGTAATTTGGTTTTCAAGAAAATGTGAAGTACCACCCATATTGAACATGTATAGGAAATCCTGATTATACATGAAATTATATCCTCCTTGTAATCTTGTATAAGTGGTCAGTTTTTGGTTTAAAAGAATATTAGATTCCCAAAGAATAGAAGCTTGAAGGAAGTTGTTGATATTAATTCCTGCCTCGTCTATGTTATTGATAACTTCTCCGGATTGATTTAAATACATCAGAGATGATTTTTGTTCGAAGAAATATTCTGCATTAATACTGATAAGCTGTCCAAAGCGTGAAAATGAATGTTTGTCAAGTGAGTTATGTTTCCATTTTCCAATGGCTTTAAATGTACTCAGGTTCCCGGTAAAATGGTCATATCTGTATTTACTTGGAGTTAAACTCTGCATATAGTAGCCTACTCCAGCTGAAAAATAACTATTACTACCGCTCATTACGTTAATAATCATTTGATTGTCCCAAAAAAACTGATTGTACTCTGCACTATAATTGAAATTTTCTATAATTGGAAATGATGTATATTTTGCCTTGGTTTCTAAACTAATCCAAGCCAGATGACTATCTGTTATGAAATAATCTATACCGCCCTTAATGCCGGGTTTTTCTCCCAATAAGAATTTAGCATATGCACTTGTATTATAAAATAAAAATTTTCTTGTTGCGATTTCACCAATAATTCCAACTCCGGAAAACTTATTATAATGCAATGAAGAATATAAATTTGCAAACGGATTTTCTTTGAAAACAAAAACCAAGGTTCCTCTATTCGTATCTGCATCTCTAATCATTTTATAAGTAATTCTGTCGAAATATCCTGAGGCATATAATTGGTTTACAATCTTAGTGATATCATCTGCAGTTATCGTGTCTCCTTCTTGTATTTTGACGGTATTCACCACGAACCATTTTCTAACATTTTTTAGGCCTGACAGCTCAACAGAATCAATTATAAAGTTGTCGAAATCTGGCGTATTTTTATCCTTAACCGGATCAAAGTCTTTATTTTGTTCTTCAGCGATTTTCTTAAAGTCTTCAATAAACAATCTTCCTGTTTTTTTGCCAAGTTCAATAAGCTCGGCAACATCATTGAAGTTCCCTGAGGAATAACCTTCGAGATCAGGTTCAATATAAACATCAACTTCTTTCATGTTTTTATCATAATTTTCCGCATCTTTATAATAACCCATTTGTATTAAAATATCTAAGGGAGAATTGAGTTCTTCAACCTCTCTTAAACCTTGAGAAACGTAAACGCCAATCGCATAATCAGCACCCATGGCTTTATTTACATCAACAGGAAAATTATTAACAACACCACCATCAATTAACTTTTTCTTCTCTCTTTCAACAGCAGTAAATATTGTAGGGAAAGCCATACTTGCCCTGATAGCAGTAACAATATCTCCATACTTCATTACGATAGCATCTCCTGTTTCTACATCAGTTGCCACGCAAGCAAAGGGAATTGACAATTTTGAAAAATCAGATATTGTTCTTACCGGAAAAAAAACATCACTCAGAAGATTCCACAGCTGTTGGCCTTCTATGGCACCTGTGGAAAGTGCGATTCGGCCATTTTGCAAAGGAAGAGTTATCATGTGTTTTCCCCTGGTTTCTCGTGCCCTTGGATGAGAATATCTTAGGTTCACATTAAAAGAAAGGATAATATCCCAGTCAATATTTAATGCCATTTCCTCAATTTCATCGGCTGAATATCCTGATGCGTACATTCCTCCAACAATTGCACCCATACTTGTGCCTGTAATGTAATCTATTTTCACTCCTAAACTGTCTATTATATGCAGTATGCCAATATGTGATAAACCCCTGGCACCACCGCCGCTTAATGTAAGTCCAATGCTTTGTGGTTCTTCATCTTTTTCCACCAGAGGTTTAGCTGTTATATTATTAGCAAATAATATATATAATAATAGTAATATTCCTTTTGGAATTAATAATGGTTTCATTTTTTTAAACATAAATAAAGTGTGAAATCTTCTACAGAAATTAGGTTAAATGATTATTCCAAATATAGTTATATAAATTCATAATTTCAAGAGATATTTTGCAAATTATTTTTGGTAAAATAGATAATATACGTGTATGTTAAATATATTTAATTCTTATATTTGTTTAATGAAAATCTAAGGCTATGCTTCCTGATGGTCTGAATATTATTTGTACATATTTATATAAAGTAATTATAAGTAAGCTTATTGTTTTAGCTTTATTTTTTTATTCTTCCCAAGCTATATGTAATGATGTCAATATGAAAAATTCTGAACATTCAGATTCTGAAATATTTGTTATAACCAACAGAGTTTATGAATCAAATGAGAATGGCTTATCGTTCTTGTGTAAAATAAACCCGGAATCCTCTCTTACTTTATTAAAAGTAAAATCTAATAATGATTCTTTAAATGTTAATATTATTGATTCAGCACATTTTCTTACTCAAATAAATAAAGTAGAAAAAAATCTTGTGTTATTTATACATGGAGACAGTAAGACTTTTGAGCATGCAGTTTTACGTGGTTTAGAAATTCAAAATCTTTATAATGTTAAAGTTATTGTATTCTCCTGGCCATCAAAAGACCCATTTATCAATGGTTATAGTAATTTAAAACTGTCAATTAAGAATGTTCAAAAATCATTAATACATTTTAATCTACTATTAAAGTTTATTTCAAATATAAAAAATCCTGATAAAGAAATTCATTCTGAACGGAGGATTTCACTTTTTTTGCATAGCCTGGGAAATTATTATTTAGAATGTATGGTTAAAGAAAACATGCGTCCTGATGAGCACTTGCAGATTTTTGACAATATTATTATAAATTCTGCTGCAGTTGCACAAAAAGAACATAAATTTTGGGTTGAGAAATTGCGATGTCAGCATAATATCTTTATTATTAGCAATCGACATGATTTTAATTTAAAAGGAGCTCGTTTGTTTGTGCGACAAGGAAAGCAGTTGGGAGAATTGTTTTCTCTTCCACTGGCAGAAAATGCAATTTATATTAACTTCTCAAAAGCAGTAGGGTTTACATTTCCTACACATTTATCCCATACTTTTTTTATTGGCGAGATTCCTCAAAAAAGTAAAATAATCAATGGTTTTTACTATGATATTTTGAACAGTAAAACCGTTGATTTAACTGATACTGACATTTTTATAAAAAGAGAAGATGGTAAAGGGTATGATATATTGTTTTAAAAATTATTAACTACGATATGAGCAAACAAACAAAACATAGCTGTAAGTGGAAGTGCATTTTTGCCGGTGCATTTTTATATTCATGTACTTCTTTTAATCATGGTTGGGATTCTTTAGTTGAAAAACAAAGCAATGAAAATCCTGATGTTATTTTTGAAAGAGCTATGCAACTGGAAAAAACTGCATCTGACGCAAAAGATATTGAATTGCTGCTAATGACTTTAAAAGATGTTGAAAAAGCTGATCCAGGGTATTATAATGCTCTTTGGAGAATAGGCAATTATCATATTTTAATGGGCGCTGCTTTTTCTAAAAATAAGAAAGAACAGAAATATCATTATCGAGAGGCTGTTAAATACTGCGAAAAAGCTATGTTTACAAATAATCGCTTTAAATCAGAAGTATTAAAAGATGTTGATATTATAGAAGCTGCAAAATATTTAACAGAGAAAGAGATTGATGCAATGGGGTATTGGTATACTGCAAGATTTTATTATTTCAAAGATTGTTTGTCTCCAATAGGCAGAGCTTTCAATACAAAAATTGTAATTGAAAATAATAAAATCATTGAACTCATAGATAGCATAGACCCAAATTGGGCAGGTGGAGGTAATTACTTTTCACGGGCTCTGTATTATATAGCTTTGCCTGAAAGATTTGGTGGCAGTAAAGAACGTGCAGCCGATGAATTTAAAAAGGCAATTGAAGTCGGACCTAATTATTTAGTTAACAGATGGGGTAGAGCAAAATACTTATATTCTGTTACAAATAATATGGAAGGATTTGTATCTGATCTGGAGTGGGTTATAAATCAGGATCCACACAAAGCAGATAACCCTTACCCCTGGAACGTATATTTTCAAAATGATGCTGAAAAAATGCTTAAGAAAGTTGGTGAAAAGTAAAACTGCTTCTTTTCTATTCTTCTTTTTGGATTCTTAGTATTAAATTATCAATATCGCGGTGTGCTTTATTGAAGAATTGATTCCTGGTTTTCTCACCAACACCACTAATTAATGTTGTCTTTTTCAATAAAGAATGCAACCATTTCTCTGTTTTATTACAGTAATTGTCATTCATCGTTTTCATAGTATAAAAAGAAAAATGACTCAGGTACACAGCTTTAAGGGTATTTAAGTTTACAAGAACACAATTATTTGTTATTTCTATTTCACTGTAATATAGTTCGTAGTTTTTTTCATTTGCAATATCATTTTCTCCGGGCTTGTGATTCTTTTTTCCAGTTTCAGCTTGTTTTTGAATGCTTAAAATCTCTTGCTTTAATGCATTACAAATAGCAATTGCTTCTTCTTTGCTGTTGAAAATACCACCATCCCAGTAAAACTCAATTTGCTTTAGAGTGGAATTAATAGTTGCATTTGTCCATATCTCTGTTGATGGAATTTGGGAATATACATCAAATATCTGCCTTGCTGTTGAGTATATTTCCGGATCAATTAATCCGGGGTTAAATTTATCCATTTCAACATCAGTTACATTCATTATTGAACGCATCCAATAGAAAAACTTAAATGCTGCCATTTCCGGATGATTATAATGATAAAAAACCGGTATGTCCTGACTAGCGTATGTTATATGGCAATTTGGTGTAGCAAGAATTCCTTTGATATCCTTCAGAACACCTTTTAAATATAATAGAAGATTCTCGGTTTTGTCCTCCATTTCATTATATGCAAAAGTAACTGCCCCGGTTTCTGCTTTACTGAATGCATCAAATGAGATATTGAAATGATCACACAGCTTTATTATTTCATCTATACTCAATAATGTTTCTCCCCTCATCCTTCTGTATGCACTATCATTACTTATTCCTAGTAATTCAGCTATTTCAAAAACCAAGGATGTTGAAGAATCTAGTACATCTTCAATTCTTTTTAAAAATAAAGTCTGTTTAGAGGATGCCGAATTCATGATTATTTTTTTGATTTTAATCTAATTTGATCAATATTATTTGCAAAATACGCAAAAAAATATCAATTATTTGCAAAATATGCAAAAAATTCAATTTTACAACAGACAATAAATTTTGTTTAGCATTAAAAGCGAAATTTCGGAAACATGATTTATATTGCCGTTTTAGTGCGGCTATGAATGGTTGTAGTTTTGCCTTGCAAACTTTAAAACAAGAAAGATATGAAAAAAACAAGCTTATTTTTAAAAGTAGCTGTAGCAGCCGGCTTTTTATTACTATTAAATATTGGAATAGTAAACGCACAAAACAAAACAAAATTAGCGGTAATTAGCATGGACACCAAAGGATTAAAGTATGATAACCAAAGCATTACCAATATGGTTTATCTGGAACTCGAAAAAGCAAATATTTATGAAGTTTTCGACAAGTATGATGTGGCGAATATAATTAAAGATCAAGGAATTAAAGTTGATGAATGTTTTGGCAGAACCTGCCTTGTTGATGTCGGCAAACTGCTGGGTGCAGAAAAAATGCTATCAGGGAGTGTGGAAAAATTTGGAAATAAAATAGTTTTTATAATGAGGCTTATAGATGTGAAATCAGAGCGCATTGAGAAAACTGATGTAATGGAATTTATTGATCAGGAAGAACAAATTCAGACAATGGTAAGACTTACACTAAATAATATAATGGGAATTGAGAATGATAAATTGTTGCTGGATCTTCTGGTTAACTATGATCAACCTATTATAAGCTCTAAAACTACCGTAAAACTAAATGGTCCGAGAGTTGGATTTACTTATACTCTTGGGCAAATGGGTGAAATCATGCAAGCGCCTAAATCAAAGGGTGGGTTTAATATGTATCCTGTTACAAATCTTTTAGGATATCAGTTTGAACAGCAGTTTCTAAGTTCAGGGGATTTTCAGGCATTACTTGAGTTTCTGCCTGCTTTAAATGGATTGGAGTCAGGACTTGTTAATCCTTCTTTAACAATTATGCTTGGTTTTCGATTTAACAAATCGGGTTTGGAATTTGGTTTAGGGCCTGTAGTGCGATTGAGCAAAATAGCCGAAGGATACTATGATGCAGATGGAATCTGGAGGTTGAGAAATGAGATGCCGGATGAAGATCTTGGTGTTTATACTCTTAGCGAACGACTTGATAGCAGAGGCAAGTATAAGGTGTCCTCAGGAATGATTTTTGCAGCAGGGAAAACTTTCCGTTCCGGATATTTGAATGTCCCTGTGAAT
Source organism: uncultured Bacteroidales bacterium (assembly GCA_964614525.1). Lineage (GTDB taxonomy): Bacteria > Bacteroidota > Bacteroidia > Bacteroidales > UBA7960 > PWND01. Next base: position 127,213 of record CAZTPA010000001.1, on the reverse strand, counting down.
CTTTACTTTTCTCCACGAAAAGATGGTTCAATTATAGGGTTTATTGTGGGATTTAATGTTGCAAAAAGACCAAAGCTAAACAGAAGTTAATTGGCTGCGTTGAATCAGGAATAAAAAAAAGCTTGCTCTTAATCTTTAAGAGCAAGCTTTTTTTTATAAAAATATCTTATCTAATCGTTATTGCAGATATTCCTGCAATTTATTCTGCAATTCAGGATCGCTTTGAACAGTTGCTCCTATTGTTTGGTACTTTTCGACGGTTAAACCCGCTTCAACGATTTTCTCCTCCAGTTCTGACTGGGTTTCTAATTGTATTTCCTGAATAGCTGTTGATGCACTATTAAACTGTTGCATTTCTTCTTCAGACACATTTTCTGCTTGATCTGAATTTTGTATTTTTTGCTGTAGGTTATTATAGCTTTGGACATCTAGCCCTACTTCTTCGACAGCAGTAATCATTTTTTGCTGCGCTTGCTCTTCTACAACCTGCATTAGTTTAATTGCCTTTGCAAATAATTGCAAATCCTTTTCAGAAACATCTTCGCTGGTTGGTGTTTGTGCATAAGTTGCAGCAAAGCAAAAAATAGTTAAAAATACCAGGCTTGTTAATTTTTTTAAAATAGACATAATAAAATAGTTTTAAAATAAATAAATAAATAATTGAATTGATATAATAATTGAAGTATTATTATGTAAGAAATATGGTTTAATCTTAATTAGAACTTTATCTTAATTAAGATTAACGGTATGAATACCTAAATTTTTGTATAGAAGGAATGATTGTAATGAGTTTATTAGAAAATCGAAATCAGGATTTTTGTAAATCATAAATTTTCGTTTTGATTTGGTAGATAAAATAACGCAAAAGCATATTAATTATTCCATAAATTGCAGATATTTTTAATATTTTAAGAGATATTTAAATATATTTAATAGTCATTTTTTCGCAACATTAGCGTTTTTATTAATCTGCGTATTTTATTATCATCCACTTTGCAGTGGATAATTTTATATTTTTGGGATGTTCTTTGGTAAAATGCATATTGAATTATCTATGGTTTATTTTACGAAGGTTTATTTGTTTAAAATACTTATTATTAAATATTTATGACTATTCTATTGATAATAAAGCATTTTGATTTTGGCGGAGCAGAGAATCACGTTTGTGATTTAGCTAATATGCTTATTGAAAAAGGACATAAAGTAATTTTAATTGGAAGAAGAGGCAGACAGGCAGGTAAACTACATCCAAAGATTGAATATATAGAGATTACGCTAAAAGACTTGCTGCTTCCAATACATATAATTAAATTATTTTTTATCATAAAAAATAAAAAGATTGATGTTATACACGCACATCAGCGCTTAGCAATTCTGTTGGCCTCTATATGCGGATTTCTTTCTGGCAAAAAAGTAATTGCAACAGTTCATGGACGAGCAAAATATGATTTAAGACATAATATTTCCAGAAGGTTATTAAGTAAAATCATTTTTGTAAGCACATTTGTTTATGAAGTATCTAATAAAAAATATGGACTTAAACATAAGAGTGTATTTATTCCTAATGGAGTAAATACTATAAAGACTGAATACAAACCCAATCCGTATAGAATTAGCTATGTTAGTAAGATTAATAAATCTCATATTCGATTTTTAAAATACATGATAGATAATGTTTTGCCGGTATTAATTAAAGAGTATCCGGATCTTGAGTTTAATGTTGTTGGAGATGGTAAAAATATTAGTGAATTAAGACAAATAATCCAAATACTTAACTATTCATATAAAAAAGATTATTGCAAACTTGTTGGATATGAGGAAATTGTTGAGAAAGAGTATTTGAAATCTGCTGTTATAATGGGTGTTGGGAGAGTTGCTCTCGAAGCAGCTTCTATAGGTGTGCCGGTTTTACTGGCAAATAGTAAAAGATTTGGAGGCCTTTTGTCTTTTGAAAATTATCAAAAAGTAAAAAGCACAAACTTTATTGATGTAAAATCACCGAAACCGGATAAATCTTTAATAATAAATACATTAGATGCATTTTTTAAAAATCAGGAGGAATTTTATTCTGAGGCAAAAAAATTGTCTGTAATGATCCACAAAGAATTCTCTTTGGATTTCATTACAGACAAAATTATTTCAATATATACCGAAACTGCTGAAAAACAGTAGTTTTTTACTGAGCTCCTGCAAGTATCATATCTATAAGCATCGTCAGATCGGATACGTCAATATTGTTGTCTTCATTAATATCCGCTACTTCTAAAATAAATCCGACAGGAGAATCCCCGTTAATATGGCTTACCATCCAAACAACATCTAAAATATTTATAAAGCCATCACCATTAACATCACCCATTAAAGCTACATCTTCAAAATCAGCCAGTTCTCTCGCAGTTATTTGTATTACATCAAGATTTTGATAAACAATGGCAGTTATATGTTTTTCTGCTTCAGGTATTGCTGTGTTTATATAATCTACATTATAGAAATTTGTTTTGAATACAAGCGAACCACTTGAATCACTTATATTATAATCAGTGCCATTAGCAAATGTTCCGGTATTAGCAAATGATACATTCTCAACCTTTATAAGTTTAGCCTGATCATTACTACTTAATTCAGTTAATGTCTTTATTTCAGGATCTACAATATTTCCGGTAGAAGAAGCTGTTCCAGAATCCTCAACAGGAATAAATTGCAATAAATTATTATAGGAAGTTAATGTCCCTTTAATTCCGGTTATACCATCGTACCTGTTATATGTGCTTGTAATAATGCCATTTGCGTCATCTATCTCAATAGCCGCTTGTCCGTCAGGGTCCTGAATATATTTTTTATTTCTGTATGTTTGTTGGAATGTCAGAAATACTTCGCTTGTCAAATCATAAACAGTCACAGCATCTGCATTCTGTTGTCTGAGTTCGGCTATAGAGTTTACGATTGTAGGTTCGGCCGGAGTACCCCATATATCATTAACAAATTGCGGATTATCAATAAATGGATTTCTATTTCCCTGTATAGCATATGCAGCATTGTTTCTATTAATCTCTTTTTGACTAACCGGATCATTATTATGCCACTCCAGCAGCATGTCCGATACCCATGTTTCAAAAGCCGGATATTGAGAACCATCAAGAATAATATCTGCATTACTAATCGTTGACCAACTTGCCAAACGGCTTTTATATCTTGTAACCATATAAAAGTAGGTTCTGGCAAAGTCGCCTTTATATTCGTCGGTTGGTTCAAAAACTGTACCTGTATATACTCCCCCATAGGAGTTGTTCCCTAATTTATGGCCGGCAAGAGATGTCCAGCTGGGACTGTTTGTTTGCCCGAAGATATAACTGCCTCTTTGTCCGTTCACGTGCTTATCAGCCGGATACATATGATAAATGTCGGTGTACATAGTATCTGAGGTGCTTCCGCCCCACCAGCTGTTTGGCCATGAGTGTTCACGATTATATGCATCACCTTCCTGTCCTCCGCCTGTACCTGAATCCTGATCATCGATAAAGATGTACTCATATGGTGATTCTTCACATCTGAGATCAGAGTATATGTCCCAAACCTTACCATTAAATTTTTCATCGGTATTAGCAAAATGATTCCATAATGAAGCATAAGATACTTTAGTATGATTCTTGATAATCTGATGTAGTTGATCCATTAGAACGCCTTCTATACCAGTAGCTGTATTATAATATCCTGCGGGGATTTGGTTTGCTATTCCTGTACCACTAACATTAACTGTTTCAATATTGGCGCCGGTTGATTCATTTGTGACATTTGCATTAAATGTGCCTTGCGAACCCGGTTTAAACCTGACATAAACCCTTGTGTCACTTATTGTACCTCCTATTGGAGAGATAGTTAATGAAGTGTTGAAGTTGCTGTTGCAATCAAGTGAAACCAAAAAATTTGTTGGTGCAGTAACTGTTAAATCAGCTGTTAAGTCTGTTGCAGAAACATAATAAAACTGTGCATCTGACATGTAATTTACATAAGAATCTTTAAAATCAAATAAAGAGACATCAGAAACAGTTATAACTCCATCTCCCGGAGCCGGTGGCGTTTTAATTTCAAGGTTATCTATTTGCCAATGACGATAATTACCCGGATGATAATTGTATTTAAATCCAAACCAAACAGGATTGCCTGCCAAACCTGAAAGATCAATATTTCCTGATGCTGTCCATTGTTGAGCACCTGATGGTTTATTAAATAGAAGTTCGTTCCATGTTGCGTCTTCAGGATTTCCGACTCCAAAATAGTCTGTAGAATAATAAAGATTGAGATAATTATCAGTATCATCAATGCCAAAGTCATAATAGGAAATAAAAGACAAAATGTAATCATCATTATTTAATGTAACTCCGGGCAAAATAAGCCAATCGGTTTCAAGCTCTCCCGAATTATGGCCGTTCATTTGAGCCGTTCCTGTTGCATTATGATTCCAAACTTTAGTATCACCTGAAACACTGTTAGCATAACAATCGCCCAAGTCAACATCAAAGGGTTCATAATAAGGAATAGTGGTGGTTACAGGGTCTTTAACAAGATAACTTTGAATAGTGCTTAATGAAGTTGATGCTTCATCGTCTTCAGCAAATATTTGATAATAAACAGTGGTTTCATTGGCTTGTGCCGGTATATCAGATGATGTTGTATAAGTCGTACCTGATGAAAGAGCCATGCCTATAGTGTTGCTTAGAGCATCAGCAGCAGTTCCCCATCTTAATTCAACTAAAGAAACAGCTCCGTCATCTGTTACATCAGCAGAAACTGACACTGTTGATGTTGAAATTACTCCGTCAGCAGGGGATTGAACAATATTACTTATGCCAGGGGCAAAATTGTCCTGTATGCGAATATTATCTATTTGCCACCAGCGATAATTTCCTGCTTGATAATTATACTTAAATCCAAACCAAACAGGATCACCTGCTATTGCAGAAAGATCCAATGCTCCGGATGCTTCCCATGTAGAAGCAGCTGTTGGTTGTGTATAAGTAATTTCATTCCAAGTCGCAGTGCTTGGATCTCCGATTCCGGCATAATCTGTAGAATAATATAGTTTAAGATAATTTGAAGCATCATCATTTCCATAATTATACCATGTTTCGAAAGAAAGTGTGAGATTATTATTATTTAGAGTAAAACCCGGTAATATTAACCAGTCTTCTTCAGTTTCACCTGAATTATATCCATTAATTTGGGCCGTACCTGCTCCATTATAATTCCAAACTTTAGTATCACCCAAAACGCTGTAAACATAGCAATCTCCCAAATCAAGGTCGAAAGGTTCATAATATGGAATACTTCCTATTGCAGGATCATTTACAAAATAATTATTAATAGGACTTAATGTTGTGCCACCTTCATTATCTTCAGCAAAAATCTGATAATACACTGTGGTTTCATTTGCTTGAGCAGGAATATCTGATGAGCTTGAGTATGTATCTCCTGATGATAATGGCATGTTTATTATATTTGTGAGAGCATCGGAGGCAGTACCCCATCTTAGTTCAACTCCCTGAACACTGCCATCTGAATCTATAACATCAGCAGAAACAGACACTGTAGAGGTTGAAGAAATATTTTCTGTCGGGAATTGTGTGATGTTTGATATTGAAGGAGGATTATTTCCACCGGTTGAATAAGATGTCCAAACAACATCATCTATTACTACCTGGCCGTCCCCATTATTTACATTTATGAACTTAATAACAACGTCTCCGGCTACATTTACAACAAAGTCACCTGAATTTTTAACAACATTTTGTTCTCCGGAAGTGGTAACATTGCCAACAACGACATCGTTTATGAGTATATTTAGATTTACATTTGTACTAAATGCCTGCATATAATTAAAAGAAATTGAACCAACTCCTCCTGTAATTGTTCCTGAATAGAAATTTGCCTGCGGTGTTCTGTTTCTTCCAAGCATAATCGATTTGCCGTTAATACTTGCATCTCCCCGGCATTGCTCATATGTCCATGTTGAGCCATCTTGCCCGAGAAAAGTCCCATCAGCATAAGCTGATCCGGTTTCTGCAAAATTATCAAATGTCTCATTTCCCTGGCCTAATGCATTGGCGCTAAGTAATAAACTAATGAAAAGGAAACAGATTGGCATAAATAGTTTGGTATTCTTCATATTCTATTCTTTTTAGTGTAAATAATCATCGAAAATAAGCATTTATTTATTCCGGCTTCTAGGTGTAATACTTATTTTATTAGCCGGTATTGGCTTATAGCTCTATTTTGGTTTTGATAGCAGAAGTATGAAAACAGAACGCTTGTGTTGAGAAAGAAATACTTTTCAAAATAAGGAGCCGGCGACAAGAATTAATTAATTATTAGCAATTTTGTTCTCAGAACTGACAGTTATTTCTGTTATTTCCGGTCTTATACCAATTCTAAAAGGTAAGCCAATAAATCCAATTCCTTTGTTTACACTGAGAAATTGGGAATTGCCATTCTCATATAAACCGCCCCAGTATTCAGTTACCAATTTAGCTATTCCAAAATTTAATCTGTCAGAACCAATTTGCCCCGCGTGAGAATGACCTGAAAATGTTATATCTATCTCAGGATTTTCCTTGCTGATAATATATTCCCAATGTGAAGGATCGTGAGATAAAAGAAAGACTGGTTTTGAGTTGTTTACGGTTTTTAAAGCAAGTTCTATATCGCCTTTTTGGGGGAACCTTTTTTTATTACCCCAATTTTCTACACCAACAATAAAGATAGTATCCGTTTCATTTATTATCTTTAGGCTTTCATTCATTAACAAATGCCAGCCTGTTTCTTTTTTAAACTCCACCAACGAATTCAGGTTCGTTTCTTTTGTTTCGAAATCATTCCATTTAATGTAATTTCCATAATCATGGTTCCCCAATACTGAATAAACACCATGTTTGCTTTTTAATTTTCTCAGGATAGTGTCGAAACGTGATATCTCAGCGGAGGAAAAATTCACAAGATCGCCGCTTACAAAAATCAGGTCAGGATTTAACTCATTAATTTTGTATGTAAGTTGATTAATTTTATTAATATTTAACCAGGATCCAAGATGCAAGTCAGAAATATGCACTATTTTTAAAGGTGTGTGTAGATCTTTGTTTATAGTTATTTCATGTTTGGTAATATTGAAATCCATTACCGGAAAAATGGTTTTATAAACCATAAAAAAGAAAAGCAGAGCAGAAAAACTAAATGAAAACAAAAGAAATCTTTTTGACGAAGTCTTTTTTTTTCTCAAAAAAATTATTGATTCATTTGATAATATTAAAATTATGAAAATAATTTTCGGTATGTAGAATACAGATAATAGTGCAAACAGAATATTAAGCAATTGCACATTTACATGAGCAATATCAAAAGACAATGACAATATAAATAAAACAAGAATAGATGCCGGCAATATTATAAAGATGTAATTTAATACAGGGTAAATATTTTTTCTTCTTATAATTTTCCATATAAGAAAATCAAGCAATAATAACAATGGAGACAGCATGATGCTCATACGATAAACAGGCAGCTGTTTAGCATTAAAAATTGCAATAAAGACAATGCTTAAAAATGCAATTAATAAAAAGTATTTTCTTTTTTTCATTAATTATTCTGCCTGTTGTAAGAGAGCATTAAATAAAAACTTATAAGTGTTTGGAGTAGAACCTCTAAAGTTCGGATTAAAGGAAGATAAAACAATTTGTCCTTTTCCTTTTTTAATCCAAACAGATGCCGGTCTGTTTTCCAAAAGCTCTGTGTTTTTAGCATATCCGCTTAATATGGAAGATCTTTCAGGAAAGCTTGCCAGGATTCTTCTATCCATATTAAAAACAGGGACAGAGGTTGATAATACTACAGCATCGCGGTGAAACACCCCCAATTTTTCCGGCATACCATAATTTAATGGATGCTCATTATTAATGTTAATTTCCAATAAAGATCCCGGACATTTAAATCCGTTTTTTGACAATCCGTCAGCAACATTACTTACAGGGAATTTAAATGCGTGGCCATCTTCTGGCTCCATTAGTTCTGTGAATAAATCAACTCCTTGTTCCCAGGAAATTACGATACCTCCTTGTTCTATGAACTCTAAAACTTTTTTCCAACCCTCCTTTTCAATTCCCTTGAGATAATCAGGATGATAGAATGGAATTGAAACTTCCTCTCTTCTTTGCCTGCGGCCTTTTAATAATGTATGTTTATTGGTGCCGGGAAAGATAAGAACATCAAAATCTTTTGTGAGTTTTACTTCTTCAAATTCACCGGTTTTAATAACAGTGTATGGAATATTATACTGATCAAGAAGAAATCTTGTCCAGCCTGCCTCCATGTCATGAAAGTATGTTTCAGTTAATGCAATTCGTGGGAGCTGTAATTCAATTGTTTTTGCTTCCGGTTTCTGCTTCGAATAAACAGGACTAATCATTAATTCGCTAATTAATTCATCAAGCTGTTCTGCATTTTTCGATGTTTTTTCTAAATAAAAACTACCGGCCGGAATTTCCTTTTCATCAATAGATATGCTTTCTGTGATTCTTGATACATTAATATTATTTGATAATGCTGAGAAAGCAAATTTGAAACTCTCATTATTATTTACATTAAAAACAAGAAAACCTGATTCCGGAATTTCTGTTTTCTCAATTAATTTGTCAGTATTAAGTTTGTCAATTATATCATATAATGATCGATTAGAATTGTTTATCTCATGACTGTTTATTCCTCTGTGCAAGGGTAATGACCAGCTTGTAATGTCATATGGCTGTATCATTTCACCACCGGGAGTATAATGTCTTTCAGGAAATACCTGTTTCTCCATAACTTCCTTTATAAATGGCCTGAAAGGCTGGGAGAGAGGAATTACAAAATCACCGGCATAATATTTTTTGCCGTCAACTACAACATCCTCTTTCATGCTGTAAAGTATAATTCCATGTCTTTCCAATAATTTCAAAAGAACTAATAACTCTCCCCGGTCATGCTGCTTTTGAGGGATAATGTAAAAATATGGAGCTTCCGTTAAACCTTTATTGACTTCTTTTATACATAAGTCATTTCGATAAGTAAGAATATCGTTTTTATAAATACTTGCAGTTTTGACAAGTGAAAAAACAGATTCTATTTCATATCTTACAATGTCGGCTAATCTCCACCATCCGCCCTCCCAAGGGATTGGCATGTTTATACTTTTTTTATATTCAGATAAACCCTTACCCCAAACTCTAATTTCGCTTTTTTCCACGAAAACAGGAGTTGCTGTTTTTGCACTAGCAGATTCTGTAAGCATGCTAATTACATTTTTCCATGAACTGGTTTGAGTAGAACCCGGCCAATAATCATCAAAGAGATAACTTTGTGTGATTCCGGTAAGTCCTCTTGCAGTCATATCCCTTGACATATTTGAACCAAATACCCACGTCCAGTTCCATATTCCCTCATCAATTACCTCTGCAATTGGATCATGGCTTGGCGGCACAAAATATCTTGGAGCTGTTATTCCCATTTCATGTTTTTCAATCATTACCTGCGGATACCAATCCAAATTATAAATATCTGCAATTACGCGTGTGTCTTCCTGGGTGAGAGATAAAAAATCACGATTATTATTGTGACCTACATATTTGTGATAAACTCTTGGTAATCCACTGCCTTCGTATGGCGTGCCCAAATACTTTCTGTAATTTTCAACAATCATATCCATCCCATCAGGATTATGTGAAGGAACAATCATCAAAACAACATTTTCAAGATGGTCTTTTATTTCATCATATCTTAATGAAATAAGCTCATAAATCATAAGTGGAACTGATTGTGATGGCCCAACTTCGGTTGAATGCATTGACATTGTTGCCAATAAAAAAGTTTTCCCCTCTGAAATCATTTCATTTCTGGCATCAGTATCTATATTTGGATTTAGTGCAAGCTCTTTGTTGATTTCTTTGAGATTGTCAAGATTTTTTAGATTGTCAGCCGATGAAATGAATGTAATGTACATCGGTTTTCCCATGGGAGAATTACCTGCATGATGCATTTTTACCATCGGGGATTCTTTCTCAAGCAAAAAGAGATAATCAGTAAGTTCTGAATAAGAAATCAATTTTCTGTCATCGCCCGGAGTAAAGCCATAAAACTTCTCAGGTGAAGAAATGTTATTTTCTGCAAAAGTAGCGGCAGAAACTTTTCCGACAAAAAATGCGAGCAACAAAATTGTTGCTAAGGTATATCTGAAATCTTTCATATTAGTTTGGTTTTGGTATAATTACGAAAGTTAATAAGAAATTAAACAGGAAAATGTTCTTTCTTGTTTATTTAACAAAAATTAGAATAGAAAGTTTTTAAATAAATATTATTGAAGATTTTTATAGCAAATTTTAGAAAAACAACAAATGAAAAGCAAAACCGTATTCTTTGCTGTATTCAATAGTAGGAGCGGGCATTTTTACAAAATCAAATAGTGAAAATAAGCTTATTAGAAAAGAGGAATCAGTAGGAATTTTGCTATAGTCTACATCAGGCGAAATGTACCAGTGTCTGGTGCGAGGATAGTAGGGGAGGCTTTGAGAATTATACTCCGGCGGATTTATGTTACTACCCAACATGCCTGAAGCTCCGTATCCAACAGCCAAATTTAACCAGCTTGGGATTCCTGAGTTTTTGCCGGCAAAAGAATTTAGATTGAGAGATAGCCAATAAGTTTGTCCATTATAGTCTTTTAATACATTTTCTGCAAAATTAGATCCTAAAAGATCCGGGCGGTATTTTTCCAGTCCACTTTTTGAGAATGAAAACTTTAGCTTTACTCTTTGTTCTTCCCATATTGCTTGCTGGGTAATAAATAATGATGCACCCAATGTATTTGCTATCATATCTCCACCGGACGCTCCCCATTCAGCAGAGAATCCATCCAAAGCTTCTATGGTGGAAATAAAAGCCCAGGCTGAGAGTCCGGAATAAATTGTTGCCGGCATGTTGTCCACACCTGTCCATCGCAATATTTTATAGCTTAATTCACTTAGATAATATGAAGATGTTGCATGACCGAATTTATCCATTAACAACCAGTCTAAATTATCATTATAAAAATGGAAAGACGATCTCGGGTAATTTCTATACCATGCCTGATCGAGTAAAACAATAGCAGTTGAATAACCAACTGCTATTGTTGTGCCTGCCATTAGAAGACGTGTTTTATTAAGTTCTTCATTAGTAGTGATAGTATCTTCTCTAATGTCAGCAATTGCACTTGCATTTGGAATGCAATAAATAAAAGAGAGAAATACAAATATCAGAACTGATTTATTTTTGCATAATAGTGTCATATCCGGCTTTAAGAATTTCCAGAGCCTTTTCTTTAGTGTGTGATTCGGCATAAGTACGCAGAACCGGCTCTGTTCCTGATGGTCTTATCATAAGCCATTCATCATCATTAAAATAATACTTAAAACCATCAAGAGTTTCGATGCGCTCTACAACATGCTTACCAAAGCTTTTGTAAGCTCCATCCTGGCAATTTTTAACTATTCTTTGTTTTTCTTTTTCAGGAATTCTTAAATCAGACCTTTCAAAAGCAAAAGAACCTGTAAGCTTATAAATTTCCTCAATAATATCCTGAAGTGATTTGCCGGTTTTTGCAAGGAATTCCCAAATTAGAATGCCGTTATATATTCCATCGCGCTCAGGAATATGGCCTGCAACTGCAATTCCACCGGATTCTTCACCACCAACGAGTATATTCTCTGTCAGCATAAGGCCGCAAATATGCTTGAATCCGATTTTTACTATTTCTAAGGGTAAATTATATAATTTGCAAAGCGTTTTAATTTTTTGAGTTGATGAAAAACCTGTAGCAACTTTTCCATCCATTTTTTTATACTTATGCAAATAATGGATTAAAATCAGCAGAATATGATGTGAATCAATATAATCTCCTTTATGATTAAATAAGGCAATTCGGTCTGCATCACCATCAATCGCTAAACCACAATCGATATCTTCGGCTAGTTTTATGGTTTCTGCCATTTCTCCTAGATTTCTTAATAAAGGTTCAGGAGAAATGTAATCAAAAAGTGGTTGATGTTCACAATGAAGTAAAGTAATATCAGGAAATAATCTTCTCATAACATTCTGGCCTGAGCCATACATAGCATCAAAAGCAAACTGCAGTCCTGAATTTTTGATCATTTCAAGGTCAAACTTTTCCTCAAGATAATCGCAATACATCGTTTCTATATCAACATACTCAAGCAAACCTTTTTTTTCATATTCTTTAAGACAAATCTTATCCAAATCATAATCATTATTATCAGGTATTAATTCTTCTACAGCATGAATGTCATCTTCCATAAGAGGTCCGCCATAGTGTCCTTTAAGTTTGTAACCATTGTCAGTATATGGATTATGGCTAGCCGTAATTATTACTCCCAGTCCGGTTTTCAGATGAAGAGCTGCCATTGAGATCATCGGTGTTGACACAAAACCTTTTGCCAGATATACTTTAATGTTATTATTTAAAAATATTCTTGCTGCAGTATCTGCAAAAAGAGGCCCTCCAAAACGACAATCGTGACCTATAACAACTGACAAATTATCATTTTTATTTATTAACCATTTAGATGCACCCTCGCTAATTCTGGCCACATTATCTACTGTAAAGTCTTTTGCAATGACTGATCTCCAGCCATCAGTCCCAAATTTTATTTTTGTCATAATCAAGAATTCTAATAATTAATTTTTTTCAAAGATATAATACTTTTCAAGATGCGTAAGCGATAGCTACCTCAATATTTTTTGATAATTCAGTTCCTGCTGGTATCTTCTGGCATTAATTAAATGCTGTTGAAGAGTTTTGGCAAAGGCATGATAACCACTAAAGTCTTCTTTTGCGCAAAAATAGAGATAATCATGCTTTTCATAGTTAAGAACTCGATCTATTGCTTGAGGACTCGGTAAACTTATAGGTCCGGGAGGCAATCCTTTATTAATGTATGTATTATATGGAGAATTTATTTCTAAATGTGTTTTAAGCACTCTGTTTATAGTAAAATCTCCATGTGCAAATACAATTGTTGGATCTGCCTGTAGAGGCATTCCCATATTTATCCGGTTTATATAAACACCTGCAATTCTATCCATTTCATCAAGGTAATTGGTTTCTTGCTGCACAATTGAAGCAAGTACTCCAACTTGTTGAGGAGTCATATTCATATTTGAAGCTTTTTGAAGCCTTTCTTCATTCCAGAACTTTTTATATTCACTATGCATTCTGTTTAATAATTCCTCCGCAGAAGTATTCCAATATACTTCATAAGTATTGGGGATAAACATGAGAGAAGCATTCTCAGAATTCAAATCATATTTTTTCATCACTTCATCATTATTCAAGATGTTGATGATGGATAGTGAGTCCGCTTCTATCCGTTTCGCAATGAAACCTGCAAGTTGTTCCTTTGTGCGGATATTTGTGAATGTTAATCTGACAGCATGCTGTTTGCCGGATCTGAGCATGTTTATTAATTCATTATTGCTCATCCCATCGATAATAATATATTTTCCCGGATTTATATGCCTTGGGTAATTTTTTTTCTGTGCCACCCATTCAAAAGTTTTTAGATTTTTGAGAAGGTCTTCTTCAATCAGAATGCTTTTTACATCATTATAATTGCTCCCACTTGGTATATTTATAAATGCTGTTGGTTCGTTTCCCAAATCAACATTTGACATATATGCATATCTGTATAGCTTGTAAGTAGCTGCTGCTGCCAGTATTATGAAAGCAAAAAGTATTGCAAAAGTAATTTTAGCAAACAATGAGAATCTTCTCTTCTTGTTATTTCTTTGTTCTATCATCTTCAAATCTATCTCAAATAATTATTAGCATTAAAACAATAATTGCAGGAAATATTCATCTTTGAAACTATCGGCTCTTCTTATCCATTTTAGTTTTTGTCCTGTAATCTTAAAACCTTTTTCCTGGAATAATTTTAAAGAAAGCTTATTGTCTTCATCAATATTACAAAACAATTGATTGAGAAAAAGCATTTCCTTTGAGTAGTTTATCAGAACATCCATAGCATCAGAGGCATAGCCTTTCTTTCTTTCTTTTGATGTAATTAAAATTCCAATTCCGGCTCTTAAATGTTTTGGTTCAAATTCAAACAAATCTATACAACCAACCGCTTTACCTGTATGGGTTTCTATTATCAGTCTTAATTGTTTCTCTGAATAAATGTCGTTATGACTGTTTCTAATATATTCTTCAAGATAAAATCTTGAGAATGGCGAAGTTGTATTACTTACATTCCAAATTTCAGTATCATTTTCTACTTCAAATAAAAAGTCAATATCTTTCGGTTCCATTGCTCTAAGTTGGATCTTTTTCCCTTTTAGTTTTTTCATATAATTCTAATTTTTATTAAAAAGCTTTACTTAACTTGTTATTTCAGATTTAAGTCATTCAAATCTATTGTTCCTTTATACACAAATTTTGCCGGCCCTTTTAACCAAACGTTTTCAATTATTCCGGATTGTTGATTTATAGAAAAACTAACTTTTAGTTCTCCTCCTTTAGTAATTATCTTAAAACCTGTAGCAGGTTTTTTTACACCATTTAGATATGCAGCAATGGCTGAAGCAACAACACCTGTTCCGCATGACAAAGTTTCATCTTCAACACCTCTTTCGAAAGTTCTTACAAGTAACAGGTTGTTTTTTAGCTCAACAAAGTTTACATTAACTCCTTCAGAACTATATTTCTTATCGTTTCTTATTTTACTGCCTTCTTTTATTACGTTAATACTTTTATTGTTTTTTACAAATTTGATATAATGTGGAGATCCGGTATTTATAAGAAAAGATTTGCCTATTTTCTGATATGCTAATACATCCTGCATTTTTAATTTTACCAAAGAATTTTTTTCTATAATTACATCATGCTCACCATCAATTGCCTCAAATGTTAATCTATTCCCGCCAATTCCTTTGTGTTTTGCAAAAGCAGCAATGCATCTTCCACCATTACCGCACATGCTACCTTCAGAACCATCAGAATTGTAATACTTCATCGAAAAATCATATTTGGAACTGTTTTGTAACAATATCAAGCCATCAGCTCCAATTCCAAATCTTCTGTTGCACAATAAATTTATAAACTTTTCAGGAGATGTTTGTGATTTTATAAAGCCTTTATCCGGATCTTCAATAATTATAAAATCATTACCTGTTCCATGATATTTGTAAAAATCTATTTTCATTTATTTTCAATTTGATTTATCAGCAAAAAATCTGAGACAGGAGTTAATTGTTCCAAAACATTAGTTTCATGCAAGGCATAATAATCATCGAAGTATTTCAGATAAATATTATTATTGTAGACTTCAAAACTAGTATTATTATTAAAGTCAATTCCATATA
This sequence comes from uncultured Bacteroidales bacterium, assembly GCA_964614525.1. Classification (GTDB taxonomy): domain Bacteria; phylum Bacteroidota; class Bacteroidia; order Bacteroidales; family UBA7960; genus PWND01. Next base: position 111,778 of record CAZTPA010000001.1, on the reverse strand, counting down.
AAATAATTTTGTTTTTACTCATCTTATAAGCTTGAAAATCTATTGGAGACTCCCAAAATTCCAGGATAAATCTATTTTCAATATTTTGTCTTCTGGATTTTACATTGCCGAGTATCGAATCCAGTTCTTTAGTAGTATTGCTCTGGTTTACTGTTTCATCAATATTAAGAACAATAGTTTTTACACCTATAAGTTTATCTTTAACCAAACCGGCTCTTTCTCCGGTTTCTTCTTTGTATTGATTTATATTGTCATTATTTCTCTTTTTTTGAATATTATTTTTTTTAGTCTTTGGTGAATTAAAGCTTATATCTTTTTTTCTTGATTCCGGTTCTTTTTTTCTGTCATTTTCATTTGAGAAAAAATTTGCAACATATTCAAAAAGACTGTCATTTTGACGGTTGAAGTTCAAATATACTATCCCGCTGCCAAGAAAAAAACCAATCAAAAGTCCTGCAAATACATGCAGAAAATTATAATCACTTTGGTTTTTTTTGAAAGATTTTCGTTTGTTATACATCACAAATACTGGAATAATTCACTGATTTTAGGAATATCAAAAATATAAAAAAATGATTAGAAAATTGGACTTATGAATTATTAAATTCAAAATTGCATTGCTTAACATTTTTTAACCGATAAAATATAAAATAAGGTCTGTAATTTGTTAGTTATAAAATCATTAAGTTTTAAATTTCCATAATTGTTAAACTAAAAATTATACGAAAATGAAAAAGTTTGCTCAATATTTATTAATAGCAATAATGGGAGGTATGATTGTTTTAGGAATGCAAAAACTCTTTTTTGAAGACGATCAGCCAAGTCCAATGAATTTTAATGAAACATTTAATAGTGAATATCAATCAGGTTTAGCACAGCATGTTGCAAATTATTCTCAGGGTTTGCCTGATTTTGTTTTGGTTTCGGAGATGACGGTGAACGCTGTTGTTCATATTAGAACTGTATATGAACAAAGAAATAGCACTTATGATGAGTTTTTCAATAATCCTTTCAGGGAGTTTTTCTTTGGTCCACAACGACAGCGCTCACCTCAAAGATCTGTTGAGGCCTCAGGTAGTGGAGTCATAATTGGCAGTGATGGTTATGTTGTTACGAATAATCATGTTGTTCAGGATGCTGATATAATTGAAGTAACCTTAAATGATAATAGTACGCATACAGCTGTGATTGTCGGAACAGATCCTACCACAGACCTGGCTTTAATAAAAATTGAGGCAGAGAATTTGCCTTATTTGGAATTTGGAAACTCAGATGAAGTAAATGTTGGTGAATGGGTTCTTGCAGTTGGAAATCCATTTAATCTGACCAGTACTGTTACCGCCGGTATAGTTAGTGCAAAGGGAAGAAATATTAATATACTTGGAGGCGGCACTGCAATAGAATCATTTATTCAAACTGATGCTGCTGTTAACAGAGGAAACAGTGGAGGAGCATTAGTGAATGAAAGGGGAGAACTAATTGGTATTAATGCTGCCATAGCTTCTCAAACAGGATCTTTTTCAGGTTATTCATTTGCTATTCCCTCAAATATTGTTACAAAAGTTGTTGAAGATATTCTCGAATATGGTGAAGTTCAAAGAGGGTTTATGGGTGTTGAAGTTTCAGAATTAAACTCAAAAATTGCGGATGAACTTGATTTGGACATATACAGGGGAGCATTAGTTAGAAGTGTTAGAGCAGGCGGCCCAGCAGATGAAGCAGGGATAGAACCCGGTGATGTGATAATTGGAATGGACGATTCAGAAATTAAAAATCCTTCAGAATTAATCGAACTATCCGGCAGAAAACGTCCCGGCGATAAAGTAAAAATCAAATATTATCGCAATGGCAAAACATTTCAGAAAGATGTTGTAATGAAGAATATTCACGGAGATACACAAATAGTTAAAAAGGGAGAGAAAGATATCTTGCAAAGAATAGGTGCTGATTTAGAAACAGCTTCCGTTGATGAAATGAAACGCCTGGATATTGAAAATGGAGTTAAAATTGTTGCACTAAGACCGGGAATATTGAGAAGTGCCGGCATAAGGGAAGGCTTTATTATTACGCACATTGACAGAAAAGCTGTTAAATCAACACGTGATGTTGTAGATATATTATCTTCTGCAGAAGGAGGGGTTTTAATTGAAGGAATATATCCGAACGGCATTAGAGTTTATTATGGTATTGGAGTGAACTAATCACAGGAATTAATGTTTAATAGAAATACGAGTTGATTTATGTAACAAATCAGTTCGTATTTCGTTTATCTATTTGAAGCCGAATACCTGATTGTATTTGGATAAGTCATAATTTTTTTGTATTTTTGTAAACTTTTTTTCTGCAAATATCAAGATTTTTAGATGTTACTTCCTGTAAATCAAAGACTTATTAAAACAACATATGAGACAACTTAAAATATCAAAATCAATCACGAATCGTGATACTGCTTCCTTAGACAAATATCTTCAAGAAATTGGCAAGGTACCGCTAATTACTGCTGAAGAGGAAGTTCAACTGGCGCAAAGAATTAAGCAAGGAGATCAAATAGCCCTTGAAAAACTTACTAAAGCAAATTTGCGTTTTGTTGTATCTGTTGCCAAGCAATATCAGAATCAGGGATTAAGTTTACCTGACTTAATAAATGAAGGAAATCTGGGTTTGATCAAAGCTGCAAAAAGATTTGATGAAACCAGGGGTTTTAAATTTATTTCTTATGCCGTTTGGTGGATTCGTCAATCTATTTTGCAAGCATTAGCTGAACAATCAAGGATTGTCAGACTGCCATTGAATCAGGTTGGTTCTCTTAATAAAATTAAAAAAGAAGCTTCCAGGTTAGAACAAAAATTTGAAAGACCTCCTTCAACTGAAGAATTAGCAGAATCGCTTGAAATTAATGAAGATAAAATTGCTGAATCTTTCAGGATATCTACTCATCATGTATCTGTTGATGCCCCTTTAGTGCAGGGTGAAGATGCAAGTTTGTTGGATGTGTTTGTTAATAGCGATTCTCCAAATGCCGATTCAAGCCTTATACATGAATCTCTTGCAAGAGAAATTCAACGATCATTAGCCACTCTTACTGAAAAAGAAAGAGATGTTATTAATCTGTATTTTGGAATAGGCATGAATCATGGATTAACATTAGATGAAATAGGAGCAAAATTTGACTTGACAAGAGAAAGAGTCAGACAAATAAAAGAAAAAGCCATTAGAAGGCTTAAGCATACGTCCAGAAGCAAATTGTTGAAAGCATATCTAGGGCAATAAAAAACATAAAAAACGTCGGAATTACCGACGTTTTTTTTATCTGTTAATATGATCTTTTTTTACCTAATATTATTGGTTTATAAAGTTTTTTAAATGATATATTTTTTTAGAAGAATATTTCTTGCATTCATTATTGTTCTTGCAATTTTTGATATTTCTAAAGCCAGAGATATTGAAATAAAAATTATTGTAACCTCAGATATTCACGCAACTGTTTTTCCTTATGATTTTGTAAATAATATGCCGCTGGGTTATGGCTTGGCTAATATTCACTATCTTTTGGAATCTGTGCGAATGCAGAATGCGAACAAAATCGTTTTGCTTGAAAACGGAGATTTTATTCAAGGGCAACCCACAGCTTATTATTCAAATTTCATTGATAAAAGCAAGAATAATTTTTTTGCAAGTATTATGAATTTTATGAAATATGATGCTGCTGTTATTGGAAATCATGATATTGAAGCCGGGCCGGAAATATACAACAGTATAAATAAGCAAATGGATGCTCCATGGCTGGGAGCCAATGTTATTTCCAAAGAAACAAACGAACCATATTTTGTGCCATATAGAATGATTAATAAAAGCGGCGTAAATATTGCCGTATTAGGTTTAACCACAAGTGAGGTACAGTATTGGCTGCCGGAAAACTTATGGAAGGATTTGAGGTTTGAAGATATGGTTGAGTCTGCTAAATTTTGGATTGATAAAATCAACGAAAATGAAAATCCTGATGTTATAATAGGTTTATTTCACAGCGGTTTTGGTGAGTTCAATCCAGATGTTGACTCTGAAATACCAAGCGATAATACTTCAGCCTATATTGCCAGATTTGTACCAGGTTTTGATGTGATTTTCTCAGGACATGATCATACTGAAAGGGATTCGGTGGTGGTTAACATCAATGGAGATTCTGTCCTTGTTTTGGGTGCCGGAAGTTATGGAAAAAGTGTTGCTGTGGCTCATTTAGATTTTGACAGAGAATCAAGAAATGTTTATAAACTGCTTTCAAAAAGAGGAGAAATTTTTCCTATTACCGGCTTACCGCCAAGTTCTCAATTTATGGAAAAATTTAATGAGGAGATTTCAAATGTATATGAATATGCTAATAAAAGCATTGGAAGTGCAGCATCATCTATAAATACAAAAAATGCTTTATTTGGTAATTCAAAATATGTAGATTTTATACATCAACTTCAAATTCAAAATACGGATGCTGATATTTCATTTGCTGCTCCATTAAGCTTTAATACTACAATCGAAGCAGGTGAAGTTCGTATGAGAGATCTATATAAATGGTATCCTTATGATAATTATTTGTTTATGATAGAGCTGTCAGGACAGGAAGTTAAAGATTATCTGGAGTATAGCTATGGTTTGTGGTTTAATCAGGTAAATAGTGAAAATGATTATCTGTTAAAATACAAACTTGATGCAGAAGGCAGAATTCCTGAAGATGTTTCCGGAGCAAGATTATTGGCTAATTCTTATTATAATTTTGACTCAGCAGCAGGCATTAAATATATTGTGGATGTTTCAAAGCCTTTTGGTGATAGGATAAATATTTTATCTCTGGAAAATGGAGATACATTTCATTTGGATAAAATGTACAAGGTTGCATTAAACAGCTATAGAGCAAGTGGGGGTGGAGGACATCTTATTAAAGGGCTCGGATTAGACAGTGAACAAATTAGAGAAAGGCTTCTGTTTTCAGGCGAAAAAACAATCAGAGAACAGATTCGTGATTATATTGAAAACCTTAAAACAATAAATCCGAAAGCTGGTAATAATTGGTCTCTTATTCCTGCAGAAACTGTAAATGCTGCAATTAGCAAAGAAAAAGATATCCTGTTTAAATAATTGAGTTTTTTATATTCCAGCCTTCAAAACTAGCTGCTTAGTAAGGATTTCTTCATCGCGTTGTATCTTTAGCTTTAATCTGGTATTTGGAGAACTATTTAGTATTGCAGCTACTTCATCAAGAGAGGAGTGTACAGTTGATAATTGATCAATTGAAATAATATAATCACCGGCTCTTATATCAGCCTCTTCTGCAGGTGATCCGGGACTTACATATTCTACCTTGAATTTATTAAATCCTATTCCTTCGGCAATTACTTCTATACCTGAAAGATTTGGATGCATGGGTGCTTTAAATTTGAAATTCTTTTTTAAAACCAATAGTTCTTCAGAATAGTCAATTATAACAGTAAATTTCTTTAGCAGGCCTCCACCAATAATTCCATCCCATTTAGCGATATTGGCTTCGGGAGGAAACAAAAAATCTTCTTCCGGATATGCTACAATGGGATTTTCTATCTCAATATCACTAATACTGAATTTTTTAATTCGTCCTTCTTTACCCAAAAGTTTGCCACTAATTCCGGCTCCAAGATAGCTGCTAATATGCTTTTCAGAAAAGTCACAATATTCTTCATTTAGGAGTAAGGGGCTGCTTGCTCCTAAATCAATTAATAGCTCAACAGTATCTGTTTTATCATCCCAGCTCTTTATAGTTGCATTAAGATAAGGTTTTGAATTTATAATCTTTAAGGGAATTTCAGTAGTTCTCCACCACGGAATTCTGTAATTTGATTTATTATATATTCTAATCGATTTGTGTGTATAGCTAATTCTAACGGGGAATTGTTTAAATAAATCATAACCAATTATACCATATACAGGAAAGCCTAAATATTCAGATAATGAGATGACTCCTTCAGGTAAAACTATCATATCCATATTCTCGCCGGTAATTCCTTTTAAGGATAATGTTATATCTTTAAGCTTTTCTGCAATTATGTAGCCCTCTTCTCCCAGTCCCAGTATAACAACATCTTCCGATGAGTCAGCTTGCAGGTAGTCCATTAAAAGAGGTTCTGACAAAATAGTTGTTTTTACACCCGTATCAAGAAGAAAGTTTATTGGCGGATAATTATTAATGCTAACAGGTACAATTATAAGGTTATTGACAAATTTGACAGGAATATTTACATATTTTCTTAATGAATTGTCAAACTTGAAATCGCCGTTATTTTGCGCAAAAGAATTTATTGACAAAAACACTAAACTAATGATAAATGATATAACAATAGCTATTGTTTTTTTCATTTTTTAGATATTTTTCATTTTCTTATTAAATATACAAAAAAAATGGTTTTTCTAATCATTGCAAATCTGAAAACTTATTTTTTAATATAGTTCTGAAAGAATAACAAACAAGAAAAAAGTTTGTTGTTTTAATGTAGGTTAATTTTTGTGATGCAAAAGAATAGCTTTGTTAATTTTTTTTGCAAGAGCAGGTCCCTCATATATGAAGCCGGTATAAAGTTGAATTAGTGTTGCACCTGCTTCTAATTTTTCTAATGCGTCTTTTGGAGAGTGAATACCACCAACTCCTATTATTGGGATTGTACCATTGGTTTTATTATAAATATAGGATATAACTTTGCTTGATTTATCTTTGAGCGGCAGGCCACTTAAACCTCCGCTTCCTATTGCTTCAGTTTTTGATTTTTGTGTTATCAAGTTGTCACGACTTGTTGTTGTATTTGTTGCTATTATACCGTCAAATTTTGCTTGCTTCACAACTTCTATAGTGTCATCCAGTTGAGCTTCACTTAGGTCGGGAGAAATTTTAAGAAGCATTGGTTTTGGTTTGATTTTCGCCTGATTAATTACTTGAAGAGCGAGCAATATTTCAAGTAATGATTCTTTGTCTGCAAGTTTGTTTAGATCTTTAATGTTTGGGCAACTTACGTTAATTGCAAAATAATCTACGTAATCATATAAAGTATTAAAACATAAGCAATAGTCGTCTATTGCTTTTTCGTTTGCTGTAATTGTATTTTTTCCAATATTACCTCCAATAATAATTTTTGGATTGTTCTTTTTAAGATTTTTGGCAAAAGTTTCTATTCCCGGGTTATTAAAGCCCATTCGGTTTATTAAAGCCTTGTCTTTTTTCAGACGAAATAGTCTGGGTTTAGGATTTCCACTTTGTGGTTTTGGGGTTACTGTTCCAATCTCAACATATCCGAATCCGAAATTTCTTAAATGATTATATAAATCTGCTTTTTTATCAAAACCGGCTGCAAAACCAACAGGATTGGGAAATTTAAGTCCAAAAAGCTCGCGTTCAAGTTTTTTATCTTTTATAGTAAAGATTTTTTGAAACAGATAGCTTATTCCCGGAAAAGCAAATAAAATTTTAAGAGAGATACTTACAAAATGATGTATGCTTTCCGGAGAGAAGCAAAATAATATAGGCCGTATTATATTTTTGTATATCATTTTGATAAAAAAAAAGTCCGATAACGGACTTTCATTTTGTTTAAATCTTATTTTTGTTTTGTTCCAATGCTTCTGTTTTTTGTTCCGGCTGATTTAGCAGGTTGAGCTTTTTGTGTTTTAGACTTTTGAGTAGTAGTTTTAGGCTTTGGCTTAGGTTTTGCTTTTTGCTTATCCTTTGAAGCTGAAGTTTTTTCCTTAGTTTCACCCTCAGCCTTATCTGACGAATCTTTTTCTTTTTCCTCTTTTTCTTCTTCACTAAAATCCATCATTTTATTATCAACAAGAAGATTATACCACATGATTACCTTTTTCATGTCGGAATAATAAACTCTATCTTTATCATAGTCTGGTAATACAGATTCAAAATACTTAATTAAATCATTTTTATTTGCTTTGTGGTCTATTGCTTTTCCGCCATCTTCTTTTTCATAAATCTTTTTAAAAACTTCTTTTAACGGAAGGTCTTCTTCAACAGTAAAAACACTAATATCTTCCAGAGAGCTGGATCGATCATTTGCAAATACGGGAATCTTCTTTCCGTCTTCAATCGATTCAACGATTACTCCTGTTTTTGTTTGTGTTATGACTTTATAAAGTCCACTTTTTCCTGATATTGCTAATATAATGCTTAAATCCATGTGCAAATTTTTTATTAAGAAAGTGTATTCTAAAAATATTATTTTCGGCTTGTAAAATTAGTTATTATTGAATAAGTTCTTTATTATTTTATTAATTTTTATTTAATTTAATTAAGAAAACATTTGCAAACTATGTAGTCTGTGGTAAAAACCTTTGAGTTCGATAAGTTCGTCATGTTTGCCTTTTTCTACAATTTCTCCTTCATGTATAACACAAATCAAATCGGCACTAACTACCGTGGATAGCCTGTGAGCAATAACTATTGATGTGCGGTTTTCCATAACTTTAGTTAAAGCATCCTGCACTTGTTTTTCACTTTCTGTATCGAGAGCAGAAGTTGCTTCATCAAGTATTAGTATTGGTGGATTTCTTAAAATGGCTCTCGCAATCACCAGTCTTTGTTTCTGGCCGCCGCTAAGTTTGCTGCCCATGTCACCAACATTAGATTCATAACCATTCTCAGTGCGAATAATAAATTCATGCGCATTTGCGATTTTTGCTGCATTTATTATGTCTTTTTCGCTCGCATTATTGTCTCCAAAGGCTATATTATTATAAAAAGTATCATTAAAGAGAATGGCTTGCTGATTTACATTTCCCATTAAAGAGCGAAGGTCTTTTATTCTTAAATCTCTAATATCTTGTCCATCAATCAATAAATTCCCTTTTGTAACTTCATACAGGCGGGGGATAAGATCTACCATTGTAGATTTACCGCCTCCCGACTGACCAACAAGTGCAATAGTTTTTCCTTTAGGAATTTCAAGATTAATATTATTCAGAACCCAATCATTTTCATATTTGAAATATACATTTTTGAATTCAATCTTATCTTTAAAATCATTTATAGGAAGGGCATCCGGTTTTTCTGTAATACTGATATTGGCTTCTAATATTTCTTCTGTTCTTTCGGCAGAGGCCAATCCTCTTTGGATATTATAATATGCTTGGGAAAATGATTTTGCCGGATTTAGGATTTGTGAAAAAATTAATAAATATCCTATAAATGCCTGAGAGGAAAGAGAACCTGATTCTCCTAAAACCATTGTTGCGCCATAAATCATGATAATTACCACTACAATTGTTCCTAAAATTTCCACCAAAGGCCTTGCAAGATATTTTCTCCGGTATATTTTATTCATTACACTTGTGTATTGACTGTTCAGGTTTTTGAACTTTTGATTAGTTTTATTTTCAGCGTTAAATGCTTTTATAATTCTTAGGCCTGTTAATGTTTCTTCCATCATTGTTATTATAGAACCAAGATGTCTTTGTCCTATTGTGGAAGATTTTTTTAAGTTTTTGCCAACTTTGCCAATTATATAACCACTAAATGGCAATAAAACAACAACGAAAAGTGTAAGCTTCGGGCTTATAACAAGCAAACTGCCGAGATAAACTATAATAGTTATGGGTTCTCGGAAAATCATTTCAAGCGAACTTATAATGCTCCATTCTATTTGATGAACATCATTTGTCATTCTTGAAATAAGATCTCCTTTTCTTTCATTTGAATAGTATGATAATGGCAGAACCAGCGTTTTTGAGTAAAGTGCGTTTCTTATATCTCTTACAACACCATTACGTATTGGAGCAAGATGATACATCGCCAAATACATGAAGCCGTTTTTAAACAAACTTCCAACAATCATGACTCCACTTATAATTAGAAGTGTATTTATGTTGCCATAATTAATCATCAGGCTACTGATATGATAATTGAAGATTGTTTTTATTGACTCAATGCTAAAGCTGAAATCAACACTTTCATAAACCATTTCTTGTGTTCCAAATAGTATCCCCAAAAATGGAATTAGCATTCCAATTGAGAATAATGAAAAAACAGTACCGGCAAATGTGAAAAAAATATGTAATAATACTCTTCGATAATATGGCCCTATATACTTAACAACTTTCCAGATATTTTTCACTTGTAATTTTTTGGTGTAATTATTATAAAAAAATGATATTCAACGAGCTTCTTTTATTTTAACAGACTATCCAAATCATAACCTGTATAATTATGTGGATTTAGTGCTTTTAATTTTTCTTTGTATTTATTCTCAATATCTAAAGAATCAATAAAACTATACAAATCTTGTAATGAGATACTTTTGTTTGTTCTTGTGAGTTCTTTTAATTTTTCATAAGGTTTTGGGTAGTTTATCTTTCTCAAAACAGTTTGAATAGCTTCGGCTATAACCATGGGATTAGAATCTAAATCATCATCCAGGGCTTTTTTGTTTAGCATCAATTTCTCAAGTCCTTTAAGCGAAGCCTTAAGTGAGATAATCATATGCGCAATGGGAACTCCAATGTTTCTCAAAACAGTTGAATCTGTTAAATCTCTTTGAAGTCTTGATATAGGCAGCTTTGCAGACAGGTGTTCAAATAACGCGATAGCAATACCCATATTTCCTTCAGAATTTTCAAAATCAATAGGATTTACTTTATGCGGCATCGCTGAGGATCCAACTTCATTTTTGCTAATTTTTTGTTTAAAATAGTCTTTAGAAATGTATGTCCACATATCTCTGTTGAGATCTATAATGATAGTACATATCCTTTTCAGGCAATCGAAAATGGCCGCTAGATTATCATAATGTTCAATTTGTGTAGTTACTTTAGATCTCCTAAGCCCTAGCGAATTTTCAACTAAATTATTTGCAAATTTTACCCAGTCAACTTCAGGAAATGCAACAGCATGAGCATTAAAATTACCTGTAGCACCACCAAACTTAGCGGGAAAATACATGTTTTTTAATTGTTCGGTTTGGTTTTCAATTCTTTCGAAAAAGACATAAAGTTCTTTTCCCAATTTTGTGGGTGATGCAGCTTGTCCATGGGTATAAGCCAACATTGATTGGTTTTTATATTCCTCAGAAAGTTCTTCTAATTTATCGAGCACATTTTCAATAGCCGGCAAAACTTCTAAAAAAACAGAATCTTTAAGCATTAATGGAAAGGCTGTATTATTAATATCCTGAGATGTGAGTCCAAAATGAACCCATTCTTTATAATTTGCCAAGCCGAGCTCTTCAAATTTTTCTTTTATAAAATACTCAACAGCTTTAATGTCGTGATTAGTAGATTTTTCAATTTCTTTAACTCTTTGAGCATCCTTGCCGGAAAAGTTTTTTTCAATATCTTTTATTTTTTCAATATCACTGTCGCTTAATTCACTGAGTTCTGATATTGGCAAATTGTATAATGCAACAAAATATTCTATTTCAATTAATACTCTGTATTTAATGAGTGCTCCTTCTGAAAAAAACTCTCTAAGCCTTTGGGTGCTTCTTGAATAACGGCCGTCAATGGGAGAAATTGAATAAATTTCCTGGTTGTTCATGTTTTAAATTTTGACAAAAATAATAAACTATTTTATAGGTATTAAAAAAGCTTTGAATATTAGTGTATAAATTAAAAAGGCTGCATATAAGGCAGCCTTTTTAATTCTCTATGTTGTGCTATTTTATTGAGGTTCCTCATCAGGAAATATATCTGAGAAGAAATCTTCAAAGTATGCTTCAACATCTTCAAATAATACTTCAAGTTTTTCCCATGAGCCATCTTCAAATACAATAACCGGTTCAATTTCCTGACTGTCATCATACATGAATATCTTTGCTTCAAGAGTTCCCAATTTCTGATTTAGTTCTGTTTGATAAAGATCCACACTTATGTTTTCATTCATTAAATCAACATTTGGAGGATCTTCTTCTGCTGCCTGTTCAGCAGCATATAAATTAATGTATCCATCTGCTTTTATCGGAGCAATAATAAGATAACCGCTGATTTTTTCAGGAGAATCTTCAAATGATTGATTAGTGAGTATTACGCTAATGTCAGCGCCTGCCAATATGATATTATTATCCTTTATGCTTGCTTCAGCTGTGTAATTATCTCCACTACCACTCCATGATACTGACATAGAATATGGATCATCTGTAACTGATACAGCTAGTGATGTGGGATAAACACCATCTTCATATTCATTTATAATCCAGGTAGCTGCGAAGCTAAAATCCAATACTAATACATCATCAATTTTTAGGTTAAAATCTATAGCAACTGGTATTTGCTCATCATAATAACCTTCATATTCATCGAAGAAAGTAAAAGTTTCTGTTTCGAAAGTTGTCAAATCAGCAATAGCATTGTTGTCTTGTGCATCATAAGCTGTTTGATCAGCCGGAAAATAAACTGTAAACAGGTCTTCCGGATGCTCACTAATCTTGATAAATGCCTCTTCAATATAGTCATATTCGTAAATACCCGGTGTGAAGAATGAATTTTCCTTATTATCGGTTGGCTTGAAAAATTTATTTCCAACCGGATTAACAGTAAACCGGAGGAGATTGTTGGGAGACATTGCCTGAGATGTCACTTGAAAAAGTTTCTCCATTTCCATCATATTCAGGTCAACCATGAGATACATCATTGTTTTCATTCCGGAAGCACTTGTCATACCTTCAAAATTTTGAATAATCTCATCATTTGCCTCGGAAATTTCCTGTTTCGCCTGTTCGGCGGTCAGAGGTTCGCCATTAGTGTCGTCATCTTTGTCGCATGAGTATAGTCCTATCATTGCGACCAAACTAAATAAAGCTAAAAATTTAATTAATGATTTCATAATTATTGTTTTTTGAGTTATAATACAAATTTAATTAAAATGAATATGAATGTGAAATTATTTTGTAAAAAAATAAGGGATTTGAAGTGATAAAAGTGATATTTGTCGGAGAATTATTTTTATTAATTATTTTCATTCCCATTATATTTTTAAATCATTAGTCGCTTGTATTTTTATAATAATTGTGAAAGATTTTTTATATTTTTATCCAATCTTATTTTTCTAAATTAAAACTCTTAAACATGAATTTAAGAATCTGTTTTTTACGCGTTATTCAGGTATTTGCTTTAATTATTTTTTTTACAGCTTATATCCCGAGTTCTTTTTCAAGTTCTCTCGACTCTTTAATAAAGGAGAGAGAGACATTATTGCTTGAATACAATGAGCTAATATCAACAGCAAGAACTTCACCGGCTACAGACAGGAAGGTTTATGATATGCAAAATAAAATCATTGCCATTGACAGCTTTATTATTGATGATCAGTTTATAGGTAAAGCCGAAGGATTGAAGGCTGCGCAAGATGAGGTGACTAAGTTGGAAGATGATTATGAAACTCTTCTTCAATTATTTTATTTAGTGGCAGGAGTAGGATTATTATTTCTTATATTGTTTTTCTTGTTTTTAGGTTTGTATATTGGAGCTAAAAAAGGAAAAAAGATGCTTATACTTAGATTGAATGATGCTCAAAGATTGCTTGAAGCATATAAAGATGATTTATATGAAATTTCAATAGATAGGGATAATTACCGAAAGTTGGCTGAAGAATCCGCTGAGCATGCATATAAGTATAAGAGTCAACTTGGAGATTATGAAAGACGCGGATCAACAAATCATGTTGAAATGATAAGGCTGAAAAGCGAAAACACTAAACTAAATGAAGAGTTGGAACATATTAAAAGCAATCAAATTTCCGGAAAGGATAATAATGTAAATGAGGTCATAAATGAAGAAGTTTCCAAACAAAAAAACATTATTGAAGAAAAAAACAGGGAAATAGAAGTTTTAAATGAACAAATATCAGAAATAAAAGATCAACTTAATCTCTCTGAAATAGAGAATAACAAAAAAGAAGAAGATGAAGTTGCTCTTCAAAATGAACTAGATAGTTTAAAGAAAGAGTTGCTTGATAGGAGTATTGATAATACTGATGACGAACAACACAGCAATAATTTAAAAGCTGAAATAAAAATGCTAAGGGCTGAAAACTCCGAACTTGTAGAGCTGTTAGAGGCCGCCAAGCAGGTTCAAAATGATTTGACGCAAGAGATTCAAGATGCAGAGTCTGTTGATGAGCCTCAGAAAGGGATTTCATTAGCAGATAGTCAGGAAGTTGATAAACTTAAAAAAGCTTTTGAAGAACAAACTGAAGAGTTTTTTAATAGCATGAAACTTATTGAAGATATAAAAAAGGAGAAAAAGAATCTAGAATATAAAAACGATTTACTTGAAGAAGAAATTAGTAAAATAAGGCATAATATAAAAAATTTTGAAAAGCCAGCAGAAGAAAATACAGAATCAACTCCCGGTAAATCACAGGATAATTTAATGGTGGAAGATCTTCTGCAGCAAAACCTTGATTTGCAAAATGAATTGAATGAGTTTAAAAAGCTTTTAGATGAAGAACTTGAAAACAGGGAGGATTTATTAATCGAAATCAAAGAATTAGAAAGATTTTATAAAAGCAACATTCAAGATGAGATGGCTGCAAAAGAGTTTATGAGTGCAGACAAGGAAGAAACCTCAGGTAAAGAGAAAGTTTCGGAAAGTGACTATGAAATTCTCGAACATGAGAATGCAGAGTTGAAAAAAAACTTGGAGTTAATTAATCAGAAAGTAGCAGAAGAAGAGCAGGCGAGATTAGAACTTGAAAATGAACTTAAGGAATTATTGAATCAGTTTAATGCTTCTGATGATGATTTGCAAATTAGGTAATCCCAATTTAATAATGCAAGGGTATAATTTTAAATAATAACAAAATGGAAGAGAGTCAAAAAATAAATAAACTCGAGAAATCAAGAAAACTTATAGAAGAACTTAGAGAACGTTTTGAACAGGAAAATCAGAAGATTTATCAGTACAAGAAAGAAATGTATCTTTCTAAAGATTTTTCTGTGTCGGGGTTTTATGCGTATTACGGGCCAAACTATTATCTGGACAGAAAAGCCTTGGTTTTTAATATCTTTATTGCACCGATAGGGGATAGTGTAGATTTTTACAAGGAAAAAGCAATAGAGATTTTTCCTGAACTTGAAAATATTGAAACCTCTTTTGTTATTGATCTGTTTGCAGAAATGTTGATTCTGTTACTTAAGATGGATATTGATCTGTTTATTAATAAATACAGTATAAGCAGAGATGAGGATGAGTATGTTGTTGCTGTGGAGTTTTTGGATGAAGATATAACTATTGATGCTGTCTATCTTTTGAGAGATTGGTTTATTGCGATGTCAAATGATGAGGATTTTGATTTTCATGCTGAGTTTGCAACACTTCAGGATGATTTTAATGCAACATCTTATGGAGGACCAACATTATATTCATTAATAGAGGCCGGACTGAAGCGAGATATACCTGTTTTTATTTTGAATGAAGAGAACGAATATCAGTGGGGATACGGTACAAAGCAAATTAGAGGCCGCTCTACTACTTTTCATGTGGACAGTATAAAAGACACCGAATTTACTATGTATAAAGACATGGTGGGTGAATTTCTTGATATGTGTGGTTTTCCTACGCCTATGGGTATTAATTGTTTTGATGAGGAAGAGATAGTTGAGGAAGCACTAAAAATTGGGTTTCCGGTTGTAGTGAAACCTGTAGCCGGACATAAGGGAGAAGGTGTCACAACAAATATTCTTACAGAAGAGGAAGTAAGAAAATCTTTTAATGAAATAGTTGACGGAGCTGAAGAATTGGGCATAAATTTCGATGGTGCGCTTGTGCAAAAAATGGTTGAAGGCCACGATCACCGACTGCTTGCTGTTGGAGGAAAATGTGTTGCTGCTCTTAAAAGAGTTGCAGCTTTTGTTGATGGTGATGGTGAACATACAATAAATGAGCTAATAGCAATTGAAAATGAAAAAATTATCAGGCTCGATAATGCCAGATCGCCTTTATGTAAAATTAAGATAGACGAAAACCTGCTTGAATTTATTGATCAGCAAGGCTTATCACTTGACTTTGTTCCGGGAAAAGACCATAGGATTACTCTTCGTAAGGTAGCAAATATTTCTGCCGGTGGTGTTTCCTATAATGTCACAAACGAGATGCATGAAGATAATATCGCCTTAGTTGAGGATATTGCTTCATATTTTAAACTTACTTGCCTGGGAATAGATGTGCTGGCTGCTGATATTTCAAAATCATGGAGAGATGGTGATTTTGGCATTATTGAGATAAATGCCGGACCGGGTGTATTTATGCACCTTGCACCGGCATATGGCGACAGTATTGATGTGCCCGGTTTAATTATGGAAACGCACTTTGGCGAGCAATTTATTTCCAGAATACCTATTATTGCTGCCAATAAAGCAAGTGATAATATGATATATTTGATAAGAGATAAACTGAAAGAAGCAAAAGAAAATGTCTTTTTTGGAGCACTAAATGAAAATGGAGTTTTTTATAATGGCAGGTTTTTTCATAATAATCCTTCTCACGATCAGAATGTGAAACTGGTATTGAGAAATCCTAAAGTTGACTTTGCTTTATTTTGCCATAATGCTGAACAAATTCATGATTATGGACTGTTTCATAAAGGTGCCGATATGTTAATATTGGATGAGGCTGATTATTATGAAGAAACAGTTTTGAAAGAACAGCTTTTGGATAATGGGTTTATTATTGAGATTAAAAATAATGAGATTACTCTTTTGAAAGAAGGGGATACTATATCCGTAAATTATTTCTTCTCTCCGGAAGAGAAAGACCAAAGAATTATGGATATTTTAAGCGATTATCTGGGAGAACTCTTAAATAAGTACTAGAATTGTAAGAATTTAGTTTATAAGAATTCGGAATGTAATATATAAAAAAAAGCTGCCATACATGATTGTAGGCAGCTTTTTTTATCCACTTATTTTTCTTGTTAGCACTATTTACTAACAGTATCAAAAATAGCTTTAAAAGCTTCAGGATTATTAGCAGCAAGGTCAGCTAAGACTTTGCGATTAATTTGAATATCCTTTTTATGTAATTGCCCCATAAATTTAGAGTAACTCATTCCATATTGACGGGTTGCGGCATTAATACGAATAATCCACAGTTTGCGAAAATTACGTTTTTTCGTGCGTCTGTCACGATATGCGTATTGTTGACCTTTTTCCCATGTATTCTTGGCTACTGTATAAACATTTTTTCTTGCACCAAAGTAGCCTTTGGTAAGCTTTAGAAGCTTTTTTCTTCTTCGCCTTGAAGCGACATTATTTACTGATCTTGGCATAATTTCTTATTTTTTTTACTAGCGCTTTCTAAGAGAAAGACTTTAATTGGCTAAGCAAAAGGTTAATAATTTTATTTTTGAAATACTAGAGAACTACATACAAAGCATATCCTTAATGTTTCTAACATCAGCTTTGTTAACAATAGTAGTTTTCGTCAGATTTCTTTTTCTTTTTTTCGATTTTTTAGTCAAAATATGACTTTTATAAGCATGTTTACGCTTTATTTTTCCGGAGGCGGTAATCGAAAACCTCTTTTTAGCTCCGGATTTTGTTTTCATTTTTGGCATTCTAATAAAAATTTATGGGTTAAAACAATATTATATATAAGTGGATAATTCTATTTTTGAGTTCCTTTTTTAGGAGCAATAAACATAATCATTCTTTTCCCCTCCAATTTAGGCATTTGCTCAACCTTGCCAATATCTTCAACTGCTTGGGCAAATCGTAAAAGAATAACCTCTCCCTGTTCTTTATAGATTATAGATCTTCCTTTAAAAAACACAAAAACTTTAATTTTTGCGCCATCCTGAAGGAATTTTCTTGCATGGTTTAGTTTGAAGTTAAAGTCATGATCATCGGTATTTGGCCCGAGCCTAATCTCTTTAACAACAATTTTTGATGCATTAGCTTTAATTTCTTTTTGTTTCTTTTTTTGTTCATAAAGAAACTTTTTATAATCCATTATCTTGCAAACCGGTGGGTTTGCTTCAGGTGCGATCTCAACAAGATCCAAACCAAGTTCGTCCGCAATTGCTATGGCATCCTTTATTTGATAGATGTCATTTTCTACGTTTTCACCAACAACTCTTACTACCGGTGCAGTAATGAAGTCGTTTATCTTATGCGGGTTTTCTTTTTTTACAAAACGCCTGTTGTGCATTGGTCTATATGGTGTAGCTATACTGCGTTCCTCCTTTATTTTAATGATTAAATAATTTATTTAATTAAATATAATAATTAGATAATATCTCCAATTTCATCTTTTATCAATTTTACAAAATCTTCTAATTTGTATGTTCCCAGATCTCCTTCACCATGCTTTCTTACAGAAACTGTTTCTGAAGATTCTTCTTTTTCACCAACTATAAGCATATATGGTATTTTGCTAATTTCAGCATCGCGGATTTTCTTTCCGGTTTTTTCACTACGTTCATCAATGAGGCTGCGAATTTCGTAATTATTTAGCAAACTAAAAACTTTTTTCGAATAATTTTCGTATTTCTCACTGATTGGCAATATAATAACCTGATCAGGCGCAAGCCAAAGCGGGAAATTTCCTGCACAATGTTCAATCAAAACAGCAACAAATCTTTCCATAGAACCAAAAGGAGCTCTATGTATCATTACAGGTCTGTGTTTTTGATTATCACTACCAATATATTCTAATTCAAATCTTTCAGGTAAATTATAATCAACCTGAATTGTTCCTAACTGCCACTTTCTTCCTAAAGCATCTTTAACCATAAAGTCGAGTTTAGGACCGTAGAAAGCAGCTTCTCCAATTTCAATTTCTGCCTTCAGGCCTTTCTCTTCAACTGCCTCAACTATTGCTTTTTCAGCTTTTTCCCAATTATCATTAGTACCTATATATTTATCTATATTGTCAGGGTCTCTCAATGAAATCTGAACACTGTATTCATTAAAATCGAGTGAGCTGAATATTAGTAGAACAATATCTATAACTTTAATAAACTCTTCCTTCACTTGATCAGGTCTGCAAAAAATGTGAGCATCATCCTGGGTAAAACCTCTCACTCTTGTTAAACCATGCAATTCCCCACTTTGTTCATATCTGTAAACAGTTCCAAATTCTGCTAATCTTACGGGCATATCTTTATAGGAATACTGCTTTGTTTTGTAAATTTCACAGTGGTGAGGGCAGTTCATTGGCTTTAGAAAAAACTCTTCTCCTTCCGCCGGGGTTTTAATTGGCTGAAATGAATCTTTTCCGTATTTTTCGTAGTGTCCGCTTGTTACAAATAGATTTTTATTCCCAATATGTGGGCTAATAACCTGAGAGTATCCGTATCTTCTTTGAACTTTTTTTAGGAATTTCTCCAAATTTTCTCTAAGCATAGCTCCTTTAGGCAGCCATAATGGCAAACCCTGTCCTACATTCTGAGAGAAAGCAAAAAGTTCCAGTTCTTTCCCTATTTTTCTGTGGTCGCGTTTTTTAGCTTCCTCCAGCATTTCAAGGTATTCTGTTAGTTCTTTCTGTTTTGGGAAGCTTATGCCATATATTCTGGTTAATTGTTTTTTTGATTCATCACCCCGCCAGTATGCTCCTGCAATACTCAAAAGTTTTATAGCTTTTATCTTACTTGTATCCGGCAAATGCGGGCCACGACATAAGTCAGTAAAACTCCCGGATTTGTATAAGCTTATGGTTCCATCCTCAAGTTCACTAATAAGCTCAACTTTATATTCATCTCCCTTTTTTGTATAATACTCAAGAGCTTCTTTTTTTGGTATTTCTGTGCGCTCAAAAGTTAATTTCTTTTGAGCAAGCTCATACATCTTCTTTTCAATTTTTTCTAAATCGGAATTTGTAATTGTATAATCTCCCGGATCTATATCATAGTAAAAACCATTCTCAATGTCAGGTCCAATTCCAAATTTTGTACCCGGAAACAATTCTTCAATAGCTGCTGCCATGAGATGGGCAGAGGAATGCCACATAGTGGCTTTGCCTTCTTTGTTGTCCCAAGTATGAAGCTTTATCTTTGAATCTTTATCGATTGGCCTGTTTAAGTCCCAAACCTCTCCATTCACCGAAATAGACAATACATTGCGAGCTAAACCTTCTGAAATACTTTTTGCGATATCTAAACCGTTAATTCCTTGTGGAAACTCCTTTACAGATTGATCAGGTAATATAATTTTAATCATAACAAATTTTAAAGTCATTTTAGCTTGCAAAAGTAATAAAAATTAATGACTCTACGAATGACTGGCAGCGTTTTTTTGCTACATTATGTTTAAGTATCAGATTTTTTTGTTTCATATCAAAAAAAATGTGAATTTTGCACTTTCTAATCAATAATTATGGGAGAATATTACAGAGATAATAGCAGTAAGCCTTTTTCTTCTATTAAGGAGGCCTTGAGCATACCTGAAGAAGTGTATAAATTAGATTTAAGAGAGTGTCAGCTTGAGGAACTGCCTGTTGAAATACTCCAATTTGTAAATCTTTCGGAGCTTGATTTAAGACGAAATAAGCTCTCGTCTCTTCCATCGTGGATATCTTCTCTAACCAAGTTAAAAATATTAAAGCTTGGCGAGAATAGATTTTTTAATTTTCCAAGCGAAATTCAATCTCTTATCTTTCTGGAAGAATTGGAGTTTCGTGAGAATAAAATTACAACACTTCCTGAATTTATTGGTGACTTGCTAAATTTACATAAGTTATCATTGGGATGGAATAATTTAAATCAACTACCCAAGTCGATTGGGAGATTAAAAAGATTAAAGAATCTTGATGTACAATATAATAATATCAGGCATTTGCCTGACACAATAGGTGATATTTCCGGGATAAAAAAAATGAACTTGAGCTGGAATTATATACATGATTTACCGGAGTCATTTTCAAAACTTAAAAATTTAAAAACGCTTATACTGACGGAAAATATTTTCAGGGAAATCCCGAAGCCTTTATTAAATCTAAAGGATTTAATACATTTAAGTATCAGTTGGAATCAATTAAAAGGTATCGATTCAAATATTTTGGGATTAACCGGTTTGGAGGATTTGGATCTTCATAATAATAAAATTTGCTTTATAGATCCTGAAATTAAATATTTAAAAAAGCTCAAACATTTATGTTTAAGAGGAAATATGCTCAGTAGTTTACCTGATGAAATTGAATTTCTGGATTCACTTAAAGATATAGACCTTTCAGAAAATGAATTTTTCGAATTCCCTTGCGTTCTAAATAAAACAAAGGGTCTTAGAACCATTAATCTTAGATTTAATAATATTGAAACTATTCCATCTGAAATATCTAATCTTCAGGAATTAAAAGAATTATATCTTGGAAGCAATAATATTAAAGCTTTACCGGATTCATTAAAAGAATTGAAGAACTTAAGGTTTCTTGGGTTAACTCAAAACAGACTTGCAGATTTTAATTGCGAATTGTTTAGAGAAAGTAGTCTTTCAGGTTTATTTCTTGGCGGTAATCCTATTAGAAGTGATTTTTCCGGTGTAGAAAAAATTAAATCTCTTCAACAATTATCATTAAGTGAGAATATTGAAAATAAATCTAAAATCAGGAAAAAACTCTCAAGAATTTCTGTTTATTTTCAATAGACTGCTTTATATTTTAAGTTGCTTCCAATTACCCTTTAATAAATAATAAGCTGAGAATATTCCTATTAAAGAGAAATAAATTATTTCTACTGTCCATACCATGGGTGTTGAAACCTTGAGTACGTTTGATAGAATATAAGCACTTATCAGATATAACATGATGCAAATTACCTCAATTTTCAAAGCTACTAATGTTTTTCCTGTTCCGCTTAATGCACTAAATATTATCATTGACACAGAAAAGGCCAATAAAGCAACTGATATAACGTAAATAAGCGGAATTGCAGCATTAATAATAGCAGGATCTTTTGTGTAAAATGACACAATTGTATGTGGAATTAATAAAGGAGCAATCAGCATTACCAAGCTGCAAAGTATTGCCAGAATTACAACTTTTTTTACTAAAGGCATAACCATAGAAATCCTTCCTTCACCAATTGTATTACTAACCAATGAGTTAATAGAAGAGCTTAAACCCCAAACCGGAATCATCAGAAACATATAAATACTTCTTACAATATTGGATGATGCTAATGCAATTTCTCCTTTTTTTTCAATAATCAGGAAAAATACAAACCAGGCAGCAAAAGATAAAAAGTATTGAAACATTACAGGAATTGACAGATTTAAAAGTCTTCTTATAATAGGCTTACTTATAGTTATAATAGAGAACATTTTATACTTTGAAAATCTTTTAAAGTGAAGACCATAAGCAATATAGAACAAAAAGGTAGAAAACTCGGCAATATTTGTTGCTATTGCTGCACCTGCTATTCCCATTTGCGGTAAGCCGAGATTCCCAAATATTAAACCATAATCCAAAACAATATTTACTATCGCCATAATGATCGTTCCTATTGAAACAATACTTGTTTTTATTGTGCCAATGTAAAAAGCATTAAAAACTAACACCAGAAAACCAAAAAAAAGCCCAAATTTTCTGTAATCAAGAAAAGTGATACTTTCCTTAAAAACTGCATCAGAATTTATATATGATTCAAGTAATGATGGTGCTATGAAAGTAATTATGGCAAAACATATCAGCGCAATCATAATAATAAGATATATTGAATGCACCATTATTATTCCGATTTGTTTGTATTTTCTTTCGCCGTTTCTTCTGCCTACCAATATTTGCACTCCCACAGAAAAACCCGTAGCCAACATTACAATGCAAAGGAAAAACAGTCCGCCAATTGCTGCCGCGCCTAAGGTGACAGCACCCAGTTGTCCCAGGAAGGCAGTGTCAATTACCAGCATTATATTCTGGGCAACTAATCCAATAATTATGGGATAAGCCACTTTCCATAAGCCGGAATATGTACTCAGAGTATTATTCATAAAAAGTATTTAACAAGATTTTATTCAATAAATAATACTAAACCTTTTAAATAAGAACCTTCCGGATGGAATGCATTAATCGGGTGATCAGCCGGTTGTGATAACTGATGTATAATTCTGACTTTTCTTTTTGCTGCAATTGAAGCAGAGATAACAGTTGATTTAAAAAGATTCATATCAATTACTTGTGAGCAACTGAAAGTGAATAAAAAGCTTCCGGATTTTATTTGAGATATTGCTTTTTGGTTAAGTCTTTTATATCCCTGAACAGCATTATGTTTTACATTCACATGTTTTGCATATGCCGGGGGATCCAGAATAATGATATCGTAATCCATTAAAGGATTATCGAGATATTCCATAGTATCGGCAACAATACTTTTATGATTATCTTCTGATATAAAATTTAGCATTACGTTGCTGTCAGTCAATTCTATAGCTTTTTTTGAGCTGTCGAGAGAGTGAACTAATTTAGCACCTGCTTTTAGTGCATATATTGAAAAACCACCGGAGTAGCAAAAAGTATTCAAAACGGTTTTGCCTTTTGAGTATTTGCTTAACAAATGGCGGTTTTCTCTCTGATCAATAAAGAATCCTGTCTTTTGTCCATTGATAAAATCAATATTAAATCTATGGCCATACTCCTGTACTTCAACAATATCTATTTCTCCTACAATAAATCTGTTGGTTTCGTTTTCTTTGGCATAAACAGAAGGAAGAGTTTCCCCGCTTTTATCATATATACTTTTTAGAGAATCACCATACAGCTTTTTTAATGCAGCAGCAATGTTGTTTATATTTTTATGCATACCAATGCTATGGCACTGAATAACAATATGATTATTGTAAAAATCTATAATCAGTCCGGGAAGATTATCGCCTTCGCCGTGTATTAATCTATAAACATTGGTTTTTACATTATTTGCTATTCCTGTGCTTTGTCTTAAGAATAAAGCTTTTGAGATTTTTCCATAAAAGAAATCTTCATCAAAATCCAGAGGTTTTTCCGGTGCAAAAGCCAGTATTCTCGCTGCAATTGAAGCATCCTGATAATGTCCTGTTCCCAGGTATTCATCTTTATTGGAATATATCTGAACAATTTTACCGTCTGACACATTGCCAATGATTTTTTTAATTGCTCCACTAAAAATCCACGGATGATAACGTTTTATAGCTTCATCTTTGCCTGATTTCAATATTATTTGGGGTAAGCTTTGCATGGCTGCTTTTTTATTTTTTATAATACAAAATACTCTATGAGATTAAAAACTTATTATACCGCAAAATTACTGCAAAATAGCATTTAACAAACCTTAATCATTTCAGATATGGAAAATATTCCTCTTTTATATTGAAACGATACGGCAGATGTGCATCTTCTCCGGCATAATCAATGCCAATTCGAGGTGATATTAATATGCTATTTTCGGGTATGTTAATGCTTCTATCTTCTAGCCATAGCACATCACTACTTAAAGGAGTATTGTCAAGATTTGTTGTAATTCCTAATGCTCTTGTGAGTTTTCCCGGCCCATTAAGATTTTCTCCTTTTTGAATAACTCTGCCAACTCTTTGCGACATAATATCAGTTCCTTTTAATGCAATAATTCCTCGAATTAATACTGCATGGGGCTCATTTTTTATATTTGTAACAATATTTAGTAAATGATGAATGCCATAACACAAATAAATATATGCCACGCCACCTTCTTCAAACATTGTAAGAGTTCTTTTGGTTTTTCTATAATTGTAAGCATGACAGGCTTTGTCGGACGAACCACAATATGCCTCTGTTTCACTTATTATGCCCGCAGAAATTTCATTATTGATATTGGAAAATATTACTTTTCCGAGCAACTCTTTGGCGAGTTTTACTGTATTCGTTTGTTTATAAAACCTGTCAATTATTTTTGTCATTAAGTAATGCCTCTCGTTTTGCAGTATGATTTTTTAAATATATCAATTAGTATAAATAAGCGGCTTGCTAATCCGCGAAATTAAGGGTTTTACTTAAAATGCAGGATATTTATCGGGTAAAATTACTGTTTTTTATATCATATCTGGAATGTAATTTTGACATGAATTTAAATAGTTTAGCTTAGATAATTAATTATATAGTTATAACTTATAAAACAGACCATAAATAATCATATTTACAATATCCATAATACAAATTTTTGTAATTAATATGGCACCTCAAAATGATTCAGAAAAAAACAGGACAGGGATTTCTTCGGGCAATGGATTTGACAACAACAAGTCTGAAGAAGTTTCAGATATTTTGTGTCGAGTTGGAGAAAAATTGTCTAATAGTAGGTTGTCCTGTATTGATGATATTAGTATTGTTGAGAAAGAGTTGGTGAAAGATATTAAATTGTCAGCTAAGCTGGTTAATAACTCGAGCCAGTTATTGAACCACTCGGGAGACAAAATGCGCAAAGCAAGTATAAATGTTTTGCTGGAACTTATAAGCAATATTAAATCGAAAATTTATCAGTATCAAAATGAGAATTCTGAAACCCTGGTATCACTGAATAAAAGTGGTTCAAATTTTGGATTATTAATAAACCCTATTAAGAATCTAAGAAATAATCTTCAGCAAATTAAGACGATTATAAAGAACATTCAACTCATTAATAAGACTTATAATAATAATGTCAAAGGATTTTCTGCTGATGATACCAATAAGATTGAAACGATACTGTCGAAAATAGAAGTAGTATGCCCGGTTTTAGAAGAAAACATTTTTAATATTCTTACGCATAATAGTCAATTACAAGAAAAACTGGATGCACTTACAAATCGATATATTCCTAAAATTACTTGTTTGTTGGAAAAGGCAAGTAATCATGTAGATCTAATTAATAAGCAATTTGAGAATTTAAATAAAATTGAAAAAACCAATAAAACATTATTGGATAATAATATAAAACAGTTGGATAGTTTTTATACAGATATTGAGAAATTAAGAGAAATTATAGACTTGAGTATACAGCATCACAGAACTCTTTCTGAAGTTTTCAAAAATAACGACAATCCAGATATACATGCGAATAAATTTTCTAAAAATGTTAAGGAGAAGGGTAGTGAGAGTGTTGTTTCAGTTGTAGAATTGCATCTAGCGCATTTGCTTATATCAAGCAGCAAATTGAATTCTATACAAGATGTAGGTCTTACCAAATATTCAAAAGTACTTAATAATGCATCTAATATTAGTACTAATTATGGTTCTTTGAAAAATTCTAATGATTCTCAGCCGGTTGAGTTTAAGCATACTGCTGAATTATTACGGGATATTGTTGAGCAAACTACTATTTATCTCAATGAATTTCTCAATTTTGAGAAGGACATCAACACCGAGATAAAAGTTGTTAAGCAGCTTTTTGATTTGTTTTTGGATGTTGATTTGATGGACAATTCAATTGAGCAAAAAATTATACAAAAAGTTTCTGTCGAGAATTTTCTGACAAATCCGGAAGAATCAATTGCGAAGGAAGCTCAGGAGCTATTAAAACTATATGCAGACAATCATTTTGAGAAATCAAAAATTAAAAAGATTTTCGAATCAACGATAGAAGAGCTTTTATCTGCAAGTAACATTAAAGTTAGCGGAGGCTTTTGTTATAAAGGCTTACCGCCACTCGATGAGATGATTAATAATTTGTCGGAGACATTCAATAAGTTAAAAAGCAGTATCGCAGATATTAATGAATTACATCAGTATAATTTTGAATCAAGCAGAGAGATTAAACTAGCAACCAAAGAAACTTCAATTCATTTAAAATGTTTCAGTGTTTTTAACAGTTTTTTAGACGAATGTATTATTGAAATAAGTTCATTATATGACATGTATTCATACAAAAATGAAAGCTCGCTGATTACCAAGTCCGCTAAAAGCATGGATGATATTAAAGTTCATTATACAGAGAAATTATTCGATATCATTGAAAGCTTTGAAAGCCAATACATGCAGAAGTTAAATGGGAAATCACCCAATTATATTAGTAAGCAATAACTAATATAAAGATTGTATTTTAAAACCAGTATTTTTACTTACATCTACCTTTAGTTTTCTACTTATCTTAGATAAATTTTTAATAAATATTTGGTTTTTTTGTAAATAGATTATAAAATTAATTTTTTAAAATCACAATTTTATCCTCAAAATATGGATTCTCAAAATAGCTTAAGTACCAAGTATCAGGACATATCTGTTGTAGATGTTGAAACAATTGAAATGTTGAAGCAACATGCGCAAGGAAATGCTGAAATTTTAAAAGATTTGTTTGATTCGTTTATTCCGGAAGCTGAAGAGCAAATTGCAGAGCTCAAACAAGCTGTAAATATAAAACATAAAGAACAAATCAAAATTTCTGCACACGGACTAAGTGGTATTTCAGGCACTATAGGTGCTTTACAATTGAAAGTATTAATGTCTGATATGGAAAATTATGCTAAAAAGGGAGAATACGAAAAGTCTTATCAATTAATTGAATATGTTGATCAGTTTTTTGATAATTTTATTAGACAAGCCAAAAAATATATACAAGAATAATAGGTATGCAGGCAAAAAGGATATTAATTGTTGAAAATGACATTATTACTACTAATATTATTGAGAATTTTTTAAAAGAGTCTCAATGTGATTTTATTAGAATAGCAAGTGATAGTGGTGAAGCAATAAGTTTCGCAAAGGAAATAAAACCCGATCTTATTCTCATGAATATCTCTCTGGAAGGAGAATTTGACGGTATTCAAATAGCAGAAGCAATTCTTAAAATAAATGATGCCCCCGTTTTGTTTATTGCCTCCAGCAGCGATGAAAAAACAATTTCCCGCTTAATGAAAACAGAGCCAAATGGCTTTATAATAAAGCCGTTTGAAGAGAGGATTTTGAGATCAGCAATTGATATTGCCATTTACAGACATAAATCAAAAACAGAACTTTTTGAAGCTAAAGAAATTCTTCGTTGTACTTTAGAATCAATTGATGATATTGTGATATCCTTGGATGAGATGGGAATTGTAACGCATGTTCACTCCAGGATAAATAAAGATAAATCGGCAGTATTTGATACAAGTAAATTGATAGGAGAGCCTATTATTAGTATTCTTCCGACAGACTCCGGTCAAATATTTGAAAGAAGATTAAATCGTCTTATAAGAACTGAAGAAGTACAGGAGTATGATTTTGGTATTCCTGAAAAAAAGCCTGAAAAATTCTTTAATATTAAGGCATCTTTAAGAAAGGATCAGCACCAGCAAATTTCAGGGATTACATTGGTGATTAGAGATATTACATCAAAGGTAAGTTGGGCCGAAACTCTTAGAAAGTTTTCAGCTGCAGTTGAGCAAAGTGCTAATATTGTTATTATCTTTAATAAGGATGGATTTGTTGAATTTGTGAATAACCAATATATTAAAACTTCCGGTTATACATATGAAGATAATGTCGGCAAACGCTTTAGAAACTTCAATCCTGTTGAAAATAACGAGAAATTGTTAGATGATATTTGGGAACATATTATAGAGGGTAAAGTATGGGAAGGAGAATGGGAAAACCGCAGAAAAGACGGTTCTACTTATTGGGAGCATGTAACTATATCACCAATCAAAGATGATAATGGTATATTAACACACTTTTTGCTTGTTAGTGTTGACATTACACAAAAAAGGCAAATTCAGCAAGAGCTGGTATCAAGTCGCGAAAGACTGGAGGAAGCACAACAAATTTCCGGTTTAGGTTCGTGTGTTATTGATTTTAAAACAAATAAAATTGTCTCAAATGAGATGTTTTGTAAAATACTTGGAATTAAGGCCGGTTCTCTTAAAGAGTTTGATGGTGACTTTATGCTTGATTATATTCATGCTGAGGATCAGGATAGATATAAAAGTTATAAAGCTGAGATTATAAATAATCAAAGGAATCGTTTTTCGCTGGAATTTAGAATAGCTGATAAAAATTCGACTAATGAGTTGAAGTACGTTCATTCAATAGGGAAAATGGAATATACTGAAGATGGAGAACCCTTGAAGATGTTTTTAACAATACAGGATATCAGCTTGCAAAAATACTCCGATAAGCTTCTTCAAGATATTGAAATAGCAAGAAAAACAGCTAATATAAAACAGCAATTTTTCGCAAATATCAGCCATGAAATCAGAAATCCTTTAAGCAATATTGTTGGATTATCTGATGTTTTGTTAAAATCCAAACTTAGTTCTGAACAGGAGCAGATGGCGAAAAACATTATGTTTTCTGCCGATACAATTTTGAATTTGGTAAATGACATCCTTGATATTTCCAGAATAGAGGCCGGCAAAATGAATTTGGTAGCAGATCGTTTTTCTATATACGAAATGCTTGAAAATGCCAAATTGCTTTTTGAACCACAGGCCCAGGCTAAAGGGTTATCACTGTCTTTTAGTATTCCCGGAAATTTGCCTTCTGATATTATTTCTGATGAGAAGCGAATTATGCAAGTAATTTCAAATCTTCTGGGAAATGCCATCAAGTTTACCGAAGAGGGATTTGTAAAGCTTAATGTTTCCCTTGTTGAGAAAATAGCAGAAGAGGATTATATAATAAAGATCGAAGTTGTCGATTCCGGCATTGGAGTTGAAGAAAAAGATCAACCAAAATTATTCAAAAGCTTTTCACAAATACATACCGAAATTGGGAAAAAAGCCACAGGCTCAGGCTTAGGATTGTCAATTTGCAAGCATTTTACAGATATGCTTGGGGGCGAAATAGGAGTTGAAAGTAAGCCCGGTGAAGGCTCTTGTTTTTGGTTTACATTTAGAAGTATGCTTATGAAAGATGTACCTGAGAAAAATCCAAATGAAATAGTTGAGGATGAACTGTTAAATAGTCTTGATTTACTGGATATAAAAGGAAGTTCAATCTTATTAGTTGAGGATAAAGTGGTTAATCAAAAAGTCATTTCGCTGATGTTGAATAAACTGGGTTGTTCATGTGCTATTGCCAACAATGGCAAACAGGCATTAGAATTGTTCCAGGAATCTGAGGTTAATGCTTTTGATATTTTTGGTAAAATAAAATATGATTTGATTTTAATGGATGTTAAAATGCCTGAAATCGATGGAGTTGAGGTCACCGGATTGTTGAAGAGCAATTATCCTAACATTCCGCCAATAATTGGGCTAACTGCAAATGTTAATGATGATGACATTGTAAGATATAAAGAGGCAGGAATGGATGATGTTCTGGCTAAACCTGTTAAACTTGATGTACTTGAGAGAAAATTGTCCTACTGGCTTTCTATGCAAAAGAAAAAAGTTTTAAGAGAGGAGCTTGAAGGAATAGATTCTGTTGATATTGACAAATTGCCAATATTGAACCCAAATACTTTAAAAGCAATAACCAAGCAATTTGTTAATAGTGAATATGACATTGTTGATATTTTTAATTCATTTATTGATGATATGGAAAGTATCTATAAAAAATGGATTGTTGCAATTGAAATGAATGATTATCATTCTTTGAAAATGGTAGTTATGACAGTTAAAGGTCTTAGTGGAAATATTGGTGCATCACAAATGCATGAAACTGCCCGTCAAATTGATAAATATTTAAAAGCAGGTCTTAATCAGAAAGCATCTGATATGATGCCCCGATTGGCCGAAAAGTACGAGGCATTTAAAACACATATTAAGGTAAATTATATTTCAAAAAGAACTGATGCATCTGTTAAAAATAAAAAACGCAATTAGATAAATATATTTCTACTGTGTTTTATTGTATTTGAATTTTTGCACATTATTAAAAGAGCCTATGAATGTATTAATCACAGATGATATGTATACCAATCGTTTAAGAATGAGTGTAATTCTTAAAAGTTTAGGACATACATATGATCATGCAGTGGACGGTGAAGATGCAATTATCAAGATTATAACCAATAATTATGATCTTGTATTGCTTGATATTGAAATGCCTGTAAGAAATGGATTTGAAACAGTTCAATATATTAGGCAGAACCTAAAAGATGACAAGAAAAACATCCCTGTAATTATTACTTCTTCTCATGGTTCTTTAAGTTATTTTAGAGATTATAGCAGCTATGGTTATAATGGTGTTTTAACAAAGCCTTTCACAACTGAAAAGATAGAACAGCTTATCGCAGAAATATTTAATCCTCAGTCTTTAAAGTTATAAATTTAGAATAATTCAACGGCTATATTCTGAATAAAGGCAGTATATGTAAATTTATTGCCAATTTTAACGCCTGATAAAGTTAGTAAAACAGGAATCTCTTCCCCGGCACTATCTATTATATTAACCTCTGTTCTTCTTCCTGTAAGTTGATTGTCAGGTGATTGTAAAAACTTTATAATATCACCATCATTAACTTTATCATGTGGTGGTGGAAGAATAGTTTTAATGCTTTTTCCCAAAACCTCTTTTCTGTCAATTTTCCAAAGTTCTTCGGCTGCTTTGTTAAAAAGTTCAATTTCTTCATTATGGTTCATAGTCACAATTGCATCAAGAGCTCCTTCAAGGGTTTTTTCATTACGTTCTTTTTCAGATTTGATTGCCTTGATGTTTTCTTCAGTTTGTTTTTTAAACTCTTCATGCTGATCTTTAATCTGCTCTTGTTGTGTCAGTAATTGTTCTTCCTGTTTGAGCAGCTGCTTGGTTTTATTAATATTTTCAATCTCAATAAGTTTCCTTTCAGTTATATCTGAAGCAAGATATATGACTTTTGCCACTTCGCCGTACATGTCTTTTACTGCCGTAAATGTACCATGTAGCCACTTTTCATTATTGTTATCAACAATATATTTTAACTGGCTCTCATATGGGATTCCATTTAGAATGTCTTTCCAGGCATTTCTGATATTTTTAAGATAGTCTGCTTTTAGCAAGTCAAAAACACTTTTTTCCTTAATATTCTGCGGGATAAGGTTTAGAGAATCCAAAAATTTCTTATTTGCATCAATAAACACACCGGTAGCATCAAAGCTTGCTTTAAGATTAGACATATTTAGCGCATCAACCTGGCCTTCATAATCCAGATTTTGTTTTTTCTGATCAGTGATGTCAATACCGAGAAACAAAATTTTCTCAATACTGCCGTCTGGATTTCTCACACAAGTATAAGTTGCCATAGACCAGAAGTCGTGGCCTTGTTTAGTAACATGCTTCATGTCACCTTCAAAGTGTTTGCCGCCTTTAGAAAGTTCATCCCAAATTTTAAAGAACCATTCTTTATCTTTTTCATTAATAAAAATTGAGATATTTTTGCCTTCAACTTCTTTATTGCTGCTGTATCCCAGTTTATTAAGGAACCTTGTATTAGCATAAATTAAATCTCCTGAAGTGTCATATTCTGCTCTAACCAATGTGTGGTTAACAGCATTGGTAAAGTTGGCAAGCATTTCACCTTGTCTTGCGGCTTCTTCCTTGGCAATATTAAGTTCTTCAAGGTTATTTCGCATTTCTTCCTCAGCAACTCTGAGCTTTTTCTCTTTTTCCTGAGATTCGCGAAGCAGCTTTGCTGTATGCAGATTGATTTTTACACTTGAAATTACTGAAGCTATTGTTTCTGCTAATTTTTCAACAAACTCAATTTGATAAGTTTCAAATTTTTTCAAAGAAGCAATTTCAAGAACTCCAAATATTTCTTCATTAACCTTTAAAGGCACAATTAAAAGGGCATTAGGTTTGGTCTCACCCAATCCGCTGGTAATTTTAATATGTTCGTCGGGTATGTCAAGCAGATACATTGTTTCCTGCTCTATTGCACATGCTCCTATTAGGCCCTCTTCCCAATCCAGTCTTTTGTTGATGTACTTTTTTCTATTAAAGGCATAGCAAGCTGTCAGTTCGAAATGTTTATCATCAGAATTATCATCATTAATAAGGAAAACACCGCCAAGTTTTGCATCAAGATAATTTACCAGATTTGAAATAATATCGTATGAAAGAGTTTGCAGATCATCATTGTTTTGCCTTGCGATATCTCCAAATTTAGCAAGGCCTTCATTTACCCAGCTTCTTTGGTATTCTTCTTTTTGACGCAATTCTTCATCTTCTTTGCTCTTTTTCAGATGGTTTCTAAGTTTAATAAGCGATTGTCCGATTTCATCTGTAACGTCTTGATCTTCTCCTGCTTCATACTGAACGTCAATGTCTCCTTGTGCCAGTTTCTCAGTAAAAGACAATATTACTTTTGCCTTTTCACTTTCTCTATCAGCTCTTTTGTTTATTTCACTATTCTTTTTTGCAAACCGCATTCCAATAAAATAGCCTGTGGCTGCTATAATAATGGGGGCTGTATTTATTATCCATAAAGTGGGCGTAGTGTCAAATAAGAGGGAAATACTTTGCAGTGATAATGAGAGGTTCTTTATCGAAAGTTCAATAAATATAGCAATAATAGGGAATAATAATCCTAACAAAAACCCGGTTACTGCGAATTGTGTAATTATGCTTTTATTATTATGAAAACTCATATTTATATCGTTATATAATTATGTTTACTACAAATGCTAAAATACTATTTTTTTTTAATGGTGGCCTTTAATGTTTCAAATTTATTTAATACTTTTTAAACAAGAATAATCTTGATTTAAACAGCATTAATTATTGTGATAAAAATTACTATTGTCAGGATAAAATGGTAACATAATATCCAGATTGCCTTTGGCGAGCTCGCAAGCTCGGTTCTTCGCTCCACTTCGTTACGCTCAGAATGACAAGCTTTTATATGTCTGGGAGGGTGGTGGGCTGGCGGCTTTGCCGCCAGCCCACCACCCATAAAAAACACCAAATGCCTTGTCATACTGAGCGAAGCGAAGTATCTAGTAGTTTTAACCGGACAACAGTGACAAAAAACATATAATTCTTGTTAAAAAAACAAATAAAGTTTTTTTGTAAATTCTTTAAATAATTGATAGTGTGGCTTTTCTGTTTGTGTCGTAAAGATTTTAATAAATTCATAAATATTTTGATTATAATTTCGGTATTTACCGAATAATTTTGCATTACTTTTTTATTATATTTGATTTTTTAATGCTTATATTTTAATTGAATAATCAGAGAAAACACTTTTTTTAACAATAAAATCCTAATGATATGCATAAAATAATGATTGTAGAAGATGAAATAATGGTTCAAACATATCTTAAGGATAACCTAAAGCAGGATTATGATATTGTTGGTACTGCTGTTACCGGAGAAAAAGCTGTTGAACTGGCTCGTGAGCATTTGCCTGATATTATTTTAATGGATATAAATCTTGAAGGTAAAATGGACGGCATAGAAGCTGCAAAAAAAATTACAGACAGTGACGATGTCGCAATATTATTCTTAACATCGCGAAGTGATGATGAGGCATTAGAGAGAGCAAAGCTTGTAAAACCATTTGGTTATATTTTGAAGCCTGTTGATTTAAATGTTCTCAAAGCCAATATTGACATAGCCGTATTTGTATATAATGAATTCTTAAAAAGTCCAATAAAACCAACAATTACATCAGGACAGGGAACTTCATCCGGTTTGGATGACATCTCTGATAAAGTGTCAAAGAGCGTTGAGGAAGTTTCGATGCAGTGGAAAGATAAAAACCGTATTGAAATAGTTAATAATCGTTTCCTGAAGCAATTTTGGATACTAGATAGATAATCAATTTTTCCAAAAATATTTCTTATATATATATAATTTATATAAATATTTTCGCAAGTATTTTATATATACTGATTTCTTATAATAAAATCAGCCATATTTTCTAAAGATAAAACACTTTTTGCGGCATTTAATTTAATTGCTTCTTTTGGCATTCCAAATACTACACATGTTCTTTCATCCTGTGCAACAGTATTGGCGCCGGCATCTTTCATTTCCAGCAATCCGGCTGCTCCATCGGCACCCATACCAGTCATAATAATGCCAATTGCATTTCTGCCGGCATGGCGCGCGGTTGATCTGAAGAGCACATCAACAGATGGACGGTGCCTGTTTACAAGCGGGCCATCTTTAACTTCCACGTAATATCTGGCCCCGCTTCTCTTTAATAAAGTATGCTTATTTCCCGGTGCAATTAGCACTTGTCCGCGAATAATAGAATCTTGATTTTCAGCTTCTTTTACACTTACCTTGCAAATTTCATTAAGTCTGTTTGCGAATGATCTTGTAAAAACTTCAGGCATATGCTGAACAATAACTATACCCGGCGAATCGGCAGGCAGTGCAGTAAGCAGGTCTTTTAAGGCTTCTGTTCCTCCTGTTGATGCACCAATAGCCACAACTTTTTCAGTTGTTTTTATCATTGCTGAATCTTTTTTTATTGGAGGCATTACTGCATCAGCGGTATATTTGGGTGCTACTCTTAAAGGTTCAGATGGTTTTTGCAATCTTTTTTTTGTCCTTATTTTTGCGATTGCAGCCGCTTTTACAACATCACACAAACGAATTTTAGACTCCTCAAAAAACTGCTTAGTATTTAACTGAGGCTTTGTTATTATTTCAACAGCGCCATATTCTAAAGCTCTTAAAGCAGTTTCTGTCCCCTCGGCAGTCAAACTGGAAATTATCACAACAGGTAGTGGATGTTGCGTCATAATCTTTTTAAGAAAAGTGAGGCCATCCATTCTTGGCATTTCAATATCTAAAGTGATAACATCCGGAGCAATTTTTTGCATTTTTTGTGCAGCCTGATATGGATCCACTGCTGTTCCGATAATTTCAATATCCGGGTCGGATTCGAATACTGCTCGTAAGGTTTGTCTTACTACTGCCGAATCATCTATTATTAAAAGTTTAATTTTCTCTTTCATAAAAACCGAATTTCAGTAATAGCTTTGCTTTTTATTATATCTCTATTCATTATAATAGTAACATCAGAACAATTTATTTATAAGCTCATTAAAATCATTAATATTGAAAGGTTTTGTCAGATATTCATCCATACCCTGTTTCATGTATTTTTCTCTGTCACCCTCAAATGCATTTGCACTTAAACCAACAATGGGAGGGAGCTTTTCATACTTTTGCTTCAATAATATTGTTGCAGTTATACCATCCATTTTTGGCATTTGGATATCCATCAGGATTAAATCAAATTTTCCCGGTTCAAAAAACTGAAGAACTTCCTCTCCATTATCTGCGACCATAACCTTATGTCCCATTTTTATAAGCATTAGCATAATAACTTTCTGACTTACTTTTTTATCCTCAGCAACTAATATTCTAAGTCCATCATGGATTACTTTTTTATCAGGTTTCTCATCAGCCGTTTCTTTAATTTGTGCTTTACCGGGTTCTGCTATAAATGTAAACCAAAAAATACTTCCTTCCTCAGGATTGCTTTGAACCCCTATTGTTCCTCCATGTAATTCGGCAAGTTGTTTGCAAATAGATAATCCCAATCCACTGCCCTCATGTTTTCTTGTATCTCCATCATCAACCTGGGAAAAGGGTTTGAAAAGATTCTTCTGTTCGTTTTTGGGAATACCTTGGCCGGTATCGCTTACAGATATTTTTACTAATAATTTTTCCGAGTCCTGATTAAAAATATCTAATTGGTTTAAATTGTGATTATATTCTGCACGTGAGGCTGTAATTTTTATATTGCCAGTTTCAGTGAATTTAACAGCATTAGATATTAAATTATTAATTATTTGATTTATTCTAAACTCATCCGCCTGAATAATAGGTGGTAGTTTAGGATCCACTATATACTTAAACTGAATGGGTTTGTTGCATATATTATTAAAAAACTTTTCAGCATTTTCGAGCAATAGCTTAATATCAATATTCTTTTTATTTAATTTGATTTTTCCTGCTTCAATTTTTGAGAAATCCAAAACCTGGTTAATAATCTCCATAAGGTTTTCGCCGGTATTTTTTAGAGTATTAAGATATTCAAGTTGGTGTGGATTCAGCGGAGTTTGTTCCAGCAGCTCAATCATGCCCATAACACCTGTTAGTGGTGTCCTTATTTCATGGCTCATATTTGCCAGGAAGTTTTGTTTGAATTTAGCAGATTCTTCTGTTATTGCAATTTTTTTCTCAAGTTGGTCTTTTTGAATGACTGAGGTTCGGTCCTCAATTAATCCAATGCCACCTTCAACTATATCCTTGTCGTCTTTGATTGGATTAAACAGCAGCCTGATAGGAGTAGTTTTGTTTGCAGTAACAGATTTGTAATCTCCTTCAAAAGAAACAGAATTTCCTTCTTGTACCACTTTTACTGCATTAACTATTCTTTGGTCGGGCAGCTTCATCATATCCAAACCTATAAGTGCATCTTTTGAAGATCCAATTATTTTTACAAATTGATCATTACAATCAGTAATTAACCCATTCACATCAAAATGCAAAATGCCTAAAGGAGATTTTTCAAAAAACAGACGGAATTTTTGTTCGTTTTTTTTAATCTCATTTAGCATTTGTCTGCGTTCGGTAATATTACGGCTAACGCCATGTATCCCCGATAATTTACCATTGCTTTCAAACAGGAATGAAACATTCAATCCTACCCATATAGTACTGCCATCGGCTTTATACTGTTCAACTTCAATGATTTTTGATTTATTATAATAATAATCCTGAGTATTATATTTTTGTATTTCTTGATTTAAAGTTGATTTAAATAATTTAATAGACTCCTTTGTATATCGCTTTTCCAGCGGCAGTTTTTTATACTTTTCCGGACTAATGCCCACTAAATTTTCAATAGACGGACTAATATATTCCAAATTGAAATTTAAATCAGTAATCCAGATAACATCAGAAATATTTTCAGTAATCATTCGATATACTTTTTCGCTTTTGCGAAGAGTAGTTTCGGCAATATTTCTTCGTAAAGAGAGTGCAGCTAAATGAGCATAGGAATTAAGAATATCCGTAGATGGTTTTTCTTGATTTTTTTTAAAAGCCAGTAAAGTTGTTCCATAAAGTTTTCCCTCAATAATATGAGCAATAGCAAAAAACTGCTCAAAGCCGGAAATTTTGGATAATACTTTATCTGTATTTTTTGGAATAGCGCCAAAGGTAACTTCGTTCAAGGATTTTCCGGTTCCTATTTTTTCATTTAAGATATGATTATAAAGTTCGTTGCTAACTGGTGAGGCGATATTCAGAATCTTTTCACCCGCAATTTGAACTCCCTTTTTTAAAAGTGTGCTATCAACTTCTATCTTTTTTGCCTGCAAAACTTTTTTTTCAGCATTATATAAGCTAAAAACTGCCATTTGAGCATTTGTATATTGCTTTATACTTTTAAGTAATGTTGGAATAACATCATCACCAACAGAAAGCTCAGCTAGCTGAAAAGAAAGTGAGCTTAAAAAAGCATTACAGTTTTCATTATTTCCAGGATTATTCTTGTTAACCATAAATTTGCTTTCTTTTTATAAAAAGTTTGCCTGTTTTTTAGTTAAAATTTATATTTAATGCAATCTGTTTAATATCTCATTAAAATCTTCAATTTTAACCGGTTTTGTCAGATATTCATCAAGACCCTGCTTCATATATTTTTCCCTGTCTCCTTCAAATGCATTAGCGCTAAGTCCAATTACAGGCGGCATGTTTTTATATTTTTCTTTTAAGATTTTAGTCGCCATTATACCATCCATTTCAGGCATTTGAATATCCATGAGTACAATATCGTATTTGCCGGGCTTGAATTTTTTTAGTGCTTCTTTTCCATTAGAGGCGCATTCGACGCTATGGCCAAGAGACTCTAACATTATTGTTACCACCATTTGGTTTATCTTTTTATCATCAACCAACAAAATACTCTTAATTTTTGACTTTATGTTTTTTTCTGTTAATATTTTTTCCGTTTTTTCTACTTCAGTAACTTTTGCTTTTTTAGCAATAAAGGTAAACCAAAATGTGCTTCCATGATTAAGTTTGCTTGTAACGCCTATTTCGCCATCTAATATTGCCGTAAGTTCTTTGCAGATAGCAAGTCCAAGTCCTGTTCCTTCAACAGACCTGATTTCTCCGGTTTCAACCTGTGTGAAAGGTTTAAATAAGCTTTTCTGGGCTTCTTTGGATATTCCTGGACCGGTATCGGCAACTTCAATCTTTATTTTAACATATTCATTCTTCTTAATTTCTTCTTGCAAAGAAGCTTTAAGTGAGATACTTCCTGTTTTTGTATATTTAACTGCATTTGAAACAAGATTGTTTATTATTTGATTTAATCTGTTTTGATCAGTTTTTATATATTTAGGAATCTTAGGGTCAATATGTGTTATTAACTTTACGCCTTTATTGAAAATAGAAGAATACAGACCCATAGAGCTGTCAAAAATAGTATCGGCAGAAAAAGCTTTTAGTTTTAGCTTAACCTGGCCTGATTCAATTTTTGAGTAGTCCAATATTAAATTGATAATTTCTTTGAGGTTTTCGCCGGAATGCTTTAATATATCCAGATAAGATTTTTGTTCTTTAGAAAGTTCTGTTTTTGACAGCATCTCTGTAAAACCAAGCATTCCCGTTAAAGGAGTTCTTATTTCATGACTCATGTTTGCCAGAAATTTTTGTTTAAAATTCACAGATTCTTTCGCTATAGCAACTTGTTTTTCCAGTTTTTCTTTTTCAATAAGAGAACTTTTGTCTTCAAGAAGCCCGATACCGCCAATAGTTTTTCTTTCACTGTTAAATACAGGTGAAAAGAGAATTCTGACAGGTATGATTTTGTTTATACTTACAAAAGAATATATACCTTCAAAGGATGAAGCTTTGCCTTTTAATACTTTTTTTACTGCTGCAATCAATTCCTTATTTGGATTCTCAAATAAATTTAAGCCTTGTAGTTTTTCTTTTTTTGTTCCAATAGAAGTTTCAAAATGATCATTGCATTCTGTTATTATCCCTTTATTATTAAAATGAAACACACCAAGAGGAGATTTGTCAAAAATTAATCTATATTTTTCCTCATTATTTCGCAAAGACTCTTCAGCTTTTTTTAGTTTCGTTATATCGGTAACAGTTGAAACCATGGTGTTTTGATCAAATAATGGAATATTGGTGGCATTAACAATTCTATTGCTGCCATCGGAGCGGGTAATTTTTATATTTTCCCATTGCATTCTTTTGGCATCACCTGACTTGATGTCTTCATATATTTGCTTACTTATTTTTTCTCTATATCCTCTGTCCGGATAAACATTTTTGAAGAAAGCGCTTATATCTGTAATAACACTTTTATCCCAGCCATAAATTTCTTCAAACTTTTTATTAATATAAATAGCTTTCCCCTCGTTTATTTTGTTTAGAGCAACACCAATAGGGAGATTATCCATAATGGTTTGTATGAAACGATTTCTCTCTTTAAGATTTTCCTCAACTTGTTTTCTTTCTGTAATTACTTCTGTATAAATTATAATACCGCCAACAGTTTCATCCGACTCATACCATGGGCGGCATTCCCACCTTGTCCATTCAATTTGTCCGTTTGCTTTAACATATTTATCTTCTTCGGATGAAACGACTTCACCGGCAAGAGCTCTTTTATGAACATCTTTCCATTTGCCGGGAATATCCGGAAATACTTCATAGTGATGTTTACCAATAATGTCTTTTTCTTTTACTTTATAGTCTGTAAGATATCTTTGGCTAACATAAATATATTTCAAGTCTTTATCATGAACGGCTATGGCAGTACGATTATGTTCAATAATATATTTCATTAAATTATGAGAATGGAGAAGCTTTTCTTCTGCATAATGTTTGTCAGTAACATCTCTGACAATACTAAGGGCTTTTTCTTGCCCGTACTTAACCATTCTTGCATCAAAATAGTTGGTTTTGCCACTTACCTTAACGGAATAGGAATAGTGTTGAGGTTTATTTGTGCTGAATAGTTTATTTATTCTTTCCTGGTTGATCTCAGCCAGTGGCGGCGGTAATATTTCAGATGCATTTTTGCCAAGAAACTCATTTGGAGAAAGCAGCAGGCTTTCATCATTAGGAGTATGATAATCCAAAAAAACACCGTTTTTGCTAAAAATAAACATTATATCCGGCAGTGCCTGTAAAATTGCTTTATGCCGATTGTTGCTTTCCAGAAGTTCAAATTCTGCGTTCTTTTGCTGAGTTATATCTCTGCTAACACCCTGAAATCCAATTATATTTCCATTATTGTCTCTAATTGCCGAGATATTCATAGATAACCACAACAAACTGCCATTAGCATGATAATGTTGTATTTCTATTATTTTTGTTCTGTTTTTATCACTTCCGGGAGTATTTTCTATTTCAAGCTCATGAGCCAGCTCTGCTTTGATAATTTTCATGCAATTAGGAGGATATCTTTCTTCCGGTTTTTTTTTCATATGTTGTTCCGGCGATTCTCCCAGTATTTTCTCAACAGAAGCACTAACATAAGTAGGCATTAAGTTAAGATCAGCAGTCCATAATATATCTGATATGTTTTCTGTAAGTTTTCGGTATTTTTCCTCACTAATTTTAAGATTGTTTTTGTGAGTTTCTATTTCTTTTTTTGCTTCAAAAAGCTTTAGAGCCATTTTTATTGAAGCATCTATAACGGTAATACCTGCATTTTTAAATATATAACCGTAGGATGTAATTTCTTCCGTTTTTTCAACTACCTCCTGAGAAGTATGGCTGGATATAAATACAATAGGAATATCCTTTTTATTTAAAATAATTTTCGCAGCTTCTGGCCCATTGATTCCCATACCCAAATCAATATCCATAAGTATCAAATGGCATGTTTTATTTGAATTTAAAACAGCTTCAGTTACTTTTTCTCCACTGTTGAAATGAGTAACTGAGTATCCCCTTGCAACTAGTTGCTTTAACAGTAGGGTAGCAGTTAGCGGTTCATCTTCAACTAAAAATATTTTCTTGTTAAAACTCATGTCATTTTGTTAATAAAAGGCAACAATGTGGCAGTATTTAATTATTTTGTAATCTAATCATTAAAACGTTTTATATTGGCTTTTGTTTGTAAACATTTGTTTATTTATTAACTGTTAATATTGAGGATTATAGCGTCTGAACTATAATATCTGATTTTTGATGTTACAACTGATGGTTTCATAATATAAATTTAAAAATTATCTTAAACCAATTGATTTGTCAATTTGTATAACACTTTGTTTATTTATGATTTTTTGCAATACTTCACCGGTAAAAGTATTAAACTGAATTTTTCTTCCAAGTTTTCCTCCCACACTTTGTCCTTGAATTTTGATATTGTGTTCTTTTAGAATATTCAAGGCAAGCTGTATATTTCTTTCGCCAATTAAAAACTGACTAATTTGAGTGTCTATAACCTCGCCACCACCAAAAACTTTAGCTATGAGATCTTTTTTATGACAACCATATCCCAGCATTTTGTTAAT
This sequence comes from uncultured Bacteroidales bacterium, assembly GCA_964614525.1. Classification (GTDB taxonomy): domain Bacteria; phylum Bacteroidota; class Bacteroidia; order Bacteroidales; family UBA7960; genus PWND01. Next base: position 69,500 of record CAZTPA010000001.1, on the reverse strand, counting down.
AAGCCTTTCTGTTGCAATATTTCCATATTTGGTTGATGCCAATCCTTGTCCATTCCATAATGGAAGCATATAGTGATTAATTCCACCGTATTTTAAAACAGGGTCATAGAGGCAAACTGCAACACAAGATCCGAGGATGGTATTTACCAGGGTTTCTTCCTTGCTTGCAAACAGAGTAGAAGGATATAAAAAATGAGTTTTATTATTCATCTATTTTTAAATGCATTGTTTATAAAAAGAAATAATTCTTTTTATTGTGATTATTCATAAAAACTAAAACACTTCCCTATCATCATCATTGAACAAGAACTCATTTCCATCAGAAGCAAATCCTTCAATATTGTCAATAGTTTCACTTGGCGGAATATTTATGCTGAAGGTGGTTTTTTCTTTTGGAGTGCTTTCAAGGTTTAAGCGGCCATTAAGCATGTCAATTATAGCTTTATTAATTGATAAACCTAAACCGTGGCCTCTGTTTACGGAATTTATGCCGGGATCAATCCTTTTAAATCTGTTAAAAATGATTTTTTTATTTTCATCTGAGACACCCATGCCAAAATCCTGCACTGATATTTCAAGATTGTTATTTTGGAGAAGCGCTTTTACAATAATTTCACCTTTATCATAGCTGAATTTAATTGCATTACTAATCAGGTTAGAAAGTATTAAGTTCAGTTTCTCAGGATCAGTAGGGAAATAGAAGCTTTTCTCCACTCCGGGATAAATATCAAAAGAGTATTGAATCTTAATCCCTTTTTTATCCAGTTCGTATTTGAAATTATCTATTACATTTTGAATTAAATTATTAATATCAACATTCGTAATTTCAGGAAACCATTCACCGGCTTCTATTTTTGCAGCTGCAAATATATTTTTCAATTGGAAGTCGAGATTAAAAGCCTCAGAATGGATGAGATGCACCATTGAGATAATTTTCTCCCATTTTTCTCCTTTCGATTGTAAAATATTTCTGCTTAAGCCTAAAATAGCAGCAAAAGGATTTATTATTTCATTAGTTATATTTGAAATAAAGTGAGTTTTCATTGCTTCAGATTCTTCAAGCTTTTTGTTTACTTCCGTAAGCTGATTTGTCATCTTTTGCATTTCCTGAAGCGATTTTTTGTTTTGCCTGAACCTTTTTTCCAGTTCCTGCAATATTTGATCATCAGTTATGTTTAGCATAGTGAAATATTGAAGTTTATAATTTTTCTTTTGTTTATACTGTTCTCATAAAAACAGTAGGTTTCAGTTGTACCAATGGCACATTCAATCCTGTTATGGATTCGCTATGGCCTAAGAAAAAGTATCCGCCGGGTTTTAGTTTTGTGCATAGCTTATTAATAACATTTTCCTGTGTTGGTCTGTCAAAATATATTAAAACATTTCTACAGAAAATTATATCAAATGATTCTTTGACTTTGTCATAGTTTTGATCCATGAAATTCAATCTATCGTAATATGTTTTCTTTCTTAATTCCGGGACAACCCTTACTGTCGGTTTTGTCCTGTCTTTTGACCTGAGAAAATATTTTCTTTTCAAATCCATAGAAATATTTGCGGCTCTTTCTTCACGATAAACGGCATCAATTGCCGAGGCTAAGATTCTTGTCGAGATATCACTTCCAAAAATACTGAAGTCGAACCTTCTGTTGTCTTCCTTAAACTCACTAAATAAGATTGCAAGGGTATAAACTTCTTCACCGCTGGAACAACCGGCACTCCAAACTTTCATTGTAGCGCCATTCTTGTTTTTATGCATAAATTCAGGAAGAATAGTTTGTTGTAAAAAGTCGAAGTGTGCAGGCTCTCTGAAGAACTCTGTTTTATTGGTAGTAACAACATCAATCATTTGTACAACTTCCATTGCATCACCTTCTTTACTAAAAACATAATCGCAATACTCCTCATATGAGTTTAAGTTTAATTCCCTAAGTCGTCTTTGCAGACGGCTCTGAAGCATAATCTTTTTTGCTATTGGCATTTTAATCCCATACTGAGTATAGATAAAGCTACTCAGTTTCTCAAATACTGTGTCGGGCATTTTGAGTTTGTAAACTGCTGACAAAGTATTAATGTCTTTTTTTTCAATTGTTTCTTTCTTTTCTTCCGGCATCTTTATTATTTATTAAATTTAGGTATAGTTAATCTTTATTGATAATCATTTTTATATTTTCAAATTCTTTTTCAATTTTCTTATATAGACTTGAAATCTTGGAGATACTTTCATTTTTGCCGTATTCGATTCTTTGAGCGAAATCTGCCAAAATCTCAAAGCAGACAAAACTTGCTGCGCCTTTGAGTTTGTGAGCTGTTTTTCTTATTAGTTCAGCATCCTTGCTATCAATGGCTTCTTTTAATGAGGCAATATATTTTTGAATTTGTGTTATTGCAATCGACTTAAGTTCTTCGTATTGTTCCATATTGCCACCCAGACGATTTTCTAGCCCTTTTTTGTCAAAATGAAGCATGTCGGAAGTACTTTTTTCCTCCGGTACAAGCTTGAGCTTTTTCTTGTTTTTACTATTAACAGATGTCAAATAGTGTATCATTATTTTAGCCAGATCTTCTTTCTCAATAGGCTTTGGAAGGAAATCATTCATGCCGGCGGCCAGGCATTTTTCTTTCTCGCCTTTTACTGCCCGTGCTGTAATTGCAATAATCGGGGTTTCCGGCTTTTTATGATCATTTTCGTATTTTCTTATCTCTTGAGCAACTGTATAACCATCTTTTTTGGGCAATTGGATATCCAGGAGTGTTAAATCAGGATTTGATTTTTTATACTTATTAATTCCATCGGCGCCATTTGATGCCTCAATTATTTTTGCTTTAGGTATCACTTGGTAAACAAATGTTTTTATCAAGTACATTATAATTTCAGTATCTTCAATAACCAGTATTGTCGGATTATCTTTTTCTAGTTTATAATCGTATTTTTTCTCATCTTTTGTCTTAGCAGGCTCTTGATTTTCGATACACTGTTTATCTTTTTGGGTAAGAGCTTTATAAAGTTCATCTTGCTTTATTGGTTTTACCAATCTTTGGTTTATATTAAGCTTTTTGCATTCTTTATAAATATATTCATCATCAGATGAATTGTACATTAGAAAAACAGGAAATTCTTCTGCATTTTTTTTCATTTTCTTTCTGATTGCCTTAATAAGCTCAATACCATTTAATCCAGGCATAAGGTAATCAACAATTATTACATCATAATGATATGGTTCATTTATTTTCTCCAAAGCTTCCCTGCCACCGGAAACAACATCTGCATTGATTTTCCAATGCCTGAGCATGTCTTGTAAAATTATTCTGTTATTTTCATTATCATCAATAATAAGGACATTTTTTACTTTCTCAATAGCCGTAGGAACTATAGGTTCTCCAAACGTATAATCTTTTTCGATTTGAAAATAGAAAGTTGATCCCTTTCCGGCTCTGCTACTCAGCTTAAGTTGCGATCCCATTTTTTCAACAATCTTGTATGAAATAACCAAGCCCAAGCCAGTGCCTCCGTATTTTCTGGTTGTAGATGTATCTGCTTGAGAAAAGGCTTTAAAAAGTTTTTTTTGATGTTCAATAGAGATGCCGATACCTGTATCTCTTATTGCAAAACAAAATTTTCCTTTTCCTTTGTTTTTGGGGTCTTTCTTATACGTTAAAGAAATTTCTATTTCACCTTTTTTCGTAAATTTAATTGCATTGCTTATTAAATTTACAAGCACCTGTCTGAGTTTTACATTATCAATTTTGATAAATCTCGGTACATCCGGGCGGATTTTAAGGAGCAGTTCAAGGTTTTTCTTATGCGCACTGTATTTTACAATATCAGCAGTATTTTCAATAAGCTTAATAATATCAGTGTTTACCTCATCAAGTTCAAGCTTACCCGCTTCAATTTTAGAAAAGTCAAGTACATCATTTATGACATCCAGAAGCAGTTCAGAAGAAGCATGCACTTTTTCGACATAGGTATATTGCGTTTGCCCGAGTTTAGTATCCATGAGAAGCTCAGTAAAACCAATAATTCCATTTAGCGGAGTTCGAATTTCATGACTCATATTGGCAAGGAATTCTGATTTTGCCTGATTTGCAGCTTCTGCTTGCTTTTGTGCTTCAATAATTTTTTTCTCTGTTTTTTTTCTTTCAATGTAGTTAGAAAGGGAATTTGCTATTGCGTTAAGCATTCCTTGTTCTTCAGGCAAAAACGGCAAATTCTCATTATAATAAATATTGATTTTGCCCAATAGTTTGTTTTCAATTGTAATATCTGCTTGAATACCAACTTTGTCAGAAATATTTTCATTTCCTTCGAAGTATTTTTTATCACCAATCTGCAGAACAGCAATAGCATTTTCAGGATACTTCATGCCGGCGGGAATTACTCTGACAATATTTTGATAGATATTTTCCGGATCATCAAGAGTATTAATGCTGGTATTTATAATTTCAAGACAGCTGAGTTCTTTTATCCTTTCGTGCAAAGCTTCTTCTGCGATTTTTCTTTCTGTTATATCCTGAAAAGTTGCGTATACCTGATATGGTCGGCTTTTATCCGGCAAAAACAGTGGAATTGAATTTACATTTATCCAACGATACCTGTTCTCTTCAGGATGATAAACACCCATGATTTCATTGGATATTGGCTTGCCTGTTTTCAATGAAACCATTGCAGGATGTGTTTCTCCCGGAAAATTTGATCCATCGGGATGAATGCATTTCCATAGAGGATCCATTGATGTTTTTCCCTGCATTTGAGCTATAGTTAAGCCCAGTATTTCTTCAGCAGCAGGGTTTGCCATAATAATACTGCCTTCGGCATTATGGTATACTACTCCTTGCGACATTGTTTCGAAAAGTAATCTGTACTTTGCTTCGCTCTCTTTGAGCGATTCTTCTGCCTTTTTACGCTCTGTAATATCAGTATTGCTAACCCTGACTCCAATAAACTCTTTATTTGATTTATCATCAAAAATTGGCCTTGAAGTTTGATTAATATGAACGATATTTCCTTCTGCACTAATAATTCTAAACTCTGTTTCTTTAATAGCAAATCTTTTGTCTTTGTCAAAACAGCTTTCAAAGTGCTTGAAAAATTGCTCTCTGTCTTCGGGATGCACTATTTCAGTTATAAGTTCCGGGTGTATAATGAAATCTTCAACGAGAAATCCGGTAAAATCTTCGCAGGAACGTGACATGTAAACAAACTCACGATTTTCGTTCATCCAATACTCCCAGTTGTGGGTATAATCTGCAAGGAGTTTGAATTTTTGTTCACTTTCCCTGATTTTATCTTCTGCAATTTTTCTCTCTGTAATATCTTCGAGGGTACCTTCATAATAAATAATCTTACCGTCATTGTCTTTTATTAATCTTGCACTTTCAAGTGTATATATTACATTGCCGTTATTTAGTTTCCAAATTGATTCAAAGCCTTTAACAATTCCGTGATTTTCAATTTCATTTTGGAATCTTTGCAGTTCATTATTAGATTTAAAACCGTTTAATATTATATTTTGTTTTTTAAGTTCTTCAAATGAATCATATCCCAGCATTTTTACCATTGCAGGATTTGCCATGAGTATTTTTCCTTCGGGATTTGTGCGAAAAATTCCAATAGAAGCATTTTCATATAAATTGCGAAATTTTTGCTCGCTTTCTATAAGTTTTTGTTCAAGTTGTTTTCTTATTAAAGCCAATCCAATTTTTGAGCATATATCTTCAAAAAATTCAATCATTTCCGGGCTGAAAAAGTTTTCTTTACTATTGCTTAGATGCAGAAGGCCAATTATTTTATCATCAGTTTTAATTGGGATTAAGCTAATAGATTTATAACCTTCATAAATACACCTGTTACGTGGGTTTAGCCTTGGATCTTCAGCCGGGGAAAGCTCAAGTAAGGGTTCAGAATTGTTTATCCAAAAGCTTCCTCTTTTTGTAAAGAGTGAATTATTTGGATCAGTTTTTCCGGCTATTACCATTCCACAAGTACATTCTAGTTTTATTTTTCCTTGTTCATCCAGAAGAGCTTTGCCTTCTTCATCTTTTAAAATAAGATTGTTTTCTTTTATTATATGTTCTTCAGAAAAACCCTCATGAACAAAATATGGATAATCCTTATCTTTTTTTAACCTGATTCCTACTGCATCAAAATCAAAAGCTTTTTTAATACTCTTAATTATTTCATCTAAAGAGTCTTGTAAATCAAGATTGCTGTTAAGAATCGATAAAATATTAGTTGATAAAGATTTAAAATGTACGTCTTGTTTTTTTTGAGTTATATCAATAGAATATTCTATAATTTGCGAAACTTTATCATTACTGTCAAAAACAGGAAATCCATGTAATTCAACAATTATTGGATTATTATTTTTATCATAATGTTTATGTTCAGTGGTGAAAGGTTTTTTAGTTTTTAAAACCTCATTTATAATGCAGGGATGATTTGTACTATTGCAGGGATTCTTAGAATTATGGGTTGCTTCAAAACATTTTTTTCCAATGGCATTTTCACCTAAAACTTTATTGGCCATTGTGATTTTATAATTATCAGTATTTATTGTATAGAATGGGTGAGGCAGAGAATCAATTATATGCTTTAAGAAATTGCGATGCTTTTCAATTTGCTCTTCGGTTTGCTTTCGGTCAGATATATCGCGAATTATTCCAATAGCGTTCCATCCATTAGCCAGTTTAATTGATGAGAGAGAAAGTTCAACGGGAATTATTCTTTTGGTTTTGTGCAGAGCCAGTAATTCAATTGTTTTTCCAATTGCATCACCGGTTCCGTCAATCATAAATTGTTTTAATGCTTTTTTATGCTTTTTATGATATATTTCAGGTGCAATAAGCTCATGGAGGTTTTTCCCCATTACTTCTTTGGCCTTATAGCCGAAAATTCTTTCAGCAGCCGGATTCCAGAAAGACACATTAGCATCAGGGTCGAGCATAATGATTGCATCCTGTGCAGATTCTGTGATTGATTTTATTCTGGACTCACTATCTTTAAGAGCTTTTTGAGAATTTCGGTTTTCTGTAACATCTTTTTGTACTCCAAAGTGGCCAGTGATTCTACCTTCATTATCATAAAGACAGGTGTAATCCCCGACAATAATCATATCTGTGCCATCAAGCTTTTTTTCATGAGTTTCAGTATGAAGTTTTCCTTCATCAAAAAGCTTTTTCCAGGCTATTTTCCCTTGTTTAATATCATGAGCGAAAAGATCATTGGGAGTTAGCCCGATAAAGTCTTCACGTTTAGCTTTGTATTGATTAAGCATTGCATCATTAATCCTGCTTATTCTTTGATTAGCAAAAATATAATCCAGAGCTTTTTCTTTGTCAATATTATCATTCCAGGCAACAGCTTTATCTAACATCATAAAGAAACAACCCTCTTCGGTTTTATTAAATAACAAATCAATAATTTCTTCATTATTTATAAGAAGATTGGTAGTTTGTTTTAATTTGTCACCCATGCTTTTTGAACCATTAGATGATTTTTTTGTGCTTTTATCATCTTCGGGTTTTTTGTATTTTTTATTATTTGATTTCTTGGTATTCATTATTCTTATTTCATTAGTGTCCGACCAGAATGTGAACAAAACTAGGAGATTGCCTTTGGCGAGCTCGCAAGCTCGGTTCTTCGCTCCACTTTGCTACGCTCAGAATGACAGGCTTTTATCAGACCGAGGTGGTGGGCTGGTGGCGGCAACGCCGCCACCAGCCCACCACGCTTAAGAAACACCAAATGCCTTGTCATACTGAGCGAAGCGAAGTATCTCCTGGTTTTATCCGGACAATAGTTTTTTTTCATATAAATTCAAGTTTTCTCAGCATGTTTTCAAAATCTTTACTTTTAATCGGTTTAATCAGATATTCGTCCATTCCCTGCTGCATATATTTTTCACGGTCACCCTCAAATGCATTTGCACTCAAGCCAACAATAGGAGGGAGGTTTTTATATTTTTTGTTTAGTTCATGTGTAGCCTTAACTCCATCCATAACAGGCATTTGAATATCCATTAGTATTAAATCGTAATGATCAGGCTTGTATATTTCAAGAACTTCCTGTCCGTTGTTTGCTATATCTACCTCATGGCCCATAGATTTAAGCATGATTGTAACAACCATTTGGTTTACTTTTTTATCTTCAACCAATAAAACATTTAAAGGTTTAATTCTAACAACAGAACGTGAATCAATTATATCATCCTTTTCAATATCTCCTTTTTTTGCAATATCTGCTTTAAAAGTAAATGAGAAAGTACTTCCTTTGCCTATTGTACTTTTAACAGAAATTGACCCGCCTAAAATTTCAGATAATTCTTTGCAGATAGAAAGTCCGAGTCCTGTGCCTTCCATATATGTTGTTCCCTCAGATTCAATTTGAGAGAAAGGTTTGAAAAGATATTTTTGAGATTCAGAGGGTATTCCAATACCGGTATCTTCAACATCTATTCTTACAATAACACTGTCATTTTTTGATGATTTTTTATCTGTAATAATCTTTCCTTCGAGTTTTGCCGATAAGGAAATTTTTCCCTGTTCAGTAAATTTGACAGCATTCGAAACGAGATTGTTTAAAATCTGGTTAAGTCTTTGTTGATCAAGTATTATATATTTTGGAATAGCCTTATCGATGCTTGTATTTAGTTCAACATTTTTATGACAAATAGATGAGAAAAGGTTTGCTACTTTATCAAATATGCTGCTTGCCGGAAATGCCACAGGCTTTAATGTAACCTCTCCTGATTCGATCTTTGAATAATCCAGGATAAGGTTTATTATTTCTTTAAGATTTTCGCCTGATTGTTTCAGTGTATTGAGATAAGTTAGTTGAGTACTGTTTAATTCTGTTCTGGCTAGTAATTCTATGAACCCCATCATTCCTGTTAATGGTGTTCTTATTTCGTGACTCATATTAGCCAGAAATTTTTGCTTAAATTCAGCGGATTGATTTGCTATTAAAATTTCTTGTTCTAGTTTTTGAGCTTTTTTTAGCTTAGTTATATCTCTTATTATTCCAAGTACTTTTGGCAGACCATTGCTTTTCAGTGCGGATGTACTAACTTCTAAATCTTTTATAGCCCCTGATTTTGTTTTGATTTGAAATTCATAGATATCATTAATATTTTTCCCTTTTTTCCTCTCATTATATCTTTGTTTAACAATCTTCTTAGACTCATCAGTTAAGGCATCAAATAGGTTAAAGTCGCTAGCAGTTAGTTCTTCGTAAGAATAACCCGTTATTTTACAAAACTGTTTATTTACATATTCAAATTTTCTGCCATGCAGGAGATAGATTCCATCAAAAGCATTTTCCAGCAATACTTTATTTCTTTGATTGCTTTCAGCAAGGTCTTTTAGGGTAATCCGCAATTCTTCATTTACCTGGTTAAGCTCTTCATTTATTGCGAGATACTCCTGATTCATGGATCTGTATTCTGCATTTTGTTCTTTAAGCTTCAGTCTGCTATCGTACAATTTTTCGATAAAGTGCTTTCGTTCAGTAATATCTACATGCGTTCCAACAATTCTGAGGGCTTTGCCTTTTTTGTCACGTTTTACGCATTTTCCACGCGACAAAATCCATTTCCATTCGTTATGGGCTGTTTTCATTCGGAATTCCACCTCGAAGGTTTCGCATTCGCCTTTTATACATGCATTATTCGTATTAATTACATTTTCAATATCTTCAGGATGAACAAGTTTTTTCCAGGCTTTTCCTGTAGCCTCAAAACCTTGATTTTCATATCCCAACATTGTGTAGTATCCCGGACTGAAATATGATTTATCAGATACAACGTCCCAGTCCCACAGGCCATCTTTAGTTGCCTGCATGCTAAGATTAAAACGTTCTTCAGTTTTTTTACGTGCTTCTTCAGTTTTATTCCTTTCTGTAACATCCTCAACAATACCAACGCTTCCATCAAGCAAACTTCCTTTAATATGAGGAGGGAAGAGTATTCTGAGAGCTGTTGTTTTGTTGGCAGTAACAGATTTATAATCTCCTTCATATAAGCCGGTTTTCCCATTTAAAGAATCCTTTAATGCATTCACAATCTTTTTATCCGGAAACTTGAGCATATTTAATCCAATGAGAGACTCATAGGAAGAACCGATTATTTTTACAAAATTCTTATTGCAAGCAATGATAGTGCCTTCTTTATCAAAATAAAACAAACCCAAAGGAGAGTATTCAAAAATCAGGCGATATCGCTCTTCGCTTTTTTGAAGTTCTTCTTCCGCAATTTTTCTGTCAGTAATATCAATCATTGAACCCCACATTTTAACGGGATGATTGTCTTTCATTTCTACGCTAACATCATCTAACAGCCATACATAGCTGCCGTCTTTCTTTTTGAAACGATACTCGAATTTATGGTTTTCGCCTTTTTTTGTGCATTCAACACAATATTTTAATGCCCAATTTTTATCTTCGGGGTGAAGATTTTCAATCCAGAATTGCATATCAGTCCATTCTTCCGGATTATATCCCAAAACAGTTTTAGATTGTGGTGAAACATGTAACCATTCGTTTTTTTGAATATCAAATTCCCATAGAATGATTTTAGTTTTTTCGGTTAACTTTTTGTACTTATTTTCGCTCTGAATAAGTTTGGCTTTTGTTTGCTTATTTTCTGTTATATCATTAAAAACAGTTACAAAAAAATGTTTTTTAGGAGAATAAGTGCTTACTCTGTAAAGTTTTTGCAGTGGCTCTGAAAACTGTTCAAATTCCTTTTCTTTTTTATTTAAAGCAATATCTCCATAGAAAGAGATCCAGTCAAAACTTTCTTTTTTTATTCCGGGAATTACTTCCGAAACTTTTTTATTAATTATTTCCTCTTTTTTGAGGCCTGTCATTTTTTCAAATGCATCATTAACTTCAATAAAAACAAAATCCACAGCTTTCCCGCTATCATCAAGAATTATTTTGTGATATGCATAAGCAAAAGGTGCTTTTTGGATAATGTGTTTATAATGGTTTTCCTGCATTATGATGTTTGTTTTATATAAATTGCGGTTTATAAAAATATTATCAGTATTCTCTGTGTCATCGTATTCAATATGAATACAAAATATATGATTCAAAAAGAACTCGAATGACACAGATGCTACTGACTCTCACGAATACAACATCAAGTGTTAATAGCAAATGAAGATTCCGGATAGCTTAAATTGGAGCTATCCGGATCTTTCATTTACAAGCTTTAATTAAAATTTCTCGTATTCATCATCTTTTGTTTTTCCCATGTCAAGCTTAACGCCTTTATCCTGCGCGGGTTTAGGAGCTTCATGCTTTACTTGTGCTGTAGCTTTTGGAGCTGTTGGCTGTTGCTGTGTAAAATGCTTAGCAGTAGCCGCCTTTTTTGCTGCTCTTTTAGCTTCTTCAATTTTGAAATAAGAAACCATATCAAGTAATTGATCAGCCTGGCTTGCAAGCTCTTCGCTACTTGTTGCCATTTCTTCACTGGCAGCAGCATTTTGTTGAGTGATTTGGTTAAGTTGCTGAATAGCAGAGTTAACCTGATCTGCACCTGAGTTTTGCTCTATACTTGCAGCTGCAACTTCCTGAACCAGTTTAGTAGTTTTGTCAATTTCAGGAATTAATTGCTGCATTAAATTACCTGCTTTTTCAGTTACGCCAACACTCTCAGAAGCTAATGCATTAATTTCATCAGCGGCAATTTTAGAGTTTTCAGCAAGTTTGCGTACTTCTGCTGCAACTACAGCAAAACCTTTTCCATGCTCACCTGCACGGGCTGCCTCAACAGCTGCATTAAGTGCAAGGATGTTGGTTTGTCTTGAAATTTCACTAATGATGGAAATTTTATCGGCAATTGTTTTGATAGACTGTAAACTTTGTTGAGAAGCTGTTCCAACTTCCTGGATGCCGGAAGAAACGTTTTGAGAGATTTTCTCTGTTTCGCGTGCATTGTCAGTATTTTGCTGGATATTAGCTGCCATTTCTTCCATAGATGAGCTAACTTCCTCAGCAGAAGATGCTTGTTCTGTACTTCCCTGGCTCATTTCCTGCGATGTAGAAGACATTTGCTGACTTGCTGCTGCAATATTGTTCGATCCGGAAACAACACTTCCAATAACTTCGCGAAGTTTTTCCAGCATGAGATGCATTGCCTTAGCGAGTTGTCCAATTTCATCTTTTCTGTTAAGAAGGCTTGCCTCAACTTCAATTGTCAGGTCTCCGCCAGCAACAGTTTCTGCTATTACTACTCCTTTGTTCACACCAGTGGTTACCATGCGGGTAATAACAATTCCGAGAATTAATGCTATTATGATTCCGACTATTATAGCAATAATGACTAATATGTTACTGCCTGCTATTGTTGCATCACCTGCGTTAGTTTCTTTTTCAGCTTCAGAAACATTGATTTCCTGTAATTGGTTGAATAATGTCATAGTTTTATTATGAGCTTCTTGAGAAGTAACACTTATTGCATTACTCATTTCTTCAAAATTTTCAACGGCAAGATGTGCTTCGCGGTTAATAAGTGCAAAATAGTTAAAAACCTGTTCTGCTGCAGGTGCCATGACACTGGTGTAGTGTTGAAATGCAGCGTCTTCGTTTCCTTGTCTTATTAATTGCTTGATGCGAGCTACTGCATTGTGAAAATCGTCATGATATGACATCATATCTCTCATATTACTATTGATTTCCTGATTATTCGTTTTGAAATCGGGTAGCCAAATTCCAAAATTGCAACGTGTAGGATCATCACCGCCATCAAATGTGTTAAGTGTTTGTATAGCGTTTACTGTTTGAACCTGAACAGCATAGTGGTCTTTCATAAACATTTCAAGGTCTTTCTCCGTTTCCATCGGATTCAGAAGATCTATTTCCATCAACTCTTCATGTTCTTTTTCAACTTGATCTGTATTAATATTTCTCCAGTTTTCCAGTTCAACTAATAATTGTTGATAAACCTTAGCTTCCTCTTCAGTTTGATCCAAAGGTGCAAATAGTTGATTAGCTTCCTGATATGCATTTCTGTATGTATTAATATCTTTGAGAATTTCCTCCCTGTCTGCACGACTTAGATTATTGTCAATCAGTTTTGCATAACTCAATTGTAACTTTTCAAGGTTAGCTTCCATTTCTCCAAGATATTGAATACTCGGCAAACGAACATCAGATACTTCATGAAATGCATTGCCCACATTTCTAAGGCTAATAAGGCCGATAACGCCTATTATTACTGCAATAAATACTACCAACAAAAAGCCGGTAAGTATTTTTGTTCCTGTTTTTAAGTCTTTAAAGTTCATAGTAAATTTTTTTTATAAATAAATAATTTATGATTAATTTTTTTTAATTTTTAATTCTTCTTTTTCTTTCCCTTTTCTTTATTCTCAGCTTTTTCTGATTTGATTGATTCTTCAACAGCTTTTTTCTCAGCAGTTTCGTGGGCAATAATCAGTTCGTCGGTTGAGAATACCTTGTCAACATCAAGAACCATAATAAAAACATCTTCTTTTTTTACCATACCATGGAGATATTCAGGGTTGAATTTACTGCCAAGAGTTGGTGGTGGCTCAATATCAGCTTTTCCCAGTTCCAGTACTTCGTCAACAGAGTCAACCAAAGCTCCAAGATGTAAAGATTCTCCATCCATATCAACATCCAGAACAACAATGCAGGTATCTACACTGTCTTCTGTAGCCGATAATCCGAACTTTATCCTGGTATCTAAAACCGGTAAAACTTTACCTCGCAAATTTATTACTCCTCTCATGTATGCGGGTGAACGAGGTACTTTTGTAATAGGGCATAATTCAAGGATTTCCAATACCTTACCAACATCAGCAGCAAACATTTCATCTCCAAGTTGAAATGAAAGGTAAGATGTGAGGGTGCCCGTAGTTGTTAATTCACTCATTATATTCCTCCTTTTTGGTTTATAAAATTGTTTATTAGTTAAAATTTAAAATTGTATTATTATTGAATGTTTATATATAAATTATTCGGGTTTCCTATTATCAAAATCTTTTGGCAATGCCTACTCCCATGTAATGATCAATTTCATTACTAAATCCATAACCACCAAAGGCATCTATTTGCAAATCATTGTTAATCAGATACATAATTCCGCATTCTGAGCCGTGGTATATTCCGGAGTTTTCCGGGTAACTGACATTATAGTATTCTATAAATGAGCTGAGGTTTTCTGTTAATCCAAAACCCAATCCTGCTGCAATAACTAATTCTATCATCTTATCATCCGCTTCAGACACATATCCTCCCTGAACAGTTCCAAAAACACCAAAAACATCATTTATTTCATAATCACAAGCTAAAGCGAGAGCAGGGTTTACCGGAAAAGACTCTGATATGTCGGAATATGCAATAGAACCCACCATTGTAAGATTAAAGGCTTCACCTTTTAAGAGTTGGAGTTTTGTTCCAAGTGAGGGGAGTCCGGTTTCAGTTTGATTTAAAGTGTGATTTACATCAAAGCCTGACCAACCAACAAATATTTCCAGGCCTTCCACAACTCCAAATCTGAAATTGCTGATTGGCATTGAACTATAGTTAAGATTTTTGTTAAATGAAAATTGATATCCAAATTCAAGATAGAAATTACCCGGAGTTACGGCATGTGTGCCATGACTTACTCCCGGCCTGTCTGCGCTTAAACTTCCGGTTTGTGCCGAAATATTGTTATGCAAAACTGCAAAAGCAAATAGAGTAATGAAACATTTGATTAAACTTGATAATTGCATATTTTTCTTTTTTTAAATTAATATATTACCCACTTCTTTTATTTAAGGTATCCCTGTCAAAGGAATTGATGATTTTATTTGTATCCAGTACTAAAGCAATTGTGCCATCACCAAGTATCGTTGCGCCTGATACAATTTCAACTTCTTTGTACATTTTTCCTAGAGGCTTAATTACAGCCTGGTACTCACCAATCACTCTGTCAACAGAAAGCCCTATTTTAAAATCATCATAACTTACCCGTATAACTTGTTGATTATTTGGTGCATCTCCTTCTATAATGAATTCATTTCTAAGGTTAATAAATGGAATAAGATTTCCATCCAAAGCCAGTTTATTATTAAAAATGTTTTCAATCTGTGTTGTTGGAATTTCAAAGCACTTATCTACAGTTGAAAGAGGTATTACAAAAAATGTTTTACCGATTTTCACAAGCAAACCGTCAATAATTGACATTGTGAGAGGTAGTTTTATGGTAATAGTTGAACCAACACCAAGTTGAGACTCAATTTCAACTTCACCTCTGATATCTGCTATTTTTTTCACAACAACATCTAAACCAACTCCTCTTCCTGATACCTCAGTTACCTTAGAAGCAGTAGAAAAGCCGGGCAGGAAAATCAGATTTAAAATTTCTTTATAAGAAAGGTTTGATTCAGGACTAATAAAGCCTCTGTTAATAGCTTTTTCCCTGATTTTTTCAGCATCAATACCTCTACCGTCATCCTGAATTTGTATATATACATTTGTTCCTGAATAGAATGCCTTGAGGATAATCTTGCCTTGTTTTGGTTTACCTTTTTTAAGTCTTTCTTCAGTGCTCTCAATGCCATGATCAATAGCATTCCTGAAAATATGCATTATAGGTTCCGTAAGACCTTCAATTATACTTTTATCCAACTCTGTTTCAGTGCCTTCAGCAATAAATTGAATCTCTTTATTTAGAGAAGAAGATAAATCCCTTACCAGGCGTTTGAAGCGAATCATAATGGTGTCAATAGGAATAAGACAAATCTCGAAAGTATTGTCTCTTAATTGACGGGAGATTTTTTCAATATTTTCAGCAATACCTGATAATTCCGGATTGTTATTATTTTCTGCAAATAAGCTAAGGCTTGCCTGTGTGGTAATTAATTCACTGACAAGGTTCATTAAATCATCTAACTTACCGGAAGCGACCCTGATATTATTTATTGAAGTTTTCTTAGCTAAAGAAATAACATGTTCTTCAGTATCTTCAGGTTCTAATGAGCTTGAAGCATCTTTGTCATTTTCTTTATTTAGTTCAATTTTTCTTGCTACTTCAGCAAGCTTATCAGTATCAAAGAACTTATCTTTAGAAATATTATTTAAAACTTCATCAATGAATATTTTTTGGTTAATAATATTATTATCGGCAATTTTATTTATCCTGATATCGCATATGTCGTCAACAAAAATGAAAACATCATTAATATCATCTAAAGTTTTTTGAGTTGACAGAAAAACCTCCCATGCAACATAACATTCTTCCGCATTCAATTTGTCAAATTCGGGAATTGCGGAAGTTTTTGCAAAAGCTTTACAATGGCCGAGAGTATGAAGTTCATCGATAAGCAGCAGAGGATTTGTTCCGTTTTGAAATATATCCTTATTTGGCTTCACAGTAATGTGATAACAAGAAGCATCATCAAGGCTTGCGGATTCTGATTGTGCCGGTGTTACTTCTGCTGCTGAAGTATCAGCATTTGGTTGAGATGCTGATATCGAGCTTTTTTCAGCAATTCCGTTAATTTTGCTTAGAAGAATTTGATGAGATTTTTCATCTTTTGCATTAAGCTCATCACCATTTTCAAGAAGAACTTTTAAATGGTCAACCGCGTCAAGAGTTAAATCAAGGATTTCTCTATTCAGGCTTAATTCTCCACTGCGAATAAGGTCATAAATTGTTTCCAAATTATGAGTAAAGGCATCCATTTTGTTAAATCCAAACATACTGCTTCCGCCTTTCAGCGAGTGCATTATTCGAAAGACTTCCTCGGTAAGAGATTTGTCGTTCGGATTTTCTTCAAGCGCAAGTAATGCCTTTTCCAGACTATTTATTAAGTCTGCTGCTTCTTCCAGAAATTTCTTTTTAAACTGTTCCATTTATCTTACAACTTTACCCATTGCTGCTAATAATTTTTCCGGTACAAAAGGTTTTACTATCCAACCTGTAGCTCCGGCTTCTTTAGCTTCCATTTTTTTATTTTGTTGTGACTCTGTAGTGAGAAAAATAATAGGGACAAACTTATAATCGTCTTTTTTCCTTATCTCTCTTATTAGCTCAATACCATCCATTTCGGGCATATAGAGATCCGTTACTACAAGATCTATTTTGCTTCCGTCGAAAAATTTGAGAGCATCTTTGCCATCAATGGCTACGTTTACTTTGTGACCGGCATTTGTAAGTGTAAATTCTACAACTTCCCTAATGCTTTCCGAGTCATCAACTATTACGATATTCTTTTCCATAATAGAATTTTGTTTTTATGATTCTTTTTTCTCTACTTGTTTATATCAGTTACTTAAGAATTTTATTAATTGCTGCAAGGAGTTTTTCCGGCATAAATGGTTTTACAATCCATCCTGTTGCACCGGCTTGTTTTGCTTCCATCTTTTTGCTCTGCTGCGATTCTGTTGTCAGATAAAGTATTGGTGTGTATTTGTATTTTTCAGTTTTTCTAACTTCTTTAATAAACTCAATACCATTCATGTTTGGCATATGCAGGTCAGTAATAATTAAGTCTATCTCTCTTCCATCAAGAAGCTTAAGAGCATCCTGCCCGTCAACACCTGAAAGGACTTTATGCCCGGCTTGTTCCAGAGTGAAGATTACAACCTCCCTAATGCTTTCCGAATCATCAATAATTAATATATTCTTTGCCATTTCTTTTTTTGTTATTTGGTTTATTACCAATTATTATTGTTTATTTTTTTGTTCTATTACAAGAGTATTAAACTTCAAAACCAGCATTTTGCATTAGTGTTTTAATATCATATGGATATTCAATTTTAAAGCTGATTTTTTCTTTGTACTGCTTTTTTAATGATTCAATGATTTGTACAAATGTTATATCTGTTTGAGATATATTGTTTGCTGTAATCTTTACAGTATCGAATCCTTTTATATTCTTAGCGATTGCTTTTTTTAAGCTTTCAGTGTTTTGTAGCGATAGTTCGCCTTCCAAATGTAATTCCACATGATTGTTATTCATGTTTGCAGGAATATTCTTTGATATTTTAAAATTGTCCATTATGTTTAAGTATTAAAAAAATTCGACATCATTACCTTCATCTTCACTTGAATTATTTGATTCACTGATTGCTGATAACTTTTCAGATACTGTTTGATTATGAATAATCCTTTCGGATTTCATTGTGTAATAATCTTCAATTTGCTTGAAGCTTTCATCATTATTTAAAGATTCGATATCTGCAAGATTGTTTTTCTTCACTATCTCACTTATATTGTTAAAATCATTTATAATGTTGTCAATAGTTTTTTCAAAATATGCATAGTATTGTGACTCTTTGACAGCATTTTTGTTTTGAAGAATAATATCTTCACTGTAAAGCTGAATTTGTTCTTTGTTTTCGTTCAGATATATGAAACTCTCTTTAATCTTAATGATTTTCTCTTTTGCAAGCATTGCTATTTTCTCCAGATTTGATACACCGTGCTTCTTGCTTTTAAGGCTTGTATTAATTTTTGCCGATTTATTAATCTGCTCTATTGCATCAATAAACAATCTCTTCATATTTATTTTTATGTAGTGATTGTCAGCATATATTTTTAGAATTTGTTCTGCCTGATTAGAAACTTCTTTGTTCGGATTTTTAAGCAATACTCCACTGCCAAATTTTTTCACCACCATTTGCTCAATAGAATTGTCCATCATATCAATTTCCTGAAATTCTTTTCTAAGTGAAACAATGGATTTGCTGAGCTTAGATGAGTTTTTGACAATATTTTCAAACTCTGTCAAACTGTCTTTACATTTAACAAGAATGCTGTTGAAGGTGAAATCAGTTTTTTCAAGATTTATTTCTTCACCCTGATAGTTGAAAATTGCCAAAGAATTATATGTTCTTGCTGTTTGGCTCATATTTTGGCCAATTTCATTCATTTTCTTTGTAATCTGATCAATAGCCTGCTGAAATTCTTTATTTGCATGAAGTAATTGGGCAGTCTGAATCTCTGAAATTTGAGGTATTTGCACTATGCAAGAAAACAATTTTGCAGCATCTTCCTTTTCTTCATTTGTTTTGTCAATTTCATTTAGCTCATTTGTAACTAAAAGATGAGTTTGCTGAATGTGTTCCATTTTTTGCCTGATAATGTCATGATACTGCAAATTTGTAATGATGCTTTCAACATTTTTTGAGCATTGCTTTGACATTATATCAAGTGCTTCGCGGTGTTTTAGTGCATTTTTATTATGCCTTTCAATAAGATTAAGATCTCTTTGAGCTTTTTCAATAATCTTGTTAAGATGTCCAAGTTCTTGCTTTTTTACTTCATTTAATTTTTCATAAAGAGATTTTATTTCCGATTGTAAGCCTGTAATTTTTTTAAGAATTGGCTGGTTCTTTTCTTTAATAGCAGTTAGTTCTTTTTCTATAATATTATTGTCTTCTTTTGTGAATTGGGTAACAGGAAAACTGGAAAATGTACTGCTTAGTTTGAGGTTTGAAAACAATAATTTTAATACGCAGATGTTTTGAATAAAACTGTTTATAGGAACCGGCATTGTGTTAATATATGTTTGTATGTTTTCCACACATACCAGTGATTTATCAATTTTTTGTTCTATTCTGCTGATTTGTTTTTTTAATCCGGCAAAATCTTGTTTTACTTCTTGCAGAGTATTAAGATTGCCCTTTTGTCCGAGTTTTTCAAAAGTTTCGGTAGTTTTGGCTGTTATAAATTTTGCTTTTTTATAATTGTCTTTTAAAGCATTATTCAGGGATAAGAAATCTTTTGAAGAATACTTATGCAATTCCATTATTTTTAAATCGATGTGCGAAAAGATATTAAGCACTTCGCTCAAAGATGATTTATTGCTTTTGTTCTTGCTATTGGAGGTAGATTTTTCCTGCATATTTTTTGTAATTATTGAAAACAATTATTTGAAATCCATTTACAAGCACAAAGAAAAAACCTATTAAAGATTATATTGCAGGTATTTTTACTCAAGTTAGCAAGCATTTTAACGCATGTTCTATCAGTAAAAATACTTAGTTCGTCGGGCATCCTTTATTGAACAAAGGATATATGTAAATTATTTAAATAAATAAAATACCTTAAAATATTTTTGTGAGGATAGAATTATTGTCCAAAATATATTTAACAATTGTTTTAAACAAAGTCTAAAATTCAGAAATTCAAAAAATTACAGGATTTGTAAAGATGAAAAGTATTGAAAAAACATCACAGAAATGCCAAAATTGCACATGTGAAATATCGCGAATAATCTGCGAGAATTCGCAGATTATTCGAGTTTAAGCTTAGCTAGTTTTGATCTGAGAGTTGATAAAGGAATTCCCAGAAGTTTAGCAGCCTTTGTTTTATTACCGTTATTTTGTGCTATAGCAGTCTTTATAAGGGTTGCTTCAGTTTTAATGATAATTTCCTCCAGGTTCCATTTAGAATCTTTGTTAGATATTAAATCAGTAGAGGTAATTAAAAATTCAGTTGGGATATTTTCAGACTGAATTATACTGCCGTTAGTAGTGAGGCACAATCTATCAATTAGATTTTTTAGTTCCCTGATATTGCCTGGCCAGTGGTATTTTTTCAGCAACTCAATAGTTGCATTGCTGATTTCTTTTTTCTTTCCCCTGCAAAAATTTTCAAGAAAACTTTTTGCCAGGATTTCAATATCGTCAGGATGTTCTCTAAGTGGGGGTATGTGAACCGGGATTACGTTTAATCTATAATATAAATCACTTCTAAACTTGCCTTCATTTATTAATGATTTTAAGTCATTTTTAGAAGAGCTGATAACTCTTACATCAATTTTTTTTGTTATTGAACTTCCAACAGGTTCCAGTTCTTGTTCTTCAATAACTCTGAGCAGCTTTACCTGCAAATCAAGAGGAATATCATCAATATCGTCAAGAAAGATAGTTCCTTCATTAGCTGATTCAAAACGCCCTTTACGTGGCTCAGCGGTATTTCCGACTACTCCATTTTCATAACCGAACAATTCGCTTTCAAAAATATCTCTGGTTAAACATGCACAACTTACTTTAATAAATGGCTTCGTACTTCTATTACTATTGTAATGAATGATATTGGCAAGCAACTCCTTACCGGTACCGGTTTCTCCGGATATGAGTATTGACGCATTTGAATCAATGACGGATTTTATGGTTTCGAATATTGCTTTAATTGCCTTATTTTCGCTGATAAAATTTGAGAATTCATATTGTTTGCTAATTTCTGATTGTAAGCGCTGATTGTCGAGTTTCATATAATGAAGCTCCCTTGCTTTATTTATAATATGATGTATTTCATCAATATTAAAAGGCTTGCAGATATAATCAAAGGCGCCCATTTTTAAAGCTTTTACAGCAGTATCAACAGTTGAATAAGCTGTCATTATAACAACCTGGGTATCAGGTGAAATGTTCTTAATTTTTTCCAATAATTTCAAGCCACTCATACCCGGAATTCTCATATCAGAAATAACAATATCAGGCCTTTCCTTCTCGATGCTTTTAAGTGCTGTTTTTGCATTTAAAAACTCACTTACCTCGTGTCCGGCTTCTCTCAATTCATCAGAAAGAATAACTCTCAATGTCATTTCATCTTCAACAACGAATATTTTCATCTGTAGTGTTTGTTTCTATACTTTTTTAATTTACAATGTTTTATTAATCACTATTGTCCGATTAAAATGGTAACATAATATCCAGATTCCCTTTGGCGAGCTCACAAACTCGGTTCTTCGCTCCACATCGTTACGCTCAGAATGACAAACTTTTAATTTCCGGGAGGGTGGAGGGCGGCGAAGCCGCCCTCCACCCAAAAAAACACCAAATGCATTGTCATACTGAGCGAAGCGAAGTATCTAGTAGTTTTATTCTGATAACAGTAAATATTTATAATAGTTTCTCTGATTTGACATATTTGTTTGCATTGCTAAAATAGTTAAATTGCATTCTTCTTTTTCAATAATGAAAATAAATATTTCTTTAGTTTTCAGCAAAAGGCTTAACATTTTTTTGTATGGCATTATTCAAGTTTAACAAAAACTGAATTTTGAATTAATTACTCATTATCCGGTTTCTTTTCATACAGAGGGAGACTTATACGGATACTTGTTCCTTTCTTTGGTTTACTTTCTATTTCCATATTTCCGCCATGTTTTTTTATGATACTGTTGCTTATTGGAATACCCAATCCGCTTCCTTTTTCTCCTGACTTATTAGTAAAAAACAAATTAAATACTTTTTTCAATTCTTTGGCATCAATGCCAATGCCATTATCTTTAAAAGTAATTATTACAAAATGGTTTTCTATATAGTTATCAATAGTAATATTTCCATTTAGATTTTTATTAATAATCTTATGTTCTTTAATAGCATCAATACTATTAATTATAAGATTTATAAAAACATGTTCGAGTTGATTTTTATTTGCATTTATTAAAACATTCTTATCAAGATTATTTTCAATTTTAATATTGTTTTTTTCAATTCTTCCGGATGTTAGCAGCAAAGGCGTTTCCAAAATTCTACTAAGTTTAATGGTTCTATAATCTGTTTTAGGTATTCTTGCAAAGTTTAATAATTGCTGAGTAAAATCCTTTAGTTGTCTTGAGGAATATTTAATAAGATCAATATACTTTTCATTGTTTTTTACTTCATCAGGATGCTTAGCAATACGTTCGGCACAGTTTATTATGCCGGCAAGGGAGTTATTTACCTCATGTGCTATGCCGGAGCTTAAAGTGCCAATATAAGCTAACTTCTCGGATTGCTGGAGTGTCTCTTTAATGTTTTCTATTTGCTTAAGAAGAGTAATGTCCTTCATTATTCCCCACAATTCCACAGCCATGCCATCTTTCAATTCTACTTTAACTTCATCTCGTAACCAAACATAATTGCCGTCTTTTCTTCTAAAGCGATATTCAAATGAGTGATCCATACCTTTTTGAGTGCATTCCAGACAATAATTAGCAGCCCATTCCCGGTCATCTTCATGAATTTTACTCAACCAAAAATCATAATCAGTCCATTCTTCAGGCTTGTACCCCAGAATTCTTTCTGACTGTGGTGCTACATAATCCCATTTATTATTGATCAAATCGAATTTCCAATAAACATTATCTGTGTTTTCAATAAGATATCTGTGTTTTTCTTCGCTCTCGCGTAGTGCCTGCTCTGTTTTTTTTAGCCGAGTAATATCTTCTTTTATTGCAATAAAGTTTATAATTTCATCATTTTCATTTTTTATAGGAGATATTAATGCCGACTCTGTGTAATATGTACCGTCTTTCTTCTTATTTACCATCTCACCTCGCCAATCATTGCCGGCAGTGATTGTTTCCCAAAGATTTTTGTAAAATTCACGGTCTTGTTTGCCTGATTTTAATATTCGTGGATTTTCTCCAATAATTTCTTCAAATTTATAGCCGGTTAATTCTTCAAACTTTTTATTGGAATATTCTATTCTGCCATTGGTATCTGTAATTAAAACACTTGCCGGGCTTTGCTCAATTCCCTTAAAAAGTTTTTGGATACTTTCTTCTGCTATTTGCCTTTCAGTAATATCACGTACCAGCGAAAGTATATATACCTTATTGCCATAGGTAATCTTGCCGCTGCAGACTTCAACTGGAAATATATATCCGTTTTTTGTTTTTATTTTTGTTTCTTCGGTTACAACATTGCCTAAAGGCCAGCTTTTCCATTGTTTAATTCTTTCATTTGAATTAATAGAATTATATTCAATATCAAATGTTTTTAATTTAAGAAGTTCTTTTTTAGAAAAGCCGCTTTGTTCAATTATTGCATTATTTACTTCTTTGATATTACCTTCCATATCATGCAAAACAATCATTTCCATGCTTTGGTTAATCAATGAGCGGTATTTTTCCTCATTTTCTTCAGCTTTTTCTTTTGCTTTTTTTAATTTGTTTGTGAGTAATACTTGATTGGAAATATCAGCGATTGTTCCCATAGAACGAATAGCTTTGCCGGTTTCATCAAATTCGGTTTTGCATTTTTCGTTTACATATTTAACCCAGCCATTTGGAAGTACAATTCTATATATAATGCTGTAGGGAAGTTTTAGTTTAGAGTGTTTTTTATATGTATCGCTAACATAGGTGCGATCATCAGGATGCACAAACTCTAAAAAAGCATCACAACCAACACGGAATTGATTAGGATAAGTATTGAAAATACGATAAATCTCATCAGACCAGCTCAATTTATTTGTATTTAAGTCCAGTTCCCAGTGACCGATATGAGCTATTTTTTGTGCTTCTTTTAGTTTTTTCTCACTTTCCCGGAGAGCTTGTATAGCTTTTTTTTGATTTGTTATATCTGAAGTAAATTCAACAAATCCTGTTATTTTATTGCCTTTTTTTATTGGATTAAAAGAAATTGAGTAATGTCTTTCTTCACCATTTATGAATTTATGTGCAATCTCCTCCTGGTGGAAATTACCTTTCAATACTTCTTTTATAATTAATTTCCAGTACATTTTTTTATCCGGAGATAAATAGTCCATAGTATTCATGCCGGGTTTTATGTCTATGTTGAATAATTCTTTACATAAAACCTCAAATGCTTTATTGTAAGCAATCAGCTTAGCATTTTTGTCTCTTGAACATATGGAATTATTTGTACTTTCAATAATTGCATTAAGATTTGCTTCGCTTTGCTCAATTTTTTCTTCAGCTTCTTTACGTTCAGTAATATTAGCGACATAATGCAAATACACCTCATCACTAATTTTAATCCAATAGGTATCCCATATTAATCCAAAAGCTTCTACTTCGGGATTATTTTGTTCAGGGTCTTTCGACATACAAGCATCGCCCTGACAGAAAGAGCATTTTATTCCATATTCCGGTGGTACAAAATCCGGGAATTTTTCTGCTATTTCTTTGTGATCTTTAGAGATATAATCACTTTTGCCAAATTCTTTCCAGCATTGTCCGCCAATTTTTACTCCAAAATCTAGCGCAATTTTATTTGCCGCTAAAACCACTCTGTCTTTTGCTCTTATGTACATTGCAGGATGTTGCAAAGAGGATAGCAGTGTTTGGTTTAAGGCTTCCAGATTTTTTTTGTCGGTGATGTCTCTTCCTGCACCACATATTAGATTATCTCTTTTAAATGCTTTCCATTCAATGTATCTGTATTTGCCGTTTTTACATCTATTCCTGTTTGTAAAACTTGCTATATCTTTGCTTTCAAGTACTTTTAAAATTTGATCAATAGTGGCCTCTTTGTCTTCAGGATGAACTAATTCAAGATTTTTTGTATTTAATATTTCATCAACAGTATATCCGAATGTTTTTTCCCATTGTTTGTTTACCCGGAGAAAATCACCATTCATATTTGCAATAAAGAATAATTCAGGATTAACATCAAAAAAGTCTTTGAGAGCATTTTTAGCTTTTTCATATTCAATAAACAGTCCAATCTGTTTTGCGAATATCTCCCATAGAGTATCATTTTTAAGAGTATCTCCTTTACGCATAATTATAGTAAAATCACCAAGCATTTGATTGTCTTTCATGATTTTTACTATTGCTATTTCTCCAATATTAAAAGTTTTTTCAATTAATATCATTGTCCTATCTGAAATAACTCCTGCAGCTAAATCATGTAGGTTTTTAAAACGCGTTATTGTTTTATCCTTAATTTTTTCATTTCTGGCAGCATCTAGTTTCCATTTTTTACCAAGAATATCAAATCCCAGAATTTTTGCAGCCTTTTTAAAATGCTTGCCAATGCCTGCAACAGCTTGCGTTGTAAATTCAAATTTATAGTTGTCAATAATATTTAGAGCTACATATTTAGCATTACTTACTGATAATAAATCATCGCAAATACTTTGATATTGGGGTTTGTCATCAGGACTATCCAGAAAATATTTTGAAGTATTGCTTATTAATTTTTCTGTGGAAATATCGGAGAAGTAAGTAACAAAGTAATTTTTTTCGGGAGAGAATGCATATACTTTATACCATTTTTTTAATGGCTTGGAATACTGTTCAAATTCTTTTTCGATACCTTCTAACGCAACTGTTCCATAGCAAGCAATCCAGTCAAAATCACCATCCTTGATATCCGGCTGAACTTCTGTTATTTTTCGGTTAATTATTTCCGAAGATTTGTGTCCTGTTAGTTTCTCAAATGCTTCATTTACTTCAATAAACTCATAGTCAATAGCTTTCCCCGTTTTATCAAGAATTATCTTATGCACAGCATATCCAAATGGAGCTTTCTCAATGAGTTTTTTATGTGTTAATTCTTTCATAGATCGAGGCTGTGTGCTTAATTACCAATAGAGGCTAAAAGTAGGCCTGTACTGATTTGTTTAATTTACTTTTACTTTTAGCAACTCTTTATCCTTAATAAAAGCAGTAAGGATATCTCCTTTATTTACTGCCCCAACACCGGCAGGAGTACCTGTAAATATCAAATCTCCAATTTTTAAAGTAAAGAATTTTGATACATAATTTATAATTTCATCAAAGCTGAAAATCATCATGCCTGAGTTAGCTTTTTGCACAATTTTCCCGTTTATATCCAGTGAAAAATCAATGTCATTAATATTTTCAAATTCCTTTTTATCAATAAAGCTACCCACAGGAGCCGAAGAATCGAAAGCTTTTGCAATTTCCCATGGTAATCCTTTCTGCTTGCATTTTTCTTGCAGGTCGCGCGCAGTGAAGTCGATACCTATTCCTATTTCATTATAATATTTATGAGCAAACTTTTTCTGAATATTTTTTCCAAGCCTGCATATTTTTAAAACTAATTCAGTTTCATAATGTATATTCTCCGAAAAATCAGGATAAAAAAACGGCAATCCTGCCCTGATAATAGCTGTTTCCGGTTTTAAAAAGAAAACCGGAACTTCCGGTAAAGGGTTATTTAATTCATTGGCATGCTCAATGTAATTTCTGCCTATGCATATTATTTTCATTACAATAAAATAAAACAATTAGACAAATATGGATTTAAGGCATTCTAAAAAAAAATCTGATATCAAATTAATATCTGCAATTACTTTATAATTTTCATCCCTGTATCTTCAAAACCTCGGAACATTATTTCTTTAACCAGGTTTTTTGTAGAAAGGGGAAAGTCTGCCTTCATAATCCAATCGTAATATTGTGGTTCTTTTTTAAACACATCTGCAACCACTTTTCCTTTATATTTTCCAAATTTAAATATTTCCTTGCCTGATTTATCAAAGCCAATATGTCCTGCTAAATCGGCATTGTTCTGATTATATGAAAATTCAGATAATGCTTCTACATCATTTTTAATCGGAACCGATACTTTGCCTTCATTATCAATGTATTCGGTGTCGCTATAATGTTCAATTTGTTTGATTAGAATTTCATACGTAGCCCGGGTATCTGCTTCTGCTTCGTGGGCATTTATTAGTTCTTTTCCGCAATAGTATTTATATGCCGCTTTTAATGTTCGGGGCTCCATTTTGTGGAAGATATTTTGTACATCAATGAGCCTGCGGCTTTTTATATCAAAATTAATTCCACATCTTAGAAATTCTTCCATAAGCATTGGAACATCGAATTTATTGGAGTTATAACCTGCGAGGTCACAGTTCTTTAGAAATTTTTCAAGTTTTGGCGCAAATTCAGCGAAGGTAGGTTTATCTTTTACATCTTCATTGCTGATCCCATGTATCGCTGTAACTTCTTCAGGGATAGGTCTTTTGGGGTTGATTATTGCGTTTACAGTTTCATTACTGTTGTCAGGGTTTACTTTAAATACTGATATTTCAACGATGCGATCCAATACGACATTTACACCTGTTGTTTCAAGATCGAAAAAAGCGAGAGGACGGGTAAGATTTAATTTCATTATAGTTTTTTATTAAGCGTTTTTTTAGAAAGATTAATTACTACAACGAAAGTAAAAAAAATGCCGGTATTAAGTTTAGATTATTTGTTTTGTATCGAAATTTTCGAGATTATCTTTTACTTTCTTAAGAAACATTCCACCCAAAGCACCATCAACAACTCTGTGATCACACGAAAGTGAAAGATACAACATATGTCTGATGCCAATGGTATCGCCTTGCTCGGTTTCTATAACTACAACTTTTTTCTTTATTGCACCAACAGCCATAATGCCGACTTCCGGCTGGTTTATTATTGGAGTTCCCATTAGTCCGTCAAAAGTACCAATATTAGTCATTGTGAAAGTGCCTCCTCGGATTTCATCGGGTTTCAATTGATTTTCTCTGGCCCTGGCAGCAAGGTCATTAATTTCTCTGCTCAGTCCCAGCAAACTTTTATTATCGGCATTTTTTATAACCGGAACAATTAAATTTCCGTTTGGTAAAGCCGTTGCCATTCCAATATTTATATTATTGCGCTTTATAATCTTATCACCATCAACAGAAATATTAATCATAGGATATTCTTTGATAGCTTTAGCTATAGCTTCAATAAAAAAAGGAGTAAAGCTTAGCTTTTCGTTTTCGCGTTTTAAAAGTATATCCTTATGTGTATTTCTCCAGTTTACAATATTTGTAACATCAGCTTCAGCAAACAATGAAATATGAACAGAAGTTGCCTCAGACATTACCATATGCGAGGCAATTAGCTTACGCATACGATCCATTTCAATTATTTCATCCTCTTTTCCTATGCTAACCGAGGGCTTTTGTATTTCTGCTTTAGATGTATCTGTTTTTAAATCGGGACTGTCAGCTTGTACCTTAGTTTTTCGGTTTTGCAGGTAGTCTAGAATATCATTTTTGGTAATTCTATTCTGCAAGCCTGTGCCGGGCATATTCTCTAGTTCCTCCATAGAAATATTTTCTTCCCTGGCAATATTTCTAACCAAGGGAGAGTAAAACCTGCCATGCTTGTCAGTATGCTTTATTTCTTCGGGTTCTTCCGGCTCAAGTTTATCATTTTTAGGTATAGAATCTGCGTTTGCTTTATTAGAATCATCTGTTGCAGTTGATTTGATTTTTTCTGCTTCTACGGCGGCAGAATCAGAGTCCTCTGTTTTTGCATTCTCATCCTCATTGTCATCTGTCTCGATAATTGCAATAACCTTATTAATTTCAACAGTATCTCCTTCTTTGAATAACTGCTTAATTAACTTTCCTTCAACGGGTGATGGGATTTCAGAGTCAACCTTATCTGTTGCAACTTCAACAACAGGGTCATCGATTGATATTTTGTCATTTACATTTTTTAGCCATTTTGTAATTATAGCTTCAGTAATGCTTTCACCCATAGCGGGCATTCTTAGTTCATATTGAGCCATACACAGAGATATTGGTTATAAAATGGAAACAAAAAAATTGAGTAAATGTTTATGCCGTTTATGCATTCCGGTATTATTCGTTTTTTACCTGGATAACTTTTGCAGCAATAGTGACTGCAATTTCTTCGGTTGTATGACATTTTACAGGTATTCCCATTGGTGCATCAACCTTGTCTAGTTGCTCCTGTGTAATGCCTTGAGATAAAAGAGCATCGAAGATTTTTTTTACCTTATTCTTACTTCCTATCATTCCAAGATATTTAAGATTTTTCGAAGCCATTTGCTTCAGAATCAACTGATCTTCTGCATGAGATACCGTCATTATAGCTACATATGAATTAAACTCATCTTTAATCATTTTCCCTGCATCTTTATAATCAATGATTTCCTTGATATCTGCATAAATATTTTTATCAATAGTTGATAAATCTTTGCGATTATCATAAACAACAACTTTAAAGCCTAGCATTTTAAATATCTGACTAACAGGAATGCTTACATGACCACCTCCAAAAATGTATATAGTATCTGTTTTGCCAATCACTTCAGAAAATGACCATACATTTTCATCTTGTATATCGCATTTTGTAAACGCAGATTTTTCATCGGATTCAATAAATTCCAAACCTTTTTGAGATAATGTTAATATTCCTGAATTGCCTTTTTCCAGGCAAGTGATAATTTCGGAAACAGTATTAATATTAGAGCTGTCAATAGGTATAAAAGCGTGTGTTTGTTCGCCGGAGCATATCAAGCCGGATGCTTCCTGGCCTGCATTAGGATTATGGATTTGTTTTTTGATAAATATCTCATTTGATTTTTCTTTAAGAATCTTTTTTGCATATTCAACCATATTTACCTCCATAACACCACCACCGATAGATCCTTCCAAAGAATTATTATCCGATACTGCTATTTTGTAGCCTGCTTTTCCCGGACTGCTGCCTTTTCTTTCAATTACGCTTATCAGAATTACCTTTCTGTTGTTATTAATTTCATTTTCAATAAATTTCCAGAGTTTCATATTATTCTTTATTTATGTTTGTAAAAATGTAAAATTATTAAATCCAAAGCTTGCAAGCCATAGTGCAGGTTGGCTTGCAAATTTCTTTACTTTTTTTTGAGCAATTGCAAATGCTTCTAATAAACTATTCTGCAACTATTGTTTGTATTTAAGAAGCTATTGGCTCATTTTAATTTTTAATCCGTCATATGCAAGAAAAACATTTTCTGGTAGTTCTTTTTGAACTTCCTTATGAAAGCCCATTTGATGACTTATGTGAGTTAAATAAGCTTTTTGAGGATTAATTATATTGATAATATCTAAGGCTTCATCAAGATTAAAATGAGATATATGCTTTTGTTTTCTAAGGGCGTTAATAACAATAACTTTCGAACCTTTCATTTTTTCTATTTGTCCCGCTTTAATAAAATTTGCATCTGTAAGGTATGAAAAATCTCCAATCCTGAAACCGACTACGGGCATTTGTAGATGCATTGCTTCAATAGGAGTGAAGCTTAGAGATTTTATATCAAAAGTATTTTTTGGGATTTCCTTCAGATTAATTTTCGGAACTCCGGGATATTTATGGTCGTTAAAAGCATAACGGTAATCTTTTTTTAGAGACAGAAGATCATCAGGCCTGGCATAAACATCCATAGGTTTTTTGTGAACCCAGTTAAACGCTCTCACATCATCAAGCCCGCCGGTATGGTCTTTATGGTTATGAGTAATTAAAATTGCTTCAAGGTCTTTTACGTTTTCTCTAAGCATCTGCTGCCTGAAATCCGGTCCTGCATCAATGCATATATTCGTATCCGGAGTTTTAATAAGTACCGAGCTTCGTAATCTTTTATCAAGAGGATCCGTACTTTGGCAAACCTTACAATCGCATGCAATTACGGGAATTCCTTGTGAGGTACCTGTGCCGAGTAATACAACTTCCATTGAAAATTTTTTAAACAAATTTAAAAATAATTGGGGTTTTTGGCTTTCTTTATTTTAAATAATAATGATATTTAGAAATAGTCGTTATTTGATGTGCTGTGATAAAAAGTTCCATAAAAGGCCACAAAGGAATTCTAAATCATTGTGTTATTGGTTTCTTAGTGTTCATAGTGTTGTATTTCTTTACCACAATGTTCACAAAGAATTACGCGAAGTTTGACAAGTTTGCATAAAAATATCTCTGCCGATTTTGCCTTTATTATCCTAAATTTAATTTGTTTTCATTATTTTCGAGAAAAAAAGTCAAGTTTTTATGCAGATAAGCTAAATACTTATTATTTTTGAAGAATCCAACAATAATGAATCGGGTAAAAAATAGAAATTTGTGAAAAGTATCGGGAGAAAAGTCAAAGAGTTTTGTTTTAAAAGACAAAGGAAGAAATTAAAAAGAGACAGAAAGCTTGTAAATCTGGCTGATGCCGAGAATATAGGAATTTTGTACGATGCCAGTAATGAAGATGATTATATCTATATAACAAAGCTTGTCAGAGATCTGCAGGTGGAGCATAAAAAAGTAAAAACTATTGGATTTATTCGTCAAAAGAAAATGCCTTCTTATGGTTTTCCCAAGTTGACGTTTGAATTTTGCAATAAAAAAGATTTCAAATGGAACTTTAATCCAAAGCAACAAGTTATAAAAGAGTTTATCGAATTTCCTTTTGATATTTTAATCGATTTAACCCCATCTGACATTTTCCAGATGAAATATCTGTCAGCTTTGTCAAAAGCAGGCTTGATTATTGGCCGATATGATGAGCAGTGGAAAGATTATTACGACATTCTGATTAAAGAAAAGAATAATTGCAAATTAGAAGAGATGGTAAACCATTATTTTCATTATTTAAAAATGCTAAAAAACTAATTATAAGATGTCTAGTAAATTTAAAGGAACAGGGGTTGCTATTGTAACACCGTTTCATAGAGAAGGAAGTATTGATTTCAAATCATTTGAGAGATTAATAGAGTTTCAGATAAACTCAGGAATTGACTACATTGTTTTTCTAGGAACAACCGGTGAAGCAGTTACTTTAAATTCAGATGAAAAAAATGCAATAATAAATTTTGCTGTTGAAACGATAGGTGGCAGAGTGCCTATTGTAATTGGAATTGGTGGCAATAACACACAGGACATAATCGGGAAAATCAAGAAAACATCTTTTGATGGAATTGATGCTATATTATCTGTAAGTCCTTATTATAACAAACCCCAACAAAAAGGTATTTTTTATCATTATAAAAACATTGCGGGAGCAAGCCCGGTACCGGTTATTATTTATAATGTTCCGGGACGCACAGCTTCTAACATTAGCGCCGAAACTACTATAAAAATTGCTCATGAGATAAGTAATGTAATCGGCATAAAAGAAGCTTCAAAGGATTTGTCTCAATGTGCACTTATTATAAAGAATAAACCTAAGGATTTTCTCGTTATTTCAGGAGATGATGGCGTTACTCTGCCTCTTATTGCAATGGGTGGAGATGGTGTTATTTCTGTTATTTCAAATGCTTATCCTGCTGAATATTCTCAAATGGTTAAGTATTGCCTGCAAAATAACTTTCCACAGGCACAGAGAATTTTTTATCAATTAGTGGATTTGATTGAAGCAGTTTTTGATGACGGAAGTCCTTCAGGTATAAAAGCCCTTCTTAATATTAAAGGAATGATAAAAAACAGTCTTCGTTTACCACTTGTAAAGGTTAATAAAGGTTTGTACAATCAAATTTCTATTTTGGCAGAAAAATACGAAGAAACTCCTGTCTTAGTCAAGTAGTTATTACTAAATAAAATTGCTGTGAAACATTTTGTAAGTTTTCTTTTTTTAGCCATAATGATGGCTTGTCCTCATTTGTTATACTCAGGCGAAAATGCCCAAATTGATAATGCTAAACAGATTCTGCAAAAAAAATCTGAAGTATATGTCAGTTTTGATGTTGACGACTTAAGCAATAATTTGAATTATCATTTGTCAGTAGATCTTATTGAAAATAACATTGTATATGCTTATGCAAATAATTGGTCGTTTGCTGAGTTGCTGAAAGAAAATATTCCTTTTAATATTGAAAAGCATCCGGGCGATGTTGATTTTGATGTTAATATGAAAAGTTGGGAGGAAATACAGGATAAGGGATCCAAAAACACCTGGGATTATTACCCTACTTATGATGCTTATGTGAATATGATGTATCAGTTTGCTGAGGATTTTCCTGAAATGTGCGAAATTCATGATGCAGGCTCTACTGTGAATGGCAGACAGCTATTATTTGCAAGAATTAATCCGGATCTTTCCAATACAAATGCAAAACCAATGTTTATGTATACTTCTACAATTCATGGTGATGAAACTACAGGTTTTGTTTTGATGCTAAGGCTGATAGATTATCTTTTAAGCAATTATAATTCAGATGTTGAGATTACTAATCTCCTGGATGATGTTGAGATTTGGATATGCCCGAATGAAAATCCTGACGGAACATATACGAATGACAATTCTACCGTTAGTGGCGCAACCAGAGGAAATGCAAACGGAGTTGACTTAAACAGAAATTATCCTAATCCGGTTAATCCACCGCCTCAGGGTGAACAAGCAGAGACTACTGCTATGATTGACTTTGTTAGTGATAAGAATTTTATAATGTCTGCTAATTTTCATGGAGGAATAGAATTGGTAAATTATCCTTTTGATAGCTGGACATCTATAGAAAGAAAACATGCTGATCATAATTGGTTTGAGTTTATTAGCAGAGAATATGCTGATACTGCTCAGTATTTTAGTCCTGATAATTATATGACAGCATATGGTGGAGTAACTCATGGTGGCGATTGGTACGTTGTGTATGGCAGCAGACAGGATTATATGAATTATTACAGGAGTGACAGGGAAGTTACTATTGAAATCAGCGAAACAAAGCTCCTTAATCCCGCTCTATTACCCGATTACTGGGATTATAATTACAGATCGTTTATAAATTATATAAAACAATCTGCATACGGAGTTCAGGGTTACATTACCGATATAGAAACCGGAGATCCTATTCCTGCAAAAGTTACTGTTTTGGATCATGACCAGTATAATTCAGAAGTTTATGCCTCTGTTGAAAGCGGCTTTTATACCCGGCCGCTGCTAAGCGGTACTTATGATTTGACTTTTTATTTATATGGATTTGATGCGGTAACAATAAGCGATGTAAATGTTTCTAATTATGAAACAACAATAGTTGATGTCGAATTACAAGCATGGGAAACAAATATCAGTGATGTTTCATTAAATGCCAATATATACATTGCTCCAAATCCTGTTATTTCGAAAAGCAAGCTTTTTATAAATAATGCCAAATCTTTAAGAACAAGAATAGATGTTTATAACATACAAGGAATGGCAGTTGCTTCTGTTTTTAATGATATAATATTAGAAAGCAACTTTGAAATCTCTCTTGCAAATATGCAAAAGAAATTAAGCCCCGGAGTTTATTTTATAAAGATATCCAATGAAAGTGCAAGCAAAGTCATTAAAGCCCTAGTTCTTTAATGACTCAAGCTGTTTATTAATAACATCTATTACAGCCAAAGCATCATTTTTCTTTTTTATTTCGTGCTCAACGACTTGTTTAGGTGCATTATTAACGAATTTTTCATTAGAAAGCTTTCTTTCAACAGTTGCAAGAAAACCTTTTTGATAGGCAAGGTCTTTTTCCAGTTTAGCAATCTCAGCATCAATATCTATATCTTGAGATAGTGGGATATAAAGCTCGGTTGCTTTTATAATAAGAGAAAACGCATTTTCAACCTTTTCTGAAACATAATCCAGCTTGCTAATATTACAAAGCTTAACAACAACCGGATCAAAAGTTACATCAATTTCTTCATTATTGTTTTTCCTGATGAAAAGTTCAATTTGATTTTTGTTTGCAATATTTTTTTCTTGCCTTAAATTTCTTATACCGTTAATTATTTGTGCAGCAAAATCAAATTGAGAAATAATTTCAGAATCATATTTATCAACTTTAGGCATATCTGCTATCATAATGCTTTCGCTCATTTCTTCTGTGCGTATTGTTTGATAAATCTCTTCACTAATGAATGGCATAAAGGGGTGTAAAACCTTTAAAAGCTTAACTAATAGTTCAATGGTTTGTGCATAAGTTGTGGCATCAACAGGTTTTTGATAATCAGGTTTTACCATTTCGAGATACCAAGAGCAGAAATCATCCCAAATTAATTTATAAATAGCCATTAAAGCATCGGCTATTCTATATTTCTCAAAATGGTCATTAATTGTTTCCAATGTTTTATTAAAATTAGAAACAAACCATTTATGAGCAATTCTGGCAACTTCCGGCTGAGGCAGATTGTTGTCAACTTCCCATCCCTGAGTTAATCTGAAAGCATTCCAAATTTTATTGCTAAAGTTTCTGCCTTGCTCACATAAGCCTTCATCAAACAAAAGATCATTACCCGCCGGAGAAGAAAATAGCATGCCAACTCTTACTCCATCAGCTCCGTATTGATCAATAAGTTTTAAGGGATCGGGAGAATTTCCAAGAGATTTGGACATTTTTCTGCCAAGTTTGTCTCTCACAATGCCATGCAAATAAACATTTTTGAAAGGTATCTCATTTCTAAACTCAATTCCTGCAATTATCATTCTTGCTACCCAAAAGAACAATATTTCGGGAGCGGTAACAAGATCATTTGTTGGGTAATAATAATTAATTTCCTCATTATCCGGATTTCTGATTCCGTCAAAAACGCTTATAGGCCATAACCATGACGAAAACCAGGTGTCAAGCACATCCTCGTCCTGTGTTAAATCTTTGATCGTTAAGTTTTTATCATATTTCTCCCTTGCAATTTCCAAAGCGCTCTCAATATTTTCAGCAACAACAAATTGCCCTTCAGGAAGATAATATGCAGGAATTCGGTGTCCCCACCATAATTGACGGCTTATACACCAATCTCTTACATTTTCCATCCAGTGGCGATAAGTATTTTTAAACTTTGCAGGATGAAATTTAATAGTATCATTCATCACTGCATCAAGAGCCGGCTTCGACATTTCTTTCATATCCAGAAACCATTGCAGTGATAATTTAGGTTCAATTACCTCATCAGTTCTTTCAGAAAAACCGACCTTGTTTATTATGTCTTCTACTTTAACAAGGTGATTATTGTTTTTTAATTCCTCAACAATTTTTTTTCTTACTGCAAATCTGTCTTCTCCAATATAGATTTCTGCTTTTTCATTCAGAGTGCCATTATCATTAAAAATATCAATGGTTTTTAGATTATGCTTTATTCCAAGATTATAATCATTGATATCATGAGCCGGAGTAACTTTTAATGCGCCGGTGCCGAATTCACGGTCGACATAATCATCAAAAATTATTGGTATTGACCTGTTAATCAGGGGAACTAAGGCTTTTTTGCCTTTAAGATGAGCAAATCTTGTATCTTCAGGATGAACACAAATTGCAGTATCACCCAATATTGTTTCAGGGCGAGTAGTAGCAATAGTTATATATTCGTTGCTATCCTCAATTTTGTATTGAAGATAATAAAATTTAGAACTAAGCTCCTTATAAATAACTTCCTCATCAGAAAGAGCGGTAAGGGCTTTTGGATCCCAGTTAACCATTCTGACACCTCGATATATTAAACCTTTGTTATGTAATTCAACAAATACTTTAATTACCGACTCACTAAGTCCTTCATCCATTGTAAACCTTGTACGATCCCAATCACAAGAAGCACCGAGCTTTTTTAATTGCTCAAGAATAATTCCACCGTGTTTTTCTTTCCATTCCCATGCATGTTTAAGGAATTCTTCGCGGCTTAAAGATGATTTGTTAATACCTTCTTCTTTAAGTTTGTTAACAACTTTTGCTTCGGTAGCAATAGAAGCATGATCAGTGCCGGGAAGCCAGCAAGCATTAAATCCCATCATTCTTGACCGGCGGACCAATACATCCTGAATTGTATTGTTAAGCATATGGCCCATGTGCAATACTCCGGTAACATTCGGGGGAGGAATAACGACAGAATATGGTTCGCGTTCATCAGGAGTGCTGTTAAAATATCCTTTTTTCATCCACCATGAATACCATTTATTTTCAGTGCTTTGGGGAATATATTGCTTAGGTATTTCCATTATTTATAAGTTTTATATTGTTCAGTTATTTTTATAAAAAAACCTTGCAAAGTTATAAAAAGTATTGAAGTTTTTTATGGCTTATATGCTGTTAACAAATCTTTTGTCTGTTGTTTGATTGAGAGAAAAATATAAAAGCAAAATCTTTCTAATTTGAAAAGTATGAATTTGCATACTCAACAGAACAAATTAATACTTTGTCTAAAATGATTTTAGTTTTTGTCGTTTAGTGTTTATATTTTTTTTATATTTGTGTTTAAGGTGGAAAAAGTTTATCTTTCATAAAATCTACTATATATTGTTATTTCATTTCTCTAAAAGTACTTATTTGAGTTTATTTTCAGCAAAAAACTAAGAATATGGAAAACAACCAACACAGTCCCTCCGAACTTTCTCAGGAAAGTATTATATACCAGGCATTGAATTCTCCTGATTATTTTATTAGAGTAGATGCGGTTAAAATGATTAAAGATCAGGATGTAATTAAGAAAATAGCAATGCATGATAAGGATTATTATGTTAGACAAACAGCAGTTGAGAGATTAGAAGATCAGGAAGCGCTGAAACAAATAGCTTGTGATGATACTGATTATTATGTTAGACTTGCTGCCGTTAAAAAGATTGTTAATCCGGAGGCACTTTTAGAAATAATATTACAAAGTCAGGATGATTTCTATTTATGTAAAGATGCAATTGTAGGTGTTAAAGATGATAATATCCTTGAAAGGCTTGTTGTTGAATTGAAAGACAGGAATATAAAAGCAGCTGCTGTCCAAGCTATTAGTGATCAGAATATTCTGGCAAAAATTGCACTTGAGAATGATGATTTTTACCTGAGAAGTGATGCAATAAATAAAGTTACAGATCAGCAATTATTATGCGATATAGCCCGAAATGATAAGGATTATTATGTGAGAGCATTGGCTGCTCAATTAATTGACGATAAAGATACAATCCTGTATCTGGCTCTTAATGATCCGGATTATTATGTTAGAAATCAGGCTGTTATAAAAATTCACGACAATGAGGTTTTAGTCCAAATTGTTAAAGAAGATGAAGATTTTGAAGTTAGAAAGAGAGCAATTTCTCAAATTACAGATATAAACTTATTATCTAAGATAAGGAAAGAAATCCAGGATCAATATATACAAAAAAAGATTGATATGCGTATAAGTGATCTTAGTATTGCAGAGTCATCAGAATGATAATTAATACTGAAAATTGTTTTACTTTTGGGCTTTGTGATTATAATTTCTAACAGATGTTATATATAGAGAATTTTTGCTCTGATCCCCGCTTTAATATTGCCTCCGAAGAGTTTCTTCTTAAAAATTTCGATGAAGATATTTTAATGATTTGGCGCAGTAACAACTCAGTTATTATTGGCAAACACCAGCTTGCAATTGCCGAAGCTGATATTCATTTCTTATTTCAAAATAATATACCCTTAATTAGAAGAATATCCGGTGGTGGTACTGTCTTTCATGATCCGGGCAATATTAATTTTACCATTATTTTAAATAAATCAAAACCGGAAATTAATTTTGCTGAACATTCTAAACCTATTATTGAGTTTTTACAAGGATTAGGATTAAATGCTGCTTTTGAAGGTAAGAATGATGTAAGAATTGATAATTTGAAAGTTTCTGGCAATGCTGCTCACCTTTTTAAAAACAAAATTCTTTATCACGGAACTTTGCTTTATAATTCAAAGCTTACAACACTTAAAGCTTCAATAAAGCCCACCAATGCAATTATTGAAACTAAAGCAATACAAAGCAACAGGAGCCGGGTTGCAAATATATCCGAACTTATGATGGATGAAATTTCTATTGAGGAGTTTCAAAACTTACTTAAGGAATTCCTTTTTAGAGAATATTCAATTACCTCCGTTAAGCGTTTTTCAGCTTTTGAAAAGGATGCAATATCAGAACTTGTTGATATAAAGTACAATATGGATGATTGGAATTATTGTTATTCTCCTGATTATCGGTTTAAAAAATCATTTTCCTTGAAAGAGAACAAGGGTGGCTTTGAAATTGATGTTAGCAAAGGCATTATTAAAAGTATTGAAATTGCTTCCGGAAGTAATTTTAGTGATGGTTTTAAGCATTTTCTGTTATCGCTAAGGGAAATCAAACATATTCCAACTGAAATAAAAAAGCAAATTGAAACATCAGCAGTTTTTAAAGACAGCGCTTCAATATTTGATTCAAATGAGTATTTGAAAAGTTTTTTTTAACAATTTTAAATATCTATTACAAGTCCTTCTTCTGCGATTATTGTATTAGGAAATATTTGCGAAGCTTCTTTTTTAAACTCATTAATATCGTCATATCTGGCGGAGTAATGTCCCAGAATTAAGGTTTTTACATTTGCTTTTTTTGCAATTTTTGCTGCTTCAGCAGCAGTGGAATGCATTTTTTCTTTAGCAATTTCAGCTTTATCCTGGAGAAAAGTTGCTTCATGATAAAGTAAGTCAGCATTTTTAATTTGATCTATGCAATTTTCGTCGTAAACAGTATCTGAGCAAAAAGCATATTTTCTCACAGGCGGAGGAGAAATAGTGAGTTTTTCATTTAAAATGACATTATTATTCTTGTCAATATAGTCCTTCCCTTGTTTTATGCCTTTCATTTCTAAAATAGTGAAATTGTATTTCTTAATGCAGTCTTTCTTTATATTGCGTTCATGTGGTTTTTCAGAAATGAGAAAACCAAAACATGGGATACTGTGTTTCATTTCGATTGATTCTACAAACACTTTTTCGTTTTCAAAAAGCAGTTGTTTTCCTTGCTTTATCTCATGAAAAACAGTTTTATATCTTGTTTTAACATTAGAAATTCTTAGTTGGGTATTTATTATTTCTTCCAGGCCGGGAGGAGAGTATATGTTTAATTCTTTTTCCCTGCCCAAAAGGTGATAAGAAAACAAGAGACCGGGAAGTCCGAGATAATGATCGCCGTGAAGATGACTAATAAAAATATTCTCGATTTTCATCATAGGTAGTTTTGCTTTCCGAATAAGCATTTGAGTACCTTCAGCGCAATCAAGAAGGAAATTTTGATTGTGAACTTGAAGCCATTGTGCTGTAGTATGCGTTGTTGATGTTGGCAAAGCTGCAGCACAGCCTAATATTCTTATTTTAAAAGTTTTCAGCATAAAATTATTCGTAGCTTCCTTTGCGGATCATTTTCCCATTTTTAATCATTAATTCTCCCATCGCAATTAAGTATGAAATATTAAAGTCATTATCAATAAGCACAACATCAGCATCTTTATTTTCAGCTATTCTGCCTTTATTTTTCAATTTAAGGATATCTGCAACATTTGAAGTATTTACTTTCAATGCTTTTTCTAATGGTAATTTTTCCTGTAAAACAGCATCTGTTAATTCTGTCAGGATAGATTTTGGATAACCCATTTCAAGTTTGACCAGGTTTCCTTTGTCATCAAAATCAGGTAATGAGCCACAGGCATCGCTTGTCATGGTAATATGTTCGAGAGGAACACCTGCTTCCATCAGAAGCTTAATAGCTTTGGATGGTTTTATTTCGTATTCAGGGAAATATGGATAAGAGCTGGCTGTAATATCAACATATCCGTTTTTTCCGTATGTTTTTGAATCCTCAAAGATATAATCATTTCTGTTGCAATGTGTTGGCATAAACTGTGTAAGTTTCAACTCGCTCATTTCAACAGCTTCATAAAGAGGTTTGAAAGGATTTTTTGCATCACCCATATGAATGTTTACAATTCCTGCTTTTCCTCCCAACATTCCTCCAACGCGGGCATGTTCGGTGAGTTTAATTAGCTCATGTACTGTGGGGAATGAGGAGCGATGATCTGAAAGGGCAATTTCTCCCACACCGATAATTTCTTCAATAAGAGCAATATCTTTACCAACGTCACCAAGTATAGTAGGCGTAGGCACCTGATAAGCGCCGGTATATATCCATGCACTAACACCTTCGTGATTTAAAGCTTTTGCCTTCATCAAAACTGATTCTACTGATCTGGTTAATCCGTCAGTACCAAGGCATCCGACAACGGATGTAACACCGGCTTCCAGCATATGGCTTAATTGCATCTCCGGAGTTCTCGATGCAGGCCCGCCTTCACCACCTGCGCCGGCTATGTGCACATGTGCATCAATTAATCCGGGAATAAGTTTTTTACCTTTTGCGTCAATTACTTCAATTTGCCAATTTGAGGGGATGTCAATATTGTCAGCGATTTTAACAATCTTTTTGCCGGCAATAAGAACATCTTTTTTTCCAAGATATTCGGGAATATATAGTTCGCAATTTTTAATCAGAATCATAATCTAATATTTTTGGTTAAACACAATAAGCAAAGGAAAATAAACTCTAATTAATTATATTTATTAATGAGTTCCGGTAATATTTTGTTCAAAATCTTTGAAAGCTCTTTATGCTTTTGCTCTTCTGTTTCAAAAGAAACAGATTCAACAACACTTGCATTTTCTTCAATATCAATTTTTCCGGGCATTATTCTTATTAATTTGCCTCCCGACATTAGCATTCCTGCCATAGTTTCTTCTGCCCAATTTGCCTCTTCCAGGATAACTAAATCTGTTCCCTCATGGAAGAAACCATAATCATATATGTCTTCTTTGGTATGATTGAAAATAGCAAAATCAACCTCAGGATGCCTCAGGATAATTTTTATATTTTGCTCATGACTGCTGTTATTAAAGAAATAACTGCCATTAAAGAAAACTCCATCTTCAAGCAACACTCCGGTATAGCATTCAGGATTATGTGTATGAATTATATTTTGAATGCTGTCAGAGAGTTCTTTTGTGATATTATTCCCTGTAATTATCGGAATTCTGGCATTATAAGTTTTTTTAAAGTGAGACATGAGAATTTCACCGGGAACATCAATAGAACTGCCAATTGAAGGAGCGAGGTGCATAAAAACTCCCGGACCGGCATTAATTTCAATAATTCCGAAATTACTTTCTGTCCATGGTTTTGAAATATCTTCGGCCAGAACATCAATTCCCAGACATTTAACTTTGAAAAACTTAGCAATGGACTCAACCATTTCAATATTCTTAGGATGAATTTTATCAGTAACATTTATGGAAACTCCTCCTGCAGAAATATTGGCTACTCTTCTTAAGAAAATTCTTTGCTCTTTTTTTGGAACAGAGTTAATGTTTAAATGTTGTAAGGCCAGAAAATCAATTAAATCTTTGTCTATTTGTATTTTACAAAGAGGCGAACGTGCGTTGTCCAATCTTACTTCTTTGTCATTTTCAACTTCAATCAGCTTTTCAATAGTATCTTTGCCGTTTCCGTCAACGTAAGCAGGAATTCTTTGCAATGCAGCAACAAATTTGCCTTCTACCGATAGCAACCGATGATCGGTTCCATATATTTGTTGTTGTACAATGGCTCCATCAAAGTTTACATCATGAATTTTGGCATATTCAATGATATTATTGAAAGCAACCTTAACTTCGGCATCACTTTCAATTCCGGTAGTAACTCCCTGTCCTTTATGTCCTGCAACAGGTTTTACAACAACAGGGTAGCCCAGTTCATGTGCTTCTTCAATAGCTTCTTCTTCTGTATAACAATTTCTTCCGATAGGAGTTGGAAATCCACACATAATTAAAAATTCTGCAACAAAATCTTTATACATTGTAAATTCGGTATCCTTGATGCCATCAGTGTGAAATGTAGTTGATCGTCCTCTAAGCTGCTTTCTGCCATATCCCCATTGAAACTGATTTTCTTCATTCAGAAAGAAAACAGGAATATCTCTTTTTAAACCTGCTTCAAAAAGTGAGTATAGGGTAGGGCCTCCAAGAATTGATTTGTTAAATTCTCCCTGAAGATTCAAGAATTTTTCTTTAAAATTATATTCCTCTGTAGCATTCTCATTCATAGCTTTAAACCATTCTGACACTAGCACTACAGCATCTTCGGCGGCATATTCATCTAAAAATTCAACAGCCACAACATATTCATCGCTTTCTTCTGTAATTGAGAAGTTATTCAAGAATAGATTAATATCCATTTTAAGCACTTCCATAAGTGCATCTGTGAAAATATCTACAACTGTAGTATGTTTTTTTTCGGCAAGCTTTGGAAATTCTTTATACACCACATTATTGTACTGATCAATTTCCGGTCCTTTGGGGTCGAGAAATAAATTAAAAACCAATGCCCGGCAATTTAGATAATGGTTCGGGCCGTAATAAAAATAGAATTTGCTAACGTCAAAGTCAATTAGTTCTGTGGTCATTGTGTCATTTTTTTAGTTTGAGAAATGATTAAGATTTATTTCTAAATCACTAATTGTTCAAAAATATGAAAAAATGACTAATGTTGAGATTTATATGTGATATAAATTGAAATTAAAATCAGGTAGTTTGAAAAACGAGGCTATTTGCAAATCATTTTGGATTATTTTGAACAGATTTCAGCTTGTGCTTTTTTACTTTCGAAAAAGCATTTAGTATTATATATAAAAATCCTTCACTCATCAATACTTTAGATGAATGAAGGAAGACAGTATTAATACTATTCAGAAATTAATAACAATTTCTTTTGCCGTTGGGTTTATGAGGAATTATTTCACTATCTGCCTTATTTCCAATAGAATTCCAATTTTTGAGATCAAAGATTGCTCCATGTTGAAGAAAACCTACCTTAATTCCGTCAATAGTAATTCTTTGACCCGCTTGGATCTTATTGATGTTTGAATATGTTACATTAGAAGTATTTACTACAGTAACTATTCCGGTTCCTACAACTTCTATTTCGTTGTCCGGATTCACAATTATTGCTGTATTTTCACCAATGCCAATGCCCTTGTCAGACATTTCCGAACACAGAAATTGTGTCAATCTTCCAATTCTTCCTCGTGCAACAAAGTGAGTATCTATAGTAACATTTTGAATAAACCCAAAGCCTCTGCTAAA
Source organism: uncultured Bacteroidales bacterium (assembly GCA_964614525.1). Lineage (GTDB taxonomy): Bacteria > Bacteroidota > Bacteroidia > Bacteroidales > UBA7960 > PWND01. The sequence goes on along the minus strand of CAZTPA010000001.1, from coordinate 25,113 downwards.
CTCAATAGTTCCTTTAATTAATCCTTCATTATCACCATCGTAAGTCATTGGATCTGATGCTGCAGCTGCTCCGGCAGAAGTACCTGCAATTGTTAATCCTTTTGTTTGATATAAATGATGGATTTTTTCAATTAGTTGTGTATTTTTTAGTGCATTTACTAATCTAACCTGGTCACCACCCGTAAAAAACACCATGTCAGCCTCTTCAATTGTTTCAAGGTACTTTTTATCATCAGCTTCATTCGCATCTCTAATGTCAAACACACGCACATCTTCAACACCTAATTTCCCGAAAGCTTCTTTATAATCATCTCCGCATTCAATGGGATATGATGTTGCACTGGGAATTACTATAATTGTTTTTGAATTATTTATATTCACTATTCTTTTTAAGACAATCATATCGTCTTTTCTATCTTCAGCACCACCGATGAGTGCGAGATGTCCTTTTTGGGAAGTAATATTATTTTGCAATTCCATTTTATAATTAATTGAATATTGTATTTATTAAGTTTAACCATGCAAAAAGCATGGTGGCAAAAATATATGATTATTTTAATAAAAGGATAGGTAAAACTATGCTTTTAATACAGGGTTTTCCACAAATAATGTTAATAAACTTATATTGCGGTTCTCTTTTATGTGTAAGCAATTCAAAACTAATTAAATAGTCTGAGTACATCATTAAAGTTTGCAAATAGTAATAATGAAATCAGAAGTATCATTCCAATTGTTTGAGCATATTCCATGAATTTATCTCCCGGTTTTCTGCCTGCAATTACCTCATATAATAGAAACATGACGTGTCCTCCATCTAAAGCAGGTATAGGAAGAATATTCATAATAGCCAAAATAACCGACAGAAAAGCAGTAATTGTCCAGAAATGCAGCCAATCCCAGGTTGGAGAGAATATGCTTCCAATAGTAATAAAACCACCAAGGCTTTCAGTTGCTTTTACTTCAGGTTTGAACAATAGTTTTAGTTGCTTTAAATAGTCAGCAGTTGTTTCATAAGCTTTAACTGCACCACCGGGTATTGCTTCAATAAAAGTATAGTTCTTAGTTTCAAATATCAATAACTGATCAATAGGAGTAAAAGCAACTCCAATAATCATATCCTTAGGAACATATATATCTAAGATAGTATCTTTTCCATCTCTGTTAATTAATAATTCAGTATGCGTCTCTTTATATTTAGTAATTGCCTGCCTAAATTCATTATGTGAAAAGGTTGTGTCTTTTCCAATTCCCATAATCATATCACCGGGTAATACACCTGCAATTTTTGCTTCACTTTTATCTAAATAGTCAGCTACAATTAATGGGTATCTTATAGAAATAAAACCTTCACCTTTACTTGCAATGAGTTTCCCGAAAAAATCAGAGGGAACATCAATTTTAATAAGTTCATCATTTCTTTTAACAGTGACAGATTCCACATCTCCAAAAATAAACTCGTTTCTAATATCAAGGAAATCATCAACTTCTTCACCGTTTAAAGAAACGATAAGATCACCATGTTGCAGTCCAAGTTCTTTTCCTAAAGAATCGGCAACAATGCCATATTTAAGGTTTTGAGCCGGCAAGTACTTTTCACCAACAAAAAATAACATGAAAATATAAATAACAATAGCCAATACAATATTTGCAGCAACTCCACCAAGCATAATAATAAGCCTTTGCCATGCAGGTTTTGACCTGAACTCATGCGGTTGTGGAGGCTTTTTCATTTGCTCTTTATCCATGCTTTCGTCAATCATTCCTGAAATTTTCACATAGCCACCCAGAGGAATCCAGCCTACACCATAAGTTGTTTCACCTTTTTTAAATTTAAACAGTGAAAACCATGGGTTGAAAAACAGGTAGAACTTTTCTACTCTTGTTTTGAAAAGTTTTGCAAAATAAAAATGGCCTAATTCATGAATAATAATCAAAATTGATAAGGCTAATAAGAATTGTATTGCTTTTATTAAAATTTCCATAGTATTTATTGAGTATTATATTGTTTAAATGTTATTTTCTTTCAAATATATTAAAACCAACAACTTATAGCTGAGGTTTAATACTTACTTAATAATTTGTCAGTAAAAATTCTTGTTTCTTTATCTGTTTCTAAAAAATCTTCATATACCGGGTTCTGAATAAAAGGAATTTTCATCATACTTTGTTCAATGATATCCGGCATAATGTGAAAACTTATTTTTTCATTGAGAAAAGCTTCAACTACAACTTCATTTGCTGCATTAAGGATACATGGCATATTGCCGGCTTTCTCAAGAGCATAATAAGCATGCGAAAGATTTTTAAAATTCTTAGTATCAGGAGGCTCAAAGCTTAAATTGGCATAATCAGAAAAATCAAAGCGCGAAAAATCATTTTTTATTCTTTTCGGATACGAAAGTGCGTATTGAATTGGTACTTTCATATCAGGCAGTCCCATCTGTGCTTTCATTGAGCCATCTTCAAATTGCACTATAGAATGTATTATAGATTCAGGATGAACAATTACTTCTATCTGAGATGGCTTCAAGTTGAAAAGCCACCTTGCTTCTATAACTTCCAGGCCTTTATTCATAAGGCTGGCAGAGTCAATACTTATTTTATTGCCCATGTTCCATTTTGGGTGATTAAGAGCATCTTTTCTGCTAACGGATTTTAGGTACTCAAAATCTTTTCCTCTAAAAGGGCCACCGCTTGCTGTAAGGTATATTTTTTCAATCTTATTGTGCATTTCACCGGCAAGGCATTGAAAGATAGCAGAATGCTCAGAGTCTACAGGGATGAGAAAAACTCCATGTTCAGCAAGCATTTTTGTAACCAGGCATCCGGCAACAACCAGTGTTTCTTTATTTGCCAATGCAATATTTTTGCCGGATTTAATAGCTTGCAAAGTAGGTTTCAATCCTGAGAAACCTACCATTGCAGTTAAAACTAAATCAATACTATCGAATTGCACAACATCAATTAAAGACTCTTCTCCGGCAAATATTTTAATGTCTGTGTTTGATAAGTTTTCTTTGAGCTGGTTGTACAATCTTTTATTTCCTATAACAACTGCATTTGGATTAAATTCTTTTGCTTGTCGGCTAAGAAGATCAATGTTGTTTTGTGCTGTTAATACTTCAATTTCAAACTTGTCAGCATTTTGTCTGACAACCTCAAGAGCTTGTGTTCCTATAGAACCTGTTGAGCCAAAAATTGCGAGACGTTTTTTTTGTTTATCTTCCATGTTGAAATCAGGAGGTATTAAAAAACTATGTAGTCAACCGGATTAATGGGATTTCCATTAAACCAAAGTTCAAAATGTAAATGAGTGCCGCTTGATAAATATCCGGATTCCCCAATTATTGCAATCGCTTCGCCGGCTTTGACAAAGCTGCCCTCTCTTTTTAGCAGAGCACTATTATGTTTATAGACAGAAATTAAATTATTAACATGTTGTATCCCAATTGTATATCCGGTTTCAGTTGTCCATGCAGAGAAAATTACTGTGCCGTCAAGGGTTGCTTTGATAGCTTCTTTGTGGTCTGCAACAATGTCAACACCAAAATGATTTTCTGCAGGATTAAAATAATTTGTTATAACTCCTTTAACCGGCGGAAAGAAAAAGAACTGATGAATATCAGGATATGGAGAAAGCACATCTTCTTCAACCCAATATGAAAATTGCGGTTGATTTTCAATTTCAAGTCGTAATAAAGAATCTTCTTTTGAGCGGGGAAGTTCTTCTATGACTTTTTCTGTACCTGCAGTTATTGTATCGGGAAATTCATCAATAATCTCTCTGCCGGAAATTATATTTTGTATATTTAAAATATATAAATCTTTTCTCTTTAAATCTTTCTCCAGAGAATCTGCCTTAATATTTAATTCATGCAAAACTTCCCTGGTATTAAAATCGGCATAACCGGGGACATATTCCCGTAAAGGAGTAAATGCAATTATATAAATCGTAGCTACAACAAGAAAGATTACTAATGTTCCAAAAAATAAAAAAACATTAAATCGGGTAAGCCTAAATGATAATTTTTCTTCAAAAGTATCGTCATTCATTAATACTAAACGATACTTGTCATGTAATTTATTAAAAAACTTGCGTTCTTTTTTTGTATTATTATCCATTAAAAATCAGAATTAACTGCCTGTTATACAGAGTTCATATTGGAAATTAAAAACAGCATTTAAATTTATAATACAAATATAATATATTGTAAAAAAAAAGCTTTTGCAAATATCGTAAATTAAACTCTTTTTGGGAAATAAATTATTTTTGTACTTTGAATTATTATAAAACTTTATAACTCAAAAGATATTGTTTCTAAAATAATAAAGAGTGAAAAAAAGAGTTATTAAACTGAAAAATATTAATCTATTGAAAAGAATTAAACTTCAAATAATGCCTAAGCGCTTAGCCTTTAGCTTTATTTTATTGTCTTTTTTCCTTTTGTTGTTTTCCTGTTCTACAGAAAAGAATCGTTTCTTAAACAGATCATACCACAGTGTAACAACAAAGTATAACGGATATTTTAATGCGCGTGAAAGTTATAATGAAGCCCTCGAAAGCCTAAAACAATCTCATAGTGATAATTATGAAGAGGTGTTGGATATATTTCGATATGGAAGCAGTCAGGACAGACAAGCAATTGTTTCCAATATGGATATTGCTTACGAAAAATGCAGCAGGGTAATTAGAAAGCATTCGATGAATATTAAAGATGTGGAATATAATCGATTCATTGATGATGCATATTTTTTGATTGCCAGATCTCATTTTTTCAAAGAAGATTATAACCTTGCAATTATAATGTTTGAATATATCATAAGGCAATATGATACTCCTCTCAAATATGAGTCCAAACTATGGATAGCCAAATGTAGGCACGAGCTTGAACAATACGATAAAGCGGAAGAAATTTTAGAAATTGTACGCAAAGATTATGAAGATGGATTATTGGAAGATAATTCCATAAGGCTTTATATGTTGGTTAATGCGGATCATTATATCAGGAAAAAAGAATATAGTAAAGCTGTTGGTTTTTTGGAAGAGGCAGTTAGTTTAACAAAAAAGAGCCAGGGTAAAGTAAGATTGGCTTTTATACTCGGGCAAGTACATTACAGAGCTGAGGATTATTTATCTGCTCAAAAATCTTTTGCCAAAGTGTTAAAAATGAATCCTCATTTTGATATGGCCTTTAGAGCCAGAATAAATATGGCAATGTCTTATGATCCACGCGCCGGAAATTTAAAGCAGATAGAAGCAGAGCTTGAAAAAATGCTGGAGATGGATCGTAATGAGAAATATAAAGATGAGATATATTATGCAATGGCTATGCTTGAACTCAGGCAGGATAATAAGGAAGAAGCAATTGATTTTTTTCTGAAATCTGCAGAGGTTAGCGAAGAAAATAAATTTCAAAAAGGCTTATCTTATTTGCGATTGGGTGAAATGCATTTTGAAATTCCGGATTATCTAAATTCTTCAATTTATTATGATAGCGTTATAAGTTTTCTCCCAAATGATTATGAAGGTTTTGAAAAAATTAAACAAAGACAAGAAGTTTTATTTGAATTAGCTTTTCATATTAGAGTAATTGAGAGAGAAGATTCTTTGCAAAGACTTGCAAAAATGTCTTCTAATGAAAGAAATAAAATAGTGGATGGAATCATTAGCGAACTGAGAGAAGAAGAAAGAAGAGAAAAAGAGAGAGAGATGGAAAGGATGCGTCAAATGCAAACAATGGGCAGAGATGCTGCGAGAGGCTCGTCGCGACAAGGCGGAGGTGAAGCCGGTTGGTATTTTTATAATTCTTCATCAGTGAGTTTTGGGAAAACTGAATTTTATACAAAGTGGGGCGACAGACCTTTGGAAGATTTATGGAGAATAAGCAATAAGCAAGTGATGGCTTTTGGCTCTGATTTTGGAGAAGATGGTTTGCCGGAAGATACTGTGGAAGTAGGTGATGTATATGACAGGCAGACTTATTTGGTAAATATACCTTTAACTGAAGAACAATTAAAGGCTTCTAAACTTAAAATAGCTGAAGCATATTATAATAAAGGAATTATTCTTAAGAATAAACTTGCTGATTATAAAAATTCTATTGAGAGCTTTCAAACTCTGATTGATCGTTATCCTGACTTTGATCAAAACCTAAATGCACATTATTTTATTTATTCAATATGCCTGGAAGAAGGCAATACTTCTCTTGCTGAGCAATATAGAAACAGGATAATCACAAAATATCCGGATTCGGATATTGCAAAAATTTTAAAAGATCCGAATTATGCTGAAAATATAAGAAATCGACAAAACAGAGCCAATTTGTTATATAATCAAAGTTATACTTACTTTAATGAGGGTAATTATGATGCTGTAATCTCTAATCATAAAAATATAGATACATTAGAAGTTGATAAAAAATTAGCAGCGAAGTTTTCTTTGCTTAAAGCAATTGCACACGGAAATAAAGAGGAAACTATCCTGATGAAAGATGAGCTTGAATATATTCTTGCCAGTTTTCCGGAAACATCCTCTTTTGACATTGCTAAAAATCTGCTCGAAGTTCTTAACAAAAAGGATTATCTTGCCGAGAATTCAGCAGTTCAGGAACAAGAAGGCAGCGAAGTGAATGATATTTCTTCAATATATTCATTTAATCCCGATGCGGTTCATTTTTTTGCTTTAGTTATTGATACAAAAAGCATTAATATGAGAGATATCAGGAGCAAAATCAATACATATAATAGAAGCAATTATACAGATGAAAATCTTACCATCAGCAATATCTTTCTAAATGAAACGCAGCAACTAATAACAATAACTAACTTTAAGGGTATGGAAAAAGCTATGGAATATTATGCAAAGATATTTGAGGATAATGTTCTGGAAGACTTTGATACTGAAGAATACTTAGCTTTTCTTATTTCTGTTGAAAATTATCCGATATTTTATCAAAATAAAGATGTTGATGAATATATGAAGTTTTACTTAAATTATTATTTTCAATAATATATAGTCTTTTATTTGATATAACTTATTTTTGTTATATTTTTGTTGCATTCGAAATAAACAAAGCAAATCAAATATAAAAAACCAAAAAATTAATGATATGGCAAAGAGCAATGAAACAGAACATACCTCTATAAATCTTATAGGCAATGGCACATCAATAAACGGAGAAGTGAATGCTATTGGTGATATAAGAATAGATGGAAATATAAGTGGAAATATAAGTACAAAAGGGAAAATTGTTGTAGGTGCGACAGGTGTGGTAGAAGGCGAAATATTTTGTCAGAATGCCGACATTTCAGGAAAAGTTAATGCTAAGATGGAAGTTAGTGAGTTATTAACCCTTAAATCAACTGCTCATTTTAATGGTGAAGTTATTGTTAATCAACTTGCTATAGAACCCGGTGCTATTTTTTCAGGCAGTTGCACTATGGAAAAGTCAGCTGTTAATGAAATCCCAAGAAAACCGGTAGAAACTCAAGTGAAAAAAGAGAGTTAATTTTTTTTCAAAATAAAAAGCACAAAGTTTTTCAGTAATCGGAATATTGTATTTTTGTTATGGAAGAACTTTGTGCTTTTTATATTTTGAGGTGAAAGCATTGATATCTTTTATATATTAATTTCAACATTATGAAAAATTACTTTATTAAGCTTATTGGCCTATCCCTATTAATGCTTTTGATTGCTTTTTTATTTCAAAGATTTGCCCCCGAAAAGATTGTTTCAGAAGGAATTATTTATTTGCCTTTTATTTTTCTAATTATAAATGCTGTTTCTAAAATAGTAATGCTAAAAGGTAAAGATTCTGAGCAAGTTAAGATTTTGAAAAATTTCATGATAGCAATGTCTGTTAAATTTTTGCTTTATATAGCATTAATGTTAGCATATGCTTTTATATATCCTCATGATGCTGTACGTTTTATTCTAAGTTTTTTTGTTTTTTACCTTGTTTATACCGCATTTGACTCAATTCAAAACCATCGGGCACTTAGAGAAAAGGATTAATTTTTAAAATGTTAATTCATAAGTAGCTGATAATATGTAAATACGTATTTTTTTAATCAAGATTTTGCAAATTAAGATATATAACTACATTTTGTTTAAAAATAATTTTTAAATTGCACTCCAATTGCAATTAAAATAAAAATCAATGAGACAGGCAGATAGCATATTTAAACTTTTATTTAGTGCTATATTTATACTAACACTATTGTTCTCATTATCTTCTATAGAACTATACGGAAATACAAATTCTGAAGAGTATATGTCTGTTGCTCCTCAAAGTGATGAGCATGGCTCTGAGAATGAGTTAGATGTGGGCGAAGTTATTATTGGTCATATACTTGATAGTTATGATTGGCATATAGCTTCATACGGAAACACTCATATCACGATTCCATTACCCATAATATTAATTTATGAAAATGAATTTTACTTTTTCTTTTCCAATAAGTTTAATCATGGTCATGATGCATATAAGGGTTTTAAAATAGCTGAAGATGAACCCAATAAAGGAAAAATTGTCAAGGTTCTTGAAGATGGAAGAACCAGAGATCAAAATGCTTCATTTTTAATTGATCTTAGTATTACGAAAAATGCTCTAAGTTTAATGATAGGAGCATTTCTTCTTTGTTTTATAATGATAAAAGTTGCAAAAGTTTATAAAAAAATCGGAAATACTAAAGCACCATCAGGCTTGGCCGGTTTTATTGAACCTATAGTTTTCTTTGTAAGAAATGATATTGCAAAAGCTGCTATCGGAGAAAAGAATTATGAGAGATTTCTACCTTATTTGTTGACATTATTTTTCTTTTTGTTTATAAATAATATAATGGGCCTTATTCCAATATTTCCCGGAGGTGCTAATTCAACAGGAAATATTGCTGTAACTTTTGTTTTAGCAATGTTTACTTTTATAACTATGCAAATATCATCGAATAAGACATATTGGAAACATATATATAATACACCGGGTGTTCCGATGTGGTTGAAATTCCCTATTCCATTAATGCCTATCATTGAGATATTAGGAATAATAGTGAAGCCTATCCCTCTGATGTTAAGGCTTTTTGCAAATATTACCGCTGGTCACATGATTATTTTGGGATTTTTGAGTTTAATATTTGTACTAGGACAGGCCAGTGCCGGTTTAGGATGGGGAATATCAATTCTTACTGTTATTTTTGTTACGTTTATGAATTTTCTGGAATTGCTGGTTGCATTTTTGCAAGCATATATCTTTACTATATTTACTGCAGTGTTTTTTGGATTTGCAGTTCCCGAAGATCATCATTAAATAATTAATTAAATTATATTAACAATTCGTTTAACTAAAAACTAATTTATTATGTCAACATTATTATCTGTAATTTTAGAAACAGCTCCTGTAGTTTCAGCTGCACTTTGGATTAAAGCGGGAGCGGCATTTGCCGCAGCCCTTACAATTTTTGGGGCCGCATCAGGAATTGGCAAAATTGGTGTTGCTGCGCTTGAATCTATAGCTCGTCAGCCTGAAGCCGCAAATGATATAAGGGGTTCTATGATTGTTGTTGCAGCCCTTATAGAAGGTGCTACTTTCTTTGCTATTGTGGTGTGTTTATTAGTCTTATTTGTTTAAGAGATTATTTACGCTGCAAGTTTTACTACTCTTGATAATTTTGCAATTGCTGAATTATTGAGTAAATTAATTATTTCAGGATAATATTTTAGCTTGAAATAGTTTTTATAAATTTATTTTGGTTGTTTTTCAAACCTTAATTTTAGAATTATGGAACTTATAATGCCCGGAATGGGGTTAATATTTTGGACTACTATTGCATTTGGAATTGTCTTATATATTTTAAAGCGATATGCATGGAAGCCCATAATGGAAACAATTAAATCAAGAGAAGATAAAATTTCAGAATCTCTTTACAATGCTGATAAAATTAAAAAAGAATTTGAACAGATTGAAGAGGTAAAAGAGAAATTTTTTGCAGAAATTGAAGAAGAAAAGCAGCTGATTTTAAATAATGCAAAGCATTCTGCTGAAGAAATTATTAAAGAAGCCCAGCATAAGGCGATAAGTGAAAGTGAGAGAATTATAAGTGATGCAAGAAAACTCATAGAAATTGAGAAAAAACAATCTCTTGAAGAAGTGAAGAAACAAGTTGCCGTTTTATCGATTGATATGGCAGAGAAAGTTTTAGAAGAAGAGTTTGCTGATAAAACGAAACAAGTAAGTTACATTAACAAATTACTTGAAGATGTCAGCTTAAATTAGTTTTAACTAATATTTACCCTGAAAATGAAGCATTTAAGAGTAGCAAAAAGATATGCTAAAGCACTTCTGGCTATTTCCCTGGAAAAGAATTTAGAAGACAGGGTATATAAGGATATGCAAGTTATTTTTAATGCGTTTAAAGCTTCTCCTGAACTGAGAGTTCTTATGAAGAGCCCCATAGTTCGTGAAGGAAAAAAAATAAATATACTAAAATCTCTTTTTGAAAAGCATGTTGATCCTTTTACTTTACATTATTTAAATATTATTACAAGAAAAAACAGGGCAATACTTTTACAAGCAATAGCACATGAATATGCAATTGTTTACGGTGATTTTCTTGGAATACAGAATGTGAAGGTTACAACTGCAATGGAGCTTGATGATAAGCTTATGGAAAAGGTATTGGAGGTTGCGAAAAAAATTACAGATAAGAAAATTCTCATTGAAGAATATCAAGATAAAAGTATTATAGGAGGATTTGTTTTAAATATTGGAACTTATCAATATGATGCCAGTGTAAAAACAAAACTGATGCGTATGAAAAAGCATTTTGGATATTAATAAATAACATATAAGTATTATGGCTGAAATTAAACCCTCGGAAATTTCTGCAATTTTGCGTCAGGAAATGGCCGGTTTTAACAAGGAAGTTGATCTTGAAGAAGTTGGGACAATATTACAAATCGGAGACGGAATAGCACGTGTATATGGTCTTAATAATGTGCAGGCCGGTGAATTAATTGATTTTAATGAGGAAGGTTTACAAGGAGTTGCATTAAATCTTGAGGAAGATAATGTAGGAGTAGTTCTTTTCGGTGAATCCTTTGGTATCAAAGAAGGTAGTATTGTCAAAAGGTCTAAGAGAATTGCTTCGATTAAAGTTGGTGAGCAAATTATCGGAAGGGTAATTGATACGCTTGGGAATCCAATTGATGGCGAAGGCCCTATTGGTGGCGAACTTTTTGAAATGCCACTTGAACGAAAAGCCCCAGGTGTTATTTTTAGACAACCTGTTAATGAGCCCCTTCAATCAGGTATTAAAGCAATTGACTCTATGATTCCTATTGGCAGGGGACAAAGAGAGCTAATTATTGGTGACAGACAAACCGGGAAAACAGCCATTGCTATTGATACAATTATTAATCAAAAAGAGTTTTATGATAAAGGAGAAGCTGTTTTTTGTATTTATGTTGCCATAGGTCAGAAAGGTTCAACAGTTGCAAATATAGTAAATAAGCTTAAGGAACACGGTGCAATGAAATATACAGTTGTTGTTTCGGCAACTGCCAGTGATCCTGCTGCAATGCAGTTTTTTGCTCCTTTTGCGGGTGCCGCAATTGGTGAGTATTTTAGAGATACAGGAAGACCTGCTCTTGTGGTTTATGATGATTTGTCCAAACAAGCAGTTTCATACAGAGAAGTTTCACTATTGCTTAGAAGACCTCCGGGTAGAGAGGCATACCCCGGTGATGTTTTTTATCTTCACTCCAGACTACTTGAACGTGCAGCAAAGATTATTAAATCAGATGAAATTGCTAAGCAAATGAATGATGTGCCTGAAAGTATTCAGCACCTGATAAAGGGTGGAGGCTCTCTAACTGCTCTGCCAATTGTTGAAACTCAGGCCGGTGATGTGTCTGCTTATATCCCTACAAATGTGATCTCTATTACCGACGGTCAAATATTTCTGGAATCTGCACTTTTTAATGCAGGTGTAAGGCCGGCGATTAATGTTGGTATTTCTGTTTCTCGAGTGGGTGGAAATGCCCAATTGAAATCTATGAAAAAGATTGCCGGTACCCTGAAACTCGATCAGGCGCAATACAGAGAGCTTGAAGCTTTTTCTAAATTTGGTTCTGATCTTGATGCAACAACAAAAGCAGTACTGGATAAAGGAGCAAGAAATGTTGAGATTCTTAAGCAGGGACAGTATTCTCCTGTTCCAGTTGAAGAACAAATTGCGATAATATTTTGTGGTACCAGAGGTTTATTAAGAAAAGTGCCTCTTAATAAAGTCGCGGAATTCGAACAGGAATTCCTTGATTATATGAAAGCAAATCACAGAGATGTTCTGGATGACCTTAGGGCCGGTAATCTTAGCGATAAATCTATTAAGATTATGGAAGAAACAGCGGCTGCGATATCAACAAAATTTGAAAAATTAAAAGAATAGTTTAAATAAATCATTTTGCCAATATGGCTAACTTAAAAGAAATACGCGTTAGGATAGCATCTGTAAAATCTACAAAGCAGATTACCAGTGCAATGAAAATGGTATCTGCTTCTAAGCTTAGAAAAGCGCAAAATTCTATTTTAAGTCTTAGGCCTTATGCCAAAAGACTGCAGGATATGCTGGATATTCTTAAAAGAAGAAAAATAGATGACCAAAAAAGTCCATATAATGAAGTAAGGCCTGTAGAAAATAAGTTGTTAATAGTTTTTACTGCTAACAAAGGTTTATGTGGACCTTATAATTCTTTTGTTTTAAAAAGAGCATTAAAATATATTCAGGAATCTGATAAAAAATCTCGAATAAAGCTTTTTATTATTGGTAAGAAGGCTTATGATTTTTTTAAGAAAAGAGATGTTGATATTTATGAAACAAATGTTGATCTTTTTACGGATAATATTTACAGTAATAGCCTTAAATTATCTGAAAGATTAATGAGCTTATTTGTAGAAGGAGAGTTTGATAAAATAGATATGATTTTTAACAGATTTAAAAATGCAGCTGTTCAGGAAGTTGTTTGCGAACAGTTTTTACCTTTAAATAATGTAAACAAAAAAACAGCTTCTCCTGAAAGTGTTATTTCACAAGCCCAGATAGATGATATTATTATGGAACCTACTGATAAGGAGGTTTTAAATGAACTTATACCTAAAACTATTAAAACTATTTTTTATCGGACAGTTTTAGATTCATACGCCAGCGAGCAAGGAGCAAGAATGACTGCAATGCATAAAGCAACAGATAATGCTGCCGAAGTTTTGAAAGAATTATCAATTACTTATAATAAAGCCCGCCAAGCTACTATTACACGAGAAATTGTTGAGATAGTTAGTGGAGCTGAAGCTCTGAATCAATAATTTTTCTTCAAAAATGAACATTTTGACCTCAGTGTAGTTTGATAATTAATCTAACTTATTTTTGGTAAACAATTTTTTCCTTTCAAATAAAACAAATTATTAACCTATAAAAACAGCAATTATGTTGAAAAAGAAAATCGAAGATAGTTTGAACGAACAACTAAGCAAGGAAGCTTATGCTTCTCAATTGTATCTGGCAATGGCTTCATGGGCCGATGCAGAAGGTTATGAAGGTATTGCTAATTGGTTTTATGCTCAGGCAGAAGAAGAACGAGTGCATATGATGAAATTTGTTCGCTTTATTAATGAAAGAGGTGGCAAAGCGATAATTCCTAAAGTTGAAAAACCACCAAAAGATTTTGCCGGTGTTAAAGAAGCATTTGATGCATCACTGGATCATGAAATTATGGTGACAGAGTCTATTCATGAAATTGTTGACCTCACCCTTAATGAGAAAGATTTCGCTACTAATAAATGGTTGCAATGGTTTGTTGACGAACAAATGGAAGAAGAAGCTTCAGTTCAAAATATCATTGATAAACTTAAAATGATGGGCGATAAAAATATTTATATTTTTGACAGGGATATAATGAGCATGCGAGCTGAATAATTTTTTAAAATAAATCAATTAACCGGATAAGTTCATATCTAATAACTGAACTTATCCGGTTTGTTTTTTATGTCCGTTTTTTATCAGTTTTCCATATTTTTGTAATTTGATAAACTTAATTGTTAGAATAGTTATGAATGGAGAACCTAAGCTTTATGAGTTTTTGAATAATAATAATATTGAATTTGAATATTATGAGCACCCGCCGGCTCCAACTGTTGAAATAGCCGCGAAATACTGGAAAGATTTAGAGGCTACGCATTGTAAAAATCTGTTTTTTAGAAATCATAAAGGGAATAAGCATTTTTTGGTTATTCTTGAGCATACCAGGATTCTCGATATCAGAAATCTCGAACAGAAATTGAAACAGGGGAAATTGAGCTTTGCTTCAGAAAAAAGAATGGAAAAATATCTTGGAATCAAACCGGGCTCTGTTAGTCCTTTTGGCTTAATTAATGATGAAAATACGCATGTTCACTTGTTTTTGGATGAAAATTTAAGAAATAGCGAAAAAATCAGTTTTCATCCAAATGAAAATACCGCCTCATTGGTAATTAAGTATAGTGATTTTATAAAATTTATTGAGCTGCAGGGAAACACCTATGAATACGTACGCTTGTACGATTAGTTATATTTCCGGGAAAAATCTGCTTAATACTTTCGAAAACTCTTTTAGATTCAGTGGCTTTATGAAATAGTAATCCGCTTTATATTTTTTTGTCAACTTTTTATCATGATCAAATTCCGAAGTACTTAAAATCATTAAAGGAATATTTGATAATGAGTCGGATTGCTTTATTTGTTTTAATACTTCAGTACCATCCATTCCCGGCAAACGCAAGTCCAACAATATTACATCCGGCAATGCATTTGCTTCTTTTTCATTTTTTTGCAAAAACGACAATGCATCTTCTCCGTTTTTAAAATGAATATAATTTAAATTCTTAAAATTATTTTTAAGTATTCTCTTGGTTAATTCCGCATGATCAATGTCATCCTCAATCATTAATATTGTCATTGCTTTTATGTTATTATCCGTTTTATACATAATAAAGTTTACTTATATAAATTATTTGCCTGAAACTATAAAACAGAATGTAGCTCCCTTATTTTTTCCTTCTGATTCAACCCAAATTTCACCATTTAGAGATTCAATTATTCTTTTTGAAAGGGGTAAGCCAATGCCTGAACCTTTGATATTAGGGTTCAGCTTTGAAAACAAGCCAAATATTTTATCATGATATTCAGGCGCAATGCCTATCCCGTTATCTTTAACAAAAATAACTCTTTTATTCTCAATTTTTTTAACTCCTATTTCAATTATTGGTTTTGTTACATTTGTTGAAAATTTAAGTGCATTTTCAATAAGATTTTGAAGTACTTCTTTTACTCTGTTTTTGTCGGTATTAACTACAGGCAGGTTTTTATGAACAATAACATTTGCATTGCTTTCACTTATTGGTATTGCGAGCAAATCAAGCACTTCAGATACCAGTACTGCTAAATGAACTTTTTGAGGAGTATTGGTTATTTTACCGGCACGTGAAATTTCCAATAATTCCTCAAGCATTTTCGCCATTTTATTAGTTGCATTGATAATTCTTTTGATGTCAGTTTGCATTTTTGTATCCTGCAGTTGCTTAATATCCTCAAGAAGTAGAAGTGAAAAACCTTTTATTGTAACCAAAGGACTTTTTAAGTCATGTGACACAGTATATGCATACTTTTCTAACTCTTCATTTTTTTGTTCCAGTATTCTTTGTTGCTTTCTGCTGGCAGTGATATCTCTGACAATTATTAACACCTCTTCTTGTCCCGCCGGAATCATTCTTGCTTCGTACCAAAACTCTTC
Organism: uncultured Bacteroidales bacterium; assembly: GCA_964614525.1. GTDB lineage: Bacteria > Bacteroidota > Bacteroidia > Bacteroidales > UBA7960 > PWND01. The sequence continues at coordinate 9,293 of CAZTPA010000001.1, read as the reverse complement.
CTGTTTAATACTCAGTGGATAATGAAAAATTTGTATTTCTCCGCTTGAAAATGCGTTTTCAATATTTGTCATCGCCATATTTGCAATGGTTTCAGGTAGAACATCAGTTATCTTTTTACCAAGAAATTCTTTCAGCGGAAGATAAAATTCTTCATGATTATGATTAGAACAATCTAGAAACACCCCTTGTTTATTTAATCGAAAAAACATATCCGGCAATAATGAAACAATAGCCCTGTTGCGTTCTTCACTTCTTCGAATCTGCTTCTCTGCATTTACTCTCTTAAAAGCATTTACGAAAATCTCTGCCAAAACTTTCAGCATCACAGTTTCCTCGTTCTTCCAGGTTTTGGCTTTCTTGACGGAATCAAAACCTAAAAAGCCAAACAAACTATTATCTGTATCCATTGGTAATGCCAATAATGATTTAATGCCTTGTTCTTCAAGCATAAGTCTTTCTTTTTTTGCTGAATCCGGCATTTGCGAAACATTATCTACTTGAATAATATGAGACATTTTTAATTTATTTATCCACCATGAATATTCATTAATACCAATGTTTTGCAAATTTTCTATTTCAGAAGGAATGCCCTTGCGACACCATTCGTGAGTGTTGTTAAGAACTGTCCCGTCATCAGAAGTCATAAACACATAACTCCTATCTGTACCCACATAATTGCCAATCATTTCGAGTGCGGCATTTATGCTTTTGTCAATATTTTTATGATTAACATTAATAAACATTGAAGAAATTTTAGATAAAATAATCTCAAACTTTAATTTTTTATTTAGATTTTCTTCAGCATTTTTTAGTCTTGTAATATCTGTTATAGTGCCGATATATCCGGAAATATTTCCAACATTATCTCTGACAGGAATAGCTTTACCTATTACCCACGCTATGCTTCCATTTTCATGTAGAAAACGATATTGAGCAGTTGATTGTTCTTTATATTCAGTTGTTTGCTTCCAGATATCACTTAGTTTTTCCCTGTCTTCAGGATGAACAGCTTTAAGCCAACCATTTTTCATTGCTTCTCGCGCACTTATACCTGAAATTCTACACCAGTATGGATTTACGTAGTTTGTTAAGCCTTTGGAATCAGTTCTAAATATTCCAACAGGCGCAATTTCAGCTAATAACTCAAAACGCAACTCACTTTCTTTTAAAGCTATTTCAGAGTATTTGTATACAGATAAGTCTTCCTCAAGCTCTTTTATGCGCTTTGATGCCTCCTCAAGTGAAGTGAAATTTCTTTTTGTTTGTTGTGTACTTTGCATTGTTATTTGCCTCTTATTATTTGCAATAATGTTAATAAAACTTTTTATATAAATGCCCTTAATTTAATTTGTTCTAAAGTAAATAATATTTTTTGAAAGAATCAAAGAGTTTCTTGCAATTTTCTAACGATAATATAAAATGAGAAGCTGATAGTGAACTTGTTTAGCTTGCCCCAGATACTTGTCATTAAGAAAATATTATTTTTTTGCTAAAAGAAGCTTATCAACATTCAGTGATATTTTTACAGGCACATGATATTTTTCATTAAAAAATATATAAATTTGTTTCTGCACTAAAAGATGCTTGATATATAATTTTTTATTAATAATAAAATCAAATATTTATGAGAAAAAAATTTATACTATTATTTCTAATCTTGGTTTCAGGTAGTCTTTTTGCCCAAAAAATTGAGATTAGTGGAGTAGTTACCTCATTAATGGAAGATAATATCACACTTCCCGGTGTGTCGGTGTTAGTTAAAAACTCAAGTAGTGGAACTATAACCGATATTGACGGCCATTATAGTATAGAGGCCAATCCAAATGATACGCTGGTATTTTCTTATGTTGGAATGATTACTGAGGAAATTCCTATAGAAGGAAATTCTAATATTAATGTGGCTATGCTAATGGATGTTGAAAGCCTTGGAGAGGTTGTTGTTGTTGGGTATGGAACGGAATCAAGTCGTTTAATATCCGGTTCTCTTGGAGTTGTTAGTGAAAAGCAAATGCGTGATATTCCTGTCCGCACATTAGATGGTGTATTGCAAGGACGTTCTGCAGGACTGCAAATTACTCAAAGCTCAGGGACACCCGGAGCTGCCAACTCTGTGAGAATCCGTGGTAATAGCTCCTTGTCAGCAGGCAATGAACCCTTATATGTTGTTGATGGTATTCCCATAACAACAGGAAGTTATGGTCAGGTTGGTTTCTCGGGACAGCAAATAGATGCTTTATCAGATATTAATCCAAATGACATCGAAACAGTCACCGTCCTTAAAGATGCTTCTGCTTCTGCTATATATGGTGCAAGAGCTACAAATGGAGTTATCCTTATTACCACAAAAAAAGGATCAAAACAAAAAACAAATATTGATTTTAATGCCAGTTATGGTATGCAGGACATAGAAAATAAGCTGGAAATGCTTAATGCTGAACAATGGCATGAACTTAAGGGAACAAGCCCGGATAATCCGGCAGATATGGTAAATACCGACTGGCTCGATGAGGTTTTAAAACCTGCACCTATGGCTAATTATGAACTTTCTTCCAGGGGTGGTGATGAAAACACTCAGTTTTTTGTGTCCGGAAATTATTTCTTGCAGGAAGGAGTTTTAATAGGCACATCTTATGAAAGACTTAATGGAAGAGTTAATGTTGATCATAAAGTAAATAAGAACTTTAAAATGGGTGCCAATTTAGGTGTAAGTTATGCTCTGAATAATAGAGTAGAAGGCGACCAATCTCTGAATGCTCCTTTGTCAAATGCAATAGCAAATCCTTCAATTTATCCGGTATATAATGAAGATGGTTCTTATAATGAAGATGCTCCTTTTGCAAATCCTGTTGCAATTGGTTTAGAAGCTATTAACGAAGCGCACTCATATCGAACTATTGGTAATGTCTTTGGAGATTATAAGTTTTTTGAAAAGTTTAATTTTAATACTAAATGGGGTTATGATTATCTGAGTTTAAGAGAACATAGTTATGATCCTGTGACAACCAGACAAGGTGCAAGATCAAACGGTATAGGCATTTCTGCCCAAAGTAATGTGTTGAATATCGTTTCAAATAATGTGCTTAGATACGTTGATGATTTTCTTGATGTACATAATGTAGAAGCTCTTGTGGGATATTCATTTGAACAATTTCAAAGACGTAATCAATTTATCAGAGGCGTAGATTTTCCTAATGAATATTTTCAATATCTTAGTGAAGCAGGGACTATAACTGACGCTGACTCCAGAGGCGTGAACAGGGGTTTGAATTCTTATTTCGGACAAGTAAAATATAATTATGATTTTAAATATATATTGTCAGCTTCTGCAAGATATGACGGTTCTTCAAGATTTGGAGATAATTATAAATATGGTTTTTTCCCTGCTGCATCATTAGCATGGAGAGTAACTGAAGAGGACTTTTTTAAAAACCTAAATACTCCGATTAATGAATTCAAGATTAGAGGTGGATATGGGGTAACAGGTAATGACGGAATTCCTGATTTTGCATATCTGTCGCTTTATGGCGGTGGTGCTAATTATTTGGGATCTTCAGGAATTTATCCTATCGCTTTGCCAAACCCTGATTTAAAATGGGAAACAACTTACCAATATAATATTGGTTTTGATATTGGCCTTTATGATGATCGTATTGAATTAATCTTTGATTACTATAATAATCATACAAAAGATTTACTTTTTAACAGACCGATATCTATGACTTCAGGTTATTACAGTATAACTTCAAATATTGGTGAATTGGAAAATAAAGGTATTGAAGTAACTTTGAATACTGTTAACATTTCAAGAAATGATTTTGAGTGGGTGTCGGTTTTTAATATTAGCCGAAACAGAAATAAAGTTCTTTCTTTATACAATGATCAACCTCTTGATAATCTTGGCAGAGGAAGTAATAGCGTTAGAATTGGTGAGCCAATCGGCATATTTTACGGATATAGAAGTCTTGGTGTTGATCCCTCAACAGGAGATATTGTATTTGATGATGTGAATAATGACGGAGAAATTAACGCAGATGACAGAGTTAAAATTGGAGATCCGAATCCTGATTTTTTTGGAGGATTCTCGAATAATTTCTACTATAAAAATTTTGAACTCAGCATATTTTTGCAGTATTCTTATGGAAATGACATTTTTAATGGCACCAGAATTTATATTGAATCAATGAAAGGCTCAGACAACCAAACTGTTGCAGTATTAGACCGTTGGCGTGAACCGGGTGATGAAACAGACATACCAAGAGCTACGGAAAATGACCCTAATAATAATAATCGTATTTCTTCCAGGTTTGTTGAAGATGGTTCATACCTGAGAGTTAAAAATGTTGCGTTATCATACAATATAAATAAAAAATATATTGATAGAATTGGGCTGAGAAATGCCAGAGTTTTTATTACCGGACAAAATTTGTGGACTTTCACAAATTATAGTGGAATGGATCCGGAAGTTAATTATTCCGGACCCGGAAATGTTGTGATGGGAACTGACTTTTTTACTCATCCACAAGTGCGAACTTTTTCTATTGGTATTAATCTTGGATTGTAAACTTTTTAAAATTCGTAAGCATGAAAAACTTTATATATCTAACAATAATAAGCTTAATAGCTTTAACATCATGTGATGTACTTGATGTTGACCCTTTGCATAGCATACCCGCTGACGAAGCAATAAACAATAAAAATGATGTTGAACGTGCTGTAAACGGTTGTTATGACGCATTCCAATCTGCCGGTTATTATGGGCGTAATTATCTGGTTGTTGGCGACCTGAGTGCCGATGCTTTGGCTTGGACAGGAACTACAGCAGGATATAATCAAATAGATAATAATTCTATTCTGGCCGATAATGTTATTGTTGAAGGAATGTGGAGTAGCATTTATAATGCTCTTAACAGGATTAATAACGTTGTGGAACAACTGCCGTCTGTAGATGATATGAGCGATGAGGAAATTAATATTGTTCTTGCTGAAATGTATTTTTTAAGAGCCTTGTGTCATTATGATTTAGTAAAACTGTTTGGCCCTGTGCCAATCAGAACAGCCTCTGTAACTGCCGATGAAGATGACCTTAATATTCCTCGCAGATCAGAAGAAGCAGTTTATGATCAAATTTTTTCTGATCTTAACTTTGCTGAAGAAAATATTAGTTCTGATATTGTTAGGGGAAAAGCTTCCAAAGCTGCTGTTTTAGCACTTCGAGCAAGAGCTAATCTCTATTATTATTTCATTTCAAATCAACAATCATATCTTATTGATGCAGTGAATGATGCAAGCTCTGTTATAAGTGATTTTAATCTTGAAATTGAAACTGATTATGCAAAGCTTTTTGATGGAAGCAACAATAGTGAATCAATTTTTGAAATTGATTTTAGTGAACAAGACAGGAACAGACTTGCTGAGTATTTCTTTCCTACGGCTTTGAGTGGCAGACATGAGTTTGCTCCAACAGAAGATTTCTTTGATTCTTATGATGAAGATGATCTGAGAAGAGATATCTCAATTAATGTGGAAGGCAGTGATTTGTATTCCGTAAAATATAATGATATTGAGCAGGGAACTGATAATGTTTATGTTTTCAGACTGGCTGAAATGTACCTTATCAGAGCTGAAGCAAATGCCATTATGGAAATAGAAGAGGACCTTGTGCAAAGTGATATAAATGAAATTAGAGAAAGAGCTAACTTAATACCAACTACAAGCACCAACTTTAATACTTTAATAGCTGAAATTGAAGAACAAAGATTAAAGGAATTTGCTTTTGAAGGTCATAGATGGTTTGATCTTGTTCGAACCGGCAGAGCTTTGGAAGTGCTTGACAATGTTACTAATATTAATCAAACACTTTTTCCCATTCCTTTGAATGAACTTCTAACAAATAGTCATGAAGATATGTATCAAAATGATGGTTATTAATTTTTTATTAACCTTAAAATTAGGAAAACAATGAAAAATAAAATATTTAATCCCGGAATAATAATTATTATTAGCATTTTTTTCTTTACGTTATCATCATGCGAAGAAGAACTTAGTATTCCGGAAGCAAGCACCCAGGCTGATTTTACGTATGAATTTGAATCAGTTACCAATCCTGAAACCGGATTGATAAATTATGAAGTTAGTTTTACAAATACTTCCATTAATGCAGCTGGATATCATTGGGATTTTGGTGACGGAGAAACCTCTACTGAAGAAAACCCTGTGCATATATATGATGAAGATGGATTATTCGAAGTTACTCTTACGGTTACTCCTGAGAAAGAACTTCATTATAATTCTCTCGAAAAAACAGAACGGCTAACACTTGTTTCAACTCTTTTGTATGAAGGATTTGATGATCCTGACCTTGAAACGAATTTTCCTCCTGAAGGATGGACCTTGATTGATCTTGATGGTGATGACCATAATTGGTATTGGGATACCACAGAAGGAGAATATTATATTCTTTCAGATTCTTGGTATGAGTCTGAAGGCACCGCTTTGACGCCTGATAACTGGATTATTACACCGGAAATAGACATGTCTGATGCGGCAGGTGCAAATCTTGAGTATGAAGTAACACCTCGTGCTAACGGTCCTGAATACAGAACAGAGAAATATGCAGTAATGGTTTCCACAACCGGAACAGATGTTGAGGATTTTGAAATTGTTTTTGAGGAAAGACTAACTGAAGATATGGAAAATTGGGTTTGGGTTCTGAGAAGTGTTGATTTAAATCAATTTGCAGGAGAAAAAATTTATATAGCATTTCGACATTATGACTCAACGGATTTGTGGTCAATAGCTTTAACCAATATTCATGTTTACGAAACCGGCGGAGATAAATAGTTGTGTTTTTATATAAAGCTGTTAAGGGATTCTTTAACAGCTTTTTTATATAATTGTATAGGAAAAAAAAGGATAAATGATGAGAAAAATCAGATTATTATTGTTTTTAGTTGCATTTATGCCGCTATGCTTTGCCTGTTCTACAAATGAACCTGTAAACCATAATAGCAAGTCAACAGGCAAACTATTTATTATTGGAGGCGGGCATCGTTCTGACAGTTTAATGCAAAGAATGTTTGATGAAGCAAAATTAACAGACGATGGATATGTTATTATTTTGCCAATGTCAAGTGAAGAGCCTGATTCTGCAATATATTATGCTAAAACTCAGTTTGACAGATTGGGCATAGAAAGTGTTGTAGGATTTAATTTTTCCTCAGACAGTGATGATAATAATGATGATAAAATTGATTCATTAAAAAGAGCTTCAGTAATTTATATCTCTGGTGGCAATCAAAACAGATTTATGGAAATTGTTGAAGATACAGAGATTGAAAAAGCTATTCATTCTGCATATGAAAATGGAGCAATGATTGGTGGTACAAGCGCCGGTGCAGCTGTTATGAGTGAAATTATGATTACCGGAGATGAGAAAAGGTATCCGGAATACAGACCTACTTCACGAGTAATTGAGTCTGATAATATTGAGATAAAAAAAGGATTAGGACTCTTGAAAAATGCAATTGTTGATCAGCATTTTATATGGAGAAGCCGTTATAATCGTTTATTGAGCCTTATTGTTGAGCATCCTGATTTGATAGGAGTAGGCATTGATGAATCAACAGCACTTTTAGTCAAAGGAAATCATGCAGAAGTGCTTGGAAAGTCTCAGGTAATTGTTTTTAAAAATAAGGATAAGCAAAAATCTGAAAAGTCTGAAAAATTAGGTGCAAAAAATATTATACTTGATATTTATTTGCCCGGTGAAAAGTTTATAATTGAATAAAAAAACTCTAATACCAGATATATGTTAAAAAAAATACCACACACTTATGTAATAGTTTTTGGAATAATTGTTTTTGCAGCAATTCTTACTTGGGTAATTCCACCGGGAAAATATGTTAAAGAAACCAGGGAAATAGGCGGGAAGGAAACTGAATTGATGGTTTTTTATTATGAAGATAATCTACCGGAAGAGCATGCACCGGAAAGTCCGTCTACATACCAAACCTGGCATGTATTCTCTGCGCTGTTTAAAGGATTTGTTAAGCAAAGCAATATTATTATTTTCATTTTGATGATAGGTGGAGCTTTTTGGATTATGAATTACAGCAAAGCAATTGACGTTGCCATCATTGCTTTTTTGAAATTTACCCGACGGCTGGAAAAGAATTTTATCATGAAAAAGCTCGGCGTCAATAATGTTGTTATGGTTTTAATAATGATAATGTTCGGATTGTTTGGAGCTATTTTCGGAATGAGTGAAGAAACTATTGCTTTTGTGATAATACTGGTGCCGCTGGCAATTTCTATGGGATATGATAGTATAGTAGGAGTTTGTTTGGTTTATGTTGCCGCGCATTTGGGATTTGCAGGCGCTATATTGAATCCATTTACGATTGGAATAGCTCAGGGATTGGCTGATATCCCGCTTTTCTCAGGTATAGAATACAGGATGGTAACATTTATTATTATTATGATAGTGGGGATTATCTTTGTACTTCGTTATGCTAATAAAATTAAGAAAAATCCTAAAGCATCGATTGTTTATGAAGAAGATGAATACTGGAGGCAAAAAGAGGCAAATGAAGCTGAAAAAATAGAATATTATACTCCTAAAATTGCATGGTTTGTTTATGCTATTACGATTATTGCTTTAGTAATTTTTTCTTACTATTATCCTTATACTACTCTTACTGTTGGAAATGCAACAACTACGGCTATGATTATCCCAGTTTTTACCGGACTTTTTGCTATATTTGGGTTTCTTTCACTTAGAAAATCAGTGCATTATTTTGTTCTGCTTTTGCTTGCCTATACAATAATCTTTTTAATTATTGGAGTAATGGGCTATGCTTGGTATGTAATGGAGATAGCAACTCTTTTTATGGCAATGGGAATTCTCTCAGGCATTGCAATTAATAAATCCGCTGATGAGATAGCTAAACTATTTCTTGCCGGAGTGAAGGATATTATGTCTGCAGCTATTATTGTTGGTCTTGCCGGTGGAATTATCGTTGTGCTTACAGATGGCGGTATTATTGATTCAATTCTTTATGGATTATCTAAAGCTATGGGCAATTTTGGTGAAATAGCTTCCATTGGTGTTATGTATGTCATTCAAACAATCATAAATGTTGTTATTCCTTCAGGATCGGCTAAAGCTGCCATAACGATGCCTATTATGGCTCCTTTTAGTGATCTAATCGGAATATCAAGACAGGCTACTGTTGTCGCATTTCAGTTTGGAGATGGTTTTACAAATATGATAACACCAACATCAGGTGTGCTT